>JAXLTB010000004.1:0-128617 GCA_046330295.1 Solirubrobacterales bacterium | reverse complement strand
CGCCGACACCGCCCGAACCGCGCTGGAAGGGTGCATCGCCGCGGGGGGTGTCGCCGTGTTCCCCTCCGACGGGCTCTACGGCCTCGCCTGCGACCCCCTCGACGCCGGGGCGATCGCGCGTATCCACCGCCTCAAGGGTCGCGACGACGGCAAGTCCTCGGCGGTCATGTACTTCTCGCCGCTGGCGATGCGGGAGCTGGTCGCCGGGCTCGGCCCGCGCACCGCGGCCGCCGTCGGCGCCCTGCTTCCCGGGCCCGTGACCCTCGTCGTCGCGAACCCTGGCCACCGGTATCCGCTCGCCTGCCGCGAGGATCCGGAGCGGCTCGGCATCCGCCTGCTCTCCGGGCCGCTCGCGGGCGTCATGTGCCCTGTCTTCCAGACCTCGGCGAACCTCAGCGGCGAGCCGGCGCCCGCGAGGTTCGGCGACGTTCAGGCGTCGATCATCGAGGGCGCCGACCTGGCGATCGACGGCGGCCAGCTCACCGGCCTGCCCTCGACCGTGGTCGACATCGGCTCGATCGACGAGGACGGCAGCTGGAAGATCCTCCGCTACGGCGCCCTCTCGCCCGGCGATCTCGCCAGTGCCCTCGCCTCGGCCGGCCTCGGCTGAGTGCCGACGGGCCGATTGCCGCAGATATAGACCGTCCGCCCATCGCCCGGCGGTTCAGCAGCCGGTGTCGCCCCTGAACGGCAGGCGGACCAGGCGCTGGGAGGTATTGTCGCTCTCGTTGGACTCGATCAGCAGGTGCTCGGGGTCGACGGTCATCGTGAAGGCGAAGCAGCCGTGCAGGCCGGCGACGTTGATCCACTGCTTGTCGTATTCGGCCGGGTAGATGTCCGACCAGCCGACCGAGGTGCCGAGCGTGACCCGGTTCCGGTAGGGGTCCTGATTGCAGCCGGGGTAGTGGCGGCTCGGAGGTGAGCGCCGGCCGGGACGTGTCCGCTCGAGGTCGCGCAGGCAGTAGTTGAGCTTTGGCCCGGTTCGGACAACGGGGCCGAGCGAGCCGTCGGGGCTGGCCCGGCGCAGCTCGAACCGCGCCAGCTGGTGCACCTTCCAGTAGGAGCCCCCGTAGTAGGCGCCGACGTCGGTGAAGCGCAGCGTGGCGCGACTGGGGATGTCGATGTGGCCGCCCCCGGCGCGGTAGATGCGCTGATTGGTGCGCATCGTGCGCCAGCCGTCGCGCCTGCCGCGCAGCTCCATCGGCCCCCGGCCGCGACTCCGCACGTCGCTGGTGGCCCGCAGCAGCTGCCGGCCACCACCGGCGTCCTGGACGTAGAGCCCGGTCGGCGGTCCGATCCTCAAGTTGGGGCAGAGGAGGGCGTGGGCTAGTGGCCCCACGCAGGGGTTCTCGACCTGCGCCTGCACCGCGGCCGGGGCGACCGCCATCGCCAGCATGGTCGAGGCCAGGACGGAAATGCGCGCTCTCACCGGGCTCAGACTATCCCGGCCCGTTGCTATCGTCGCGTCCACAGCGCGAAACGGCTCAGTGACTTCCGGTCATTCGGGTCCGAAGCGTTTCGTGCGAGGGAACTGATCATCGTGAGCGAGCTGCCCGAGAACTTCCAGACCGCACCGCTGGCCGAGGTCGATCCAGATATCGCCGACGTCCTCGACCGCGAGCTGCGGCGCCAGCAGCGCACCCTGGAGATGATCGCCTCGGAGAACTTCGTGCCCCAGGCGGTGCTCGACGCGGTCGGCTCGGTGCTGACCAACAAGTACGCCGAGGGCTATCCCGGCCGCCGCTACTACGGCGGCTGCGAGGAGGTCGACGTTGCCGAGCAGCTGGCCATCGAGCGCGCCAAGGACCTGTTCGGCGCCGAGCACGCCAACGTCCAGGCCCACGCCGGCGCCCAGGCGAACAATGCCGCCTACATGGCGCTGCTCGAACCCGGCGACACCATCCTCGGCCTGGCGCTCGACCACGGCGGCCACCTCAGCCACGGGATGAAGCTGAACGTCTCTGGGAAGCTCTACAACCCGGTTGCCTACCACGTCCGGCGCGAGGACCTGCGGATCGACATGGACGAGGTCGAGCGGCTCGCCAGCGAGCACAAGCCGGCGGTGATCGTCGCCGGTTGGTCCGCCTACCCCCGCCAGCTCGACTTCGTGGCATTCCGCGAGATCGCCGACTCGGTCGGCGCGAAGCTGATGGTCGACATGGCCCACTTTGCCGGCCTCGTCGCCGCCGACGAGCACCCGAACCCGGTCGAGCACGCGGACGTCGTCACCACGACTATCCAGAAGACCCTCTGCGGCCCGCGAAGCGGAATGATCCTCTGCCGCGAGGAGCATGCCAAAGCTGTCGACAAAGCGATCTTCCCCGGCCAGCAGGGCGGGCCGCTGATGCACATCATCGCGGCCAAGGCGGTGGCGATGCGGATCGCCTCGAGCGCCCAGTTCCGCGAGCGCCAGCGGCAGACGATCGCCAACGCGCGGGCCCTCGCGGCGGGCCTCGAAGCCGGAGGGATCCCGGTCCTGACCGGCGGCACCGACGTCCATCTCGTGCTGGTCGACCTGACCCCGACCGGGCTCGACGGGCAAACCGCCGAGGACCGCCTCGAGGAGGTCGGGATCACGGTCAACCGCAACGCGATCCCGTTCGACGAGCGGCCGCCGATGAACCCCTCGGGGCTGCGGATCGGAACCCCGGCCCTGACCACCCGCAGTATGGGCGAGGCGGAGATGAGCGAGATCGCCGCGGTCATCGCCACCGCCCTGGGCGGCAACTTCGAGACCGAGAAGGACGCCCTCTCGGCCCGCACCGCCGCCCTGATGGATCGCTTCCCGCTCTACCCGCAGCTCTCGCCGACGACGGTTTGAGCAACTTCCTTGGCTCAGGCCATGGGGAGGGGTCGGGTGCCCCTCCCCCGGCGCTGGGATCTTCGCCTTTAACGCGGAATCTCTCGCTGACGGGCGCTGCGAAAACCAGGGACGCCGCTTGCGGGAGGGGCACCCGACCCCTCCCGCAGGGTCCTAGCTAGGGTCGGCTGATGAAGGTTTGGGTCGATTGCACCGCGGCGGCACATCCGCTGGTGTTGCGGCCGATCGTCGAGCGGCTGGAAGCTCGGGGCCACAGCGTCTTCATCACCGCCCGGGAGTACGGGCAGACGCTCGGGATCCTCGATCGCCTGGGGCTGGCGTACACGGTCGTCGGCGAGCACGGGGGCGCGTCCAAGCTCGGCAAGGCGTGGGCGCTGGGGAGTCGCTCGGCGCGGCTGACTCGATTGGTCTGGCGGCAGCGGCCGGAACTGGCGATCGGGCACGGATCGGTCGATCTCGCGGTGGTCTCGGCGTCGATCCGGATTCCCTCGGTACAGATGCAGGATTACGAGTTCGCCCGGCTGCAGCGGCAGGTCGCGTTCCGGCTCGCCCGGCGGGTTCTGGCCCCCGACTCGATCCCGGTCGAGAGGCTGGCGCGGCTCGGCGCCAAGGGCGACAAGCTGTTTCGCTACCCGGGCCTTAAGGAGGAGTACTACCTGTCGGACTTCGGGCCCGACCCGGCCGTCCTGGACGAACTCCGGCTGGACCGGGAGAAGGTGCTGGTCGTCGTGCGGCCGCCGCCGGAGACCTCCGAGTACCACGCTCCCAACGACCTCTACGGCGCCACCATCCGGCGCCTCGCCGAATCGGCCGAGACGCTGGCGGTGATCATTCCCCGCAACGAGGAGCAGGGGACGGCCGCGCGGGCGATCGGCGCCGCCAACCTGATCGTTCCCCAGCGCGCGATCGACGCCCAGAGCCTGATCGCCTACGCTGACCTGGTGGTCAGCGCGGGGGGGACGATGAACCGCGAGGCGGTCGCCCTCGGCACACCCGTCTTCACCACCTTCACCGGCCGCATGGGCGGGGTGGACGAGGCGCTGATCGCCGAAGGCCGGCTCCAGGTCCTCACCGACCCCATGGCCCTGGCGCTGCGCAAGCGCGACTCCCCGGTGGGGGTCCGCCACCGGCGCGACCCGGCGGTCCTCGTCGACGGAACCCTCGGAGCCGTCGACAACCTCAAGTAGCCTGATCGCGCTCGGGATTTCCCTGACTACCGGGCGACAGCGATATGGCAGCGACCACCGACGCCGTCCTTGCCTTCATTGCAGCCGCGGCGATCGCCTGGCTGCTGGTTCCGTACGCCGAGCGGCTCGCCTACAGGGTCGGCGCCATCGATCAGCCCAAGGAGCGTGGCCTGCACGATCGGCCGATGCCGCGCCTCTCCGGCCTGGCGATCCTGGTCGGGGTCGAGGTGACGGGCTGGATCTGGCTCCCCGGCGACGGCGAGAGCCGCTCGATCCTGCTCGGCGCGATGGCGATCGCCGCGGTCGGCGTCGTCGACGACGTCCGCGGGCTACCGGCGCTGCCGAAGCTGTTGGGCCAGATCGCCGCTGCGACGATCCCGGTCGTGGCGGGCGTCAGGGTCGACAACCTCACCCTTCCCTTCGTCGGCGGCTTCGAACTGGGCTGGCTGGCCTACCCGCTCACCGTGCTCGGGATCGTCGCCGTCGTCAACGTCATCAACTTCCTCGACGGCGTCGACGGACTCGCAGCCGGCGTCTGCACGATCGCCGCGGTCACCCTCGCCGCGATCGCGCTCTCCCTCGAGCGCAACGCGGCCGGCGTGCTGGCGGCGCTGACCGCCGGCGCGGCGCTCGGGTTCCTGCGCCACGGCTTCCCGCCCGCCTCCAGCTTCATGGGGGACACCGGCTCGAACCTGCTCGGATTCCTGCTGGCGACGGCGTCGGTGCAGGGAGCGCTGAAGACCAATGCCGTCATCGCCCTCGCCTTCCCGCTGATCGTGCTCGCGGTGCCGATCCTCGACACCGGGTTCGTCGTCGCCAAGCGAGTGAAATACCGGCAGCCGATCTACCAGGCCGACAGATGGCACTTCCACCACCGCATGGCCAACATCGGCTTCTCGCAGCGCCGCACGGTGGCCTATCTCTACGCCTGGACGCTGGTCATGGCGGGCCTGGCGCTGGCCCTCCGCTTCGTCCCCTACAGCGACAACCACGGCCACTTCAACGTCCTCTGGACCGCGGTGATGGCAGCCTGCCTGCTGGTCGCGCTGGCCTCGAGCGTCTACCTCATCTACGTGCTGGAGATCCTCAAGCTGAGGCGCGGCCGGATAAACCCGGAGACGGGCGAATTCGAGGCGATCGAGCTGGAGGCTCCTCCAAGTGGCAAGGCTCACTAACCCGCATCAGAAAGCCGATCGCGGGTCCTTTTGGGTATAGTCGCCACTCCGCCCGCTCAGCCCCGAGCCGGGCGTATTTATGTCTCCTCCCAAGTACGTTGATCTACTCTTGCTGGCTGCCGCGCTCGTTGTATTTCTGCTCGGTGGACTGCCCCTGCTCGGCTATGCGGTCGGCGCCGCCTCATGGCTCCTGCAGCGCGGGATCCAGGCCATCGCCGCGCGCCGCGCCGCGGCCGAACTCGCCGCCGGAAACCGGCAGCGGGCGATGGGGATAGTCGCCGCGACGACGCTCGGCCGGGTCTGGCTGATGGCGACCGCGGTCCTGCTCGTCGGCCTCGCGGAGCGCGAAGCCGGCCTCACCGCCGCGGTCCTGGTGGCGGTTCTCTTCACCGCCTCCTTCGTCGCCCAGGGCCTTGCCCATCTCTTCGGCGAGCCCGAGGGACAGGGAGTCGCGTGAGCGCTGAGCAGGCAACGACGCAGGCGCCGGCGAGCGCCTCGAAGGCCGGCGGGCTCAGCACCAAGGCGAAGGTCTTCATCGGGCTCGGCGCCTACCTGGCGTTGGCGATCCTGATGCTGCTGATCTTCGGCAACGCCGGCAAAAACGAACACTTCCAGCCCCAGAACGAGTTCAAGCTCGAACCGTGGATCTCGATCCACCTGGGCGGCGTCGACCTCAGCATCAACAAGGCCGTCCTCTACCTGGTCCTGGCCAGCGCCCTGACGATCTTCGTCATGGTCTGGATCTCGCGCCGGATGCAGGAGCGGCCCAACCGGGTGCAGACCGCGATCGAAGCGGCCTACGACCTGACCAAGAACAACATCACCGGCGGCAACCTGGACACCAAGATGGCGACCCGCTGGTTCCCCTTCCTGGCCGCGCTCTTCTTCTGGATCTGGTTCTCCAACATGCTCGGGTTCCTGCCGCTGCCGACCAACACCGAGCACACCTTCACGGTCTTCGGCCTGGAAATCCCCTCCTTCGCGATCTACGCCGCCACCGCGAATCTCTCGATCCCGCTGGTCTTGACCTTGGTCGTCTGGATCAGCTACCACGTCGAAGGGATCCGGGCCAAGGGCCTCTTCAAGTACCTCGCCAGCTGGCTGCCTCCCGGCCTCGAGGACATGAACCCGATCGCCAAGGGGTTCATCTTCGTAATCGAGGCGATCTCCCACTTCGCCCGGCTGATCTCGCTCTCGGTGCGACTCTTCGCCAACATCCTCGCCGGCCACCTGCTGCTCCTGTTCATGGGTGGCGGCCTCGCGGTGCTGCTCGGCGTCGCCGCGCTCGGTGCCCTGACCTTCCCCCTGGCCTTCTTCTTCTTCATCCTCGAGGTCGGGCTTATCGCAACGCTGCAGGCATTTATCTTCTCGACCCTGACTGCCATCTACCTCGGCGGAGCGACCTCCGCCAGTCACTAGAAAAGGAGCACTTTTTCCATGGACCTGTCCCCTGTCGTCGCCGCGGTTACCGACGAAGGCGTGAAAGACGCCGGCAAGGCGATCGCACTCGGTGTCGGAGCGGGCCTCGGCTCGATCGGCGCCGGTATCGGCATCGGCTTCATCTTCGGTAAGGAGATCGAGTCGGTCGCTCGCCAGCCCGAGATGAAAGACGAGCTCCAGAGCATCCGCTGGCTCGGCTTCGCGCTTACCGAGGCCGTCGCCTTCTACACGTTCATCTTCGGCCTGATCGCGTTCTTCCTCTAGGCGCATGGAGCTGCTCGGCTACATAGCCGCGGTCCCGTTCGCGAAGGAGGAAGGCGGTGGCAGCTTCCTCGTCTCGCCGGGCCTCGGCCTGATGATCTGGACGCTCGTCCTGTTCCTGTTCACGATGTGGGTCCTGAGCAAGGTCGCCTTCCCGAAAATCCAGGAGGCGCTGGACCGGCGGGCCAAGACGATCGCCGACTCGATCGACGCGGCCGAGCGCCAGCGCCGCGAATCCGACGAGCTGCTGGCCGAGTACCGCGGCCGGCTCGCCGAGGCGCGGGAGCAGGCGGACGACATCATGGCCCGCGCCCGCAAGGCGGCCGAAACGGCTGAGGCCGAGGCGACCGCCGCCGGCAAGGAGAAACGGGAGGAGCTCGTCTCCGCCGCCAAGCGCGACATCGAAGCGGAGACGCGCCGCTCGCTGGAGCAGATCCGCAAAGAGGTTGCCGACCTGACCGTGCTCGCGACCGAGAAGGTCACGCGCAAGACCCTCACCGCCGAGGACCAGAAACGACTCGTCGAGGAGGCTCTCAGCGAGGTCGACTTCTCGTCCCTCGCGGGGTCGGAGAACTAGAGATGCAGGACGCTGCTCACGTATACGCCGAGGCGCTGTTCGAGGTCGCTCGCGACCAGGGCAAGCTCGATGCGCTGCGTGAGCAGCTGGGGCAGTTCGCCGACGCGGTCGACCGCGACCGCGACCTGCAGGTCTTCTTCTTCAGCCCCTACCTCTCCTCGGCGGAGAAGCGGGAGGGCATGAAGCGAGCGATCTCGGGCGCCGAGCCCGAGCTGATCAACTTCCTGGAGCTGCTCGTCGAAAAGCAGCGGATGCCGGAGATCTTCCGCGTCCGGCGCCAGTTCGACGAGCTCTGGAAGCGAGAGAACCGCCGTATCGACGTCACCGTCACCAGCGCAGTCGAGTTGGACCCGGCGGTGGTCAGCAAGATCGGCGAGGAGGTCGAACGCCAGACCGGCGAGGAGGTCGACTTGGCCAGCCGGGTCGACGACGGAATCCTCGGCGGCATCGTGCTGCAGGTCGGCAACATGGTCCTGGACGCGAGCATCCGCAGTCGCCTGGAGAAACTTCGAAAGAGCGTCGCCACCGCGGCGTAAGGAGGCATAGAGCACCCGATGGAGATCAAGCCGGACGAGATCGCAAGCATTCTGCGAGAGCGAATCGAAGGGTTGGAGACCGACTCCGCGGACCTCTCGGAGGTCGGGACGGTCCTTTCCGTGGCCGACGGGATCGCCCGCATTCACGGCCTCGACAACTGCATGGCGCTGGAGATGCTCGATCTCGGGCACGGCGTGACCGGGCTGGCCCTGAACCTCGAGGCCGACAACGTCGGCGCCGTGCTCTTCGGCGAGTGGGAAAAGATCGTCGAGGGCGACACCGTCAAGCGGACCGGGCACCTGCTCGAGATTCCGGTCGGCGAGGCGCTGCTCGGTCGCATGGTCGACCCCCTCGGCCGTCCGCTCGACAACCGCGGCGAGGTCGCCACGACGGAGACCCGCCCGGCCGAGTTCAAAGCTCCCGGCGTCGTCCAGCGTCAGCCCGTGGTCGAACCGGTCCAGACCGGGCTGATGTCGATCGACGGGATGATCCCGATCGGCCGCGGCCAGCGAGAGCTGATCATCGGCGACCGCCAGACAGGCAAGACGGCGATCGCGATCGACACGATCATCAACAACCGCGACAAGGACCTGATCTGCATCTACGTCGCGATCGGCCAGCGGATGTCGACCGTCGTGCAGCTCAAAGAGATCCTCGAGGAGAACGGCGCGATGGAGAACACGATCATCGTCGCCGCGCCGGCCGACGAGGCTGCGCCGATCAAGTACATCGCCCCTACGCCGGCTGCGCGATGGGCGAGCACTTCCTCTACAACGGCAAAGCCGCGCTCTGCGTTTACGACGACCTCACCAAGCACGCCTACGCCTATCGGCAGATGTCGCTGCTGCTGCGGCGTCCGCCGGGCCGCGAGGCCTACCCGGGCGACGTCTTCTACCTGCACTCGCGCCTGCTGGAGCGGGCGGTGAAGCTGAACGACGAGCTCGGCGGCGGCTCGCTGACGGCGCTGCCGATCATCGAGACCCAGGCCTCCGACGTCTCCGCCTACATCCCGACCAACGTGATCTCGATCACCGACGGCCAGATCTTCCTCGAGTCCGATCTCTTCTTCTCGGGCGTGCGGCCGGCGATCAACGTCGGCATCTCGGTCTCCCGGGTCGGCGGTAACGCCCAGACAAAGGCGATGAAGAAGGTCGCTGGAAAACTGCGGCTCGACCTCTCCCAGTACCGCGACCTCGAGGCCTTCGCCCAGTTCGGCTCCGAGCTCGACGCCGAGACCCAGAAAGCGCTGACCCGCGGCCAGCGGCTGGTCGAGCTGCTGAAACAGAAAGAGCGCGAACCGCTGAGCGTCGCCGACCAGGTCGCCTCGATCTACTCCGGCACCGGCGGCTTCCTCGATCGGATCAAAACCGAACGGGTGGGGGAGTTCCTCGCCGACCTGCGGACCCGCCTCCATGCCGAGAAGGCCGACCTGCTGACCCGGATCGAAGAGACCGGCCAGCTCTCCGACGAGGACGAGAACGAGCTGGGCAAGGCGATCGCCGACTTCGTCGACGACTTTGGCGCCGACTTCGACGAGCACGGCAACCCGGTCGAGGAAGGCGAGTCGGATCGCATCAGGTCGGCCGAGGAGCGCGAGGCACCGGCGCGGACCGCCGGTTCGGAGGAGTCGCAGGACGCCAAGGAGGCAACGCCCGCCTAGTCACCGGGCGCGAACGCCATGGCCACCCAGAAGGAAGTCAAGAATCGCATCGCGTCGATCAAGAACATCAACAAGATCACGCGGGCGATGGAGATGGTCGCGGCGGCGCGCCTGCGCCGCGCCGAACAGCGGATCGCCGACCTGCGGCCCTACGCGGAGGGGATGCGCAAGCTGACCCGCACCGCCGCCTCCCACGCCGGTGGCATTCCGCGGGTGCCGGTCCTGGTCGAGCGCGAGAACGTGAACAGGGTCGGGGTCGTCCTGATCACCGGGGACCGCGGCCTGGCGGGGGCCTTCAACACGAACATCATCCGTGAAGGCATGCGGATGGCCACCGCGATCCGCGAGGAAGGGGCCGAACCGTCCTTCGCCGTCGTCGGCCGCAAGGGCGTCTCCGCATTGACCTTTCGCAAACAGGACGTCAGCGCCTCCTACGTCGGTTTCACCGATCGGCCCGCCTTCGCCAACGCCCGCGAGATCGGCGAGGAGCTGACGGCGCGCTACGTCGACGAGGACCTCGATCGCGTCGAGCTGATCTACAACCGCTTCGTCTCGCCTCTCACGCAGCACGTCTGGCGGCAGACGCTGCTGCCGCTACAGCAGGCCGAGGTGGTCGGCGAGGGCGTCGCGGAGGAGCAGGAGAGCGGCGAGGAGACCGAGGCGGAAAGGATCCAGAGCAAATCGGAGTGGTCCTATGAGCCGGACCCCGAGGAGCTGCTCGCTCGCCTCATCCCCGAGTACGTGACGATCTCCGTCTACCGCGCGCTGCTCGAGTCCGCCGCGTCCGAGCTGGGCGCGCGGATGACCGCGATGCGCAACGCCGCCGAGAACGCGGAGACGATGATGGACGACCTGACCCTGGAGATGAACCGGGTCCGTCAGGCGGAGATCACGCAGGAGATCTTGGAGGTCGTCGCCGGGGCCGAGGCGCTCGGATGAGCGCGGAGCCAGCAAGCGTCCATATCTGATCCCTCGCGCCGCGAGCGAAGCGCGAAATTCGTGAAAGAACAAAGAGGACAACTAAATGCCTGAGAGCAACGGAACTAACGGAACCAACGTAGGGCGCGTCGAGCAGGTCACGGGAGTGGTCATCGACGTCGTCTTCCCCGACAAGCTGCCGGGGATCTACTCGGCGGTGACGATCGAGACTCCCGGCGACGGCGACGGAGAACCGGCCGAGCTGGTCTGCGAGGTGCAGCAGCACCTCGGCGACGACCGCGTCCGCGCGGTAGCGATGGACGCCACCGACGGCATCCAGCGCGGCGCCCGTGTCGTCGACACGGGCGGCCCGATCACGGTGCCGGTCGGCGATGCCACCCTGGGCCGCATCTTCAACCTCCTCGGGGAGCCGATCGACCAGGGCGGTGAGGTCCAGACCGAGGAGCGCTGGCCGATCCATCGCCCGGCTCCCAAGGCCTCGGACCTGACCCCGACCCAGGAGATCCTCGAGACCGGGATCAAGGTCATCGACCTGCTCGCCCCCTACGCCAAAGGCGGCAAGGTCGGGCTGTTCGGCGGCGCCGGCGTCGGCAAGACCGTGCTGATCCAGGAGCTGATCCGCAACATCGCCGAGGAGCACGAGGGCCTCTCCGCCTTCGTCGGCGTCGGCGAGCGCTCGCGCGAGGGCAATGACCTCTGGATCGAGATGAAAGAGTCGGGCGTGATCGACAAAACGATGCTCGTCTTCGGCCAGATGAACGAGCCGCCCGGCGCCCGCCTCCGGGTCGCCCTCTCCGGCCTGACCATGGCCGAGTACTACCGCGAGCAGGGCGGACAGGACGTGCTCCTGTTCATCGACAACATCTTCCGCTTCGTCCAGGCCGGCTCCGAGGTCTCGGCTCTGCTCGGGCGGATGCCCTCCGCGGTCGGCTACCAGCCGACGCTGGAGACCGAGATGGGAGGCCTGCAGGAGCGGATCACCTCGACCGAGCGTGGCTCGGTCACCTCGGTTCAGGCGGTCTACGTGCCGGCTGACGACCTCACCGACCCGGCACCGGCATCGGTGTTCGCCCACCTCAACGCGACCACGACGCTCTCCCGGGCGATCTCGGAGAAGGGATCTACCCGGCCGTCGACCCGCTCGACTCGACCTCGACGATCCTCAAGCCCGACGTCGTCGGCGAGGACCACTACCGCACCGCGACCGACGTCCAGGAGGTTCTGCAGCGCTACAAGGAGCTGCAGGACATCATCGCCATCCTCGGCATCGACGAGCTCTCCGACGAGGATCGGCAGACGGTCTCCCGCGCCCGCAAGATCGAGCGCTTCCTCTCGCAGCCGTTCTTCGTCGCCGAACAGTTCACCGGCCGCAGCGGCGAGTACGTGCCGGTGGCCGAGACCGTCCGGGGCTTCCGCGAGATCCTCGACGGCGAGCACGACGACCTCTCCGAGGGAGCCTTCTACATGCAGGGCTCGATCGACCAGGTCACCGAGAATGCCAAGGCGGCAGCGGCGGCCTAGGGGACGACATGGCAGCGGAGCACATGATCGACGTCGAGGTCCTCACCCCCGAGGGGGAGGTCTTCAACGGCGAAGCCCGCCAGGTCTCGACCCGGACCGAGGTCGGCGAAATCGGCATCCTCGCCAACCACACGCCGCTGCTGGCGGCGCTGCGCCCGACCGAACTGCGGCTGCGCCTCTCCGATTCGGAGACCAGGCGCTACGCCCAGGCGCACGGTTGGCTCCAGGTCTTCGGCAACCGCGCCCGGCTCCTGCTCGAGGAGGCGATCGCTCCCGAGGACCTCGACCCCGGGGCGCTGAAAGAACAGCTCTCCGACGCGGAGCAGCGCCTCTCCGAGCATGAGAAGGGCAGCGCCGAGTTTGCGCGCGCGCAAAAGGACCGCGACCGGGCGGAGGCCTTCCTCACGCTGGCAGGATGAGCGAGGAGCTCGTAGCCCTCGCCAAGCGCCTGATCGGCTACGAGACGTCTGAGCCCGAGGCGGTCTCCGAGGCCGCCGGATTCGTCAAGGGTTGGCTGGAGGCACGCGGCATCGGGGCCGAGCGCGACGAGGTTCGCGGGCTGCCGGTCATCAAGGCGGAGGTGGGGCCCGAGGGTGTGCCGACCGTCGTCCTGCATGGCCACCTCGACGTCGTCCCGGGCCTGGCGGGGCAGTTCGACCCCCGGATCGAGGGCGACCGGCTCTACGGGCGCGGCGCCTACGACATGAAGGGCGCGCTCGCCGCGATGATGGTCACCGCGGCGGCGATGCGCGACCAGGACGGCGTCCGAGTCCGGCTCGGCATCGTCGGCGACGAGGAGTCCGAGGAGGAGGCCGAGCGCGGTTCCGACCACCTCGTCGACAGCGGCTTCGTCGGCGACTTCGCGATCACGGGCGAGCCCACCGACCTCCACATCGGAGTCGAGGCCAAGGGGGTCCTGGCGCTGCGGCTGCAGGTGGGCGGGACCGCCGCCCATGGCGCCACCCCGTGGCTGGGCGACAATGCCGTCCTCAACGCGATCGACGTTTTCCGCAGCATCGAGTCGCTACCGTTTGCTCGGCACAGTTCGGAGCTGTTCGATCGTCCCTCGATCAACCTGGGCCGGATTTGGGGCGGCGACGCCCTCAACAAGGTGCCCGACCAATGCGTCATAGACGTCGACATCCGCTACCTGCCCGAACAGGATCCGGCCGCGATCCTGGAGGAAGTGCGTGGGCTGTCCGGAGTCCAGGCGCAATCGCTCTTCACGCGCCCGCCCGCCACGGTCGACCGCGAGTCCACCTTCGTGCGGGCGCTGCGCTCCTCGGCGGCCGAGCACCATCACGGCGAGCCGATGAGCGTCGGCCGCGACGGCGCCTCCGACGCGGTCTCCTTCCTGCGGGTGGGGGTGCCGGCGGTCGAGTTCGGCCCGGTCGGCGCCGGCCACCACGGTCCCCAGGAGTGGGTCTCGATCTCCTCGCTGGAGACCTACCGGCAGGCGCTCGACTCATTTCTGCGGGCGATCCCGGGCCGGCTCGATGACTGAGCCGGTGGGGCCGGGCTGGGCCCCGAAGAAGCCGCCGCCGAGCGGCGACACCGAGCCCGCACCGAAGCCGAAGCGCTACTGGTGGCGGTTCACCCTGGCCTCGGTCCTGATCGTCGCGGTCTCGGCCGCGGCGACGGCGACCGGCATCCTCCTCTACATCGACAGCATCGCCCACGCGCTCTCCCACAACAACGTCCTCGCCAGCAAACTCCACCGGGCTCTCGCGCAGGTGCACGCCGGCGAGCCGGAGAACATCCTCATCCTCGGCTCCGACAAGAGGGCCAACCTGGCCGAAGACCCCGGCCGCTCCGACACGACGATCCTGCTTCGCCTCGACCCCGAACAGAACACGATCGCGGTGATGTCGATCCCCCGCGACCTCAAGGTCGAAATCCCCGGCTACGGGACCGAAAAGTTCAACGCCGCCTACACCTACGGGGGGCCGAAACTCACCCTGCAGGTGGTGAAGGAACTGACCGGGTTGCCGATCAACCACGTGGTCAACGTCGACTTCCTCGGCTTCGTCCGCGCCGTCGACGCGATCGGCTGCGTCTACACGGACGTCGATCGCCGCTACTACCACTCCAACGTCGGCGTGGCGCCCTCCGAACAGTATTCGGAAATCAACATCAAGCCGGGATATCAGCTGCTCTGCGGCAAAAAGGCGCTGCAGTACGTGCGCTACCGCCACACCGACACGGACCTCGTCCGCTCCTCCCGCCAGCAGGACTTCATCAGCTCCGCCCGCCAGCGGATCTCGATCCAGGACCTCGTCTTCGACCAGAGCGGCCTGATCGACATCTTCACCAAATACACGACATCCGACATCAACAACAAGGAGACGATGCTGGAAGTGCTGAAACTGTTCATCGCCTCCCGCAACGCCGAAATCAAGGAGATCCACTTTCCGGCCGAACTCGGCCCGAGCTTCGTCTACGCGTCGGAGAGCGCGATCCACGGCGCGGTCGAACAGTTCCTCGGCAGCGAAGCCAGCGGCGGTCCCCGCGGCTCGCTCGAAGGCTCCGAAGGCAGCGGTGGGAAGAAGAAGACGAAGTCGGGCGCGGGCAAGAAGAAGCAGACGAAGCCCAAGCCCCGCATCGCGAAGCCCAAGCCCCCCGGCAGCGACGGTCTCGTCCCCGCCCGCGAAGCGGGTGAAGCCGAGGCCAAGGCGGCGGCGCGCAAGGTCGGCGGCGGCTTCCCGATCTTCTACCCGACGCGGTTGCCCTCCGGCGCCTACTACGAGGAAACCGATCCCTACGAACACATCCAGGATCCGCGCGTCTACCACCTCAAGGACGAAAACGGGGAACGCCACGCGGCCTACCGGATGGTCGCCGTCCTCGAACTCTCCGACGGCGTCCATTACTTTGGGGTGCAGGGGATCCGCGGCTGGGAAGATCCGCCGATGCTCAACAACCCCAGCCTGACCAAGACCATCCACGGCCGCGAATACGAGATCTTCGTCGACGGCGATCGCGTCAAGTTGATCGCCTGGCACCGCGGCGACAACACCTACTGGATCTCAAACGACCTGCTCGAGACCCTGACCAACGACCAGATGGTGGGAATGGCGCGGTCGGCGGATGTGATGGTGCCCGAGAGGAAGCCGAAGCGGGGGAAGGGGAGGCAATGAGCGAGCAGCGCGAGCCGGTCGGGGTGATCGGAGTCGGCTGGGTGGGCCTGGTGACCGCGGTCTGCTTTGCCGAGCTGGGGCACGAGGTGATAGCCCGCGACATCCTGGCGGAGAAGATCGAGGCCCTCTCACGGGGGGAGGCACCGATCCACGAGCCCGGGCTGGAGGAGATGCTGGGCCGCAACGCCGAGCGGATCACCTTCACCACCGAGATGCCGGTGCTGCTGGAGCGGGCGCGGCTGCTCTTCATCTGCGTCGACACACCGCCGACCTACTCCGGCGACGCCGACCTCTCGCGGGTCCGTGCCGCGGTCGCGGACCTGCCGGCGGACGGCGACCACGTGCTGGTGATGAAGAGCACCGTGCCCGCCGGCACCGGAGAGTCGATCCGCCGCGACCACCTCGACCTCCCCTATGTCTCCTGCCCCGAGTTCCTCAAGGAGGGCTCGGCCGTCGAGGACTTCATGCACCCCGATCGGGTCGTGATCGGCGCCGACCCCGGCGACGAGGCCGCCGCCGCCGCCGTCGCTGCCCTATATGAGCCGCTGGGTGGCGAGATCCTGCGGACCGACGTGGCCAGCGCGGAGATGATCAAGCTCGCCTCCAACGCCTTTCTCGCGACCAAGATCTCGTTCATCAACGAGATCGCCAACGTCTGCGAGGAAGTGGGCGCCGACGTCGGCGAGGTCGCCCGCGGGATGGGGCTGGACGAGCGGATCGGCCCGTCGTTCCTGCGAGCCGGGATCGGCTACGGGGGCTCCTGCTTCCCGAAGGACGTCAGCGCGCTGAAGATGCTGGCCGGCAACACCGGCTACCACTTCCAGCTGCTGACCGCGGTGATCGAGGTCAACGAGCTGCAGAAGCGGCGGGTGGTCGGGAAGCTGGAAAAGCACCTCGGATCTCTGCTGGGGAAGCGGATCGCTCTGCTGGGCCTCGCCTTCAAGCCGGACACCGATGACATGCGCGAGGCTTCGAGCCTGGTGCTGGCGGCACGGCTGCAGGGGGAGGGTGCCGAGGTCGTCGCCTACGACCCGGTCGCCGCCGAGCGGGCGGGCGAGCTGCTCGGCTCGGTCGAGATGGCCGGCTCGGCGCTGGAGGCCCTAGACGGGGCCGACGCCGCTGTCCTGGTCACCGAGTGGCGGCACTTCGCGGATCTGGACTGGACCGAGGTGGCGGCGCGGATGGCGCGGCCGCTGATCGTCGACGGGCGCAACTTCCTCGACGCCAAGGCGCTGATCGCGGCCGGCATCGAGTACGAGGGAATCGGCCGGAGCGCGCGCGAGGCGCCCGCCGCCGCCGCGGCCGACTAGATGCAGGCGATAGTCCTAGTGGGCGGCGAGGGCACGCGACTTCGGCCCCTCACCAACACGGTACCCAAGCCGGCGCTGACGCTGGTCGATCGACCCTTTCTCGCCTATCTCGTCGAGTGGCTGGCGGATCACGGCGTCACCGAGGCCGTGCTCGCCTGCGGCTTCCTGCCGGACGTGCTGCGCGAGGCGCTCGGTGTTGGAGAGCACGCCGGGGTCCGGCTCCGCTACGTGGTCGAGCCGGAACGCCGCGGCACCGCCGGAGCGATCCGCTTTGCCGCCGACTCCCTCGGGCCGGCGCTGGAGGACCGGTTCCTGGCGATCAACGGCGACGTCCTCGCCGACCTCGATCTGACGGCGCTGCTGCGCGCTCACGAGCAGCGCGACGCTCGGGCGACCCTGGCCCTCTACTCGGTCGAGGACTCGGCCGCCTACGGGCTGGTCGAGGTCGGCGGCGACGGCGAGGTGCTGGAGTTCGTCGAGAAGACCGGCGAGCGGGTTCCCGGCCAGGTCAACGCCGGCGCCTACTGCCTGGAGCGCTCGGTGCTGGACCTGATCCCAGCCGACCGGGAGGTCTCGATCGAGCGCGAGGTGTTCCCGAGCCTGGTCGGAGATGGCCTCAGCGCTTTGCGCCTCGACGGCTACTGGATGGACATCGGGACCCCGGAGCGCTACCTGCGGGCGAGCTGGGACATCCTCGAGGGCAGGGTCGCCACTCGGGTCGAGGCGACTGCTCCGGGCCTCTACATCGGCCCCGGGGCGAAGATCGCCCCTGACGCCATCGTGGGACCGCGCGCGGTCGTCTCGGCTCGCTGCCGGGTCGCCGCCGGGGCCGAGCTTCAGGACTCCGTCCTTCTGGAGGACTGCTCGGTCGGAGAGGGGGCCCGGGTGAGCGGCTGCATCCTCGCTCCGGGCGTTAACGTGGAGGCCGGGGCAGTCCTCGCCGACACCATCGTCGGTCGGGATGAGAGAGTCCCGGCCCAGACTCGATGATCGACGACGTACTCGGCATACCCGACCAGCTCCGCGATGCCCTATGGCGGGTCGAAACGGCGCGCCTGCAGGCTGCGGACGCGGCCGGGGTCTTGGTCTGCGGAATGGGCGGGTCGGCGATCGGCGGCGATCTGGCCGCCGCCGCGCTCGGGGACCGTCTGACCCGGCCCATGCATACGGTCCGTGGCTACGAGCTGCCCAGCTGGGCGACCCCGGACTGGACCGTTCTCTGCTCCAGCTATTCGGGCCAGACCGAGGAGACGGTCGCCTGCTTCGCCGCCGCCGCTGCGCTCGGTGCCCACCGCGTCGTCGTCAGCACGGGCGGGCAGCTGGTGGAGGAAGCGCGCCAGGAGGGCGTGCCCGTCGTCGGACTTCCCGGGATCTTCCAGCCCCGCGTCGCCGTCGCCTACATGTTCACCGTCGCCGCCGAGGTGGCGGCGCTGGCCGGCGTCGCGCCCCGCATCCACACCGAGATCGACGCCGCGGCCGCGTTCCTCTCCGAGCAGGCGGAGCTCCTCCCCGACCGCGCGGCCGAGATCGCGGCCGCGCTCGGCTCCGGGCCGACGGTCATCTACGGTGCCGACCTGACCGCCCCGGTCGCCCACCGCTGGAAGACTCAGGTCAACGAGAACGCCAAGCTCCCCGCCTTCTTCTCAGAACTCCCCGAGGCCGACCACAACGAGCTCTGCGGCTGGTCGGGCGCCGGCGAGGAGGGCCGCCTCGCGGCGGTCTTCCTCGAAGACTCCGACCAGCATCCGCGCGCGCGGCGCCGCTTCGAGCTGACCGCGGAGGCGGTGCGCCCGGATGCCGCCGCGGTCGTTCGGGTCGAGACCGCCGGGGAGACCCGGGTCGCTCGCCTCCTGTGGGCGACGATGCTGGGCGACCTCGTATCCCTCGAGCTCGCCAAGCAGCGCGGGGTGGATCCGCTTGCGGTCGAGTCGATCGAGCGCTTCAAGGAGGCGATGGGGCGTCCCTAGCGCCAGCTCGCAGGGCGGCCGCCGGGCCCCGGCCCAGGAGGGAGGAGGCGGCCACCACCGCAACCAGAGCCACGCCTCCGAGGACGCCGAGGATGAGGGTTGGGCCCAGCACCTCCCGCGGTAGGGCGAGGGCGTAGAAGTCGCGCACTTCCTCGACCGGGAAGAGCGCCACGAAGGCGACGACCATCGCCCCGACCAGCAGCGCGCGCCGCCAGGTCAGGGGCATCGCGAGGATCGCCAGCACGAAGAGGCTGTCGATCAGGATCACCAGCGTGGTGGCGGTGCGCTGCTGGTCGAGCGGCAGGCCGTGGTTGCGAGCGAGCAGGAACGCGCACAGTGCCGCCACGGCGATGATCAGGCCGGCGGGCACGGTGAATCGAAGGACGCGGTCGACGAAGCCGGGGACGAAGCGTCGGCGGTTCGGTGCCAGGGCGAGGAAGAAGGCGGGGATGCCGATCGTCAGCGTGTCGATGACGGTCAGCTGCCGGGGCAGGAAGGGGAAGGGCCAGCTGGCGATTCCGACGATGATCGAGAGCAGCGTCGCCCAGACCGTCTTGGTGACGAAGAGGTTGGCGACCCGCTCGATGTTGGCGGTGACCCGGCGTCCCTCGGCGACGACCCCCGGCAGGGTCGCGAAGCGCCCGTCGAGGAGGACGAGCTGGGCCACGGCGCGCGTCGCCGCGGCGCCGGAGCCCATCGCGACGCCGATGTCGGCCTTCTTCAGCGCCAGCGTGTCGTTGACGCCGTCCCCGGTCACCGCGACCGTGTGGCCCCGCGCCTGCAGGGCGTCGACCATGGCCCGCTTCTGGTGCGGGGCGACGCGACCGAAGACCGAGCGCTCCTCGAGCACGTCTCCCAGCAGCGCCGGCTCCTCGGGCAGCTCGCTGGCGTCGACCGGGTCTTTTGCACCCGGCATGCCGGCTCGGGCGGCGACGGCGGCGACGGTCGCCGGGCTGTCGCCTGAGATCACCTTCAGCGCTACACCCTGGTCGGCGAAGTAGGCCAGTGTCTCGCCGGCGTCCGGTCGCAGCCGCTCCTCGAGCAGCACGATAGCGGCGCCCTTGAGGCCAGCGGGCAATCCGCCCCCCTCCGGGTCGAGAGGGGCGTCGGTCTGGGAGAGCAGCAGCACGCGACGACCGGAGGCCGCCAGCTCGGCCGCCATCTCCACCTCGGAGCTGCCTGCTTCGCCGACCATCTCCGGCGCCCCCAGGACCCAGGTTCCGTGCCCGTCGAAGGCCGCCGCGCTCCACTTGCGGGCCGAGGAGAACGGAATCGCCGCGCCCCGCACCCAGCCGTCGGGCTCGATCAGCGCGGCGGCGACGGCCGCCAGGGTCGCGTTGGGGTTCGGCTCGGCGGCCAGCGCCCCGAGCGCCTCCGCCACCGGGGCCGCGCCGTCGAGGGGCTCGATCCGGTCGAAGACGATCGTGCCGTCGGTGAGCGTCCCGGTCTTGTCGAAGCAGATGACGTCGACGCGAGCGAGACCCTCCACGGCGGGCAGCTCCTGCACCAGCAGCCGCCGCCGGGCCAAGCTGACGGCGGCGACCCCGAAGGCGATGCTGGTCAGCAGGACGAGCCCCTGCGGGACCATGCCGACCAACCCGGCGACGGTGCCGCTGACGGCCTCGCTGGCGTCGCTGCTGGCGCGCAGCTGGCCGCTCAGGAGCAGCGCGGCAACCGGGAGGATGGCCCAGGTCACGTAGCGCAGGATGCGGTTGATCCCGTCCATCAGCTCCGAACGAGCGGGCGCGAAGCGCCGCGCCTCGGCGGCGAGCTTGCGCGCGTAGGCCTCCGCCCCGACCGCGGTCGTGCGGTAGATGCCGGCGCCGGCGACGGCGAAGCTGCCCGAGAGCACCCCGTCACCGGCGCGCTTGTCGAGCGGATCCGACTCGCCACTCAGCAGCGACTCGTCGACCTCCAGGCCCGACGCCCACTCAACGACGCCATCCGCCACCACCTGGTCGCCTGCGGCAAGGGCGACGAGATCGTCGAGGACCACCTCCTCGACCCCGACCTCGAGCTCGCGACCGTCGCGGATGACCCGGGCGCGCGGGGCGCTCAGCACCGCCAACCGGTCGAGCGTGCGCTTTGCGCGCAGCTCCTGGACGATGCCGATCAGGGCGTTGGCGAAGAGGACGATTCCGAAGAGCGCATCCTGCAGGTGGCCGACCGCGAGGATCGCGACCAGCAGGGCGCCGAGGATCGCGTTGAAGCGGGTGAGGACGTTCGCGCGAAGGATCTCGGCGACCGAGCGGCTGGTGGGCTGGGTGCCGCCGTTGGTCTCCCCTCGCTGGACCCGCTCCCGCACCTCGGCCGAGCTGAGTCCGGGCGGCAGCGCGCTCGCTTTCTGGTCGGTGGCCTGCGGCATCCTCGCCGAAGCTAGTCTGCCAGGCAGTCGGGTTGCAAAGCCGATCGCCTGGGAGAACCCCGACCCGGCGGGTCCGATAGCGTGCAACCGGATGCGAGCGATGGTCCTTGCGGCTGGTCTGGGCACCCGCCTGCGCCCGATCACATATGAGATGCCGAAGCCGATGGTGCCGGTCCTCAACCGCCCGGTGATGGAGCACATCGTCCGCCTCCTCGCCCGCAACGGCTTCACCGAGACGATCGCCAATCTGCACTGGTTCCCGGAGCTGATCAGGGACCACTTCGGCGACGGCTCCGGCTTCGGGGTGGAGCTCGCCTACAGTCTCGAGGAGGAGCTGCTGGGAACCTCGGGCGGGGTCCGGGAGGTCGCCGGCTTCCTCGGTGAGTCCTTCCTCGTCATCTCCGGCGACGCCCTCACCGACATCGACCTGACGGCGATGCGGCGGTTCCACGAGTCCCATGACGGGATCGCGACGCTGGCCACCAAGCGGGTGCAGGACACCAGCCATTTCGGGGTTGCGATCACCGGCGCCGACGATCGCATCCAGGGTTTCCAGGAGAAGCCCGACCCGGCTGAAGCGCTCTCGGACCTGGCCAACTGCGGCATCTACATGTTTCGCTCCGAGATCTTCGACTTCTTCCCCGAGCCCGGAGCCAGCAAGGCCGCCCGCCCAGACGACCCCGACGGCTTCGCCGACTGGGCGATGGACGTCTTTCCTGCCCTGCTGGAGGGTGATGTGCCCTTCTACTCGCACGAGATCGACGCCTACTGGAACGACATCGGCAACCTCGATGAGCTGCGGGCCGGACATCTCGACGCGCTGAGCGGCGCCGTCGCCATCGAGCGCGTGGGGGAGTTGGTCGACGGCTTCCGCAGCGGCTCGCCGGCAGCTGACGAGGGGGCGCTGAGCGGGCCGGTCCTGCTCGGGCTGGGATGCGAGATCGGCGACGACGTCCGCATCGACGGCCCTTCGGTGATCGGCGACGGGGTCCGGATCGGCGACGGCAGCCGTCTGCGGGAGGTGATCGCCTTGCCCGGTGTGGAGGTCCCGGCCGGTTCGGTGCTGATCGGCGCGATCGCCGGCCGCCGCGGCTGAGCGCGGTTTGCGCGACGAAGCCACGACGGAGTTTTGATGAACCCCGCGCAACGGCTGCGCGGATGCGCCGCAGGATCGGCGGATGGAGATCCTGCACGCTGTGGTCGCCGGGCTGGTGCCGCCGGTCTGCGCCGCGTGCGGTCGCTCATGCCGGCCCGAGGGAGTCCTCTGCAGCCGCTGCGGCCGACGGCTCGCGGCTGCCGAGCCGCTGCTCGCAAAGGGCCCGCCCGGCCTCGATCGGGTCTGGTCCTCGGCGCCCTATGAGGGCGTCGCCCGCGGCCTGGTCGCGGGGCTCAAGTTCCGCCGCCTGCTTCCGGTCGCGGACCTGATGGCTGACCGGATCCAGTGGCTCGCACCGGCCCACATGCTGAGTGGCGCGATCGTGCCCGTGCCACCGGCCCCGTCGCGTCTGCGCCGTCGCGGCTTCGATCCCGCCGGTGAGCTGGCCGGCGCCCTGGCAGAACGCCTGGACGCGCCCCTGGAGAGCTGCCTGGCGAGGCGCGGTGGCGGGCGCCAGGTCGGCCGGCGCCGAGCTGAGCGGATCGGTCGCCCGCCGCGCATCGAAACGCTCGGTCCGCCGCCGCGCAGCGTCCTCCTGGTGGACGACGTCCTCACCACCGGGGCGACGCTGAGCGCCTGCGCACGGGCGCTGCGAGCGGCCGGCGCCGCTCGCGTGGTGGCCGTGACCTTCGCCCGGCGCCTTTGAGTGGAGGAGGGTTCGCTAGGGATGCAACTCGGCCGGGCGCCCGCGCATCTGGTCGACGAGGCGCCGGGTCCTGCTGCGCTTGCGCCGCAGCTCCCGGTGCTTCTTGACCTGGCGGCGCACGTCCTCGGCGAGTTCGTGCACGCTGTGCGTCATCTCCGGCGAGCACTCGCGGGCCCGCAGCGTCACGCCCTTGAGATAGAAGGTCGCCTCGGCCACCTGCTTGTCGGCGATCGAGGGGTTGCGCTCTTCCGAGAGCACCACGTCGAGGGTGGCCAAGCCCGAGACCTGCCGGCCAAGGCGCTGGAATCGTTTCCTCACCATCTCACGCAAATCATCCGTCATCTCGACGTTCCGGCCCCGAATCTCAATTCGCATGAGTGCCTCCTTGTGGGTTCGGGCCCGATGCTACGCCTGCCATCTGCCCGGAGCAAGAAGTTCTTCCAGATCGTTGCGAAGAGGAGGATTGCGGCCTTCGGTCCGAGGGCCGTGGAGGGAAGGCTGCCGCCGCCGCACCGCTACCCTTGACCCATGCCAGCGATGGACCTCGTTACCAAGGCCCTGCGCGCGGGGGAGGGGCGGAAGTTCAAGACCTACCAGAAGCGCGCGGAGGCGATCAATCGCTTTGAGCCGGAGATGGAAGCGCTCTCGGACTCCGAACTGCGCGAGGAGGCCGACTCCCTGCGCGAGCGGGCCCGTAACGGCGAGTCGCTCGACGATCTGCTGCCGGAGGCGTTCGCGCTGACCCGCGAGGCCTCGCGACGGGCCACCGGGCAGCGCCACTACGACGTCCAGCTGATCGGCGGCATGGTCCTCCACGACGGCGCGATCGCCGAGATGAGGACCGGCGAGGGCAAGACCCTTACCGCGACGCTGCCCGTCTTCCTCAACACGCTCGCCGGTGGCAGCGTCCACGTCGTCACCGTCAACGACTACCTGGCCCGCCGCGACGCGGAATGGATGAAACCGATCTACGACGCCCTCGGCGTCAGCGTCTCGGCCGTCCAGGACGCCGACGACCACGCGACCCGGCAGCGCAAGTACGCCGGTGACGTCACCTACGGGACCAACTCCGAGTTCGGCTTCGACTACCTGCGCGACAACATGGCGGCGGCGCTCGAGCACTGCGTCCAGCGTGGCCACCAGTTCGCGATCGTGGACGAGGTCGACAACATCCTGATCGACGAGGCGCGGACGCCGTTGATCATCTCCGGCGCTCCCGAACAGGCGGCTCAGACCTACTACACCTTCGCCCGCCTCGCCAAGCAGATGGTCGGGGTGCCGGCCAAAGAAAAGCTCAAGTCCCTCGGCGAGTCCAAGGACACCTCCGACGTCGACTACGACTACGAGTACGACGAGAAGCACAAGACCGTGGCACCGACCGAGCGGGGGGTGAAGAAAGCCGAGGAGTTCATCGGCGTCGACAACCTCTACCTCGGCGAGCACGGCAGCCTCGTCAACCACCTGGTCCAGTCGCTCAAGGCCGAGTCCCTCTACAAGAAGGATCAGGACTACGCGGTGATCGACGGCGAGGTGATGATCATCGACGAGTTCACCGGCCGCATCCTCGAGGGCCGGCGCTGGTCGGAGGGACTGCACCAGGCGGTCGAGGCAAAGGAGGGGGTGGCGATCCGGGAGGAGAACCAGACCCTGGCCACGATCACCCTGCAGAACTACTTCCGTCTCTACGACAAGCTCTCCGGGATGACCGGCACCGCTCTCACCGAGGCGACCGAGTTCATGAAGATCTACGAGATGCCGGTGGTCGAGATCCCCACCAATCAGCCGATGGTCCGGGCCGACCACAACGACCAGATCTTCAAAACCAAAGACGGCAAGTGGAAGGCCGTCCTCGACGAGATCGTCACCCGCCACGAAAAAGGCCAGCCGATCCTGGTCGGGACCGTCTCGGTCGAGGTGTCGGAAATGATCTCCGAGGCGCTCAGGCGCGACGGGATCAAACACGCGGTGCTGAACGCGAAGCCCGAGCACGCCGAACGAGAGGGCGAGGTGATCGCCCAGGCCGGGCGCAAGGGCGCCGTGATGATCGCGACCAACATGGCGGGTCGCGGCGTCGACATCAAGCTCGGCGGCGATCCCGAACACCTCGCCATCGCCGAGCTGAAGAAACAGGGGGTCACCCATGACAGCGAGGGCTACCACGAGGCCCTGGAGGCGAAGACGGCAGAGCTCGCTCCGCAGTGCCAGGCCGAGGCCGAGGAAGTGCGCGAACTCGGCGGCCTGTTCATCTGCGGCACCGAGCGCCACGAGTCGCGCCGGATCGACAATCAGCTTCGCGGACGCTCCGGCCGCCAGGGCGATCCCGGCGAGTCGCGCTTCTACCTCTCCGCCGAAGACGACGTCATCCGCCTCTTCGCCGGTGACCGTATCTACAAGATCCTCGATCGGCTGGGCCCGGTCGACGACGATGGCGCCGAAATGCCGCTCGAGGCGAAGATGCTGACGAAAACCGTCGAGAACGCCCAGAAGAAGGTCGAGGAGCAGAACTTCCTGATCCGCAAACGCGTTCTCGAGTACGACGACGTGATGAACGAGCAGCGCCGGGTCGTCTACAAATACCGTCGCGAGATCCTCGAAGGGCGCGATATCTCCGAGACGGCGCGCGACGAGCTCGAGGGCGTGATCGAGCGCCTGGTCGACGAGTACACGCCCGGCGACATCCTCGAGGACTGGGATCTGGGCGAGCTGGAGACGCAGCTGCGGCTGATCTGGCCAGTCGGCGTCGACGTCGCCACGCTGAGCCCGGAGACGGTCGATCGCGAGAGGCTCAAAGACGCTCTCGACGACGACGCGATGAACGCCTACGACGAGCGCGAGCAGCAACTCGGCGAGGAGCTGATGCGTTACCTGGAGCGCTCGATCCTGCTGCAGGTGATCGACAACCGCTGGCGCGAACACCTCTTCGACATGGACTACCTGCGCGAAGGCATCCACCTCCGGGGCTTCGCTCAGATCGACCCTCTCGTCGCCTACAAAAACGAGGGCTTCGCGATGTTCGAGGAGCTGATGCACTCGATCTGGGACGAGTTCAGCAAGCTGATCTTCCGCGCCGAGATCGAAATCGAACCGTCCCAGGCCGGAGGCGTCGCCGGCGCCAACGGCGACGCCGAGAACGGCGCCTTCGATTATTCCGGCGGCACCCTGGAGGGCCAGCCCTCGGCCCTGCAGCAGGTCGCCGCGGCCGGCTCCGTCGGCGCCGTCGAGGTCGCCGCGACACAGTCCGCGGGCCCCGGCAACGGCGGCTCCGAGGTGGTCGAGACCGTGGTCAAGGACGAGCACGACAAAATCGGCCGCAACGACCCCTGTTGGTGCGGCAGCGGCAAGAAGTACAAGAAGTGCCACGGGGCCTAGATCCTGTCCGGGAGTTCATTCGGGCGTTCAACGAGCGGGAGCTGGACGCGTTCGTCGCGGTGCTCGATCCGGAGGTCGAGCTGCACTCGGGGCGGGGGTTGCGCAAAGGGCGCGAGGCGGCGCGGCTGTGGGCGACGCGCGAGCCCGGGGGCGTGCAGCAGACGATCGAGTTGGAGCAGCTCTACGAGGAAGGCCTGGAGGGGGGAGGAGGCACGGCCGTGGCTCTGATCCGACGGGTCTGGCACTGGGAAGAGGACGGCTCGCCGGCGGGCGAGGAAGAGATGGCTTGGGCGTTCGATCTGCGCGACCACAAGGTGCTCGGCTGGCGGCCCTACGACGATCGCGCGGCGGCACTGCGGGCCGGCGGGTTCGAGCACGGGACCGGCTGAGCGTCCGCGACTCTCCTCGGCTGATTTCCGCCTCGGCTCGCCCAGTAACCTGCCGGTATGGCCGATGCCGCGCCGACCGAATCCGTAGCGCCGCGCCTCGCCGCTGTCCGCGAGCAGCTGTCCCTGCTCTCGGACTACCTTTGACCCGGCTGGGCTGGAAGCCGAGGCGGAGCGGTTGGAGGAGGAGATGCAGCGGCCCGGGTTCTGGGACGACCAGGACGCCGCCGCCCGCACCTCCGCCGCGCACGCCCGCGCGCAGCGTCGCCTCGAGACCTTCCGCGGGCTGGAGTCCGACGTCGCCGACCTCGCCGACCTGGCGGAGATGGCAACCGAGGACGAGGAGATGGCGGTGGAGCTGGGCACGCAGCTGAGCTCGGTTGAGCGCCGCCTCGACGAGCTCGAGGAGGCCCGACTTTTCAGCGGCGAGTACGACTCCGGCGACGCGGTCGTCACCGTCCACGCCGGCGCCGGCGGCACCGACTCCCAGGACTGGGCCGAGATCCTGCTGCGGATGTACCTGCGCTGGTCGGAACGGCGGGGCTTCGAGGTCGAGATGAAGGAGGCTTCGCCGGGGGAGGAGGCGGGGTTGAAGTCGGCCACCTTCATCGCCCGCGGCGAGAACGCCTACGGCCTCTTCGCGGCCGAGCGCGGCGTCCACCGGCTGGTCCGGATCTCCCCCTTCGACTCCTCCTCGCGACGCCACACCAGCTTCGCCCAAGTCGACGTCGGGCCTCTGGTTGACGCCGGGGTCGACGTCGAGATCGACGATGCAGATCTGCGCGTCGACACCTATCGGGCCTCGGGGGCCGGCGGCCAGCACGTCAACAAGACCGACTCGGCGGTGCGAATCACCCACATCCCCACCGGCGTCGTCGTCCAATGCCAGAACGAGCGCTCCCAGACGCAGAACAAGGCGGTCGCGATGCAGCTGCTGCGCTCGAAGCTGATCGAGCTGGAGGAGCGCAAACGCTCCGAAGAGCTGGCCAAGGCAAGGGGCGAGGTCAAAGACGTGGCCTGGGGCTCGCAGATTCGCAGCTACGTCCTGCACCCCTACACGATGGTCAAGGACCACCGCACCGAGCACGAGGTTGGCGACGTGCAGCGGGTGCTCGACGGCGACCTCGACGAGTTCGTCCGCGATTACCTCAACAAGACCGCCGCCGCCTCGGCCTCGTGAGCGAGCCGCTGGCGCAGCTGGAGCGGCCCCCGGCCGGGGATCCCCAGGGCCTGCTGGTGCTCCACCACGGCCGCGGCACCGACGAGAGCGACCTGCTGGGGCTGGCCGACTACCTCGACCCCGTGCGGCGGCTGCGGGTGGTGACGCCGCGGGCGCCGCTGACCCTGCCGGGCTCGCCCGGCTACCACTGGTACGTCGTTCCCAGGGTCGGCCATCCGGACCCCCGAACCTTTCACGCCGCGCGGGCGGCGCTGGGCCAGCTGCACGACCGGCTCTGGGCGGAGACCGGGGTCGGGCCGGAGCGGACCGTGCTGGGTGGCTTCTCGATGGGGGCGGTGATGAGCTACGCGATGGCACTCGGAGGCGATCGGCCCGCCGTCGCCGGGATCCTCGCCTTCAGTGGCTTCGTCGCGACGGTCGACGGCTGGGAGCCTTCGATGGCCGATCGCCAGGCGACGCGTGCCTTCGTCTCGCACGGGCGCAACGATCCCGTGATTGGCATCGAGTTCGCGCATCGCGCCCGCGACCTGCTGCGCGCCGGCGGCCTCGACGTCTCCTACCGCGAGTCCGAACTCGGCCACCAGATCGATCCATCGCAGCTCGCCGACGCCAGGGGCTGGCTGTCGGAGACGCTGCCTGGCTGAGGCGTTCGGCGGAGCGCCTAGCGCCGCTGGCGGTTACGCGGACTCGGGGCCCCTGTTCGGACCAGAGGAGGCCGGCCCCGGTGGCGTGCCTGGCGCTCGGGCGCTGGTCAAAGAGGTCGCGACAGAAGGCCGGCGAGTCGACGGCCTTGAGCTCGACCGTGAACTCCCTGTCGCGAACCTCGTTGCCCGCACGCCCTCGAGATGGAGCTTGCCGCGTTTCCTTCGCACGCCTCCTAGATCGGAGGCCGCGCGGTACCTGCTTTAACCGCTGGACGTCTTGTGCAGGGCTCCCTCGAGTTCGAGCAGGCCCCTCTTCATCTGCAGCCCACCGCCGTACCCGCCGAGGCCGCCACCGCTGCGAAGGACGCGGTGACAGGGCACGACCAGCGGGATCGGGTTGCGCCCGCAGGCGGTTCCCGCCGCCCGCACGGCCCTCTCGTTGCCGGCGCTGGCGGCCATATCGGCATAGCTGCGAGTCTGCCCGTAGGGGATACGCGCGATCGCCCGCTGTACCCGCAGGCGGAAGCCGTCGCTCAAACGCCAGTCGATCGGCAGGTCGAAGCGGTCGAGCTTGCGGTCGAAGTAGAGGTCGAGCTCGCGTCGCTCCTCATCCAGCTCGGCGGGAGCCTCGAGGACGCGGGGCGAGACCCGCTCGGCCAGGTCGACGAGAAGCTCGTCGTAGTCCTCGTTCGGCAGTCCCACCCGGACCAGCCCGCGGTTGGTGCTGGCCAGCAACAGCGGACCGAAGGGAGAGTCGGTGGTGGTGTAGGCGACGTCGAGCAGGCCCTCCTCGGACGCGCGCTCGGTCAATCGCTGCAGCGATGCCCTCATGCCATCTCCTTCCTCAGTCGCTTGATTCCCTCGTGCAGGCTGCGGCGCGCCGCCTCGGGCGTGCAGCCGAGGGCGTCGGCGATCTCGTGGTGGGGGAGATCGCAGGCGTACCGCAGCGTCACCGCAGCCCGTTGCTTCGGAGGCAGAGCGCCGACCGCATTCCAGACTCCATCGCCGGGCTCGGAGTCGATGACCGCGATCTCGGCGACCTCGGCCACCGGGACCGGCCGCCGACCCTTGGCGCGATGGTGGTCGA
The DNA here is from genome assembly GCA_046330295.1 of Solirubrobacterales bacterium. Classification (GTDB taxonomy): domain Bacteria; phylum Actinomycetota; class Thermoleophilia; order Solirubrobacterales; family 70-9; genus VAYN01. Next base: position 99,252 of record JAXLTB010000004.1, on the reverse strand, counting down.
CCGCCTTGCGGTGGGCGATCTTGAACAGCCAGCCCCGCAGGTTGCGGGCCTCCTCGAGCTTCGGGTAAGCGCGCAGGGCAGAGAGGAACGTCTCCTGAAAGCAGTCCTCGGCGTCGGCGCGCCCGACCGCCCCGCGCAGCAGCGCCATCACGTCTGCCGCGTGGTCGTCGATCAGGATCTGGAACGGGGGCAGGTCGCTCACCTCCTGGATTAAACGCCGGGACCTCGTGAAACGTGAGATCGACCATGACGAAACCTGCATTGAGCACGCTATGGAGGCCGAATGCAGGCCTCGTCCGTGATCTAGGCTGCCGCGATGGCTAATCCCGGCGAGCCGCTGAAGGAGATCGTCGCCCGCGCTCTCGCCGAGGACGTCGGCAGCGGCGACGTTACCTCTGAGGCGACGGTGCCGGCGCAGGCACGGGCGCGCGCCCGGATCGTCCAGAAGCAGCCGGGGGTCGTCTATGGGCTGGCGGTGGTGGCGGAGACGATGCGTCAGTGCGGCGTCGACCAGGTCGACAACCTCGTCGTCGAGGGCCAGTGGAGGGAGGACGTACCGGCCGAGGTCGCCCTCGCCTCGGGATCGGCCCGGGACCTGCTCGCGGCGGAGCGAACCGCGCTCAACTTCCTCGGCCACCTCTCCGGGGTCGCCACCCTCACCGCCCGCTTCGTCGAGGCGGTCGCCGGCACGGGCGCCCGCATCCTCGACACCCGTAAGACGACGCCGGGGCTGCGCGCGCTGGAGAAGGCCGCGGTCGCGGCGGGCGGGGGCCGCAACCACCGCATGGGCCTCTACGACGCGATCCTGATCAAGGAGAACCACATCGCCCTCGCCGGCAGCCTCGCCAAGGCCGTCCATGGCGCCCGCACGGCCCATCCGGACCTCGCCGTCGAGGTCGAGGTCCGCGACCTCGACGAAACCGCCTACGCGCTCGGCACCGGAGCCGATCTGCTGCTGCTCGACAACATGGACCCCGAGACGATGCGGGCGGCGGTGAAGCTGCGCGACGAGAACGCCGGCGCCGGCAAGGGTCCCTCGCTGGAGGCCTCCGGCGGCGTCAACCTCGAGACCGTGCGCTCGATCGCCGAGGCCGGCGTCGACTTCATCTCCGTCGGCGCCCTCACCCACTCGGCGCCCACCCTCGACTTCAGCCTCCTGCTCGAAAGGGCCGACACTTGATCGACAACCAACTGGCGAGCGTCACGATCTTCTTGATCGACAACCAACTGGCGAGCGTCACGATCTGATTCTCCGCGAGCGGCGCCGATGCGGCGCTTTGCCACCGCCCCCAGACGCGACGCGGAGGAGGCGGTGGTTCGACTACTTGAGTAGGCGGGAGAGGCGGCGGTCCTTGAGGACGCGGCCACCGGTCTGCTCAGTCGGACAGTAATTGGTCTGGTGCTCAGAGAAGAAGACGGCCTCGATCGTCGTGCCGCAGCGCGGGCAGGGCTCGCCCTCGCGACGGTGGACCTTCAGCGGCATCGGCAGCTTGTCGGGCACGTCCGCGCCGATCGTCTCCTCGTAGTGGTCGATCGCGTCGCCGAGGACGTGGAGGGCGGCGTGCAGGCGCTCGACGTCCTCGGGATCGAGCTCGGAACCTTTCTTGAAGGGCGAGAGCCGCGCCTCCCAGAGGATCTCGTCGACCCAGGAGCGGCCGATCCCCGCGATCGCGCGCTGGTCGCGCAGCAGCGGATGCAGGTGGCGCGGCTGAGCGACCGCCTCGGCGAGGAGCTCGAGCGGCGGAGGCGGCCAGGCTTCCGGGCCGAGCGTCCTCACCATCTCGTCCTCGGCCACCGCGCCCGAGGCCAGCAGCTTCGCCCAGGCGCGCTGCTTGGTCCCGAACTCCCGTAACCGCAGCTCGCGCCCGTCGCCGAGCCGCACCAGCACGCGCGAGGCCCGGTCCTTCATCGACGCGCGTTCGTCAAAGACCTTCAACCTCCCCGCCGACATCATGTGCACCAGCAGCGCCAGCTTCCCGAACTCGACCACCGGCATCTTGCCGACCCGCCGCACCCGGGTCACCTCCCGTCCCGCCAGCGCCTCCAGCGGCGGCTCGAACGTCTTCATCACGTTCATCCCCGGCGCCAGCGCCGATTCCACCTCGGCCCCCCTCAGCGCCGCATCCAGCCTGCGCGCCACGATCTCGACCTCCGGCAGCTCGGGCATGTGGAGAGAGTAGACTCGGCTCAGTCATTCGACTGGACTCAGGCGTAGGCCATGCCAGCGAACATACGAACCACGAGGCCCGCAAGGGTGATTCGAGGCACCGCATGAGAGAGCTTCCGACGATCAACGAGCCGGTTTCCGTCCTCCACCTCTCGTCGGACGAGGTCGAGTCCCTGAGCGCCGAGGTGCGGAAGCTGGCGCGCGAGCGCGACGCGGTCATCCTCGCCCACAACTACCAGGTGGCGGAGGTTCAGGACGTCGCCGACTTCGTCGGCGACTCGCTGGCACTCTCCCGTCAGGCGGCCGCCGCCGGCGCCTCGACGATCGCCTTCTGCGGCGTCCACTTCATGGCCGAGACGGCCTCGATCCTCTCGCCCGAGAAGACCGTGCTGATCCCGGACCCGGACGCGGGCTGCTCGCTGTCGGATTCGATCACGGCCGGTGAGCTGCGCAACTGGAAGTCCCGCCACGGCGAGGAGGCGGTCGTGGTGATGTACGTCAACACCTCCGCCGCCGTGAAGGCCGAGACCGACTACTGCTGCACCTCCTCGAACGCGGTCAAGGTCGTCGAGCACATCCTCCGCGAGCACGGGCCTGACACGGAAATCCTCTTCGGGCCCGACATGTGGCTCGGCTCCTACGTCGAGCGGATGACCGGCCACCGGATGCACGTCTGGCCCGGCGAGTGCCACGTCCACGCAGGCATCCGCCCCGATGACATCAGCGCCCAGCGCGCCGCCCATCCCGACGCCGAGTTCCTCGTCCATCCCGAGTGCGGCTGCGTGACCCAGGTGATGGAGTACGTGGCGGCCGGTGAAGTCGATCCCGAGGGAGTCCACATGCTCTCGACCGGCGGCATGATCGAGCATCTCCGCGAGCATCCCGAGGGCGAATTCATCATCGCCACCGAGAACGGGATGCTGCACCCCCTGCACCAGGTGGCCCCTGGGGCCACCCTGATCGAGGCCAACCGGATGGCCCTCTGCAAGTACATGAAGATGATCACGCTGCCGAAGCTGCGCGACTCCCTGCTCGAGATGCAGTTCGAGGTCAGCGTCCCGCTCGACATCGCCGAGCGGGCGCGGGTCCCGATCGAGCGGATGGTCGCGATCGGCTAGCGGGATCTGCCCGGGCCGTCATGCTGTGGCGGCATGCGGCGAATGCTGAAGCTCATCCTCCTCGGTGCGGTTGCGCTCCTCGTCCTGATCCAGCTCGTCCCCTACGGCCGCGACCATGGCAACCCCGCGGTGACCCAGGCGGCGAAATGGCCGCTCGGGCCCGGGCGGCAGCTCGCGGAGCAGTCCTGTTACGACTGCCACAGCAACCTCACCAAGTGGCGCTGGTACTCGAACATCGCCCCCGTCTCATGGCTGATCCAGCGCGACGTCGACGAGGGCCGCGCCACACTCGACTTCTCCGAATGGGACAGGGGCCAACCGAATCTGGGTGATCTGGTCGACCAGGTGTCCAGCGGCGAGATGCCGCCGATCCAATACACCCTGATCCATCCCGCTGCCAGCCTCTCCTCCGCCGAGGAGGCCCAGCTCGTCGCCGCGTTGACGCGGCTTTATGCAAGCGATCCGCCGCCGCCGGGCGGCGGGGGCTAGCGACTGCAGACCGCATCCGGCTTCACCGTCTCTTGGCCTTCGCTTGGCGGTTCGCTTGCCCGCAGGGGCGCACTATGGGTGGCCCCATCCATCAAGGAGGCGAACCATGACCAACCGAAGATCGAAGGCGATAGCGACCGCCACCGTGCTCGGGCTCGGCGCCCTCGGCGGCGTCGCGCTCGGGACGAACCCCGGCGTGCCGTCCGCCACCCAGCAGGCCAGCGGAAGCGCGACGGCTGCCGTCGCCACCGGAGCCAGCGGCGCTTCGGCCCTGCCCACCGGCCAGACCGTCGCGCTCAAGAGCAACGCCACAACGCGGGCGCCGATCGTCACTCGCGCCAGCGGCACCGGCGCGGCCGCGCCGCGCGACGACTAGGCGCGGCGGTCTTCAGGCAACTCTGAGGCCAGGCTTAGCTCGCGGTTACGGAGCGCCCGCAGGCTGAGTCGACCATTCCGCAAGAGGAGGCGAAGATGTCGAAGCAGAGGATCCTGGTGGTCGCCAACCGGACCGCCGATTCACCGGAGTTGATCGCGGGGCTGCGCCGCCGAGGGACCGAGACGCCCGCCCGCTACACCCTGCTCGTTCCCGCCGTGCCGTGGGGCCTGGCCTGGGCGGCGGACATGAAGGCCGGCTGGGCAGTGGCGATCGCCCGCGCCGAGGCCGCCGCCGAGCGCATACGCCGCTCGGGCCTCGGGTTCGACGGCGCGATCGTCGGCGACCCCGACCCGCTAGCCGCCGTCGGCGACGTTCTCCACGCCCGCGAGTTCGACGAGGTGATCGTCTCGACGCTGCCCCGCGGCATCTCGCGTTGGCTCCGCCTCAGCCTCCCCAGCCGGCTCCGCAGGGCGACCGATCTGCCGGTCACCCAGATGACGGTCCACCCGCCCCCCGAGCCACCGGCCCGGCGCCTGCACGAGCTGGTCGGCGCTCCGTCCTGAGCTAGTCGTCGCCGCCCTCGCCGCCGTGGCCGCCGGCTCCGCCGTGATCTCCGCCGGACCCCGTTGGTTCGGTGGGTTCGGGCGGTTCGACGGGCACGGTCGCGGGTGGTGGCTGGGTGGTCGTCGGGGTCGTCGTCTGTTCACCCGGGGTCGTGGTGGTCGGGGTCGTGCCTTCGCCTCCGGCGTTGCCGGAGCCGCGACCGCCCTGCCCCGTGGCGACCGCGGGCGCCAGCGCGTCCCCGGCGGATATCGATTCGGAGGCGATCCCGATCTGCTGGCTGGCGAGGTTGCTGGCTGCGATCGCGACGGCAGCCGCGATCACAAGCCCGAGCAGGGCCAGGCCGATCCATTTGACGGTCGCCGGAAGTCTCATTCGCGTACCTCGATGATGGCGCGAAGCCCGCCGTCGTCGCGGTTGGAGAGCTTTACGTCGCCGCCCCATTGGCGGGTGAGCTCGCGCGCGATCGCGAGCCCCAGACCGGTTCCGCTCGGCCCCTGCTGGCCGGCGCTACCACGCCTGAAGCGCTCGAACACCGCCTCCTCCTCGCCCGCGGCGAGGCCGGGGCCGCGGTCGAGGACCTCGATCCGACCGGGGGCGGCCGCGATCGTCACGGTCGATCCCGCCGGCGAGTAGAGCAGCGCGTTCTCGACCAAGACGTCGATCGAGCGGTCCAGGTCCGATGCGGCGCACCATCCCAGTGCCGGCTCACCGCCGGCCCGCACCTCGAGCTCGATTCCCCGCTCCGCCGCCGCCGCGCGCCAGCGCTCGGCGGCCCGGCGGCCGGCCTCGCCCAGCTCGAGCCTCTCGCCCGGGAGTTCGTGCTCACCGGCACGGCTGAGGATCAGCAGCTCGTCGACGATCTGCGAGAGGCGGTCGATCTCACGCATCGCCGCCGCGACCTCGGCGTCGACCGTCCTGTCGCCCCGGAAGCGTTCGCCCAGTCCCTCCAACCGCAGCCGCAGGCCGGTCAGCGGCGTGCGCAGCTGGTGAGAGGCGTCGGCGACGAAATCCTGCTGCACCCGCAGCAATCGCTTCACCCGCAGGGTCATCTCGTTGAAGGTCCGCGCCAGCGACCGTTGCTCGGTGCTTCCCTCCACCGCCACGGTGGCGTCGAGATCGCCGCCCGCGACTCTGCGCGCGGCCCGGTCGAGGCGCCGGATCGGGCGGGCGATCTGCTGCGCGATCAGGGCGCCGGCGATCATCCCCAGCGCCAGCACGACGGCGGCCAGCGCCGCGACGTCGAGGATCGACGTCCGCACCGCCCGGTTGATCGCTTCGACGCTCTGGGTGATCCGCACCGCCCCGTTGGGACGGCCGTGCTCCAGCACCGGCACTGCGGTGGCGAGGATTTCGGTCCCGAGGGTTTCGCTGTTGCGCGTGATCTGCTCGCTGTGGCCGCGCAGCGCCGCCCTCACCTCAGGGCGGTCGGCATAGCTGCGCCCCTTCGCCGCACCGGCCGAGTCGGCCAGCAGGTGGCCGCTCGCGTCGACGACGATCACCCGCCCGCGGACGCTGTCGGCCGAGCGCCGGGCGATTCTCTGCAGAGGCGGGACCTGTGGGGGTTCGACGAACTCCGCGGCGGTGGTCGCCACCACCTGCGCCTGGCTGCGGGCCTGGCTGCGCACCTCGGAGTCGACCCGGGCGCGCAGGCTCAGCGCCAGCGGCACGCCGAGCGCGATCAGCGCCAGCAACAGGACGTACGCGAGCGCCAGTAGGAGGGTGGCCCGGAGGCTTACGGCTCCTCGACCTCCGGGGCGGCGAAGCGGAAGCCGACGCCGCGCACCGTCTCGATGTAGGTCGGGTTGGCCGGGTCGTCGCCGAGCTTGCGCCGCAGCCAGCCGATGTGGACGTCGAGCGTCTTGGTCGAGCCGAACCAGTTCGTGTCCCAGACCTCCGACATCAGGTCCTCGCGCTTGACCACCCGGCCGGCGTGGCGCATCAGCTCGGCGAGAAGGTCGAACTCTTTGCGGGAGAGGTCGAGCTCGCGACCACCCATCCGCGCGATCCTGGCCGCGGGGTCGAGCTCTATCTCGCCGACCCGCACCGGTCTCTCCCGGGATCCGTCGGCGCGGGCACTGCGACGCAGCACGGCGCGGATCCTCGAGATCACCTCGGCGGCGCTGAAGGGCTTCACCACGTAGTCGTCGGCGCCGAGCTCGAGGCCGACGATCTTGTCCATCTCGGTGCCCCGGGCTGTCAGCATCATGATCGGCACTTCGGAGTGGCGGCGCAGCTCGCGGCAGACGTCGCGGCCATCGCCGTCCGGCAGCGCCAGGTCCAGCATCACCAGGTCCGGTTCCTCGGAGGCCGCGAGCTCGAGGGCGCCGGCTGCCGTGCCGGTAACCAGGGCCTCGAATCCCGCCCGCCGCAGCGCCTCCGCGAATGGCTGGGATATCGACTCCTCGTCCTCGACGACGAGGATGCGCCCCCTTGGCGCCTGGCTGGCCATCTGGCCACTGTACCGGCGCCCAGATGGCTGACAGGAGATTCGCCGGGAGGTTTTGCCAGCTCTTTACCGGTGGCTGACCTGGCCTTGCAGGGGCGCTTCGCACAATGGCCCGGCAACTTCGGCCAAGAGGAGACCCGACGTGAACAAATTTAGGACCCGCATCGCCGCAGGTGTCACCATTGTCGGACTGGGGGGGCTGGCGGGCCTGGCGCTGAGCGCCGGCCAGCAGCAGCAAAGCTCCACTGCCGCCGACAAGCCGATCGTCCGCACCAAAGTGATCCGCAGGACGATCCACGTGACCAAACACGCCAAACCCAAGCATCCCGTTGCGGGCACCGGCGGAGGGGCGGTCGCCGGGGCCGGGGGTTCTTCCCCGGGCTCCTACGGCAGCGCCACCACCGGCGCGTCCTCGAGCGGCTCGACCTCATCCTCCTCCACCTATTCGAGCCCGGTCACGACCTCGACCAGCGGCACCTACTCGGCGCCATCCAGCGGCGGCTCCGGCTCGACCCCGGTGGTCACCCACACCAGCGGCGCCAGCGCCGGCTCGGGCGGCGGCCACAGCACTCCGGTGGTCACCCACACCAGTGGCGCCAGCGCCGGCTCGGGCGGCGGCCACAGCGCCGCAGTCGTGACCCACACCAGCGGCGGCGGCTCGGGCGGCGGCGAGTCCGACCACGAGTCCGAGGGTGGCGGAGGTGACTGACCCTCGCCACAACCGTCGGCCCGGCCCCGGAGCGGTGCTCTGGGGCTCGGTCGCCCTCTTCGCGGTCCTCTTCGCGCTCCTCACCTATCAGCTGAGCGTCGGCGCCGACCCCTCGCTCAGCGGGGCGTCGGCATCGGCCGCCCGACCGGTGCAGGTGCGCAAGGTGATCAAGCGACGCATCGTCACCACGGTCGTCCCGACCCCGGGCGCGAACACGGTGACCAGTGGCCCGGCGACCAGCTCCACCTACGGGAGCAGCGAACCGGTCACTACCAGCGCCTCCTGACACGATCAGTCCAACCACTACCAGCGTCTTCCAACCATGAGCGAACACGACATCACCTTCGACGCGATGGGCAGCCACGTTCGGCTTCTGATCGGCGAGCCCGGGCCCGAGATGGCACCGGCGGCCGAGGCGGCCGAGCAGGGCAAGCGCTTCATCTTCGAGTTCGACGCCGCGCTCTCACGCTTCAAACCCGGCAGCGAGCTGTGCACCTTCAACGAGGACCCACGCGAGCGCGTGCCCGCCTCTCCGCTCCTGCGGAGGGCTGTGCGGGCCGGCCTCGAGGCGGCGGAGCGCAGCGGCGGGCTGGTCGACCCGACCCTGCTGCGACAGATCGAGGGCGCCGGCTATGACTCCTCTCGCGCCGGGATGACCGGAGCGCCGCTCGAGGTGGCGCTGCAGGAGGCCCCGCCACGTGGGCCGGCGCACCCGAGCCCGGAGGCGCGCTGGCGCCAGTTCGAGGTCGACGAGGAGGGCGGCGAGATCGCGCGTCCTCCCGGCCTCGGCTTCGACACCGGCGGGACCGGCAAGGGCCTCGCGGCCGACCTCCTCGCCACCAGCCTGCGCGGCTACTCGCGCTTCATCGTAGATTGCGGCGGTGACATCAGGATCGGCGGCGCCGACGCTCTGGTCCACCCCTACGAGGTCTTCGTCGAACACCCTCTGACCGGCGAGCGGGCGCACGTGCTGCGCCTCGGCTCCGGCGGCGTCGCCACCTCGGGATTGAACGTCCGCATCTGGCGCGGCGCCGACGGCCGCTACGCCCACCACCTGCTCGATCCCGCCACCGGCGAGCCCGCCTGGACCGGACTAGTCGGCGCCACCGCTCTTGCCGACACCGCGGTCGAGGCCGAGACGCTCTCGAAGGCGGCGCTGCTCTCCGGGCCCGAGGGTGGGCGCGCGCTGCTCGCCGACCGCGGCGGCCTGATCGTTCACGACAACGGCCGCGTCGAGCTGGTCGGCCCGCTCGCGGTGGCGCCCCGCATCCGGATCCCCGACAGCCAGAGCATGGAAGGAGCGGCGCGATGAACGAAGCGGCCTCGAACGCCCTGCAGACCCACGGCTGGTGGCTCGCCGGCCGCGCCTCCGGCCTGGTCGCCCTGGTCCTGGTGACGATCTCGGTCGGGATCGGCCTCGCGATGGCGGGGAGGGTGATGCGCCGGGCCGGTCTCTCGCGCAAGCTGCTCGCCGTCCATGAGCAGACCGCCCTTGCCGGCCTGATCGCGATCGCGGTCCACGGAGTCACCCTGCTCGGCGACCCCTGGCTGCATCCCGGCGTGGCCGGGGTCACGGTTCCCTTCGCGATGAGCTTCCGCCCTGCCTTCACCGGCATCGGCATCATCGGCGGCTACCTCGCCGCCCTGCTCGGCCTCAGCTTCTATGCCCGCAAGCGGATTGGAGCGAAGCTCTGGCGGAAGGCCCACCGGGCGACGGTGCTGGTCTACGTGCTCGGCCTCGTCCACGCGCTCGGAGCCGGCACCGACGCCTCCGCCGTCTGGTTCAGGTGGTGGGTGATCCTCACCGCGCCCCTGATCGGCGGGCTGCTCGTCCACCGGGTTCTCTCGGGGCGGGCGAAGAAGCAGGCGAAGGCGGCCGGCCCCAACCGGCTTGCGGATCGCCGTGGCGCTCCCGAGCGCGGGCGGTCGATCCCAAGAACCCCAGTCCTCGAGGAGGCGTGATGAAAGACCCTGGTGTGGTGATAGTCGGTGGGGGGCTGGCGGCGCAGCGCGCCGCCGAGACCCTCCGCCGCCGCGGCTACGAGGCGCCGATCCGGATGGTCTGCGCCGAGCCCGACCCCCCGTACGACCGCCCGCCGCTCTCCAAGGAGGTGCTGGCGGGCACGGTGGCAGACGAGTCCGTCGCCTACCGCCAGGCGGAGTGGTATGAGGATAAGGAGGTCGAGCTTATGCTCGGCACCCGCGCCGAGGCGCTGGAGGCCGAGTCCCGCTCGGTCACCCTCGACTCCGGCGCCAGGCTGGAGTACGGGCAGCTGCTGATCGCGACCGGCGGCGCTCCGCGTGCCCTGCCGTTCCTCGACCACGCCAACGTCCACGCGCTGCGCACTCTCGAGGACGCGCGACGCCTGCGGGCCGAACTGGTTCCCGGCGCCCGCCTGGCGATCGTCGGCGCCGGCTTCATCGGCCAGGAGGTCGCCGCCACCGCCCGCAAGCTTGGTGTCGAGGTGACGATCGTCGAGGCCATGCCGACCCCGTTGGCGCCGATCCTCGGAGAGCGCCTGGGACGCTGGTTCGCGGAGCTGCATCTCGACGAGGGCGTTCGCGTCATCACCGGCGCGATGTTGGAGGGCGCCCGAGGAGGGGAGAGGGTGGAGGAGCTGGTCCTGGCAGACGGGATCCGGCTCGAGTGCGACCTGGTCGTCGTCGGCGTCGGCACGGCGCCGGCGACGACCTGGCTCGCGGGCAGCGGCCTCGACGAGCGCGGTGTCCGCGTCGACACGAGCGGGCGCACCGACCTTCCGGACGTCTTCGCGGCCGGCGACGCCTGCATCCCCTTCGACCCCCGCTTCGGCACCCACGCTCGCACCGAGCACTGGGACGCCGCCGCCTGGCAGGGCGCCGCCGCGGCGAAGGCGATGCTGGGCGAGCACCCCGGCACGCCGCCCCTGCCGAGCTTCTGGAGCGACCAGTACGGCCTGCGGATCCAGAGCGTCGGACATCCCCACCACGCCGACGACGTGCTGATCGAGGGAGATCCCTCCAGCCGTGACTTCCAGGCGGTCTTCACCCGCGGCGGCGTTCCGGTCGCCGGCCTGGCCGTCGGGCGCCCCCGGGCGATCCCGGCACTGCGCAAGCTGATCGAGGGCGGGGACCGCTTCGCCCCAGAGCCAAAGGAGGTCGTATGACCTACGTACCAGTTGTCGACCCGGACGAGTGCAGCGCCCACGGCGACTGCGTCGAGATCGCGCCGCAGGTGTTCCGGCTCGACGACACCGCGGTGGTGATCGGCACCGGCCCGCCCGAGCTGATCATGGAGGCGGCGGAGGCCTGCCCCGCGGTGGCGATCTCCGTGATCGACGACGAGACCGGCGAAACCATCTTCCCTTAGCGAGGTCGCGAGTTCGCGCTTTTTCCCCGCATATGGGGGGTGAGTGCGAACTCTTCGATTCTCAGAGGATTCTCATACCGGCTTCAGGTGGGTGTTAGCCGCCGCCCGCATCCTTGGCGACCACAGCTACCCCGGAAGGAGCAGCGATGTCCTACCCAGAGCCGAGAATGCCGCAACGCCCGCCGCGCGACCAGCCGCCTTCCGCGGCTCGGCGCCCGGGCCCGCGCGGGGTGGTCTGGGGATCGCTCTCGCTCTTCGCGGTCCTCTTCGCGCTGCTCACCTTCCAGCTCAGCGCCAGCGCCAGTTCGGCCCAGATCGGATCCGGGCACTCCGCCGCCACTCGCAAGGGCCCGAGCGCAGAAGCAGCGGAAACGACCTCGACCGACGCCGAAGAACCGGTCGAAGCGGAAACCGAAGCCCTGCCGGCGGAAGAAGAATTCGAAGAACCCGAATTCGAAGCCGAAGCGGCGGAAGCCGCCGAAATCGAAGCCGCCGAAATCGAAGCTGCGGAAGCAGAAATCGAACCGGTAGTCACGAGCTCGTCCTGACCATGGCGCCGATCAGGAGGCAGCCGTGATCACGGCAATCCCGCACACGCTCGCCACCCACGGATGGTGGGTCGCCAGCCGCGCCTCGGGCATCGTCGCCCTGGTGCTGGTGACGATCTCGGTCGCGATCGGCCTGACGATGGCCGGCAAGCCGATGCGCCAGCCGGGGCTGAACCGCAAACTGCGGGCGATCCACGAGCAGACGGCCCTCGCCGGTCTGGTCGCGATCGGCGTCCACGGCATCGCCCTGCTGGCCGACCCCTGGCTGCACCCGGGCGTCGCCGGAGTGACCGTCCCCTTTGCGATCAGCCTGCACACGTTCTGGACCGGGCTCGGCGTCATCGCCGGCTACATGGCGGCGCTGCTGGGCCTCAGCTTCTACCTCCGCAAGCAGATCGGGGCTCAGCTCTGGCGCAAGGCCCACCGGGCGACGGTCCTCGTCTACCTGCTCGGCATCTTCCATGCGCTCGGCGCCGGCAGCGACACCTCGACCGTCTGGTTCCGCGCCTGGATCCTGGCGACGGGGGTCCCGATCGCGCTGCTCTTCGTCTACCGGCTCGGGTTCGAGCGCCGGGCCGAACGGCGCCGGGAGAGCGCCGCGAGGATGCGCCGCCGCCGCGAGACAGCCGGCGGGTATGAGCAACCGCTAACGGTTCGCTAAGATCTCGCCAATCCACGGTGGGCGCAGTCTTGCGCGGCCGGCGGTGCGAAGGAGTCACCCTGTGTCCGCAGAACCCACCCAGCGCATGGCTAGATCGAAGAAGAGACGCGACCGCGACGAGCAGCCGCTGCGGCCGAGAGGCCGCGGGGCTCCGATCATCGAGCTCAACGAGGTCACCAAGGTCTACCCGGGCGGCCACATGGCGCTCGACCGGGTCTCCCTGGCGATCGGGCGCGGCGAGTTCGTCTTCCTCGTCGGCCCGACCGGCTGCGGCAAGTCGACCCTGATCAAGATGCTGATCCGGGAGCTGACCGCCACCGAGGGAAGCGTCAAGATCGCCGGCCGCGACATCGGCACCCTGTCGGAGAAGAAGATCCCGCTGCTGCGGCGGAACATCGGCACCGTCTTCCAGGACTTCAAGCTCCTTCCCAACCGCACCGTCTACGACAACGTCGCCTATGCCTTGCAGGTGATCGGCGCCAGCCGCGCCGAAATCCGCGAGCAGGTCCCCGCCACCCTGCGCCTGGTCGGACTCTCGACCAAGCTGCACAGCTACCCCGACCAGCTCTCCGGCGGCGAGCAGCAGCGCGTCTCCGTCGCCCGCGCCTTCGTCAACCACCCGCCGCTGCTGCTGGCCGACGAGCCGAGCGGAAACCTCGACCCGGTCACCTCGATCGGGATCATGCAGCTGCTGTACCGGATCAACAAGACCGGGACCACGGTGCTCGTCGTCACCCATGACCGCGAGATGGTCGACAACATGCGCCGGCGCGTGGTCGAGCTCTACGAGGGGCGGGTCGTCCGCGACGAGGTCAGCGGCGGCTACACGGAGGAGTCGACGACCGAATTCGGCCTGCGGATGCGGGCCGAGATGGGGGTCGGGGAGGGCCAGACCAATGGCCACACCGACCACGAGGCCCTGCGCTAGATGTCGCGCCTGATCTTCTTCATCCAGGAGGCGATCCGCGCCCTGCGCCGCAACGCGGCGCCGAGCCTAGCGGCGATCGTGACCACGGTCGTCACCGTGGTCCTGCTCGGAGTCCTGATCCCGATCTTCCAGACCACCCAGGCCAAGAGCGAAGAAGTCCGCGGACAGCTCAACATCCAGTACGCGCTGTTCGACGACGCGACGCAGCCGGAAATTCACTCTCTGGAACAGGAAATCAGCGGAATCCCGCACGTCGCCTCGGTCGCTTTCATCAGCAAGAAGCAGGCGCTGGCGACGCTGAAGAGCGAACTGAAGGACAAATCGATCGTCGAACAGCTGCACTCGAACCCGCTGCCGGCCAGCCTGGAAGTGAAGGCGGACGATCCGGCCAACCTGGAAGGCATCCGCGCGACGATCATGCCGAACGGTCCGAATGGGAAGCCGCAGCCGATCTCGTCGATCATCAGCAACGAATTCGATCGCCAGCAGAGCACGAAGCAGATCGAGCAGGTGACCAGCGCCCTGAAGATCGTCCTCACCGTGATCACGGCGCTCCTGATCCTCGCCTCGCTGATGCTGGTCGGCAATACGATCCGGCTCTCGATCTACACGCGTCGTCGCGAGGTCGAGGTGATGCGGCTGGTCGGCGCCACCCGCTGGTTCATCCGCTGGCCGTTCATGATCGAGGGCATCGTGGTCGGGTTCGCGGGGGCGGTCGTGGCCATACTGATCCTGTGGCTTGGCAAGATCACCATCGTCGACCCGCTGAGCAAGTCGATCTCCCTGGTGGCCGCGCAGAACGAGAGCACCCTCTCCTTCCCGGCCCTGGTGGCGATCCTCTTCGCCGCCGCGGTCCTGGTCTCGACGATCGGGTCCGGCGTCACCCTGCGGCGCTTCCTCAAGGTCTGAGGCTCCGGTGAGAGCACGCGGGGCCGTGGCTTTTGCCGTGGCGCTGGTGACCTTCCTCTGCGCCGGGATCTACCTGGGCGCTCACCCGTCCTCCCTGCCCGGCTTCCTGCGCGATCGCTTCGTAAGCGAACCGGCCGGCCTGACCGCCGAAGCGGCGGAACTGATCGAAGACAACTACTACCGCTCCGTCGGCGCGGCCGAACTGAGCAATGCCTCGCTTCAGGGGATGGTGCGGGAGCTGCGCAAGCGCCACCACGACCGATTCTCCGAATACTTCTCGCCGGAAAGCCTCGAGAGCTTCAACCAGCAGATCGAAGGCCGCTTCTCCGGGATCGGACTATCCGTTCTGCCGGTCGCGCACGGCCTGCGCGCCAGCAGTGTCTTCCCTCACTCGCCGGCCGCCGAGGCCGGGATCGAACCGGGCGACACGATCGTCTCGGTCAACGGGCACTCGATCGCCGGCGAGAGCAGCACCGCGGCGACCAACAAGATCAAGGGACCGGAAGGGACCGATGTCACCGTCGGCGTGCTCGACGGGAAGACCGGCAGGGTGCGCGACCTGAGGCTGACCAGAGCGGAGGTGACGCTGCCGAACGTCAGCAGCCGCGTGGTCGGCATCGACGGCCGCAAACTCGGCTACGTCCGCCTGCTCACCTTCAGCGAAGGCGTCCATACCCAACTCGAAAACGCCGTGCGCAAGGTCGAGGGCGAAGACGCGCAGGGGATCGTCCTCGACCTGCGCGGCAATCCCGGCGGATTGCTCGACGAGGCCGTATTGAGCGCGAGCGTCTTCCTGCCGAAGGGCGAAGTGGTGGTCTCGACCGACTCGCGCACCCAGGGCCACAGCGTCCACAGGGCCGTCGGCGGCAACCTCCCCGCGCTCCCCCTCGCAGTGCTGATCGACCGCAACACCGCTTCCGCCGCGGAGATCCTCACGGCGGCGCTGGCCGACGACGGCGAGGCCACCATCGTCGGCACCCACTCCTACGGCAAGGGCGTCTTCCAGGAGGAGAAGGGGCTAGCGAACGGGGGCGCCCTGAAGCTGACGGTCGGCGAGTACTTCACGCCCGACGGCGTCAACCTGGCCCAGAGCAAGGGGATCCACCCCGACGTCAAAGTCCGCGACGACCCCGCCACCAGGGCCGACGAGGCGAAGCAGCGAGCGCTCGAAGTGCTGGCCGCTCGGGCCGGCGGATGAGCTCCGCCGGACGCGGGCGCAGGGGCCGCGGCGAGCGCCGCGGCCCAGCCGAGCGCCGGAGGGGAAGCGGGCGCGGGCGGCGATCGGAGCCGAACGCCCGCGACATGGTCGAGGCGATGCTGCGCGAGCAGCTCGGCTTCCGCGGCTTCCCAGTCGCCCTGGAGACGGCCGCGTCGGAGGCCACCGCCACGGCCGAGCACCACGCCGGGGCGCGCCGCGACCTGACCGCCCTGCGGACATTCACCGTCGACCCGGCCACGGCGCGCGATTTCGACGACGCCGTCTCCGCCCAGCGGGAGGGCGACGGCGCCCGCGTTTGGATCCACATCGCCGACGTCGCCGCCCACGTGCGGCCGGGCTCGCCACTCGACCTCGAGGCGCGCCGCCGCGCCAACAGCACCTACGTTCCCGGTGCGGTGGAGCCTATGCTCCCGCACGCCCTCAGCAGCGAGGCCTGCAGCCTGACCCCGGGGGCCGAGCGGCTCGCGGTGACGGCCGAGATCGAGCTCGGGCCGGGGGCGGAGCCGCGCTCCACCCGCTTCTATCGCAGCCGGATCCGCTCCGACGCCCGGCTCGACTACGACCAGCTCGACGCCATCTTCGCCGGGCGCGTGCGGGCCCCGGAGCCGGTCGCCGAACCGCTGCATGCGGCTCGCGACGTCGCCGCGGAGCTGGGCGAGCATCGCGGGGTGTCCAGCCTCGACGTCGAGTCCTTCGAGCCGGAGTTCCGCTTCGACGCCGCCGGCAACGTCACCGGCGCCCGCGCCGTGGAGCAGACCGAGTCCCACCGGCTGATCGAGCGGCTGATGATCCTCACCAACGAACAGGTCGCCCAGCTGCTCCAGCGCCGTGGGGTACCGGCGATCTACCGAGTTCACGCGCAGCCCGACCCGAGTCGGATCGAGCGGTTGATCGAGCAGCTGGCCACGCTCGGGGTCCCGACGCCGCCGCTTGGCCAGGGGCTCTCGCCGCGTCAGGCGGCCGAGGTCGCGGCCGAGGCGAGTCGGCTCGCCCAGCGCGAGGCCTCGCGGCGCGGACACGGCCGCGAGGCGTATATATCGCTTGTGCTCCGCTCTCTCAAACAGGCGAAATACAGCGAGCGAAACAGCGGCCACGCCGGGCTCGGCAGCGCCGCCTACACGCACTTCACCTCGCCGATCCGGCGCTATCCCGACCTCGTCGTCCACCGCGCGCTGTTGGCGCTGCTGGGAGAGGGGGAGAAGGCGCCGCGCCTGGCCGAGGCCCGCGACGTGGCCGCCGACTGCTCGGCGCGCGAGCGCGAGTCGGCGAAGATCGAGCGCGAGGCCGACGACGTCTGCGCCGCCTTCCTGCTGGAGCGCGAGCTTCGCGAGCGCGGTCCCGAGACCCGCTTCGAGGGCGAGGTCTCCGGGGTGATCCGGGCCGGCGCCTTCGTCTCCTTCGGGGGTGAGCTCGGCGACGTCTACGAGGGCATGCTGCCGGCGCGGCGGCTGCCGGGGGGTCGCTATGAGCTCGACCAGGCCGAGGTGGCCCTGGTCAGCCGCGCCTCCAAGGCCTCGCTGCGGCTGGGCGACCCGGTCGCGGTTCGCGTCGCCGGCGTCGACGCCCCGCGCGGGCGGGCCGAACTGGAGCCGGCTGTTGGCTAAGAGGTCGAAGAAACCGCGCCTGCCGGCCTCCGGCGACGTCGTCACCAACCGCCGTGCCAGGCACAAATTCGAGTGGGTGGAGACGATGGAGGCGGGGATCGTCCTGCGCGGCTCCGAGGTCAAGGCGCTGCGCAGCGGCAAGGCCCAGATGACCAATGCCTACGCCGTCGTCGACGGGGGCGAGGTCTGGCTGCGGAATCTCCACATCCCTCCGTACGAGTTCGCCGGCAGCGACGCCCACGATCCCGAGCGACCGCGAAAACTGCTGCTGCACCGGGCAGAGATCGAGCGGCTGATCGGGAAAAGCGCCCAGAAAGGGCTGACCCTGATTCCCACCAGGATCTACTTCAAAGGGCCGCGAGCCAAGGTCGAGTTGGCCCTCGCACGTGGCAAGGAAGGACGCGATCGCCGCCGGGAGATCGCCGACCGCGATGTCCGCCGGGAGGTGGAGCGCGAGTTCAAGGGACGGATGCGATAGGCGTCGGGGTCGCTCGAACGTCGGTCCGCAGGGTTGGGCCGCGGGGGCTTGCAACTGCCGGTCCACATGCAAGGATGCAGGGGAATGAGGACCCGTCTGCTTCTTCTGTCCTATTCCGCGGGGCTCGCCGCGTTGGCCATGGCCGCCCCAGCGGCCGCCCAGGCCGAATCCTTTCCCAACAAGGCGAGCAACTACGTCAGCGATCACACCGCCTACTTCGTCGCCGGCCTGTTGGCGGCCATCCTCCTCCTGCTGCTGATCATCAGCGTGACCGACCGGCGCGCCAGGGAGAAGGGCAAACGCGAGGCCGCCCCTCCGGCCCCGCCCACCCCGCCGTCCGCCGCGGCAGCCCCGACCGCGGAGCTGGCGGCGGTTGCGCCGGCGCCGGGGTCGGGGCCGTCCCCTCCTCTCGGTCAGCTGCCGCCCGCCGCGCCGGGACAGGCACCGGCACCGAGCCGGGTTCCGGCGAGCTCCAAGGAGAGGCGTCGCATCCAGCGTCAAGCCGAGCGTGCCAGGCGCGAGGAGAACCGCCAGGCTCGCCGCGATGAAGTTCTGCGCCGCAAGGAGGAACGGGCTGCTCGCCGCGGGCGCGGTCAACCGCCAGCCGCCGCCGCCCCGACCGGGCCGGGCGGTGCCGCCCCGGCGCCGCAGCCGGAGGTGCCTCAGAAGAGCTTCTTCGGGATCAAGTACGGCGCCGGCAAGCAGAAGCGCGAAGCCGCCCTGGCCGAGCAGCGGCTCGCCGCGGCGCGCGCCGCCAACGAAAGGGCGCTGGCGCAGGCGCAGGCCGGCAAACCCGTCGAGGGCGCCCTGCCCGCGGCCCCGCCCCCGACCGAGGCCCCGATCGAACCAGCGGCGATTCCAGCCGTCCCACCTCCGGTCGCCGGCGCCGTTACCCCGGCGCCGGCGGAGTACGACCCGGTCGCAGCCGAACAGCGCGTGCGCGACAAGGTCGAGCAGGTCCGCTTCGAGGAGCAGCGAATCCGAGCCGAGGCAGAGCGCCGAATAGAGGAGGCCGAGCGACTCCAGAAAGCGCAGGGCGTTCCGGCTTCGCCTCTGCCGCCGGCACCGGCAGCCCCGGCCATGGACTTCCAGACTGCCGAGCAGCGGCTGCAGGAGGAACGCGAAGCCCAGGAGCGTTCCGTGGCGGAGGCCGAGGAGCGGCTGCGGCAGATCGACGAACGCATCAAAGCCGCCGAGCGGCGCGCCGCGGATGCCAAGCGCCTCGAAAGCCTCAGGGTTGAGGAGGAGGCGCGCCAGCAGCGCCTGCTCGAGTTGCAGCAGAGCGTCGTCGTAGCCGAAGAGCGCGCCCGCGAGGCCGAGCGTCGGGCGGTCGAAGCCGAGCAGGCCGCGGTCCGCTCGGTCCAAGGAGCCCCTGCGCAGGCGCCGTTCGCCCCCCAGGCCCCGCCGCCCGCCGCGGCGGCCCCCGAGCCGCCGCCGCCCCCGGCTCCCCCGGTGCCACCGGTTCCCCCGACGCCCCCCGCTTCGCCGCAGCCGACCCTGCCTGCTCCCCCGGAGCCACAGCCGCCGGCGCCGCCCGCACCCGCGCCGGAGCCACAGCCGCCGACCCCACCCGCTCCGGAGCCACAGCCGCCGACCCCACCCCCGCCGCCAACCGCGCAGCCGCCCGTCGCGGCGACCGGCGCGGCCGCGCCAGGCGGCCAGATCAACCTCAACACGGTCACCTTCGAGCAGCTGCGAGATCAAAACCTCTCGGTCACCCAGGCGACCCGGCTGCTGGCCCACCGTGAGCGCTTGGGCGGCTTCCAGTCGGTCGACGACCTCAACCAGGTCGCCGGCTTCCCGCAGGACGTGCTCGCCGAGATCAAGAGCCGCTCGACCGTCTAAGGACGGGCGCGGGCGCGGTTAGAGGCCGTACTTCTCCAGCAGCTTCAGCCAGACCTCGCTGCGGGCCGGGAACGGGGCGATCGCGTGGCGCAGGCGCGGAAGCGGGATCTCGCCGACGATCGCGACGGTCGCGGCCTGGAGGAAATCGGCGGTGTCATAGCCGGTGAAGGTGGCGCCGACTATCGTCCGGCTAGCCTCGTCGACGACGATCCGCGAGGTCCCGCCGGTCCCCCTGCCCTGGAAGCTGGCGCCGGGTGACCCGTCGGTCGGGACGTCGACCGCGCGCGCGTCGATGCCGGCCTCCCGCGCCTGCTCGAGGGTCTTTCCGGCCGCCGCCACCTGCGGGTCGGTGAAGGTGACCCGGGGCGTCCCGATCCCCTCTGCCACCGCCTCGACCGGTCGGCCGAGAAGGTTCTCGGCAGCGACCCAGGCCTGGTACTTGCCGACGTGGGTGAGGAGCGCACGGCCGTTGACGTCGCCGATCGCATACAGCCACTCGCGCCCACCGACCCGGAGGCGGTCGTCGGTCTCGAGGAAGCCGTGCCCGCCTGCCTCGACCCCGGCCGAGGCCAGGTTGAGGTCGGCGGTGTGGGGGACCCGTCCGACAGCCACCAGGATCTGCTCCGCCTCGACGCTGTCGCCGTCGCTCAGCTCGGCGATGACCCCCTCGCCGCCGGAGCGCACCTTCTCGGCGAGAACGCCGGTGCGAACGTCGACTCCGAAGTTGTCGCGCAGCGATTCGGCGACCTCCTCGCCGGCGAAGGGCTCCTCCCGCGAGAGCAGGCGCTCGTCGCCCTCGACGAGCGTCACCCGGGTCCCCAGGGTCGACCACGCTTGGGAGAGCTCGCTGCCGACCGGCCCGCCCCCGAGCACGATCATGCTCGCCGGAACCTTCTTCGCGGTGGTCGCCTGTCGGTTGTTCCAGGCCTCGAGGCCGTCGAGGCCGTCGATCGGCGGCATCGCCGCGCCGCTGCCAGTGGCGACGATCACCGCGGCTCGTGCGGTCAGCCGCTCGACTCCGACCGCCACCCGGCGCTCGCCGTCGAAGCGGCCGGCGTCGCGGTAGAGGTCGATGCCTCGTTCTTGGAGCCACGGCAGCTGGGCGGAGTCGTCGAGGCCGTGGATGACCTCGTCGCGGCGCTCGAGGATCGCCTGCGGGTCCAGCTCGCTTTCCGGCGTGACCGGGACCCCCGGCAGCCGCCGCGCCTCGGCGAGCAGCTCCGCTGGCCGCAGCAGGGCCTTCGAGGGCATGCAGGCGTAATAGGAGCATTCGCCGCCGATCAGGTGCGGCTCGACGAGCGCCACGCTCATGCCGCCGTCGGCCAGCCTGCCGGCGCAGACCTCTCCGGCGGGGCCGGCTCCGAGCACGATCGCGTCGTAGATCTCCTCGCTCACGGGACCCCCATTCCCGACACCGTACAATTCAATGCGTAAGCAGCATGCACGGGGGCGACAGGCTTCGACGTGGTCGACTCGTGCGAAAGGTTGCAGGTCGAGGTTGCCGGAGGCCTCGTTAAACCCCGGCACAAACCAATACGTGCGGACCATGAGTTCGCCCTCGCCGCTTAGTTAGAACCTAAGCGCTGTGAGAGTCGGTCCTCCCTCGCCCGCAGGGAGGGGCACCGGCTTCAGAATGCGGGCTCACCCAGGCGGATCGCCCCGTCCGCCGGGGGAAAATTCAGAGGGCTTGGTCTCCCGTAGTGCCCGCCGGCGCGGACCCCGGGAGACGAGAACCAAGCGCCGGCTAAACCTGTAGAGACCCTCGCACCGCGTCCGCGGATCCGAGTTCGAATCTCGGCGCCTCCATCAGAAGGCCACCGCCCGGCTCACGAGTCGGGCGGTGGCCGTTCGCCACCTGGAGCACGCTCTCCGGCCACGCCGTCCGCGTCAACTGCGGCGAGCACGCCTTGGTCCTGACCGGCGTCGACCGGGAAGACGTGCGCGTAAACGACAGCTCTCTCCGGGAGTCGGCTGACCTGGACCAAGCCCCAGTTCGAGCGGATGTGGACCGCCCTCGGGGGTCGAGCCCTCTCGGCCTGGGATCGAGCGCAATCCGCCGTCGCAGGCTCCCTGATGCAGCGCAACGTGGCCTTCCTGCGGGGGATGAACCTCGGCGGGCGGCGGATCAAGGACGAGGAATTGCGCCGGGAGTTCGAGCAGCTCGGCTTCGGCGAGGTCGCCATCTTTCCGTGCCAGCGGCAAGGTCACCTTCGCCGCCGGCAAGGGTGAGGCCGAGGCGGCTCTGGTGGGGAGGATCGAAACCGGACTCGCCGCCTCGCTCGGCTACGAGGTACCGGTCCTCCTGCGCAGCGTCGCCGAGGTGGCGACGATCGCCGCGCTGGAGCCGTTCGAGCAGAGCCTCCTCGCGGCCTCGACGGGCAAGCTCCAGGCATCCCTACCGAGCGGGGGCATCCTCGAGTCCGCTCTCGATCTGAAAAGCGATCGGCCGGGTTCTGGGGCCGGGGACGATGCCGACCAAGGGCACGATCGACCAGATCGCGGCCAAGAACTGCGCCGCAGGCTAGCCGGCGGTCGCGGTTGCCGAGAGGGCGGGGGGGATGGCGAGGGTCTGGAAGACGACGCAGTAGCGCTCGGTCAGCTTCAGGAGCGTGGCCAGCTGCTCCTCGTCGGCATCGGTCTCGAGCTCGAAGGAGAGGCGGATCGCCGAGAACCCGACCGGGGCCTCGCGGTCGACTGCCAGCGTGCCGCGGAAGTCGAGGTCGCCCTCGGCGCGAACTCGGCCATCCTCGAGCGGGATGTCGAGTGAGGTGGCGACAGCGCGCACGGTGACCCCGGCGCAGGCGACGAGGGCCTCGAGCAGCATGTCGCCCGAGCAGAGCAGCGATCCGTCGCCGCCCGAGGCCGGATGCAGGCCGGCCTCGGCGATCGCGCGCCCGGTCTCGACCGAGCAGGAGACGCCCTCGCCGAGTGAGCCCGTCGCCGCGAGCGTGACCATCGCGCTCTCGGGCAGACGCTCGTAGCTCTCCTTCAGGGGGGCCTGGATCGCGCGCAGCTCGTCTCGGTTCATCGGCTCAGGCATCAGGGGCGTCGGGTTCATCGGAGCTCCACGGGTCGGCCATAGGTTACGCGGGAACGGCCGTCATCTAAGTTGGTTCGTTCGATGGCGATCGCGACCGCAACCTCACTCGACGTTCACGTCGGCGGCAAGCTGCTGTTCGCCGACGTCTCCTTCAAGCTCGAGCCGAGGGAGCGGATGACCCTGTCTGGGCGCAACGGGGCCGGCAAGTCGACGCTGCTGCGGGTCCTCGCGGGTGAGCTGGCGCCCGACTCCGGCTCGGTCACGATTCAGCGCGGTTCGCGCGTGGCCCTGCACGACCAGCGGCCGCCGCGGCAATCGAAGGCGACTCTCGGCGACTACGTCTTCTCCAGTCGCACTGACATGCTCGAGACCGAGGCGGAGTTGGAGCGGCTGGAGGGCGAGATGTCGAAGGGCGAGGCCGGCGAGGAGATGCTGGCGGCCTACTCCGCGGCCCAGCACCGCCTCGAAGCCGGCGGCGGCTACCGCTGGCGCGACGCCGTCGGGGGTGTGCTGCGCGGCCTCGGCTTCGATCCCGAGCAGTCCAAGCGCTCCCTCTCCACCTTCTCCGGCGGCGAGCTGACCCGGGCCTCCCTGGCGCGGGCGCTGGCGACCAAGCCCGACCTGCTGCTGCTCGACGAGCCCACCAACCATCTCGACATCCCCTCGCTGGAGTGGCTGGAGGCCTACCTGGTCGACCTCGATGCCGCCGTCGTTCTCGTCGCCCACGACCGCTGGTTCCTGGAGGCGGTCGGGACGTCGGTCCTGGAGCTGGAGGCGCGGCGGGCCCGCTTCTTCGCCGGGCCCTGGCACGCCTGGCGTCAGGAGCAGGCGGCGCGCCAGATCGCCCTCGGCAAGGCGATCGAGCGCCAGCAGGCGGAGATCGAGCGAATGGAGCGGTTCGTCGAGCGCTTCCGCTACAAGGCGACGAAGGCCCGCCAGGCGCAGTCACGCGTGAAACAGATCGAGAAGGCCAAGCGCGAGGGCCCCAGCGCCGAACGCCGCGACGCCCGCAGGCTCAGATTCTCCTTCGCCACGCCCGAGCGCCCGGGCCGGGTCGTGCTGAAGATGGTCGACGCCTCGATCGAGGTCCCCGGACGCACGCTGCTCTCGGGCGCCAGCCTCGAGTTCGAGCGCGGCGAGCACCTCGTCCTCGTTGGCGCCAACGGCAGCGGCAAGACGACGCTGATCGAGACCCTCGCCGGGCGGCGCAAGCCCGCGTCCGGGATCGTCCGCACCGGCCACAACGTCAAGCTCGGCTACCTCTCACAGCATGCCGATACCGCTGCCGGCGAGGGCACCGTGCTCGACGCCGCCCAGCGCGAGACGGGCCTGAGCGGCCAGAAGGCCCGCGCCCTGCTGGGGGCGTTCCTCTTCTCCGGGGCCGACGCGGAGAAGTCGCTGAGCGATATCTCCGGGGGCGAGCAGAGGCGTCTCTCGCTGGCGATCCTGGTCGCCTCCGGCGCCAACGTGCTGATCCTCGACGAGCCCACCAACCACCTCGACATCGAGAGTCGCGAGGCGCTCGAGGACGCGCTGACCGCATTCGAGGGGGCGATCCTCCTCGTCTCCCACGATCGCGCCCTGCTGGAGGCGGTCGGCAGCCGGACCCTTGTCTGCGAGGACGGCGAGCTGCGCAGCTATCCCAGCGGCTGGGCCGAGTACCAGCGACGCCGCGACGAGCGGACTGCGGCGACGGACGCAGCCTCGCAACCGGCCCGCTCGGGTGGCGCTCGCAGGCGGGGCTCGGTCAAGCCCGCCCAGAAGGCGGCGCGCAAAGCCGCCAGGCTGGAGGAGAGGATCGAGCGGGCCGAGGCGGACCTGCGAGCGGTCGAGGAGGAGCTGGCCGACCCGGCGGCCTGGTCGAGCCCCGGCCGCTCGGAGCGGGCGAGCGAGCGCCACCTGGCGGCCAAGCGCGCGGTCGAAGAGCTCTACGAGCAGTGGGAGCAGGCGCAGGCGAGGGTCGAGTCGGAGACCGCCGCCGGCTAGGTGGCGAGCGGCCGCTCGAGCCGGACCGTAGCTTCCCTGCCCGGCGCCAGGGTTATGTGGCGGATCCGTACCCGCTCGGGCCGCGGGTCGGGGGCGCTCAGCTGGGCCCGCTCGACGAACTCGCGCAGGACGATCCGCATCTCGTACTCGGCGAAGGCGGCGCCGATGCAACGGCGGACACCGCCACCGAACGGGATCCACGCGTAGTTCTCGGCCTTGGTGTCGAGGAATCGCTCGGGGCGAAACTCCTCCGGCTCGGGGAAGACGTCCTCGCGAAGGTGGAGAGCGCCGATCGCCGGCAGGACGAAGCTGCCGGCCGGCAGCTGATAGCCGGCAATCCGCGCCGGGGCGGTCAGCTTGCGGGCGACGTCGATGATCACCGGCCGCGAACGCAGCGTCTCTTTGACCGTCGCTTCGAGGTAATCGTCTTCACCGGCGGCGATCGACTCCTGCAGCCGCGCGAGGACGCGGGGATTGCGGAGCAGGCGCTCCATCGCCCAGGCCAGCGCCGTGGCCGTCGTCTCATGCCCGGCGCCTACCACCGTCAGCAGCTCGTCGCGCAGCTCTTCGTCGCTCATCGGGATGTCGTCGTCGTGGCGCGCCCGCAGCAGCAGCGAGAGCACGTCGTCGCGCTCTTCACGGTCGGCCTCGCCACGGCGAAGGGCGATCTCCTCGTAGAGGAACTCGTCCAGCTCGGCCCGCGCCCGCAGGAAACGCCGCCAGGGACTGAACGGCCCGAGGTCCCGGCGCAGGTTGGGGAACTTGGTGATCAGGCTGACGCGTCCGGAGAAGGTGTCGATCAGGCTGGTGGCACGGTCGACCCGCTCGGGGTCCTCGATCCCGAAGACCGCGCGGAGGATCACCGAGAGAGTGATCTTCTGCGTGTGCGGGCGCAGCGAGAACGGTTGGCCCAGGGGCCAACTCTCCATCTCGCGCCGGGTCACGTCGCGGATCAGCTCGCCGTAGCGCGCAACCCGCTCGCCGTGGAACGGCGGCAGCAGCAGCTTGCGCTGGCGCATGTGCGGCTCGTCGTCGAGCGTCAGCACCGAGTTCGGCCCCAGCGCCGGCTCGAGCACGGTCGCGTTGGCCTCGCCCGCATGGAAGACAGCCGGCGAGCCGGTGAAGACCGCTTTGACCAGCTCCGGGCTGGCGACGTAGACGATGCTGCCGAAGTAGGGGAAGCGGACCGTGAAGACGTCGCCGTAGCGGCGGCGGAAGCCGGAGAGGAAGCCGAGCGGGTCGCGCATGTAGCGGACGGCCTGGAGCAAGGCCGGGGCCCTGGACCCCGGCGGCAGGCAGCGAGGGCCCGCGAACGGAGGGTGGGGGAGAGTGGCCTGCTCCATCTCGATGACAGACCTTAGGCGATGACTGGCCAGTCAGCCAGTTTGCGGCTCCCGCGCTGCCCCGCGCAGGGCTCAGAAGACGATCGTGCGCTCGCCGTCGAGCAGGACTCGGTCATCCAGGTGTGCGATCACGGCACGGGCCAGGACCAGCCGCTCGATGTCGCGGCCGATCCGCACCATGTCGGCGACCTCGTCGCGGTGGCTGACCCGGGTCACGCCCTGGTCGATGATCGGCCCGGCGTCGAGCTCGGCGGTGACGTAGTGGGCGGTGGCCCCGATCAGCTTGACGCCACGCTCGTGCGCCCTGCGGTAAGGGTCGGCGCCGACGAAGGCCGGCAGGAAGCTGTGGTGGATGTTGATCGCCGGCGCGCCGATCTCGCGGAGGAAGTCCGCGGAGAGGATCTGCATGTAGCGGGCGAGGACGAGCAGGTCGACCTCGCCGAGAAGGTCGAGGGCCAGGCGCTCGATCGTCTCGCGCGAGCCGGCCTCAACCGGGACGTGGTGGAAGGGGACACCGACGGAGGCGACCTGGTCGGCGTGGTCGGGATGGTTGGAGAGGACCGCCACCAGCTCGCCGCCGAGCTCGCCGTTGCGCCAGCGCCAGAGCAGGTCGGAGAGGCAGTGGTCTTCGCGCGAGACCATGATCGCGACCCGCTTGCGCCGACTCGACTCCGCGAAGCGGTGCTCCATCTCGAATGGGGCCGCAACCTGCAGCTCGAAGCGGCGCTCCAGCGCCTCGCGCTGGGCCTCCGGGAGGGAGTCGAACTCCATCCGCATGAAGAAGCGCCCCTCGGCGGTCGAGTGCTGGTCGACGTCGACGATGTTGAGGTCCGCGTCGGCGAGGAAGCCGCTGACCGTGGCGATCAGGCCCGGCCGGTCCGCACAGGCGAGGAGCAGGCGCGAGGTCGGGCTCTCTGCCATTCCTCCGATCATGGCGGATAGGCTTGCGCCGATGCGCATCGCGACGGTGCCCGACGGACTGCTGGAGCGAATAGGGCTGCTCCTCAACAAGCTGCCGACGCCGATAGGCGAGGCGATGTACGCGATGCCTGTCGCCCGCTCGCTGCAGGTCGCCCAGCGGACCGGGATGCTGGGGGCGCTGGCCGAGGGCCCGCGCGACCCGGTGGAGCTCGCCGAACACCTCGGGCTGCAGCCGGCCGGGACCGTCCGCGTTCTCGACGTCGTCGCCTCGCTCGGCCACCTCGAGCTGCGCCCCGACGGGCGCTACGAGATGACCTCGCGCGCCCGGGCCTGGCTGGATCCCTCCTCCGAAACCTACCTCGGCGACTTCCTCGCCGACACCGCGCACTATTGGGACTGGTACGCCGGCCTCGAGGGCCTTGTACGGGAGGGGCACCACGTCGAGCTGCACGGAAAAGACCCCGACGACCCCTACTGGACCTCCTACATCCTCGGCCAGTTCCAGCTCGCGCGCCTCTCCAGCGCGGAAGTCGCGAAGGCGATCCCGCTCCCCCGCGGTGCCCACTCGGTCCTCGACGTGGCCGGCGCCCACGGCGAGTTCTCGATGGCCCTGTGTCGTCGCCACGAGGGTCTGCGGGCAACCGTCGTCGACCTTCCCGGAAGCGCCCGCGTCGGGCGCAAGATCGTCGCCGAGGCGGGGATGGAGGACCGCGTCCGCCATCTCGTCGGCGACATGTTCGAGGCCGACTACGACGGCCACTACGACGGTGCGCTCTGCTTCAACATCATCCACCACCTCTCGCCCGAGCAGGCCAGGGCCCTGTTCGCCCGCATCCGCGAGGTGCTGCGCCCGGGCGCGCCCCTCTGCGTGCTCGACCTCTACGACCGTCCCGGCGGCAGGCGCGCGAACCTCGCCTCCATCCTCGGCCTCTTCTTCCTCCTGACCTCCGGCGCCGACACATACACCACCGACGAGGTCTCGCTGTGGATGCGGGAGAGCGGCTACGGGCGGGCGGACGTCCACTCTTTCCGCACTCTCCCGGACCTGCGGATGCTGGTCGCGATGGCGGCCTGAGCGCGGTCGGCCGCGAGGTCCCGCCCGGAAAGCAGGGCGACCCGGCCGCCCTTTCGCACCTGGGCCAGGGGACGTTTCGTGTTCAGATGCCTATGGTCTTAGAGATGCCCAAGCACAGCGTGCGCACTCAGAAGACCACGCCCAAAGGCAAGGACAAGAGCGGCAAGCTCCATGAGCCGATTGAGATTCCGGTGCCCAAGCGCAAAGACTTTGAGGATCTGCTGAGGCGGTCGGCGGAAGCAAAGGACGAGTAGTTCAGCAACGACGAAGGATCGACGTGGGTCCGAACGGCTCTGCTGAGGCGAGGCCACGGCGAGGGGGAATGGCGCGCGGCCGCACCGGCCCACGAGGTCTCATCGACCTCCGCATCGCCCGACAGCCGCTCATCGCCTTCGTCGTTCATCAGCTCGTTGCGGATCTTGTTGGACATGCGCCAGGCGGTCTTGTAGGTCACCCCCAGCTCGCGCTCCAGCTGCTTGGCAGATATGCCGCAGCGAGTGCTCGCCATGAGGAACATCGCGTAGAACCAGAGCTGAAGAGAGGTCGTGGACTTCTCGAAGATCGTCCCCTTCATCGGATGCAGGTGCTTCCCGCAGGAATCGCAGGTGTAGGAAACTCGAGATTTCGTCCGATGGAACTTCCGTTCCCTCTTGCAGACAGGGCAATCAGCGTGGTGCCCATCGGGCGCATAGCGCTCGCGCCAGAGCCGATCTAGGCAAGCGGCATCGTCGGGGTACTCCCGCCAGAACTCGACCAAAGAGAGGTCGGAACCGGAGGATGCGGCTCGTTTCGGATCGTTCCTATCCAGGGAGGCCATTTCATATGACGGTGTCTTCACGCCTGTCGGTCTCGTCGAGCTACCTCGGATCTTCGGCGTCGAGCTTCGCGGCGAGGCCGTCTACCGATTTCTGGAGCTTGTCGAGCTTGGCGGAGATGACGGCGAGCGCGTCGTCTTCCGCAACCTGGATGACCTGCTCTTGCGCGGCCGCAGCGTTCTGAGTGACACGCAGAATCTCCTCCCTGCTTAGGCCTTTGGCTTCCAGCGAGGTGGCCAACTGGTCAACCGGGCTCTTTGGGATGTCGTCTGGTTGGTTCATTCATTTCACTATACATACTTTCAAGGGATAAGTGTGATCGGACACACACATAGACCCAGCTCGGACCGCGACGGTTCAGCGCTTGCTCATAAGACGCTCACATATTCTTCCGATTCTGGTCGCCGTCCTGGTCTTTCCCGCTGCCGCGCTGGCGGCGAGCGGGGCGGGGGGTGACTCGGCGAGCATTGCCGTTACCGACGCGAAGGCGGTATCGATCGAGCCGCTGCAGGCCCCGGTCGATCGCTTCCAGCGGGTGGTCCACACCATCGCCCACCGGATCCGCGTCGAGCGCCGCGCGGCGGTCCGCAAGAAGCGCCGCGAAGCCTTTGCCACGCTCCCGGGCGGCGTCTCGATCGAAACGCTCGAATCGATCGCCTCATGCGAGTCGGGCGGCGATCCCACCGCGGTCTCCTCCGACGGCACCTACCGCGGCAAATACCAGTTCGACTACGGCACCTGGGAATCGGTCGGCGGCCACGGCGACCCGGCGGCCGCCTCGGAGGCGGAGCAGGACTACCGCGCCGCGCTGCTCTACAGCCGCTCCGGCTCCAGCCCCTGGCCGGTCTGCGGCTGACGGGCGGGAGGACACCCGGCCGCTCGCCTACGATGGCGGCCGATGACTGAGGATCAGATCCCGGCTCCTGATCCGGGCGGGCCGACTCGCAAGCCCCCGAGGGAGGCGATCGCCGAAGCGAGGGTGAGGGCCCCCACCCGGGGCAATCGCAAGCTCGAGGGCTTCCTCGACGCGGTCAACTCCGACGAGCAGGTGAGGACCTGGTGGTACATGGCCCAGGTCCACGCCGAGCGGCTGGGGATGTCGGACCATTCCTGGGTCCACACGCAGATCGTGCTCAACATCGCCTTGCGCCTGCTGCGGCTGCTGGTCAAGGCCGGGGTCGAGCCGGCGGTGGTCAGCGACCACGGGATGAAGAATCGCGACGCCGAGGTCGTGGTGGCCGGGGGAGCGCTGTTGCACGACATCGGCATGTCGATCCACCGGACCGACCACGAGGCCTACTCGCTGTTCCTCGCCAGCGGTGCTCTCGGCCGGTTGCTGGCCGGGTCCTATCGCGAGCCCGAGCTGACGATCGTCAGCTCCGAGATCCTCCACGCGATCATCGGACACCGGCGTCGCGGCGAGCCCTACACGGTCGAGGCGGGGGTGGTGCGGGTCGCCGACGCGCTCGACATGGCCCAGGGGCGCACCCGGATCCCGATCGAGGCCGGTCACGAAGGCATCCACTCGATCTCCGCCGCGGCGATCGACGAGGTGCGGATCGAGGCGGGGGAGGAGCGACCGGTGCGGATCGAGATCCAGCTCAACAACTCCGCCGGCATCTTCCAGGTCGACGACCTGCTGGCGACGAAGATCCGCGACACCCCGCTGCAGGGCCGGGTCGAAGTGGTAGCCACGGTCGAGGGGGAGACCGAGAAACGCCTCCTCAGCGGCTTTCGGCTGTCCTGAAGGCGAAACGGTCTCAGGCGAGGACGCAGGAAGCGTGGCGTGCTTCGCACGCGAGCGACCGAGGACGCCGCCTGAGGCCGTTACGACTCAGGAAAGGCGTTCGAGGTCGTAGCGCCGGCGTTCCTTGCGCTTCTCCAGCTTGCCCTGGATCAGCGACATCACGATCACCAGGACCGCGAAGAAGGCAATGACTCCGAAGCAGAAGAAGGTGACCGTCTTGTCGGTCGTGGGCCCGGCCAGGCCGACGCCCTTGTCGGCGAGCGCCGCGGGCGCGAGCAGCAGCATCATCGTCCAGATCGAGGCCAGGGCTGCGACGGTCCGCTTCATGGCGGGCAATCTACCGCACCCCGAGGCGCCGGCGACTTGTGTCGTCGCTCACCCATAGAGTCCGCCGCTGATGTCCAACCTCGAGGCTCTCCTACTCGGGGTCGTACAGGGACTGACCGAGTTCCTGCCGATCTCGTCGTCCGGCCACCTGATCGTGGTCCCTTGGCTCCAGGACTACACGTTCCTGCTCGAACACCCCCAGTTCAACAAGACCTTCGACGTGGCACTGCACGCCGGGACCCTGATCGCCGCGATCGCCTATTTCCGCCGCGAGGTGGTCCGCCTGGTCCGCGGCTTTCTCCAAACCCTTCGCAGGCGGGCGATCGAGACGCCCGACCAGCGGCTCTCGGTAGCGATCGCCGTCGGCACCATCCCCGCCGTGATCGCCGGTGGGATCGGCTCCGACTTCATCGACAAGCACCTGGGCGAGCCGTGGATGATCGCGATCCAGCTGATCTTCTTCGGCGCCCTGCTGGCCTACGCCGACCGCATGCCCCAGCGGCGCGAGCTGCGACAGGCCGGCCTTCGCGACGGCGTCTACATCGGCCTCGCCCAGGTGCTGGCGCTGGCCCCCGGCACCTCCCGCTCGGGGATCACGATCACCGCCGGCCGCTGGCTCGGTCTCGATCGCGACAGCGCCGCCCGCTTCTCCTTCCTGCTGCTGATCCCAGTCGTCGCGGGCGCCACCGTCTTCAAGGGCGCCAGCGCCGTCAAGGACGGCCTGCCCGCCGGGGTCGCGGGCCCGATGATCGTCGGCACGATCGCCGCTGCGGTCTCCGGCTACCTCGCGATCTCCTTCCTCCTGCGCCTGGTCAGGACCACCAGCTACAGGCCCTTCGTCTACTACCGCTACGCAGCCGGGGTGGCGATCCTGCTGATCATCGCGACCGGGCTGCGGCCGGCGACCTTCTGATCGGGTCCGATTTGCCGCAATTTGGTTCCCCTGGGCCTGTGAAATTCCTGTGAACGCAGGCAGTTCCGCGAGCATGTGCGCGTACAATCGTCCCGACTTGTCCATCCCCGCGCCAACCACCCGTACCGGCGCTGCCGAAGCATGAATCCTCAGCAGACCATCCGGCTCGCCGTGATCGACACCGACAGCGGCTTCGTCACCGTGCTCGCGAAGCGCGCCGAGGCGGCCGGCTGGCAGCTGCGAAAGGGCACCGGAGCGGTGCCGCCGGAGGAGCTGGTGGCGATGAAGCTCAACGCCCTGATGATCGACCCCGCGCTGCTCGGCGAAGACGGCTGGAGCTACCTGGAGCGGGTCTGCGGAATGCTTCCCGACCTCGGCGTGGTCGTCTGCACCGGCCGCTCGACGGTCGCCCAGCGGGTCCGCGGCCTGCGCCTCGGCGTCGACGACTGGATCACCAAGCCCTGCCACCCCGAGGAGGCGATGGCGCGGGTCGAAGCGGTCTCGCGCCGGCGCCGCCGCGGTCGTGAGGTCGAGACCGGCCCGCTCCTCGCCGGTGAGCTGGAGATCCGGCCCGACCAGTTCCAGGCCTTCGTCAGCGGCGAGAGCCTCGATCTGACCAGGCGCGAGTTCGAGCTGCTGCACCTCCTCGCCGAGGTCAGGGGCCGGGTCCTCGAGCGGGAGACCATCTACCAGCGGGTGTGGGGATACGCGATGGCCCACGGCGATCGCTCGGTCGACGTCTTCATCCGCAAGCTGCGACAGAAGCTGGAGAAGCGCTCGCCCGGCTGGGACTACATCCACACTCACTTCGGAGTCGGCTACCGCTTCGACCCCGAGCCGGTCGGTGGGGCCGTGGCGGAGATCCTCTCCCTGTCCGCGCCGGACCTGGAGCCAGCTTCACAGATCGTTCACAACAGTTTCACGCCGGGGTAACCGCCGCCGCCTCGGATATCGCCAGGCTCGGCGATCATGGCGATTGGAACCGGGCACTCTCCACAGCTGCCGGCGGGGCGCCTGGAGATCAGGCCCGAAGAGCACGCGGCGATGGTCGACGGCCGCCCGCTCAGCCTGACCATGCGCGAGCTGGCGCTGCTCGTCACCTTCGCCGGGCACCCGCAGCGCATCATGACCCGCGAGGAACTCTTCAGCGCGGTCTGGGGAAGCCAGCCGCGTCGTGACGACCGCTCGGTCGACGTCTACGTCAGCCGGCTCCGCGCCAAGCTCGGAGAGGCGCTGCCGGACGTCCAGCTGATCCACACCCACAACGGCATCGGCTACCGCTTCTCCCCGGACGGATGACGGGGCCCACCCCGACGCCAGCAGGCCTTTTACAGCCTTTTTACATCCTCGCTACACGCAGGTAACAAGCTCTCCCGAGGTCGCTGCGAGTGTGGCCGCAGAATCGTCACCAACCCAAGGAGATCTTGTGTCTAAGAGATTCATCAGCGCCCTCGTTGCGGCCCTGGCTCTCTCTCTCGCGGTGGCTGCCTGCGGCGGCTCCTCCAGCAACAGCTCCAGCTCGGGCGGTGCCAACTCGCCTCTGGTCGGCGCCGGCAGCACGCTGGTCGCGCCGCTGATGTCCAAATGGCAGTCCGATTTCGCCTCCAAGTCGGAAATCACCGTCACCTACGGGGCGATCGGCAGCGGTGGCGGGATCGATCAGATCACCTCGCGGACGGTCGACTTCGGCGCCTCCGACGCGCCCCTGACCGAAGAACAGTTCGAAGAAGCGAACTCGCAGGGCGAAGTCGAGCAGATCCCATGGGCCCTCAGCGGCACCGTCCCCGCCTACAACGTCTCGGGCGCGCCGAAGAACCTCAAACTCAACGGCGAAGTCCTGGCGGGCATCTTCCTCGGCGACATCACCAGCTGGGACGACCCGGCGATCGCCAAGCTCAACCCGGGGGTGAGGCTGCCGAGCACCAAGATCACGCCCGTGTACCGCAGCGACGGCAGCGGTGACACCTACGCGTTCACCAACTACCTCTCGACGGTGAGCGCCGAATTCAAATCGAAGGTCGGGACCTCGACCCAGGTCAAGTTCCCGACCGGGGTCGGCGCCGAAAAGAACGACGGCGTCGCCGCGGCGATCGGCCAGACCGACGGGGCGATCGGCTACGTCGGCCTCGCCTACGCGCTTTCCAGCGAACTCAGCATGCCGCTGGTCGAAAACTCGGCCGGGGACTTCCCGGAACCGGGCGTGAAGAGCGTCGAAGCCGCTGCCGACGCGGTCAGCGAAATCGGCCCCAAGAACGAGATCTCGCTCGCCGACCTGCCGTCGACGGCGGCCGGCGCCTACCCGATCTCGACCTACACCTACGTGATCGTGCCGCTGGAAACCGAAAAGGCGGCGGAGATGAAGAAGTTCATCGAGTACGCGATCACCGAAGGCCAGTCCTACGGGCCGGACCTCGATTTTGCGCCCCTGCCCAAGCAGGTCGTCGCAGCCGACAAGAAGGCGATCGCGAAGATCGGCGGCTAGGTGGAGGCCGGAGCCCTCAGCAACCCGGTTCTGCGGGCCCGGCGCAACCTCACAGACCGCATCGGCGATCCGCTGCTGCGAGGCCTCTCGGGCCTCGCGGCAGCGCTCGCCGTCGTGGTGGTCGCCGGCATCGCCTACGAGGTCTTCCACCTCGCCTGGCCGGCGGTCAGGGAGTTCGGGATCGGGTTCGTCACCACCAACGACTGGAACCCGGTCGCCAAACGCTTCGGTGCGGCGCCGTTCCTCTACGGGACGGCCGTCACCTCCTTCATCGCGATCCTCTTGGCGGCGCCGCTCTCGATCGCGATCTCGATCTATCTGACCGAGCTGGCGCCGCGCCGGATCAGGCGCCCCGTCGCCACGCTGATCGACATGCTCGCGGCGATCCCGACCGTCATCCTCGGCCTCTGGGGCATCCTCGTCCTCGGCCCCTTCATGCGCGACACGATCGAGCCGGCCCTCAAGAGCGTGCTCGGCTTCCTGCCGATCTTCAGTGGCGACCCTTCCGCCTTCGGCTATCTCACCGCGGCGCTGATCCTGACGATCATGGCGACGCCGATCATCACCAGCGTCACCCGCGAGGTCTTCGAGACCGTGCCGGGCGACCTCAAGGAGGCCTCCTATGCGCTGGGGGCCACGCGCTGGGAGATGGTGCGGCAGGTGGTGCTGCCCTACTCGCGGCCGGGGATCGTCGGCGCCACCATCCTCGGCCTCGGCCGCGCGATCGGCGAGGCGATCGCGGTCGCCCAGGTGATCGGCGGCGCCAGCCTGATCAATGCCTCGCTCTTCCACACCGGCGGTACCCTGGCCGCTCAGATCGCCTCCCAGTTCCAGGGGACCACGAGCCAGCTCCAGAAGGCCTCCCTCGCCTACCTGGGCCTGATCCTGCTGATCTTCGCGATCGTCGTCAACGTGGTCGCCCGCGTCATCGTCCAGCGCGGCACGCTCAGGGACGTCGACGTGACTCCGACCGAGGCGGAGGCGCTGTGAGCGCGAACCAGAACGCCCTGCTGCTCGACCGCGGCAACCTCAGGCGCCGCAATCGCGTCAACCGCGCGGTCGAGATCGTCTCGACCATCGCCGCCGTGCTGGCGGTGGCCGTGCTCGTGATCGTCGTCGGCTCGGTCCTGCTCGAGGGGCTGGGGGCACTCAGCTGGCATTTCCTCAGCACTCCGACGGCGCTGTTCGGCGAATCCGGTGGGGGCATCTCCAACTCGATCGTCGGCAGCGCGATCATGGTCGGCATCGCGGCCGTGATGGCGATCCCGATCGGGATTCTGGTCGCGATCTACACCAGCGAATTCGCTCCGCCCCGTTTCGCCCACCCGGTCCGCTTCGTCCTCGACATCCTCAACGGCGTGCCGACGATCATCACCGGGATCTTCGTCTACGGGCTGATCGTCGTGCCGCAGGGTCATCAAGTGGATTCGCCGCCGCCGTGGCGCTGGCGATCGTGATGCTGCCGATCGTCGCTCGGACCGCCCAGAGGTGCTGGCGCTCGTGCCCGGCACGCTGAAGGAGGCGGCGCACGCCCTCGGCATCGCACGGTGGCGGACCACGGTTCGGATCGCGCTTCCGACCGCGGCCGGTGGCCTCATCACCGGCTCCCTGCTCGCCGTTGCGCGCGTGGCGGGGGAGACCGCGCCGCTGATCTTCCTATCCTCGATCTTCGCCCCCGGGGTGCTGACCGAACCTGGCCAGGCCCTGGCCTCCATCCTGATCTTCATCTTCCAGGCCTCGGAGTCGCCCAAGCCCGAGGCCCACTGGAAGCCTGGGCCGCGGCATTGGTCCTGATCGCCTTCGTTCTGGCGCTCAACATCGTCGCCAGGGCCCTCTACGCCCGTTCCCGCAAGCGCATGGGGGCCTGAGGCCCCGCCCGTTCCGGCCACCCGAGGAGTCCTACGATGGACGTCAGAGATTCGATTGAGAGCCCGCCCATGACCGAGCCACACGATCCCCAGGCAAACCCGCAGACCGGGTCCGGCACCGCCGGTCCGACCATCTCCGTCACCGCGGAGGGGGGCCGGGGGGGCCTGAAGCCGCGCCGCACCGAGGGCGCGGTCGAGCTGCAGGACCTTCACGCCTACTACGGCTCCAACCACGCGGTGCGGGGCGTCAACATCGGCTTCGCCGCCGACCAGGTTACCGCGATCATCGGCCCGTCGGGTTGCGGCAAGTCGACCATGGTGCGCTGCATCAACCGCATGCACGAGGAGATCGAGGGCGCCCGCGCCGAGGGCCGGGTCCTGCTCGACGGGCTCGACCTCTACGACTCGCGGATCGACATCGTCGCCGTCCGGCGGGCGGTCGGGATGGTCTTCCAGAAGCCGAACCCGTTCCCGACGATGTCCGTCTTCGACAACGTCGTCTCCGGGCTGCGCCTGACCGGCGCCCCGCGCGGTGAGATCGACGATCGTGGCCGTGAAGCGCTGGCCGGCGCCGGTCTGTGGGAGGAGGTCAAGGACCGCCTCAAGGCCCCCGGGGCGGGGCTCTCCGGCGGCCAGCAGCAGCGGCTATGCATCGCTCGCGCGCTCGCGGTCGAACCCGAGGTGCTGCTGATGGACGAGCCCTGCTCGGCGCTGGACCCGGTCGCGACGCTGAGGATCGAGGAGCTGATCGGCGAGCTGAAGCAGCGGGTGACGATCGTGATCGTCACCCACAACATGCAGCAGGCGGCGCGAGTCGCCGACACGACCGTGTTCATGCTCGACGGCCAGCTGGTCGAGGTCGGGCCGACCGAGAAGCTGTTCACGACGCCCAACGACGACCGCACCGAGCAGTACGTGACCGGGAAATTCGGATGAGCGCGGAGCGAGCGAAGCGCGAGGATCTGTAGATGGCGAGCGAAACGCGCACCCAGTACCAGGAGGAGCTCGAGCGCCTCGAGGCGTCCGCGCTCGACGGACTCAACCTGGTCAGCTCGGCGCTCCAGCGCACCCTGGAGGCGATCGAGCACCAGGACGTCGAGCTGGCCCAGATCGTCGTCGCCGACGACGACCGCATCGACGGTCGCTACCTGGAGGTCCATCAGAGCCTGATCACGCTGCTCGCGACCCAGTCCCCGGTGGCGACGGACCTGCGGCTGATCTCGGCCCTCCTGCACGTGCTCAAGAACGTCGAGCGGATGGGCGATCAGTGCGTGAACATCTGCAAGGTCATCCCCTTGACCGGCAACGAGCCGCCGGCCGACGACCGCATGGTGGGGCTGATCCTGACGATGGGCAAGCAGGCCGGGGCCCTGATCGGCCAGGCCAAGCGGGCTTTCGAGGAGCGCAGCGTGGAGATGGCCCGCGACCTGGTCCGCCAGGACGACGTCGTCGACGACCTCAACCGCGACTGCTTCCGGCTGGCGCTGGAGATCGGCGACGACGCCGACAAGCGCGAGTGGGCGATGACGATGCTGCTGGCCGCGAGGGCGATCGAGAGGGTCGGCGACAACGCGGTCGACATCGGCGAGCAGGTGGCGTTCGTGGTCACGGGACTGTTCCGGGAGTTCGAGGACGCATCGCATCCGAGCGCCTAGACGCGTGGGTCCTGTCCCGGGGAGGAAGGCTGCGGGCGAGATATTCGTTCTCGGCCTTCCTCCCCGGGCCACCCACTTGTCATGCGTGTCAGATCCGACGCATCTGGGATCATCAAGGGACGCCCGTAATGCTCTGCGCCGCGATAGATATCGGTTCGAATACCACCCGAGTGCTCGTTGCCGAGCCGGTGGAGGGGCAGTTGAAGAAGGTGATGGAGCAGCGGGCCTACACGCGGATCAACAAAGCCCTCGACGACGACGGGGCGATTCGCGAGGAGAAGATCGAGGAGGTCTGCGAGCTCGTCGCCACCCAGGTGCGCCTGGCGCAGGAGCTCGGCGCCGAGACGATTCGCTCCGTCGCGACGGCGGCGGTGCGGGAGGCGAGCAACGGCGAGGAGGCCGCGCGGGCGATCGCCGAGGCATCCGGAGTCCCCGTCGACATCCTCAGTGAGGAGGAGGAGGGCCGTCTCTCCTTCATCGGCGCGACCAAGGGCCTCGGCCATCCGCTCGCCGGCAAGATCGGGGTCGTCGACGTCGGTGGCGGCTCGACCGAGGTGATCCTCGGAACCGTCGCCGGCGGAGTAGAGAAGGTGCGCTCGTGGCGGGTCGGCTCCGGCGTGCTGGCCGACGAGCTGATCGCCTCCGACCCGCCCTCGGCGTCGGAGATCCGCCGGGTCCGCGACCGCATCGAGGACATCTTCGAGGGGGTCGAGATCGAGCACCCGGCGCAGGCCGTGGCCGTCGGCGGCAGCGCCACCTCGCTGCGACGGCTGGTCGGCGCGGTGCTCGAGTACGAGACCCTGGAGCGCGGGATCCGGGTCCTCTGCGGCGACCCCTCGGTTGAGGTCGCCCGCCGCTTCGAGCTGGACCCGCAGCGGGTCCGCATCCTCGCCACCGGCGTGCTGCTGCTCGAGAAGGTCTCCGAGCTGCTCGGCCAGCCGCTTCAGATCGGCAAGGGCGGCCTGCGGGAGGGAGTCATCCTCGACCTCCTCAACGGCAGCGCCAACGGTTCCTCGCCGGCCCGGCTCGCGGCCTAGCGCTCCGGCCGGGTCACGCGAAGTTCACACCTCGTTTCCCACCGGTTCACAAGTTTCGCCTGCAAATGGCGCATTCTGGTGATGACCGAAAGAGATCGAAGAGGGAGACACCGATGACTTCCCGCGTTGACATGCACTGCCATTCCACCGCCTCCCAGCTGACGCGGCTGGGGGTGCAGCGGTCGCTCGGGCTGCCCGAGTGCGCGACTCCCCCCGAGGAGGTCTATGAGCTGGCCAAGAGGCGCGGAATGGACTTCGTGACGATCACCGATCACGACACGATCGACGGCTGCCTGGATCTGGCCGGCCGTCCCGACTGCTTCGTCTCCGAGGAGCTGACCGCCCGCTTCGCCGGCGAGCCCCAGGCGGTTCACGTCCTCTGCTACGGGATCACCCCCGGAGACCATGAGTGGCTGCAGGCACATTCCGGCGACGTCGAGGCCTGCGCCGCATACCTTCGAGAGAACGGGATCGCCTGCGCTCTCGCACACCCGTTCTTCAACGTCGCGGCGCCGCTCAGGCGGCGCCATCGGCGTCGTCTCGCGGAGCTGTTCCCGATCTGGGAGGTCCGCAACGGTTCGCGGGCGCCGGAGCTGAACATGCCCGCCGTCGTCTACATCGAGACGCACGGCGGCGTCGGCATCGGCGGTTCCGACGACCATGCCGGCGTTGACATCGGCCGCACCTTCACCGAGGCGCCGGCCGCCGCCACGCCGGAAGAGTTTCTGCGCCACCTGCTCGAGGGCGATGCCGAGGCGGTCGGCGAGCAGGGCAGCGCCGCCAAGTGGACCCACGCCGCGATGGCACTGGCGACCCGGGCACTCGCCACGGAGGACCCGGTGGGGGAAGGCCGTGCGCCGGATCCCGCCGCGGTCCTGAAGATGTCCGAACGGGTGATCCGCGAGGGTGCCGCACGCGAGGGCAAGATCGCCGCCGACATCGGCCCCGACGACGCCCGCCGCCTGCTCCAGTCCTGGCTCGACGGGATGGGCCTGGAGCCGCGAGGGCGCGAGCTGGTCGCCCACCTGCAGTCCGAGGGCTTCTCCCACGCCGACCTCTACCGCCGCGCCCGGCGGATTCACGACCGGCGCCTGCGCGCGGCCGTCGAGGCGGGGGTGGCCGCGGTCGCCCGCGGCGACTTGCCGAGCGCCGTCAACGGCCTCTTCGAGGCGCTCGTCCCGGCCGTCCCATACGCCCCCTCGACGGCCTTTCTCGGCGCCGAGAAGGCGAAGCTCAGGGCGCGTGACGGGGAGCGCCGCCGGGTCGCCGTGATCGCCGACGGGATCGGCTCCATGCACGGCGTCACCCGCACGATCGAGCAGATCCGCGAGCGCGGCGTGCCGGGATTCGAGATCGAGGTGATTGGCACCGATGCCGGCGTCGACCGCCGCCTGCCGGCCGCGGCGGAGATCGACATGCCCTTCTATGCGGGGCTGCGGCTCGGGGTCCCGGGGCTACCGGACCTGGTCGAGGCGCTGGCCGAAGGCGGATACGAGCTGGTTCACGTCACCGCTCCCGGCCCGGCCGGGGTCGCGGCTACGCTGCTGAGCCGGGTCACCGGCTCCCCGCTCGTGGCCAGCTACCACACCGAGCTGGCCGAGTACGCCGGGCTGCGCAGCGGCGACGACGGCCTCGCGGCGATCGCCCGGGCTGCCCTCCGCGCCTTCTACGGCGCCCCCGGCGTCGTCCTCTCTCCGAGCCCCTCGGCCGACGCCTCGCTGCTCGCGCTCGGCACCGATGCCGCTCGGCTCGGGCGCTGGGAGCGCGGCGTCGACGTCAGCCGCTTCGATCCGGCCAAGGCCGACCGGCAGGCCTTCCCGGGGGAGCTGAAGGTCCTCTACGCCGGTCGCCTCACCCGCGAGAAGGGGGTCGACCTGCTGGCCGAGAGCTTCCTCCGCGCCCACCGCTCCGACCCACGCCTGCACCTGCTGCTGGCCGGCGGCGGGCCCGAGGAGGGGGAGTTGCGGGCGCGGCTGGGCGAGCGCGCCACCTTCCTCGGCTGGCTCGAGGGCGAGGACCTGGCTCGCGCCTACGCCAGCGCCGACATCTTCCTCTTCGCCAGCGCCACCGATACCTACGGCCAGGTCATCCTCGAGGCCGGGGCGAGCGGGCTGCCGGTCGTCGCCGTCGCCGAAGGCGGCCCGGCGGCGCTGGTCGAGAACCGCCACACCGGGCTGCTCTGCCGTCCGGACCCCGACCACCTGGCGGGCGCGCTGCTGCAGCTCGCCTCCTCGCCGCTGCTGCGCCACCATCTCGGTTCCTCCGGCGTCCACGCCGCCGGCGCCCGCTCCTGGGAGCGGGCGATGGGGCAGCTCGGGGCGGGCTACCGGCGGGCGCTCGACAGCGCCCCGGCGGCCTCGCGACAGCCAGTCGCCCAGGCCGCCTGACGCAAGAGGAGAGGCGGTGTCGTCGCAGTACGATGGATCGATCGACGATCCCGCTCTCTACTTCAATCGCGAGCTCTCCTGGCTCGACTTCAACCAGCGGGTTCTCGAACTGGCTGAGGACTCCGAGGTACCGCTTCTGGAGCGGCTTCGCTTCTGCGGTATCTACGCCTCCAACCTCGACGAGTTCTTCATGGTCAGGGTCGCCGGGCTCTTCGACCAGCTGGACGCCGGCATCGACGCTCGTGGCCCCGACGGGCTCGCCCCGAGCGAGCAGATCGACGCGATCCAGGCCCGGGTGCTCGAACTCGACCGCCGCCTCCACTCCTGCTTCGGCGGCGTCCTGCGGCCGGCGCTTGAGCAGCGGGGGATAAGGATCGTCTCGCTGGAGACGGCCAGCGAGGAGGAGCGCCGCGAGATCGACACCCGCTTCCACGAGCAGGTCTTCCCGGCGCTGACGCCCCTGGTGATCGGACTCGGCCGGCCCTTCCCCTACATCTCCAACCTCTCGCTCAGCCTCGGCGTCCTCCTGCGCGATCCGGAGAGCGGGGTGGAGATCATCGCCCGCGTCAAGGTCCCGAAGGAGCTGCTCGGGCGCTTCCTCCCGGTCGGCGGGGACGGAAGGTCCTTCGTCCCGCTGGAGGAGGTGATCGCGGCGAACCTCGACGTGCTCTTCCCTGGCACCGATGTCGTCGACCACGGCTACTTCCGGGTCACCCGCGACGCCGACTTCACCGTCAGCGACGAGGCCGACGACCTCCTGCAGGCGGTCCAGGACGAGCTTCGCCGCCGTCGCTTCGGCGAGGTGGTGCGGCTGGAGATCGCCGCCGGGATGAACAGGAAGCTGCGCGAGCAGCTGATCGGCGCCCTGCGGCTGGAAGACCGCGAGGTCTACGACGTCGACGGCCTGATCGACCTCGCCGACCTCAACGACATCGCCGACGTCCCCGGCCACGCCGAGCTGCGCTTCCCACCCTGGTCCCCGGTGACCCAGCCGCGACTGCAGGGGGAGGACGAGGAGCCGGTCGACATGTTCGCCGCGATCCGCCGGCGCGACCTGCTGGTCCACCATCCCTACGACTCCTTCGCCACCTCTGTCGAGCGCTTCGTCGAGCAGGCGGTGGCCGACCCCGACGTGCTGGCGATCAAGCACACCGTCTACCGCACCAGCGACGACTCGCCACTGGTGCCGTCGCTGATCCGCGCCTCCGAACGCGGCAAGCAGGCGGTCTGCATGGTCGAGCTGAAAGCACGCTTCGACGAGGAGGCAAACATCCACTGGGCGAAGTCGCTCGAGGAGGCCGGGGTCCACGTCGTCTACGGGATCCCCGGGCTCAAGACCCACGTAAAGGCGATCCTCGTCGCCCGCCGCGAGGGCGAGCGGGTGCGCGAGTACGTCCACATCGGCACCGGCAACTACCACCCGAAGACGGCTCGCCTCTACACCGATTTCGGCCTCTTCACCGCCGATCCCGACATCGGCGCCGACGTCGCCGAGATGTTCAACTTCCTCACCGGCTACGGACGGCCCGCGGTCTACCGCAAGGTGCTGGTCTCGCCGACGACGATGCGCGAGCGGATCGTCGAGGAGATCGAGCGCACCGTGGCCGCCCACGAAGCCGGCGAGGAGGCGCGGATCGCGCTGAAGATGAACTCGCTGGTCGATGCCGGATGCATCCGGGCGCTGTACGAGGCCTCCTCGGCAGGGGTCAGGATCGACCTCAACGTCCGCGGCATCTGCTGCCTGCGGCCCGGGGTCCCCGGCGTCTCGGAGAACATCCGCGTCGTCTCGATCGTCGGCCGCTTCCTCGAGCACTCCCGCCTCTATGCCTTCCAGCGCGGTGCCGAGACCCGGGTCCTGATGGGCTCGGCGGATCTGATGCCGCGCAACCTCGACAGCCGGGTCGAGCTGGTGGCGCCGGTCGAAGACCCGGAGCTGCGGGCCGAGATGCTCGACGTGCTGGAGCGCTGCTTCGCCGACAACGCCAATTCCTGGGAGCTCGACCCCGACGGACGTTGGACCCGGACCGTCCCGCCGGAGGGAGCGCGGCGCAGCGTCCAGGAGGAGCTGCGCGAACGCTACGCGGCGCGCGCCGCCGAGCAGCTCGCCGCGGCGACGGGCTGACCCCGACCCGCCTGCTGCGCGGCTAGGATGGCCGACGTGGCCCGCTTCTCTCTCCTCCCTCGCGATCGCACCTTCTTCGACCTCTTCATCGAGGCCGGTCAGAACACCTTGCACGCCTCGCGCCTGCTCGACCAGATGATGCACAAATGGCCCGAGGAGGAGGGTCTCTCGCGGGAGATCCTCAAGGCCGAGCAGGAGGGCGACCGGATCACCCACGACATCATCCAGCGCCTCAACTCTACCTTCGTGACCCCGATCGACCGTGAGGACATCTACGGCCTGGCGACGCAGATGGACGACATCGTCGACTTCACCGAGGAGGCCGCCGACTTCCTCGGCCTCTACAAGATCGAGGCGCCGATGGAGCAGGCCGGCGCGCTGACCAGAGTGCTGGTAGCCGCCTGCGAGCAACTCGCCACCGGGCTCGAGCACCTGCGTGAGTTCAAGGACCTCGACAGGTACTGGATCGAGATCCACCGGCTCGAGAACGAGGGGGACCGGATCTCCCGCGACGCCGTCGCCTCGCTGTTCTCCAACGGGATCGATCCGATGGTCGTGATCCGCTGGAAGGATATGTTCGCGGTGCTCGAGAACGCGATCGACGCGACCGAGACCGCCGCCCAGATCCTCGAG
Organism: Solirubrobacterales bacterium; assembly: GCA_046330295.1. Taxonomy (GTDB): domain Bacteria; phylum Actinomycetota; class Thermoleophilia; order Solirubrobacterales; family 70-9; genus VAYN01. The sequence continues at coordinate 55,491 of JAXLTB010000004.1, read as the reverse complement.
GGAATCGTCATCAAGAACTCGTGACGCCGTGAGCTCCGACGTCATCCTCGTGATCGTGGTCGGGACCGCGCTCGCCTTCGACTTCACCAACGGCTTCCACGACACCGCCAACGTCGTCGCCACCTCGATCTCGACCGGGGCCGCCCGCCCGCAGGTGGCGATCGGGATGGCCTCGATTCTCAACTTCGTCGGCGCCTTCATCTCGATCTCGGTCGCGGCCACGGTCGCCAACGACGTCGTCAACTCGGACGTGATCACCCCGACGATCGTCTTCGCCGGGCTGATCGGGGCGATCGCATGGAACCTGATCACATGGTCGTTCGGGTTGCCGTCCAGCTCGTCGCACGCGCTGATCGGCGGCGTCGTCGGCTCGGCGGTGGCGGCGGCCGGCTTCGACGCGATCCTTGCCGACGGCCTCGTCGGCAAGGTGCTGATCCCGGCCGTGGTCGCGCCGATCCTCTCCTTCCTCGTCGCCGGCATGGCGATCGGGATCGTCTACCGGATCGTCGGGCGCCAGCGCCCCGGGATCGTCACCCGCGGCTTCAAATACGGGCAGATCGTCTCCGGCGGGCTGCTGGCGCTGGCCCACGGGACCAACGACGCCCAGAAGACGATGGGCGTGATCACCCTGGCCCTGATCGCCAACGGTAGCCTCGGCGCCAGCTCCGACCCACCGACCTGGGTGATCGTCTCCTCCGCCGCGGCGATCGCCCTCGGCACCTACAGCGGCGGTTGGCGGATCATCCGCACCACCGGCACCCGGATCATCAAGATGGACGCCGCCCAGGGATTCTCCTCGCAGGGGGCGGGAGCGGCGGTGATCCTCGCCTCAACCCACTTCGGCTTCCCGCTCTCGACGACACACGTGATCAACGGCGGGGTGATGGGGGCCGGCGCCGGCAAGCGGGTCTCGGCGGTGCGCTGGGGCGTGGCCGGCAACATCGTCGTCGCCTGGCTGCTGACGCTGCCGGCCGCGGCCGCGATCGGCGCGCTCACCTATGGCGTGACGAGGATCTTCGGCACCGGGGGGCTGGGCCCGCTGCTGGTCACCCTGATGTCGCTCTCGCTGATCGTTGCGGTCTTCGCCCGGCGGGCCCAGAGGGGCGCGCCGGTACCGGCCTCGAGCGGATGATCGCGACGCTCGTAGAGTGGAGGCAGCTGCTGGAAACGGTGGCCGCATCGGTGATCGCCGGGGTCGGGGTCACGTTCGCGTTCTCGGTCGCGATCTGGGGGGTTGGGCGTTTCAGCGACCTCAGTCGCAACGACAAGCCGCTCGCCGCGGGTGCGGCGGCGGCGGCCGCGGCGCTGGCGCTGGCCTGCGTGGTCGCGGCCGTGGTCGCCGGGATAATCGTCATGACCACGAAGTAGCCGTCGTACACTTGGCTTCGTGCGTACCGCTCGCAACGTAGCCATCATCATGGTCCTCGCGCTGGGCGTCGCCTTCGTGCCCGGTGGCGGCAACGTCGTCGATGCGATCTTCACGGCGCTGACGATGGGCTTCCTCGCCGGCATCACCTGGATGCTCTACGCGCTCAGCCGCCAGAACCAGCTGACGCTGGCGACTCTCAGCGACGGTCGCAGGGCGATTCTCTACAGCGCCTTCGGCATGCTGGCCCTGCTCATCGCCGGCACCGACAGGCTCTTCTCCACCGGCGGCGGCACCCTTCTCTGGATCCTGCTTCTCGCGGCTTCGGTAGCCGCGATCTGGCGCATCTGGATGGAGGCCAACACGTACTGAGCATCCGCATAGCTGGCTCGGTCGATGCGCCTCCCTCGCCAGCCTTCCGCGGCTGAAGAGTCACGAGCAGTTTTCAATCCGCGCACCACAGGTGGGTCCCGCCCTGGGACCGTCCATCCATGCCGCCAGCGGTCGCCAGCAGCGCGGGAAACGGGGAGGAGGGGACCGCTTCGGTCGAGTTGATCGCGGTGGTCCCGTTCCTACTGCTGGCGATCCTGGTGGCGGCTCAGATGGCGCTCGCCGGCGAGGCGCTCTGGTCGGCGAGCGTCGCCGCGCGGGCGGGCGCCCGGGCGGCGCTGATCGGTGGCGATGCCACCGCCGCGGCTCGCCGGGCACTGCCGCCGGCGATGCGTGAGGGGTCGAAGGTGGAGGATTCGGGCGAGATCTCGGTGCGGGTGCCGGTACCGCGGCCGCTGCCGCGACTGCCCCGGGTGATGGTCGGGGCGAGGGCCTCGCTGGAGCCCGGCGATGGGTGATTCGCGCGCCAGGCCTCGGTTGAGCTGGTCGCCGCGCTGCCGCGCCGCTGCTCGCGGCGCTGGTGGCGCTGCAGTTGCTCGCGGCCGCCCACGCGCTGACCCTCGCCGACGGCGCGGCCGAGGCCGGGGCGCTGGCGCTCGCGGCCGGTGAGCCCGCCGCGGACGCGGCCAGGGCGCGCTGCCGGGATGGGCCTGGACGACGTCTCGGTGGAGGTGCGGGGCGGCACGGTCTCGGTCCGGTTGCGCCCGCCCTCGCCGCTGGCCGCGCTCGCAGGGCAGCTCGAGGTGACCAGCAGCGCCACTGGCAGGCCGGCGCGATGACGGCCGACCCGACCGCCGACGCCGCGAAGGTCCTGGTCACGGCGGTGGCCGATGCCGAGGGATCCCGCGGCGCGGCCGCGGCCCTGGCATGCGCGGGCGCGGACATGGACCGGGCCGCCCTGCTGGTCGAGGTCGGAGGCAGGTCGCCGCGCCCGACCCTGCTCGCCTCGGCGGCGGCGCACCGCTTGGCGGAGCGCCTGGCGGCGCACCTCCCGCGGGCGGGCGTGGCCGCTCGCGGCCAGGTCTGTCCTCGTTGCCTCGCCGGACGGCGAGGGGTTGGAGATGGCGTCCGCCGCGGTCACGGTCGCTCGCGGCTCCTCGCCGTCCTGCACCTGCCGCCGGGCCAGGTTCAGCCATTGCTCGCCGGCGGGCGCGGGCAGGCTCTTCGGCGCGCTTCTGCGCGCCGACATCGAGTCCGAGCGGGCGCTGCTCGCCCTGGTCGTCCGCGACCTGATCGCGCACGGCCTGACCGTGAGCGTGCTCAAGCGACGGTTGGGCTGGGTGGCCGAGCGCCGCGCGCTGTTCGGGGCGCTGCCGCCGGATGCACCGGGGGCCTACCGGCACACGTGCTCGATCGGCTCTCTAGTAGGGGTAGGGCGGACCGGTTGCGGTTGGGGTTCAGGCTGGGGCGTGACCTTGGAGACGCTCGCCGGGTGCCAGGTGCCGACGTCCTTGACCCCTCGCCGTTGACCTGCCCCGCCCTCGAGTCGCCGCCGAAGCTGTAGAGCGGGCGCCCCTTGAAGACCTGGTCCGCCCGTCCGGGCGCATCACCGTTCCCAGCTTCACCGGTCCCCTCGGCTTCACCCCGGCCGGCACCGTCAGCGGGTGCCAGATCGAGAGGCAGGAGCCGGTGCAGACGAACCTGCCTTTGGTCTCGACGCTGAGGCTGTAGAGGGTGCGGCCCTTGGTCGTGGTGAGGACCGTGCGGCCGAGCGCCGCGTTCGGGGCCTCCTTGGCGACGCGTTTGGTCGCCTGGGTCGCGCCCGCGCTCGCGGGGGCGAGCCCGGCCGTTACCGCGACCGCAATGAGCGCGAGACGGATCGGAACGGGCCTGGGACGGGGTATCGCGAGCAGGCGCAATGGAAGCTCCTTGGTTCGATTCTCAGTCGAACGGTCTACGGCTGGGAGGCCGGAAAGGTTCGGCCGCCGGGTCCGTATTCCTCCCAGCAGGAACGGCCGTATACCCGGTTGACCGTGATCGGCGGTCGATCTAGCGTTGGTTCGATGAATGGCAGGCCGATGTTCCAGGTGCGTGTCCATGGCCGCGGCGGGCAGGGCGTGGTCACGGCCGCGGCGCTGCTCTCGGTCGCGGCTTTCGACGAAGGGCTGCACGCGCAAGCGTTCCCCAGCTTCGGCTCGGAGCGGACCGGAGCGCCGGTGGTCGCCTTCTGCCGCATCGCCGACGCGCCGATCCGGGTCCGCGAGCCGGTCGCGGAGCCCGATGCCCTGATCGTCCAGGACCCGACGCTGCTGCACCAGGTCGACCTCTTCGGCGGCGTCGGCCCGGACGGATACGTTCTCATCAACAGCAGCCGCGGGCTCGAGGAGCTGGGGTTGGCCGAGTTCGCCCAGGGCTTCCGCCGCGAGCGGCTGATGACGGTGCCGGCGAGCGAGATCGCCAGGGCCGAACTCGGGCGCCCGCTCCCCAACGCGGCCCTGCTCGGCGGCTTCGCGGCGCTGACCGGAGCCCTTCGACTCGACCCTGTCACCGCGGCGATCCGCGAGCGCTTTCCCGGCAAGGTCGGCGACGGCAACGCCGCCGCCGCCGAGGCGGTGTTCGCCTTCGTCGAGCGAGAGATGCGGCAGGCGACCCATGCTTGAGCAGATCGAGGGCTCGGCAGCCGTCGCCCGCACCGTCGGCCTCTGCCGGCCGGAGGTCGTCTGCGCCTACCCGATCTCGCCACAGACCCACATCGTCGAGGGGCTCTCCGACCTGGTCCGCGCCGGCACGCTCGACCCCTGCGAGTACGTGATGGTGGAGTCGGAGTTCGCGGCGATGTCGGTCTGCATCGGCGCTTCCGCCACCGGCGCCCGCGCCTACACCGCGACGGCCAGCCAGGGTCTCCTCTACATGGCCGAGGCGCTCTACAACGCCTCCGGGCTGGGCCTGCCGATCGTGATGACCGTCGCCAACCGGGCGATCGGGTCCCCGATCAACATCTGGAACGACCACAGCGACACGATGTCCCAGCGCGACTGCGGCTGGATCCAGCTCTACGCCGAGGACAACCAGGAGGCCGCGGACCTCCACATCCAGGCCTTCCGCATCGCCGAGCAGGTGTCGCTGCCGGTGATGGTCTGCATGGACGGCTTCATCCTCACCCACGCCTACGAGCGGATCGACGTCCCCACCGCCGAGCAGGTGGACTCCTTCCTGCCGCCGTTCGAGCCGCGCCAGGTCCTCGATCCCGCCGACCCGGTGACGATCGGCGCCCTGGTCGGGCCGGAGGCCTTCGCCGAGGTCAAGTACCTGGGCCACGCCAAGCAGATGCAGGCGCTCGACCTGATCCCGGAGGTCGCCACCGAGTTCGCCGCCGCCTTCGCGCGCGAGTCGGGGGGCCTGGTCCGGGGCTACAGGGCAGAGGACGCCGAGACGGTCGTGGTCGCGCTCGGCTCTGTGTTGGGGACGATCGAGGACACGATCGATGAGATGCGGGAGCAGGGGGTGAGCATCGGGGCGCTGGCGATCAAGTCCTTCCGGCCGTTCCCGATGGAGGAGGTGAGGGCCGCCCTCGGCAACGCCAGGCGGGTCGTGGTCCTCGAGAAGGCGCTCGCCGTCGGGGTGGGAGGGATCGTCTCCGCCAACGTCCGCATGGCGCTCTCGGGAATCGACCTCAACGGCTACACGGTGATCGCGGGACTGGGCGGACGGGCGATCACCAAGCGCTCGCTGCACGGGCTCTTCGCCGACGCGATCGCCGACCGGCTGGAGCCGCTGAGCTTCCTGGATATGGACTGGGCGCGAGTCGAGGCGGAGTTGAAGCGGATGGCGGACGGAGGCCGCAGCGGCCCGCACGCGGAGAACATGCTGCGAGACGTGGGCATCGTCGCCGGGGGATCGCACTGATCGCGATGGGCGAGCGAACGGACAAGAAGCCGCCGCGCAACCAGCAGGTGAAGTTCTACCAAGCGGGCAGCTTCGTGGTGGGAAACCGGTTGCTCGACCCCGAGCAGCGCTCGGTGCAGGCCAGGATGGAGCGCTCCAACTCGCTCACCTCCGGCCACCGGGCCTGCCAGGGCTGCGGCGAGGCGCTGGGCGCCCGCTACGCGCTGGACGCCGCGATGCGGGCGACCGGCGGCCGGCTGATCGCGGCCAACGCGACCGGCTGTCTCGAGGTCTTCTCAACGCCCTTCCCAGAGTCGTCGTGGCAGCTTCCCTGGATCCACTCCCTGTTCGGCAACGCCCCGGCCGTCGCCACCGGAGTCGCCGCGGCCCTGAAGGCGAAGGGGCGAAAGGACATACGCGTGGTCGGGCAGGGCGGGGACGGCGGCACGGTCGACATCGGCTTCGGCTGCCTTTCGGGCATGTTCGAGCGGGGCGACGACGTGCTCTACGTCTGTTACGACAACGAGGCCTACATGAACACCGGCGTGCAGCGCTCGGGCGCGACCCCGCCGGCGGCCCGAACGGCGAACACGAAACCGATCGGCGACCACGCCGGCGCCGACTTCGGCCAGGGCAAGAACGTGCCTCTGATCGCGATGGCGCACGAGATCCCCTACGTGGCGACCGCGACGGTGGCCGACCTGCGCGACCTCGAGTACAAGATCGAACGGGCGATGGATTTCCACGGCCCTCGTTACGTCCACATCTTCGTCCCCTGCCCGCTCGGCTGGGGCTCCCAGTCCTGCGACACGATCAAGATCGCGCGGCTGGTCAAGGAGTGCGGCCTCTTCCCGGTCTTCGAGGCCGAGCGCGGGGAGGTAGTGGGCGTCTCGAAGATCCGCCGCCAGGTTACGGTCGAGGAGTACCTGCGGCCGCAGCGTCGCTACGCCCACCTCTTCGGCGACCACGGGCGCCCCGACATCGTCGCGCGCATCCAGGCCGACGCCGATCGCAACATCCGCCGCTTCGGGCTGCTGCCCGAGCCGGACGAGGCGGTGGCGCCGTGAAGCAGAAGCCCTATGCGGTGACGCTGGACGTCGGCACCAGCCTCGCCAACAAAACCGGCAACTGGCGTACCGAGCGCGCCGTCTACGTCGACCGGCTGCCCCCCTGCAACCACGCCTGCCCGGCCGGCGAGGACATCCAGGGCTGGCTGTACGAGGCGGAGGAAGGGAAGGGGGGCTACGAGCGCGCCTGGCGCAAGCTGGTGCAGGACAACCCGTTCCCCGCCGTCATGGGCAGGGTCTGTTACCACCCCTGCGAGACCTCCTGCAACCGCGGGCAGCTCGACGAGGCGGTGGGGATCCACTCGGTCGAGCGGTTCCTCGGCGATGAGGCAATCAAGCGCGGCTGGGGGCTGGAGGTCGACGCCGAGCCCTCCGGCAAACGGGTGCTCGTCGTCGGGTCGGGCCCTTCCGGGCTCTCTGCCGCCTACCACCTGATCCGGCTCGGTCACGAGGTGACGATCCACGAGGCCGGGCCGCTGGCCGGCGGCATGATGCGCTTCGGGATCCCCCGGTACCGGCTGCCGCGGGACGTGCTCGAGGCCGAGGTGAGGCGCATCCTCGATCTCGGCGTCACCCTGGAGCTGAACCGCAAGGTCGAGAACGTCCTCGACTCGATGCGGCAGGGCGGCTTCGACGCCGCCTTCCTCGCCGTCGGCGCCCACATCGGCCGCCGCGCCTACATCCCGGCCGGGGAGGCAGACCGCATCCTCGACGCGGTGTCGCTGCTGGAGAGCATGGAGGGCGAGGAGCGCCCGAAGCTGGGCCGACGGGTCGCCGTCTACGGCGGCGGCGACACCGCGATGGACGCGGCCCGAACCGCGCGCCGCCTGGGCGCCACCGACGCGGTCGTCGTCTACCGGCGGACCAGGGACCGCATGCCCGCCCACGACTTCGAGGTCGAGGAGGCCGAGGAGGAGGGCGTGCGGATGAAGTGGCTCTCGACCGTCAAGCACTTCGAAGGCGGCAGGCTGGAGCTGGAGCGGATGGAGTTGGACGAGGCCGGCTTCCCGCAGCCGACCGGCGAGATCGAGGTCCTGGAGGCGGACGCACTGGTCCTGGCGCTCGGCCAGGAAGCGGACCTGGCGCTGCTGCAGGGGGTGGCTGGGATCGAGGTCGACGACGGCGTCGTCCAGGTGAGCCCGAATATGATGACCGGCTACGCGGGGATCTTCGCGGGCGGCGACATGGTCCCGGCCGAGCGCACGGTGACGGTCGGGGTCGGCCACGGCAAGAAGGCGGCCCGCAACATCGACGGCTGGCTGCGCGGGCGCGACTACGCGCCGCCGCCGAAGCACGCTCTGGCCGGCTTCGACACCCTCAACACCTGGTACTACTCCGACGCCCCGCGCACCGTCCAGCCCGAGCTGGAGGCGGCGCGGCGGGCTTCCAGCTTCGACGAGGTGGTCGGCGGGCTCGACGAATCCAACGCCCTCTTCGAGGCGCGCCGGTGCCTCTCCTGCGGCAACTGCTTCTCCTGCGACAACTGCTACGGCGTCTGTCCCGACAACGCCGTGATCAAGCTCGGCGAGCCGGGCGAGCGCTACGAGATCGACCTCGACTTCTGCAAGGGCTGCGGGCTCTGTGTCGCCGAGTGCCCCTGCGGGGCGATCGAAATGGTGCCGGAGGAGATCTGACCAGGTCTCGACACTGAATCGTCTCCCTGAGCGAGTCACGCGCGCGCCCGCGAGCGGGATCGTCGGCCGATGGGCATCGGAGCGAGGTTCAGGCGCCGGTCGCGCCGGGTCGCGGGCCGCCTTGGCGAGGAGCGCGGGCAGGCGCTGATCCTCGCGCTCGGCGGCGTCTTCGTCCTGCTCGCGGGCGCGATGGCCCTGGTCGCGATCGCCGGAGCCGTGACCGGCAAGGGGAGGGTCCAGCGGGCGGCCGACCTGGCGGCGATCTCGGCTGCCCGCTCGATGCGCGACGACCTGCCGCGGCTGCTCTCGCCGCCGACCTTGCCCAACGGCCTGCCGAACCCCGCCCACATCGAGAAGCCCGCCTACCTGGGGCGGGCCCGGGCGGCCGCGCTCGATTCCGGGCGGGCAAACGGCGTCGATCCGGTCCGCCTTCGCGTCACCTTCCCCGACGCCGCCTCCTTCGCGCCGGTGCGGGCGAAGGCGGAGGTGGTGGCCCGGCTCGAGGTCGGCACCGGGGGCGATCCGGTCGAGGCCTCGGCGGTCGCCGAAGCCGGTGCCCCGCCGGGCGGCGCCGGAGGGATGCCCGCGATGGCCAGCGGCGGCGGCTACAGCGGACCGCTCGTCTACCGCAACGGCGAGGGAATGAGGCCCGACGTCGCCGCCGCTTTCGACCGGATGGCGGCGGCCGCCGGTGGCGCCGGAATCTCGCTCCTGGTCTCCTCCGGCTTCCGCTCCGACGCCGAACAGGCGGCCCTCTTCGCCGCCCATCCCGATCCCAGGTGGGTCGCCCCGCCCGGCCACTCGCTGCACCGCTGCGCCACCGAGCTCGACCTCGGTCCCGAATCCGCCTTCGGCTGGCTCGCCGCCAACGCCGGCCGCTTCGCCTTCGTTCAGCGCTACTCCTGGGAGGCCTGGCATTACGGCTACGACGCCGGCCCGCCGCCCTGCTCTGAGGCCGGCAACGCCGTGATCGGGGCCGGGGGAGAGGGCGCGGCTCCCGGCGGCGCGACCCTGCCCTCGTTCGTCCCGTCGCGCTTCCGCGACCCCCTGATCAGCGCCGCCGCCCGCTGGAACGTCTCCGCCGCCCTGCTCGCCGCGCAGCTGATGGCCGAGTCGAACTTCAATCCCTTCGCCGTCTCAGCCGCGGGCGCCCAGGGCATCGCCCAGTTCATGCCCGGCACCGCCGCCTCCTACGGTCTCGACGACCCCTTCGACCCGGTCGCCGCGATCGACGCGCAGGCCCACCTGATGTCGGACCTGATCCGCAAGCTCGGCTCCCCCGAGTTCGCCCTCGCCGCCTACAACGCCGGCCCGGCCCCGGTCGAAGCCTGCCACTGCGTCCCCGCCATCCCCGAGACCACCGCCTACGTCAGCCGCATCCTCGCCCTGCTCGGCGGGGCGGGCGCCCTGGTGGTGCCGAGCTTCGAGGTGCGACTGGTGGCCTAGGCGCGGTGGCGATTGACACGGCGCCTTCGGCGGGGGACGATCGCCAGATGCCGGGCTCTGGCTCACTCGGCGAGGAATTCGCACGCGCCCTCGCCAGCAAGGACTTCAACCGACTCTCGGATCTGCTGCACCCGGAGATCGACTTCCGCGGGTTGACGCCGAGGCGCGACTGGGAGGCGAGCGACCCCGATGCGGTGATCTCCGCCGTGCTTCGGCACTGGTTCGAGGACTCCGACGTAATAGAGACGCTCGAGCATCTCGAAAGCGACGCGTTCGCCGATCGCGAGCGGGTCGGCTACCGCTTCAGGGTCCGCAACCCCGAAGGGCTCTTCCTGGTCGAGCAGCAGGCGTACATGTCGGACCGCGACGGGCGAATCGGGTGGATGCGGGTGGTCTGCTCGGGCTATCGCCCAGCCGCAAACGGAGGGGACGGCTGACGCGGTCGATCGCTCCCGCCAATGCCGAGGCGACCGAGGCCTGGAGCGGCCCCCTCTTCGAGCGGTTCGTTCGCTTCCGCGACCTCGTCACCGATGGGTTGGGGGCGCACGGCGAGGCGGCGATCGCCGCGCATCCGCCGGAAGCCGGCGACCGGATCCTCGACCTGGGCTGCGGCTTCGGCGACACGACGCAGCGCCTCGCCCGCCTCGTCGGCGAGGGAGAGGTCGTGGGCGTCGACGTCTCGGAGCCGTTCGTCGAGCTCGCGAGGCGGGAGGCCGCGGCGAGCGGTCTCGCCAACGTCAGGTTCCGTGTCGAGGACGTCCAGGTTGCCGACTTCGACACCCGGTTCGACTACGTCTTCTCCCGGATGGGGATCATGTTCGTCGCCAACCCCGTGCGGGCGCTGCGCAACGTGCGCGGGGCGATGCGGCCGGGCGCCCGACTCTGCGCCGTCGTCTGGCGGCGCAAGCTCGACAACGACTGGGTGCACCGCGCCGAGCTCGTCGCCGCCGACTATCTCGAGCACCCCGACGAGACCGACCAGCCCACCTGCGGCCCGGGGCCGTTCTCGATGGCGGATGCGGACACGGTCAGCGACCAGCTGAAGATCGCCGGCTTCGAGTCGATCTCCCTGCAGCGCTGCGACCTCCCGATCAGGATCGGGGACAGCCTCGACCACGCGGTCGAGTTCACGCTCGCCCTGGGACCGGCGGGCGAGGTGATGCGACTCTGGGGCGACAGGATCGATGAGATCCGCCCCAAGATCAGCCGTGACGTCCGGGAGGCACTGGGCGAGTTCGATGGTCCCGACGGGGTGATCGCCCCGGCGTCCACCTGGATCATCGGCGCGACGGTTCCGCAGGACCGGACTACCTAGATCGGCAAGCGCGCGCATGCTTGATCGGCGCGGTCGCGGGTAGGCGAGTGTGAATGACCCGACCCGAACGAGGATTTCGACCCGAACGAGGAGTTCCCATGGCAAGGCCGTACACACATAAGCGACTGACCGACGTCAAGGACGCCGCGCCCGAATTCGGGCTGGCGGAGGACCAGGAGGCGCGCTTCGCCAAGGACGACCTCGAAGCCGAGCAAACCGGGGTCAGCCACTACCGGCTCAAGCCCGGCAAGCGGACCCCCTTCGGGCACAGGCATGAGCAGGCCGAGGAGGTCTATGTCGTGCTCGGTGGCACCGGCCGGATCAAACTCGACGACGACATCGTCGAGGTCGAAGCGCTGGACGCGATCCGGGTCGCCCCCGAGGTGACGCGCGCCTTCGAGGCGGGCCCGGGCGGGATCGAGGTCCTCGCCTTCGGCCCGCGCCACGACGGCGACGGCGAGCTGATCCAGGGCTGGTGGACCGACTGAGTCGGGAGGCGGGCGCTACTCGCCCCGCCAGGCGTCCCAGCAGGCCCTCATGCGGCGGTTGAAGGCCTTCGGCTTCTCGGCGTAGAGCCGCGCTCCGATCTCCACGGCGGCAGCCAGGAGCTCCGCCTGGCGCCGCTCGATCAGGGTCTCGAACGCCTCGCGCTCGTCGATGGCGTCGCGGCCGGTCAGGTCTTCCCGCAGCACCGCGAGGTCGTGATGGTCACCCAGCAGGTCGGTCAGCTCGTGAGCCTGGTCCGCCGTCGCTCCCAGCACGTCGGGCCAGGCGTCGTGGAGGACCAGCAGCTGGTACCAGAGGTCCTTGGCGCGTTTCCGCCACCGGTGGACGTTCTCGGCGCTGGGGTCGGCCAGCGTTCGCCTCAGGGCCCGGCGGCCCTCCCTGTAGCTTCTCGCGAGCCCCGGCCGGACCAGCCGCCAGGAGTCGGCCCCCAGCGGCCAGTCCGCGATCAGCTCCCTTCCCTCCTCGATCGCAGCCCGCGCCCGTTCGACCTGGGGGCCCGGACCGCTGCCGGTGGCGCCGCTCGCCCGGTCGCGCTCGCGTTCGAGCGTTCGCGTCCAGGGTCCTGAGGCGCCGTAGGGAAAGTCCGCCTGGAAATGCCTCCGCAGCTCCAGCACGGTCTGCAGCTTCACCTCCGCGTCCCGGCTTCCCGAAAGCAGACGGCCGGCGTCGCGGTAGCGCCTGTTTTCGGTCCTGAACAAGTCCTCGCCGAGGTCCTCGCGGACCAGCCGCAGAACGGACCGCAGCTTCTTCAGGTCTTTGCGAGCGCCGTGGATCGAGCCGGCGAAATCGGCGTCGGTGTCGCGCAGCTCCTCGGTCGCCTTCTCGGCCCTGCCGGTGGCGATGCGACGGACGCCGGCGGCGCTTTCCTCCTCCCCCTTCAGGCGGTAGGACCTCGAGGGGCTATCCGCTGGGAACGACATGGCGCTACCTCTTCGGGCCCTGTTCGGGCCTAAGCGGCGGGATGGCCATCGACGGCCAGCCTCCGGTTGGCGTACCGGGGATCCCCGGTGATCTCCTGGCCCAGCCACGGCGGCGGAGAGAAGTCCCGGCTCGCCTCCTCCGAGCCGAACTCGACCTCGGCCACCAGGAGGCCCTCCAGCCCTTCTTCGTAGGCATCGATCTCGGCTTCGAGGCCGGCTTCGAGCGGGACCCGGTAGCGCGTCTTGGCCAGGCGGCGGGGTTGGGCCAGCGGCCAGAGCGCCCTGAACTGGGCCTCATCGAGGCCGATCTCGACCTCCTCGCGCACGGCGCCATCGCCCTGCTTGACCGTGAGCAGGCGGCGGTCATCGGCGCTGCGCAGGCGCACCTCGACCCCCTCCGCCAGCGCAAGGTAGCCCTGCTCGATCCGTTCGGCGGCACATGTCGGGAGCCAGCCCGGTCGCTCGGCCACCAGGAACTTGCGCTCTATCTCCAGGCTCATCGAACCAAGGGTAGACTGCCGGCCGATGGCTTCGGTCGAGGTTCAGGGTGTCGAGGGAATGCAGTCGCTGGTCGGCCAGGAGGTCGGCCCCAGCGAGTGGCGGACCGTCACCCAGGCGGACATCGACAGCTTCGCGAAGCTCTCCGGCGACCATCAGTGGATCCACGTCGACGCCGAGCGCGCCAAGGCGGAGAGCCCCTACGGGACGACGATCGCCCACGGCAACCTCACGCTCTCGATGGTCGACGGCTTCCGCGACCAGCTGATCTCCGCCAGCGGCTTCGCGCTCGGCGTCAACTACGGCTGGAACAAGATCCGCTTCCCCGCTCCCGTCCCGGTCGACAGCCGCGTCCGCGCCCGCGCCGAGGTCGTCTCGGTCGAGGAGATCGGCGGCGGCTGGTGGCAGTCGGTGACCCGCTTCACCCTCGAGGTCGAGGGCAACGAGAAGCCCTGCTTCGTGGGTGACTCGGTGACCCGGGTCATGGCGCCCGTCGGCTGAGCCCGTGGCCGAGCAAGGGAATGGGCCCGAACCACCGTTTCACCTTCTCCTCGAGGAGGACGAGGTTCCCGCTGCGACGACGGCGCTGAACCTGCTCATCTCCAACGAGCACGAGCCGCCGATTCGCCCGCTGGCGCGCGAAGTCCTCGTCGGTCTGCAGGGACCGGTCGACGAGCACGGAATCGTGTCGGTATCGCTCACGCCCCAGCAGATGAAGATCACCCACACGGCCGTCAAGCTGCTCTTCGACGACCTCCAACGCGGCCAAGCCGACGAGCGCGACATCCTCAGGCGCATCCTGGACAAGCTCCCTGACGAGCACACCATGCGCGCCATCGAGCTCGACTAGCGTCCTCGGCCCGCCCTTGCATGGGTGACCCGGATCATGGCGCCCGCCCGAGCACGGCACGGCGCATGTGCACGTAGAGGAGCTGCTGGCTGCGACCGGATGGCGTTCGGTGCTCGATCAGTTGCGAGGAGACGAGCTCGTAGTCGGCGCCAAGCGCCTGCGAGATCGCCTCGGTGTCGTACCGTCTGACCGGCAGGCCGCTGCATTGCGTCGGGCCTTCGGGCCCGAAGGTGGCGAGGATCAGATGTCCGCCCGGGCGCAGCGATCGGCCGAGCACCGCGAGATAGCCGTCGCGGTCGGCGGGCGCGACCATGAAGTGGAAGACGGCTCGATCGTGCCAGAGGTCGAAGCGGCGGCCGAAGTCGTGGGAGCGCACGTCGGCCTCTACCCAGCTCACCGCGCCTGCGTCTTCGCCGAGATCGGACATGGCGCGCTCCAGCGCCGCCGGGGATATGTCGGCGACCGTCACGTCGCTGTGGCCGCGCCGCAGCAGCTCTGCGGCCAGTCGCGATGCGCCGCCGCCGACGTCGATGATCGCGGCGTCGGCGCCCGGCGCGGCCTCTCGGATCAGCGCCAGTGAGGTATCGGGCACCGGCTCGGTCCAGCTCAGTTCCCCGGTGCTGCGCTCACCGTAGGTCCGTTGCCAATGAGCGGCGCTCTCATCGGTCATCGAGTCGATTGTGATGGCCCCCAGTGGCGGGCGCTGCACCGCTCCCTACTTGACGGTGAGGGTCCCTTCCATACCGGCTTCTCGGTGGCCAGGGACGGTGCAGAAGAATTTGTAGGTGCCGGGCTTCAGGTTGACCACCGTCGAGTCGGAGCCTTCGGCGACGAGTTCGGTCTTGCCGACCGTTTCGCCGCTCGAGCTTTCGATCGCGACGTCGTGTTCGAGCGGCTGCGGGTTGTTGAAGTCGATTGTCACCTTGCCGGCTTTGGCCGTCGCCGTGGTGGTGGTGTAAGCGAGGCTTCCGCCCGGGTCGGCTTCGACTTCGACCGCCCCCGCACCGCTGGCCGACTTGCCTTCGGCTTCTCCGGACGTGCTTCCAGTTTCCGCCGCGGCCCCGCCTTCGGCGGTGGATTCCGTGGTCGTGCTGCTGGAGGAGCCGCAGGCGACCAGGGCGATCGACGCGAGGACCAGGGCCAATGCGACTGCGGCCTTCTTCATCTTGATCCTTTCCCGGGAAGACGGTCTTCGGCTGACTGTAGCTCTCATACGGAGAGTTCGCGATGCGAGTTCAGCGTCCGGCGAACTCCGGCTTGTCGCCACTGAAGAAGGCGGTTACCCCGTTGCGGAGGTCCTCCGTCGCCATGCTGTCGGCGATCCCGTGGCGCTCCAGCTGGAGGTGCTGCGTGAGGCTGTTCTCGATGCTCTGGTGGCAGAGCAGCTTCGACATCCGCACGTAGTGGGGGGACATGGCGGCGAGCTTCTCGGCCTTCGCTCGCGCCCGGTCGACCAGCTCGGCCGCGGGCACGACTTCGGCGACGAGACGCTCGGCGAGGGCGTCCTCGGCGGACATGTTCGGATCCTCCAGCAGCAGCTCGAGCGCCCGGCTCGGCCCGACCACGCGGGGCAGGAAATAGGTCATGCCGCCGTCCGGGGAGGCCCCGATCCGTCCGTAGGCGCAGGCGAAGAACGCGTCCTCGGAGGCGATCCGGGTATCGCAGGCGAGCGCCAGGGAGAAGCCGGCCCCGGCGGCGGGACCGTTGACCGCAGCGATCACCGGATAGGGGATCCGCTGCAGGTCGACGATCCCACGGTGAAGGGCCTCGGCGCCGCGGCGCACTTCGGAAGGTAGGTCCAGCTCCTCGGATTCGACCCCCTTCTTGAACCAGTTGACGTCGCCGCCGGCGCAGAACGCCTTGCCGGCGCCGGTCACGATCAGGGCCCGCAGCGGAGCGCGGTCCGCCAGCCAGGCGAAGGCGACGGTCAGCTCGCCGATCATCTCCGGGCTCATCGCGTTGAACGCGTCCGGCCGGTCGAGGGTGAGGGTGCCGATCTCGCCGTCGATCTCGATCCGCAGCGTCTTCAGGTCCGGCGGGTTCATGGTCTGACTGCTCATCTCGCTCTCCGTGTTGGCATCCGATTGGCCGAGTGGCCCGCAGCCTACCCTTTGACCTGTGTCCGGAGTTGAGGCAAACGAGCAATCTTCGCGGGCCGAGCGGATCGCCGAGCAGCGCCGCACGCTGCCCGATTCGCCCGGCGTCTACCTCTTCCACGGCGCCGACGGCGAGCTTCTCTACGTCGGCAAGGCGCGCTCGATCCGAAAACGCGTCGGATCCCACTTCTCCGGCGGCGAGACCCGCCTCACCTCCCGCGTCGACCGGATCGACACGCTGGTCACCGCGACGGAGGCCGAGGCGCTGCTCGCCGAGCAGAGCTTCATCAAGCGCCACCGGCCGCGCTTCAACATCCGCCTCCGCGACGACAAGTCCTATCCCTACGTGGCGGTCAGCCTCGACGAGGACTACCCCCGCGTCTACTTCACCCGCGAGAAGCATCGCTCCGGCCGCGCCTACTTCGGGCCCTTCTCGAGCGCCAAGCGGGTCCGCGAGACCCTCGACCTGCTCGGCAAGCTGTTCCAGTTCCGCACCTGCGAGGGGACCGAGCCCGGCCGCCGCTCCGGCAGCCCCTGCCTCGATTACTACATCAAGCGCTGCGGAGCGCCCTGCGCCGGGCACGTCAGCCGCGAGGAGTACCGCCGCAACATCGACGCGATCGTCGACTTCCTCTCCGGCCGCTATCGCCAGGTCGAGGACGAGGAGCAGGGGAAGATGGAGGAGGCGGCAGCCGCCCAGGAGTTCGAGCGGGCGGCTCTGCACCGCGACCGCCTGAAGGCGATCCGCTCGCTGTTCGAGCGCCAGCGCGTCGCCGGCGGCTCGGTCGGCACCGCCGACCTGATCGGGGTCGCGGTGGAGGGTACGGACGCCAACGCCCAGGTCTTCCAGGTCCGCGACGGGATCCTCGCCGAGCGGCAGAGCTTCTACCTCGAGAACGAGGCGGAGCGCGAGCCGGCGGAGGTGGCCGAGGAGTTCATCGGTCAGTACTACTCGGCCTCGCCGGCGATGCCGCCGATGATCGTCGTCGGTCCCTACCTGCGCGAGCGGGCGGAGGTGCTGTCGCAGGCGCTGAGCGAGCGGCGCGGCTCGCCGGTCGAGGTGCGGGCGGCCGAGCGCGGCGACAAACGCCGACTGCGCGAGCTGGCCGAGCGCAACGCGCGGCTCGCCCTCGACCAGGACCGGCTGCGCCGCGAGCATCGCCGGGCGCGCCGGGTCGAGTCGCTGACCGCGCTGCACGAGGCGCTCGAGATGGAGGAGCTGCCGGTCCGCATCGAGGGCTTCGACATCTCCAACATCGGCGGCGAGCACACCGTCGCCTCGATGGTCGTCTTCGAGGGCGGCGCGCCGAAGAAGTCCGACTATCGCCGCTTCAAGGTGCGGGGCGACGCCCGGGATCGAAGCAATGGGAGCAACGGCGGTCCCGACGACTTCGCCTCGATGGAGGAGGTGCTGAGCCGGCGCCTCAACCGCTACCTCGAGCAGGCCGACCTCTCGCCCCACGACGGCAAGCGCGACGAGAGCTTCGCCTCGCTGCCTTCGCTGATCCTGATCGACGGCGGCAAGGGACAGCTGGCGGCCGGGATGCGGGCGCTGCGGCCCTTCGCCGAGCGCGGCGTCACCGTGGTCAGCCTGGCCAAGAAGCTCGAGGAGGTCCACGTACCCGGCCGGTCCGCACCGCTCGATCTCGCCTCCGACTCGGAGGCCTCGAAGCTGCTGCAGCGGGTCCGCGACGAGGCCCACCGCTTCGCAATCGAGCACCATCGGGGCCGCCGCGACCGGGCGATGACCGGCTCCGTACTCGACGAGCTGAAGGGGGTAGGCCCCGCCCGCAAGCGCGCTCTGCTCCAGCATTTCGGCTCTCCAGAGCGGTTTCTCGCCGCCACCCGCGAGGAGCTCGAGGCGGTGCCCGGCCTGCCTGGCAAAGTAGGTCGCGAGATCCACGAGCAGCTGAACAGGACCAGCTAGAGGCGATGGCCAAGCGGGCGAAGACCGAGCGGGACACCCCGGCGGGCGGGAACGGGTCGCGGCCCGAGGGGAAGGTGACGCTGATCGTCATCACCGGCCACTCCGGCGCCGGCAAGTCGGAGGCGATCGCCGCCTTCGAGGACGGCGGCTATTTCTGCGTCGACAACCTGCCGCCGCGGATGATCGAGAGCCTCGGCGAGCTCTTCCGCCACGAGGGCAGCGGGGTGGAGCTGGCGGCCGTCGTCTCCGATGTGCGCGGTGGCGAGTACTTCGACGACCTGATCCAGGTCGTCGACGACCTCGAGGCCGGCGGCCTGAAGCCGATGGTCCTTTTCCTCGAGGCCGACGAGGAGACCCTGCTGAACCGCTACAAGGAGACGCGCCGCCGCCATCCGCTCGCCCCGGAAGGGCGGATAGTCGACGGCATTCGCGCCGAGCGCGAGCTGTTGGCACCGCTGCGGGAGCGTGCCGACGTCGTGATGGACACCAGCGACCTGACCGGGGCCGAGCTGCGGCGGCGGATCAGCGAAGAGATGATCGGCCGCGAGGAAGGGAGCAAGCTCGCCCTCACCCTGCTCACCTTCGGCTTCAAGAACGGTCCGCCGCGCGACGCCGATCTGACGCTCGACGTCCGCTTCCTCCCCAATCCGCACTACGACGACGAGCTTCGCCCGCTGACCGGGATGGACGAGACGGTCCGCGCCTACGTCGAGTCGGGGACCCAGGCAGGGGAGTTCTACGGCCGCCTGCTGCCGCTGCTCGAGTTCCTCGTCCCCGCCTACGTCGCCGAGGGCAAGAGCCACCTGACGATCGCCATCGGCTGCACCGGCGGGCGACACCGATCGGTTACGGTCGCCGACCGCATTCGCCGCGACCTCGCCGGCCGCGAGGACGTGATCGTGCGCGTCAAGCACCGGGACGTCGAGCTCGACGGCTGATCGTCCCTAGAATCGCTCGGCTTTGCCTGAACCTGTCATCTCCATCAGCGGCCTGCGGATGAGCTACGGCGAGACCGAGGCGGTCCGCGGCATCGACCTCGAGGTGATGCGCGGCGAGATCTTCGCCTTCCTCGGCCCCAATGGCGCCGGCAAGACGACAACGGTCGAGATCCTCGAGGGCTACCGTCGCCGCACCGCCGGCGAGGTGGCCGTGCTCGGCCAGGACCCCGAGCGAGCCGGGCGCGAGTGGCGCGAGCGGATCGGCATCGTTCTGCAGAGCGGCCGCCTCGACCCCTACCTGACGGTCCGGGAGTCACTCGGGCTCTACGCCGGGTACTTCCGCTCGCCGCGCCCGATCGACGAGGTGGTCGAGCTGGTCGGGCTGGAGGGGAAGGCCGACGACCGCGCCAGCAGGCTCTCGGGCGGGCAGCAGAGGCGCCTCGACGTCGGCATGGCGCTGGTCGGCGATCCCGAGTTGCTCTTCCTCGACGAGCCGACGACCGGCTTCGACCCCTCCGCGCGGCGCCAGGCCTGGGACGTGATCGCCGGCCTGCGCGACCTCGGCAAGACGGTCTTCCTCACCACCCATTACATGGACGAGGCACAGCGGCTCGCCGACCGGGTGACGATCATCGCCGCCGGGCAGATCGTCGCCCGCGGCACCCCCGGGGACCTCGGCGAGCGCGAGAAGGGCGCGACGACGATCCGCTACCGCTCCGGCGGGCGCGACGTCGTGGTCGAGACGATGACGCCGGTGCAGACGCTGCACGAGCTGACCGGCGAGGCGCTCGAGCGCGGGGAGGACCTGGAGGGGCTGGAAGTGACGCGGCCCTCGCTCGAGGACGTCTACCTCGAGCTGACCTCCGCCAGCGAGGCCGCCGAGTGAACGGGCTCGCCCTCGTCGGCCACCAGTTCCGCTACGACCAGAAGGCGTTCTGGCGCAACCCGGCCTCGGTCTTCTTCACGGTGATGTTCCCGGTGGTCCTGCTGCTGATCTTCGCCACGGTCTTCGGTGACCAGACCGTCCAAGTGCGCGGCGGGATCAAGACGACGACCTATTACGTGCCGGCGATCATCACCCTCTCGGTGATCTCGGCGACGATGCAGAGCCTGGCGATGACGCTGGTGATCGCCCGCGAGGACGGCCGGCTGAAGCGCAGCCGCGGTACCCCGATGCCGCCCTGGGTCTTCATCGCCGGCCGGGTCGGCAACTCGATCGTCGTGGCGCTGATGATGCTGGTCCTGCTGGCCGCGATCGGTCGCATCTTCTACGCCGTCCCGATCCCGTGGGGCGGGCTGCCGGAGATCGTCATCACACTCGCCGTCGGCGCGGCCGCCTTCTGCTGCCTCGGTATCGCCCTGACCGCGGCGATCCCCTCCCAGGACGCGGCGGCGCCGATCGTCAACGCCCTGCTGCTGCCGCTCTACTTCCTCTCCGGCGTCTTCATCCCCGACGACCAGCTGCCGAGTGGGGTCATCCACTTCGCCGACCTCTTCCCGATCCGCCACTTCTTCGAGGCCTTCTTCGACGCCTACGTGCCGGCTGCGGGCGGCGGCGCCTCGATCTCCTGGGGCAACCTCGCGATCGTCGCGATCTGGGGCGTGGCCGGCCTGCTCCTGGCGATTCGCTTCTTCCGCTGGACCCCCCGATCGGGTTGAAGCGGACGACCGAGCATCGGCGGTCCCGTATAGCGTTGCCCCCGCGATGTTGCACCACGTCCTCCTAGAGGTCTCCGACCTCGACCGCAGTGCCACCTTCTACGACTCGATGCTGGCGCCGCTGGGATGGCGCCGGCATTTCGACGAAGACCAGACGATCGGCTGGGGAATCGCCAAGCCGGTGTTCTTCATCTCCGCCCATCACGAGCCCAAACCGGGCTTCGGCCTGCTCAGCTTCTCCGGGCTCGGGATCGTCGCGGTCAAGGCCGCCTGGGAAAAGGGGATGAAGGCGGGGGGCGTCAACGTCAGCGAGCCAGGCGAACGCAGGTCGCACGGGTCGGGCTCCTACTCAGCTTTTCTCAAGGACCCGGACGGGTACGAGATCGAGATAACGATCGGGTCCGACTAGTCCGCCGCTCCATAGGATCGGCATCCCAAACCAAATAGGAGGAATGACTTCATGGCTGTGAAGGTCGGCATCAACGGTTTCGGACGCATCGGGCGCAACGTCTTCCGCGCGGCCAACGCGGCGGGGGCGGACCTCGAGTTCATCGCCGTCAACGACCTCACCGATCCGGGCACCCTCGCCCACCTGCTCAAGTACGACTCGATCCTCGGTCGCTTCCCGGGCGAGGTCGAGGCGGGCGAGGGCTCGATCTCGATCGACGGCAAGCCGATGAAGGTGCTCTCCGAGCGCGATCCCGCGGCACTGCCCTGGGCCGAGCTCGGGGTCGACGTCGTGCTCGAGTCCACCGGCTTCTTCACCGCCCGCGACGACGCCGCCAAGCATCTCCAGGCCGGCGCCAAGAAGGTGATCATCTCGGCCCCGGCCAAGGATCCCGACGTGACCGTGGCGCTGGGGGTCAACTTCGACAGCGATTACGATCCGGCCAACCACCAGATCATCTCCAACGCCTCCTGCACGACGAACTGCCTGGCGCCGGTGGCCAAGGTGCTGAACGACTCGTTCGGGATCGAGCAGGGGCTGATGACGACGATCCACGCCTATACCGCCGACCAGCGCCTCCAGGACATGCCGCACAAGGACCTGCGGCGGGCCCGCGCCGCGGCGCTCAACCTGATCCCGACCACGACCGGCGCCGCCAAGGCGGTCGGCCTCGTGCTGCCGGAGCTGAATGGGAAGCTGAACGGGTTCGCGATGCGGGCCCCGGTTGCGACCGGCTCGGTCGTCGACCTCGTCTTCAGCACCCCCGACCCGGTCACCCCCGAGCAGGTCAACGCCGCCGTCAAGGCCGCCGCCGAGGGACCGCTCGAGGGGATCCTCTCCTACACCGAGGACCCGATCGTCTCCACCGACATCGTCGGAGACCCGCACTCCTCGATCTTCGACGCCGGCCAGACCATGGTCATCGGCGACGGTCGCATGGTCAAGGTGGTCAGCTGGTACGACAACGAGTGGGGTTACTCCAACCGCTGCGTAGAGCTGACCGGCAAGGTTCTGGCGGGCTCCTGAGCCCGGTCGGGACGGGTCCGTGAGCTTCTCCAAGGCAAGCGTTCGTGACGCCGACGTCGCGGGCCGCCGCGTGCTGGTCCGGGTCGACTTCAACGTGCCGCTCGCCGACGGCAGGGTCGCCGACGACACGCGGATCCGGGCGGCGCTGCCGACGATCGAACTGCTGCGCCAGCGCGGCGCGGCGCTCGTCCTCGCCTCCCACCTGGGGAGGCCAGGGGGGAGGCCCGATCCGGCCTTCTCGATGGCCCCGGTGGCCGAGCGGCTGGGGGAGCTGCTGGAGACCGAGGTGAAGCTGGCGCCCGGGGTGGTCGAGGGCGACGTCGACCTCATCTGCGGCGCCCTCGGTCCCGGCGACGTCGTGCTGTTGGAGAACACCCGCTTCGAGCCGGGCGAGACCGAGAACGACCCGAAACTGGCCGAAGCCCTGGCGCAGCTGGCCGACCTCTACGTCAACGACGCCTTCGGGGCCGCCCACCGCGCCCACGCCAGTACCGAGGGCGTGGCCCATCACCTCCCCGGCTACGCGGGCCTGCTGCTGGAGCGGGAGGTGACCGAGCTGACGGCCGTGGTCGAGTCGCCGAAGAGGCCGCTGGTCGTCGTCCTCGGTGGCGCCAAGGTCTCCGACAAGGTCGGCGTCATCGGCCGCTTCCTCGAGGCCGCCGACCAGATCCTGATCGGCGGCGCGATGTGCTTCAGTTTCTTCCGCGCTCAGGGGATCGGCACCGGCGACTCGCTTGTCGAGGAGAAGGGGATCGAGCTGGCCGCCGAGGCGCTGGAGCGGGCCAAGGGGTCCGACTGCGAGCTGACCCTGCCGGTCGACCTCGTCCTCGGCAGGAGCTTCGACGCAGACACCGAGCGCCGCGAGAGCGACGGGGTGGAGGTGCCCGACGGCTGGATGGGGCTGGACATCGGCCCCCGCACCGCCGCGCTCTACGCGGAGGCGGTCGCCGCCGCGGGAACGGTGCTGTGGAACGGGCCGATGGGCACCTTCGAGATGGAGCCCTTCGCGGGCGGCACCCGCGCCGTCGCCGAGGCCGTCGCCAAGGCCCCCGGGACCACGGTCGTCGGCGGCGGAGACTCGGTCGCGGCGCTGCGGAAGTTCGGACTCGACGACAAGGTGGATTGGCTATCGACCGGAGGAGGAGCATCATTGGAGCTGCTGGAGGGAAAGAAGTTGCCCGGGGTCGAGGCCCTGATGAACGCGGAGCGGGCCGATGCCTGATCGCATCCCCTATATCGCCGCCAACTGGAAGATGAACAAGACGATTGCCGAGGCGGCTGAGTTCGTCGACGCGCTGCTGCCGCGGATCGCCGCGACGCGGGCCGACGTCGTCATCTGCCCCTCCTTTCTCGCCCTGAGCGAGGTGGTCGAGCGCTCGCGCGGCAGCGCCGTGCGCGTCGCCGCCCAGAACATGCACGAGGAGCACTCGGGCGCCTTCACCGGCGAGATCTCGGCGCCAATGCTGGTTGAGCTCGACGTCGAGGCCGTGGTGCTCGGCCACTCCGAGCGCCGCCAGTTCTTCGGCGAGACCGACCAGGCGCTGGCGCGCAAGGTTCCCGTCGCCCTCGCGGCCGGCCTGGAGCCGATCCTCTGCGTCGGCGAGAGCGAGTCCGCCCGCGACGGGGGCGAGACCGAGACGGTGCTGGAGCGCCAGCTGCAAGCAGACCTCGCCGGTCTCGAGTCCGACCAGCTGGAGCGGGTCGTGATCGCCTATGAGCCGATCTGGGCGATCGGCACCGGTCGCACGGCGACGCCCGAGCAGGCCCAGGAGGCGAGCGCCTTCATCCGCGACGTCGTGCGGATGCGGGGCGCCGCCGCCGAGAAGGTGCGGATCCTCTACGGCGGCTCGGTGAAGCCGGCCAACGCGGCCGAGCTGCTCTCCAAGCCCGACGTCGACGGGGCGCTGGTCGGCGGCGCCAGCCTCGACCCCGCCGACTTCGCCGGGATCGTGGAGGCCGCCGGGTGAGCCCGGTCCCCTCGCTGGCGCTGCTCATCCTCGACGGCTGGGGGCTGGCCGAGCCGGGGCCGGGCAACGCGGTCTCGCTCGCCGAGACGCCGATCTTCGACCGCCTCTGGGACGAGTTCCCGCACACCCAGCTCTCCGCCCAAGGCCGCGACGTCGGCCTCCCCGACGGCCAGATGGGCAACTCCGAGGTAGGCCACCTCAACCTCGGCGCCGGCGCGATCGTCAAGCAGGACCTGGCGCGGATCGACGACGCGGTCGCCGACGGCACCTTCTTCGACAACGAGGCCCTGCGGGCGGCGTGCCAGAGGGCGCGCTCCAGCCCGCGCGGCCGCCTGCACCTGCTCGGCCTCGTCTCCGACGGCGGCGTCCACTCCGGCTGGGAGCACCTCGAGGCCTGCATCGAGCTGGCCTCCCAGGAGGGCGTCCCCGACGTCGTCTTCCACGCCTTCACCGACGGCCGCGACACGCTGCCGCACGGCGGCCGGGGATACCTGGCCGAGCTCGAACGTTGGCTGCGCCAGGCAGGCCGCATCGCAACCGTCAGCGGCCGCTACTACGCGATGGACCGCGACACCCGCTGGGAGCGGACCAAGCTCGCCTACGATGCGATCGTCCACGCTCGCGGCCTGCGAGCGGCCAGCGCCGCCGAGGCGATCGAGAGCTCCTACGAGCGCGGTGAGACCGACGAGTTCGTCAAGCCGACCGTGATCGGCGACTACGACGGCGCCGCTGCCGGCGACGTCGCGGTCTTCATCAACTTCCGCCCCGACCGGGCCCGGCAGATGACCCGCGCCCTCGCCGAGCCCGGCTTCGACGAGTTCTCCCGGGCCGGCGGGCCGGCGCTCGACCTGACGACGATGACCGAGTACCGCAAGGGCTGGCCCTACCCGGTCGCCTTCCCGAAGCAGCGGCCGAAGACGACCCTGGCGGAGATGATCTCCGGGGCGGGGGGGCGCCAGCTGCACGTGGCCGAGACCGAGAAGTACGCCCACGTGACCTACTTCTTCAACGGCGGCCGCGAGGACGAGTTGAAGGGGGAGGAGCACTGCCTGGTGGAATCGCCGCGTGACGTTCCGACCTACGACCACAAGCCGGAGATGAGCGCCGCTGCCGCCGCGAAGACCTTCGTCGAGCACTGGCGCGACGGTGACTACCGCTTCGGGATCATCAACTTCGCCAACCCCGACATGGTCGGCCACACCGGCGTGATCCCGGCCGCGGTCGCCGCGGTCGAAGCAGTCGACACGCTGCTCGGCGACGTCGTCGAGGCGGTCCAGGCGACGGGGGGCGCCTGCATCATCACCGCCGACCACGGCAACTGCGATCACATGCTCGAGCCCGACGGCTCGCCCAACACCGCGCACTCGCTCAACCCGGTGCCGCTGATCGTCACCGCCGCGGGGCTCGAGCTGCGCGACGGCGGCATCCTCGCCGATGTGGCGCCGACTGCCCTGCAGCTGCTCGGCATTCCGCAGCCGCCGGAGATGACCGGCCGCTCGCTGATCGCCTAGCCGGGGGCGATCCCCCTAGGAGATCTGGCCCGGGATAGGCCCAGCCCGCGGATCGTCCCCTTGGCGAGGGCGCCTGGCCTTGACAGGCGAAGACTTAGATTTCATACTTCTTGGCACGTAATATCAAGCGATGATGCGTTCCCGCATCGAAGGCGGGGGCACGATGTAGGAGGTATGAAGATGGCACTTGTCAGATGGGATCCGGCTCGGGAGCTGGACACCCTCCAGGGAGACATGAACCGGCTCTTCGACAGCTTCTTCGGACGCCGCGATGGCTCAGCCGCCAACGGCCACGGGTCGCGCCGGTGGATCCCCGCGATGGACCTGGTCGAGACCGAGGACAACCTAGTCCTGCGGGCCGACCTTCCCGGGGTCGACCGCGACGACATCGAGATCGAGGTCAAGGACGGCGTTCTGACCGTCTCGGGGGAGCGCAAGGCCCAGCACGAGGAGAAGCGCGAGGGCTTCCATCGCATGGAGCGCGCCTTCGGTCGCTTCGCCCGCTCGCTGGAGCTGCCGCAGGGGGTCGCGGCCGACAGCGTCCGCGCGAGTTTCGAGCGCGGCGTGCTGGGGGTGAGGATGCCGAAGCCGGCCGAGCGCAAGCCCACCAGGATCGAGATCGAGCCGGGCGACCCGGACGGCGACCGCGAGCTCGAGGCCGTCGGGGCAGACGGCGAGCGCAGCTAGCGCCCCATACGCTGCGGGCGTGCGCAACGACCCGCGGCGACTGAGATTCGAGATAGACGCCCGCGACGGCAGTGCTCGTGCGGGCGTCATCCATACCGCCCACGGACCGATCGAGACGCCGGCCTTCATCCCGCTGGCGACGAAGGGAACCGTCCGCGGGCTGGAGTCGAGCGAGGTGGCGGGGCTCGGCTACCAGCTGATCCTCGGCAACACCTACCACCTGTTCGTCTCGCCGGGACCGGAGCGGATCGCGGCGGCCGGCGGGCTGCACGGGTTCATGGGCTGGGAGCGGGCGCTGATCACCGACTCCGGCGGCTTCCAGGTCTTCTCGCTCGCCCATGGCGGTGTCGCCAACGAGGTCAAGGGCAGCGGTCGCTCCGGAGGCGAGCGGGGCTCGAAGGTCGAGATCGGCGAGGAGGGAGCGCGCTTCCGCTCCTACCGCGATGGCTCGGAGCTGTTCATCTCGCCCGAGGTCTCGATGCGGGTCCAGGCGGCGCTCGCGTCCGACATCGCCCTCGTCTTCGACGAGTGCACGCCGTTGCACGCCGATCGCGACTACACCGCCCGCTCGACCGAGCGCACTCATCGCTGGCTCGACCGCTGCCTCGCCTGGCATGAGCAGCGTGGGCCGTCCAGCCAGGCGGTCTTCGGAATCATCCAGGGCGGCGTCCACGAGGACCTGCGCCGCGAATCGGCCCAGCGGGTATCGGAGGCCGGCGTCGACGGCCTCGCGATCGGCGGCACCCTCGGTCGCGACAAGGAGGAGATGCACGAGGTGCTCGCGATGACCACCCCGCTACTGCCGGAGGCCGCCCCAAAGCATCTCCTCGGCATCGGCGAGGTCGACGATCTCCTCGGCGGCATCGCCCTCGGCCTCGACATCTTCGACTGCGCCGTTCCAACTCGCCTGGCCCGCCACGGCGTCGCCCTCGCCCCCGATCCCTCCAAGCGCTTTCGCCTCGACATGCGCAAGGGTGGCTGGGTCGGAGACCGCAAGCCCCTGGTCGAAGGCTGTCCCTGCCCCGCCTGCCGCCACCACGACCGCGACTACATCAGCTACCTCTCCCGCGCCGAAGAGCTGACCGCGGTCCGCCTCATCGTCCTCCACAACCTCACCTACATGCGACAGCTCACCACCCACGCCCGGGCCGCCATCGAGGCCGGCACCTTCGAGGCCTTCCGCTCCGCCGTCCTCGCCGGCTCCTCGCCGTGGGCAGCCGTGGCGGTTTAGTCACCCATAGGGTGACAAAGGCGCCACGGCCCTATTCGGTGTTCTTCTTGACCAGGTCCTTGAGTTCTTCGGCCACCTTGCCGACCGTATCCCCGGCGACCCGGCTGATCTTCACGCCCGCCGCCTTGTCGGTGGCGTAGATGACGGCGGCCGCGACCACGGCCGCGACCAGCACGAGGGCCAGCAGCGCCAGCACGAAGCGGACGAAGCTCGAGAAGCCCGAGCGCTTCTTTGCCGGTTCGGCCGGACGGCGTGGCGGTGCCGGCGGGGGAGGGGCGACGCGGGGCTGGGGTCGCCGGGTCTGGGACTGCGGTGGGCGGTAATCGGTGTGGTCGGTGTCGCCGCCGAGGTGACGGGTGGCGGCGGTGTCGCCGCCGAGGACGCCGGTCGCGGCGGTTCTCCCCTCTTCCAGCGGCAACGTCACGTCCTCGCCTTCCAGGCCCAGGCGCAGCCCGCTGGCCAGCTCGTCGGCGCTGGCGTAGCGCCGGTTCGGGTCGCCCTCCAGGGCCCGCAGCACCGCGGCGCCGAGCGTCTCCGGCACCTCGTCGTTGTAGGTGCTGGGGGGGAGCGGCCTCTCGTTCTGCTGGCGCACCGCCAACTCGGCCAGGGAGGAGCCCTCGTGGGGGAGGCGGCCGGTGAGGAACTGGTAGAGGACGACGCCAAGCGCGTAGACGTCGGTGGCCGGCGTCGCCTCCTCGCCGCGCACCTGCTCGGGCGCCAGGTAGGCGGCGGTCCCGACCACCGAGCCAACCTGGGTGATCCTCGTCTGCTCGATCGCCCGAGCGATGCCGAAGTCGGTCAGCTTGACGGTCATCTCGCCGCCCCCGACGGGGCCGCCGACGATCATCAGGTTGCCCGGCTTGACGTCGCGGTGGATGATCCCGCGGCGGTGGGCGTAGTCGAGGCCGGCGCACGCCTGGATCCCGATCTCGGCGGCGATCTCCGGGTCGACCGGGCCCTGGCGCTGGAGGATCTGCGCTCCGGAGCGCCCCTCGACGTACTCCATGACGATGTAGTGGCGCCCGTCGTCGACCCCGGTGTCGTAGACCTGGACGATGTTGGGGTGGATCAGCTTGGCGACGGCCAGCGCCTCGCGCCGGAAGCGGGCTACGAAGCGCTCGTCATCGGAGAGGTGCTCGGCGAGGATCTTGACCGCGACGGTCCGCTCGAGGATTCGATCGGTGGCCTTGTAGACATTCGACATCCCACCGGAGCCGAGTCGCTCTCCGGTTTCGTAGCGGCCCGAGAGGGTTCCCGCCTCCATCATTCCTCTCCCGTTGGGCTGCCCGGTCCGACGCCTCCGGAGGGCGGGCCGGTTTCCACCGGCGGGCCATGGCCTTCTTCTTCGCCCTTGCCGTTGGACTGGGGCGGAAGCGTCGGCGGTTCCGTTTCGGTGGGCACCTCCCCCGGCTTCGACTTGTTCGGCTTTTCGGGCTTTTCGTTCTTTTCCACGGATTCGGTGTCTTCGGCCGGTTCGATCGTTTCGATGGTTTCTTCCGTCGTCACTTCTTCGCAGGCGGCGACCACTTCGTTCAGCCTTGCCGCGCCTTCGCTGAGCGCTTGCTTGAGCTTCGCGTCGACGCCCGTGAGCGCTTCGACCTGTTCGCTGACAGTGCCGGCGGCTTCTTCGGCTCCGACGCAGTCGCCTTCGCCGACCAGCTGTTGGACCTGGTCCAGATTGTCGTTGATCTGGCTCGCCGTCTTGCCCGGCAGCAGACCACCACCGCCGCCGCCGCAGGAGGCGAGCGCCAGCGCGGCGGCGCCGGCGGCGGCGATGACAAGCAGGGATGCGCTCAAGCGACCGATGATTCGAGTCTAGACAACGGCCGGTGGGCCGGATTTCCCCTGCATTTCGCCATCAGCGCCCGAGATCGAGGCGTTCGGCGAGCGATGCCGGCAAACCGGCGGCGATGATCGCCTCGGCCGCGGCGGCGATGTCGTAGCGGACGCGGTGGAACCGCGCCGTCCACTCGTCCGTGTCGAGCTCCAGCCAGGCGGCGCGCGGGTCGGCGTCGCGGGGCTGCCCGACGCTGCCGGGGTTGATCAGCCACTCGCCGCTGTCGAGGTCGAGGATGGCGCCGTCCCCGGCCTGGGCGCCGTGGGCGTAGGTCGGCCGAGCCGCGACCGGCCGCGTGAAGAAGAGCGAGATATGGGAGTGCCCGATCAGGCCGATTCGCTCCTCCTGCGCGTCGAGCCCGGCTTCGGCCTGTTCGACCGACAGCACGTACTCCCAGATCGGATCCCGAGGAGACGCGTGGAAGAGCCCGAAGCCATCGCGGCTCCCGGATGGCTCGAGCCCGCGCAAGTAGGAGATCGTCTCCGCGCTCGCGTTCTCCCGGGTCCACTCGACGGCCGCCGCCGCGGTCTCCGAAAACAAGGAGACGTCGAGATCGCCCAGCACCGCGAGGTCGTGATTGCCGACCAGGCAGGCGTCGCAGCGCTCGCGGACAATCGTCGTGCAGGCGTCGGGGTCGGCCCCGTAGCCGACAAGGTCGCCGAGGCACCAGAGGTGATCGACGCCGGTCTCCTCGACCGCCTCGAGGACGGCCTCGAGCGCCGGGCGGTTGGAGTGGATGTCGCTGAATACAGCTACGCGCAAGCGGGCAGCGTACCCTGGGCCAGCCTCGGTCCATACGATTGAACGGTGAATGTCACCGATCCGATCGCCGAGCTCCGGGGTGCCGTCGACCGGGCCACTCGGGCGCTGCGCGAAGGTGAGCGCACCGAGCCGGCCCCCTCCCTCGACCGCCCCCCCAAGCCGGAGCTCGGTGACTACAGCTCCAACGCGGCGATGCTGCTCGCGGGCCCGCTCGGGGACAACCCGCGCGCCGTCGCCGAGCGCCTGAGCGTCGAGCTCGAGCGAGAGCTGGGCGGGTCCGGAAGCCTCGACCGGATCGAGGTCGCCGGCCCGGGTTTCGTCAACCTCTTCCTCTCCGACGGCTGGTACCGGCGCGCTCTGGCGTGCCTGGTGGCGGCGGGCGACGATCTCGGCCCGGCCCCCACCGATGCGCCGGAGCGGGTGCTGGTCGAGTTCGTCTCCGCCAACCCGACCGGGCCGCTGCACGTCGGCGGTGGCCGCCACGCCGCCTACGGCGACGCCCTGGTGCGGCTGCTGGAGGCTGTCGGCCACGACGTCGAGCGCGAGTTCTACGTCAACGACGCCGGCGGGCAGGTCGGCCGCTTCGCCGACTCGATCGCCGCCCGGAGGGCGGGGGAGGAGCCACCCGAGGAAGGCTACGCGGGCGACTACGTGATCGAGCTCGCGCAGCGACTCGCCGCCGAGGGGGTCGATCCCGGCGACCGCGAGGCTCTGGGCCTGCGCGGCATCGATCTGATCCTCGAGGGGGTGCGGGCGACCCTGGAACGCTTCGGCGTCCGCTTCGACACCTGGTTCTCGGAGCGCGACCTCTACCGCCGGGGCGAGGTCGACTCCGCCCTCACCGAGCTTGACCAGGGAGGGCACACCTACCGCAGTGAAGACGCGCTCTGGCTGCGCACGACCGAGTTCGGTGACGACAAGGACCGCGTGCTGATCCGCTCCAACGGGGAGCCGACCTACCTCACCGCTGATCTCGCCTACCACTGGGACAAGCTGCAGCGCGGCTTCGACCGCCTGATCGATGTGCTCGGGGCCGACCATCACGGCTACGTTCCCCGGATCCGGGCCGCGATCGTGGCCCTGGGCGGGGACCCGGAGGCGTTCGAGGCGCTGATCATGAGCCTTGTCCACATCGTCGAAGAGGGCGAGCGGGCGCAGATGTCGAAGCGCAGCGGGGACTTCGTCTCGCTCGACGAACTGCTCGACGACATCGGCGTCGACGCGACCCGCTGGTTCATGCTCTGGCGCAGCCACGAGACCACCGTCGACCTCGACCTCGAGCTGGCCCGCAGCCAGTCGAACGAGAACCCCGTCTACTACGTCCAGTACGCGCACGCCCGCATCGCCAGCATCCTGCGCAGGGCCGGCGCCGCGGCCGAGGAGGCGGCGGGCGGGCTCGGAGCTGAGCCGTCCGCCGCCGCGATCGAGCGCAGCGAGAGGGCGCTGATCAAGCGCCTGCTCGAATTCCCCGACGAGGTGCGCGAGTCCGCCTCACGGCGCGCGCCGCACCGGATCTGCGCCTACTCGACCGCGGTCGCGGCAGACTTCCATGCCTTCTACCGCGACTGCCAGGTCGTCGGCGCCGAGGGCCAGGGGGTCGAAGGCTCCCGCCTGGCGCTGTGCCTGGCCGCGAAGCGGACGATCGCCGCCGCCCTCGGGCTGCTCGGGATCTCCTCCCCAGAGCGGATGTGATGCGAGGCGGGGGCGCCAAGCTGCCCGTCCTGGCCGAGATCTCCGGCCCGGTCTCCAGCGAGGCGCGGCTCTGGTCGCTGCGGCGCGAGGACTTCGAGCGCCTTGCCGCGCTGCCGCGGCGGCTCGAGAAGCAGCGGACCGTCCTCGTCACCGGCGGGGACGACGTCGCCGGCGCCGCCGCCATCGCGCTCGCCGCCACGGCGTGCGCGGCCGGCCGCCGCACCGTCCTGCTCGAGTGCGATCTGGAGAGGCCGCGACTCGCCGCAAGGCTCGGGCTCTCCCAGGCGCCCGGGCTGCACGAGTACCTGCGCCGGGAGGCTACGCCTCAGCAGATCCTCCAGCCGCTGGCCCTCGGCGGTTCGGCGGCCGCGATGGCGCCGGGACCGCTGGTCTGCATATCCGCCGGGCGCCAGGCGGCCGACTCAC
Organism: Solirubrobacterales bacterium; assembly: GCA_046330295.1. Lineage (GTDB taxonomy): Bacteria > Actinomycetota > Thermoleophilia > Solirubrobacterales > 70-9 > VAYN01. Next base: position 23,466 of record JAXLTB010000004.1, on the reverse strand, counting down.
GCACGCTGCTCGGGCTGGAGAGCTTCCGTCACATGACCTCGAAGCTGCGTTCCGCCTACGACCTCGTCGTCTTCGGCGGGCCGGCGCTCGGATCCGACAGCGTCTCGCTCGACGCCGTCGTCGAGCAGGCCGACGCGATCATCGCCGGCATCTCCCCCGCGCGGGCATCCGGGCGAGGCAGGCGCGCCGTCAGGGCGGCGCTGCGCCACCTTCCCGCGCCCGCGCTCGGAGCGGTCGTCGTCGGCGAAGGCTGAGCCGCGCCGTTCAGAGATCGTAGCGGGCCAGGTCGGCGTCGAGCCGCTCGTCGTCCTCGGCGCTCGGGCCCTCGGGGTTCGGCCCCGGCCGCCGCGGGCCGCCTGCGCGGCGCCACCTCAGCACACCGAGGGCGAGGGCGACCGCGGCGAGGGCGAAGGCGATGATCGGCACCGCGTAGGCGGAGAGGCTGAAGCCCGACCCCCGGGGCAGGGCGAGCACCTCGTTGCCGTACTCGGCGACGAGCGCGTCCTTGATCTGGCCCTTGGTCCGGCCCTCTGCAACGAGCCGTTCGATGAAGACTTTCTCCCGCTGCGCCTGGGGGGATTCGGCCAGCTCGAGCAGGGTGCCGCAGACCGGACACATCACTTCGCTCTCTATCTCGGTCAGGGAGGTCTGCGGCTTCGCCGCGGAGGCGGCGATGGCGGTGAGCGCCAGGGCCACGAGCGAGAGCAGCGAGACGACCGCGAACCGGCCCCTCATGAGCGGCCGTCCGGGAGCAGGGGCGCCACCGATTCGCGCAGGTACTCCCTGGTGACCGGGCCGCGGAGCAGCAGCCGGACCTTCCCCTGCGGGTCGATCAGGAAGTTCTCGGGCACGCCCGTGGTGCCGAAGTCATGAGCGCTGGAGCCGTCGCCGTCGCGCAGCTGTGGATAGCTGAGCCGGTAGCGGCGGACGAAGTCCCTGCCGTCGCCGCTGAGGTCACGGCTGTCGATGCCGAGCACGGTGAAGGCGCCATTGCCGTGCTGGCGCTGGAATTCCTCCAAAGCCGGCGCCTCCTCGCGGCAGGGGACGCACCAGGAGGCCCAGAAGTTGACCAGGACCCAGCGTCCGCGGTAGTCGGCGAGCGAGCCGCTGCCGCCGCCTTCGAGGCGGGGGAGGGGGGAGGCCGGCGCGACCTCCCCCAGGGCAACGCCCGAGGAGCCCTTGCTGAGCAGGCCGAAGGTGAGCAGGCCGACGACGGCCAGCACGGCGAGGACGGCTACCGAAGAACGAACGCTCACGGATGCGGAAGGTTAGATCCCGCGAGCCCCGGCAGACCCGCCGGCCTTAGAATCGGGCCGAAGCGCGGACGTAGCTCAGTTGGTAGAGCGCGAGCTTCCCAAGCTCGAGGTCGCGGGTTCGAGACCCGTCGTCCGCTTCGCCTCGCCGTCGGACTCCGCCGGGGCCGTCCCGGGGAGGCGGTAGAAGTGCTCGGTCGCGCCCCGCACCTGGCGCTCGCTGACCAGCTCGATCAGATCGGATTTGGCGAGCTCGGTGACGTGGTAGTTGGTGTTGCTGAGGGGGATCTGGAGCTCACGGCTGAGATCGCTGGGTGAGAGCAGTCGGCCCCCGTCGAGGCCGAGGATTTCGAGGATCGAGACACGCAGCGGATGCGCGGTGGCCCTGGCCAGCTGCTCCCAGTCCACCGGCACGGAAGCGTGCCCGATTCGGGCGGCCCGAACGGCGCCGTCGCCGTTCCCTGAGCGACCGTTATCCCTTGCCATTGCCAAAGAGATTACCAAAAAATATTGATTTAGGTCATCAAAATCCGGTACTCTCCGGTCGGGATGTTTCCGTGGAGGGGAAATCCAAAGGGCGCGAGCCCCTGGACTCTCGCGTTGCTCATCTGGGCCGTGGCGCTGCTCGCACCCTGCCTGGCGAGCGCGAGCACGGGAGACATCATCGCTCCACAGCACCCGCCTGCTTACACCGCAACCGACGGCTGGCAGGCCGGCACCTGCAAGCAGGAACCGCCGGAAAGCGCGGCGGTCTGCTCGGTCGCCACGCCGGGCCAGTTCTTCGAACGGGCCGCCGCCCACCCCAACTGGGGATTCACCCAGTTCATCGTCAAGCACGAAACGGTGGGGCCGCTGGAAACCCCGGTCGGCGAACTGAAGACCGTCCGCGTCGACCTCCCGGTCGGGCTCAGCGTAAACCCGGGCGCGGCGCCGCGCTGCCCGCTGGCGACCTTCGAAGCCAGCCCGGCCTCATGTCCGGCCGGGTCCCAGGTCGGCGAAAGCATGGTGACCGCGTCGTTGCTCGGCGTGCCGTCGCCACCGACGCCGCCCGTCACCCAGGTACCCGTTTACAACATCGTCCCGGTCCAAGGCGAGTCGGCCCGCTTCGGTTTGAACCTCGCCGAAAACAACGTCTATCTCCGTGGCGACGTCGATTGGTCGGGCGACTACCACGAGGGCTTCACGATCGACGTCCCCCAGGCCGCGGACCTCGAACCTCTGATCAAAGGCCTGATCCTGAAGAACCGCCTCGTCTTCAACGGTCGCGCCGGCGACGGGACCTTCATCACCACTCCCAGCACCTGCCTCGGGGAAGCCTTCCCGGGGCCGTCCGGGCACGCCTACTCGACCTACCTCCTCGCCGGCTCCTGGGCCGAAGAGGCGGCACCCGGCTACCACTTCCCGCAGAGCGCCGAACCACGATTCGAGTCGCCGATCCCACCGGGGACGTTCCCCAAGGAATGCAGCACCATTCCCTATGACCCCTCGATCGCGGTCGACCCCGGCACCGCGGAAGCCAACTCGCCTTCCGGCGCGACCGTCGACATCAGCGTCCCCCACATCCTCGGGGCAAGCAAACAGGACAGCTCGAACACGAGGACCGCGAAGGTGACGCTGCCGGCCGGCATGGGAATCAACCCCTCCGCGGCCAACGGCCTGCAGACCTGCACCGACGCCCAGTTCGGCAAGGGGACGAGGAACCCGGTCGGCTGCCCGCCGCAGTCGAAGATCGGCACGGTCACGATCGAATCGCCGCCGCTGCCGGAAGGCAACCTCGTGGGCAACGTCTACGTCGGCCGGCAGCTCAGCCGCGACCCGACCTCGGGCCAGGAGTACCGCATCTTCGTCGACGCCGAGACGTCCAGATACGGGATCTCGGTGCGCCTGGTCGGCAACGTCAGCGCCAATCCCCTGACCGGCCAGCTGACCACGACCTTCGCCGAAAACCCGCAGGTCCCGTTCACCTCCTTCCGGCTCCATTTCGACCCCGGCGCCCGGGCGGCGCTCAGCAGCCCGCCGACCTGCGGCCCGAACGCGACCGTGGCGGTGATGACCCCCTGGTCGGGCAACCCCGCCGCCACCGCATCGGACCCCTTCAACCTGAGCGCCGCACCCGGCGGCGGGAAATGCGCGAAGACGATGGCCGAGCGCCCGTTCGGCCCCGCCTTCGCGGCCGCTCCGAAGAGCGCCAAGGCGGGCGCCTTCAGCCCGTTCTCACTCCACATCGCGAGGCCGGACGGGCAGCAGGAGCTGAAAGGCACCGACATCGTCCTCGCCCCCGGGATGAGCGGCAGGCTCGCCGGCATTCCCTACTGCGGCGGGGCCGCGCTCGCCGCCGCGGCCGCCAACGCCGGCAACGCCGAGAAGGCCGACGCGAGCTGCCCGGCAAAGAGCCTCGTCGGCACGGCTTCGATCCAGGCCGGCACCGGCTCCGCGCCGCTGCAGATCACCGGCAGGGTCTTCCTCACGGGCCCCTACCACGGCGCCCCTCTCTCCCTTGCGGTTGTCACCCCCGCCGTGGCGGGGCCGTTCGATCTCGGCACGGTCGTGGTCAGGGTGGCGCTGTTCGTCGATCCCGAAACGGCCCAGATCCGTGCCCTCTCCGACCCGATTCCCGACGTCTACGGGGGCACGCAGCTGAGCATCCGCTCCGTCAACATCAACATCGACAGGGAGCGATTCACGCTCAACCCGACGAGCTGCGACCCGCTGGCGATCGCCGGGGCCCTGAACGGCGGTGGCGCCAACCCCACCGACCCGGCCGTCTTCAGCTCCTTCCGGGTCAGCGCTCCTTTCCGGACCACGGACTGCGGCGCCCTGGACTTCGCGCCGAAGCTCTACACCACGCTCCTCGGCGGCCCGAAGACGACCAAGCGCAGCCAGCACCCGCAGCTGCGCTCCGTCCTCGTCGCCCGCGAAGGCGATGCCAACATCAGCCGCGTGGCGCTGACCCTGCCGCACTCCGAGTTCCTCGACCAGGGTCACATCGGCACGATCTGCACCCGGGTCCAGCTGGCGGCCGCGGACTGCCCGGCGCGGTCGGTCTACGGCTACGCGCGGGCACAGTCACCACTGCTCGACGACGAACTGGCCGGGCCGGTCTACCTGGTCTCCTCCGACCACGAACTGCCTGACCTGCTCGCCGACCTGCACGGCCAGGTGAACATCCGCCTGCGCGGCGTCATCAGCGCCACCAAGGCACGGATCAAGACGGTCTTCAACACCGTGCCCGACGTCCCGGTCAGCAAGTTCACCCTGACCATGGAAGGCGGCAAGAAGGGCCTGCTGGTCAACTCCCGCGGCCTCTGCGCCCGGCCGAACTTCTCGTTCCTCAACCTCAAAGCGCAGAACGGCAAGCAAGTGCGCGTGAAGAAGCTGCCGCTGCGGGTCCCGGCCTGCCACCGGCACTCCCGCCGTCACCACAATGGTTGAGATACGCCAGGATGGGTAGCGGGATTTCTGGGAAGTCGCCCGCGGCAGCGGTGCGACACTGAGTTGAGCGAGCAGATGGGGAAGGAGAGGAACACAGTGAGGCGAGGCCGGATCTCAGCGGCGATCATCGCGGCGATATGCCTTTCCGGAGCCCTCGGCGCGCCGGCGGCGAGCGCCGTCGACATCATCGAAGCGCAGTCGGAAACGAACAAAGCCGGTTGGCAGGCAGCGACCTGCAAATCGGATACCCCGACCCAGTGCTCGCCGGAAACGAAATCCCAGCTCTTCACCGAAGCCGCCGGCCACCCCGAAATCGGGTTCACCCAGTTCATCGTCAAACACGAAACGGTGGGGCCGCTGGAAACCCCGGTAGGCGAAGTAAAGACCATCCGCGTCGACCTTCCGGTCGGGCTCAGCGTCAATCCGGGCGCAACGCCGCAGTGTCCGCTGGCGACCTTCGTAGCCAGCCCGGCCTCATGTCCCGCCGGGTCCCAGGTCGGCGAAAGCATGGTGACCACGTCGCTGCTCGGAGTGCCGTCGCCGCCGACGCCGCCCCTCACCCAGGTGCCCGTGTACAACATCGTCCCGGTCGTCGGCGAGCCGGCCCGCTTCGGCTTGAACCTCGCCGGAAACAACGTCTATCTCCGTGGCGACGTCAGCTGGGCGGGCGACTACCACGAGGGCTTCACGATCGACGTCCCCCAGGCCGCAAAACTCGAACCCTTGATCAAAGGCCTGGTCTTGAAGAACCGCCTCGTCTTCAACGGTCGGGCCGGCGACGGGACCTTCCTGACCACTCCGAGCACCTGCTTCAACCCCGCGGTGGCTCCGTTCCAGCACACCTACTCGACCTTCCTGCACGCCGACTCCTACCAGGAAACGGCCCCGCAATTCCCCGTCGGGGCGCAGCAGGTGGAGGCTCCGCTGCCGAAAGGAGTCGCCCCGACCAACTGCCAGAACGTTCCCTTCAATCCGGGAGTGGGGACCGGCCCGAACGTGACCCGGACGGACTCCCCGTTCGGTCCCACGGTCAGCGTCACGGTGCCCTACGACCCAAGCGCGAAAATCGCTAACTCCAACCTCCGCACTGCGCGGGTCTCCCTACCGCTCGGGGCTGGTCTGAATCCGTCCGCCGCAACCGGCCTGAAAGCCTGCACGGACGCGCAGTTCGGCAAGGGGACGACGGCGGCAGTCGCCTGCCCGGCCGCCTCGGAAATCGGAACCGTCGCGATCCAGACCCCGGTGCTACCGCCCAACTCGCTGTCGGGAAAGGTCTACCTCGCTCAGCAACTGAGCCGCGACCCCCTCTCCGGCCAGGAGTATCGGATCTTCATCGACGCCGAGTCACCGCGCTACGGCCAGTCCGTGCGCCTGGTCGGCAACGTCAGCGCCAATCCCCTGACCGGCCAGCTCACCACGGTGGTCAACGAAGCCCCACAGCTCCCCTTCACCTCGGTCAGCGTCAACTTCAGCGGCCCCAAAGGTGTGCTCAGCAGCCCACCGACCTGCGGGCCCAACAAGACGACCGCAAGCATGACGCCCTGGTCCGGCACCCCCGACGCCAACGTCACCGACCAGGGCTTCACCCTGACGCAGGCGCCGGGCGGGGGGGCGTGCGCGAAGACGATGGCGGAACGACCGTTCGCCCCCGGCTTCGAAGCGCAACCAAACAGCAACGCCGCCCTCGCCTATACGCCGTTCTCGGTCCACATCTCCCGGCCCGACGGCCAGCAGGAGATCAAAGGCGTCAACTTCAATCTGCCGCCGGGAGCGACCGCCAAGCTGGCCGGCGTGTCCTACTGCCCGCCCTCGGACATCGCCGCGGCCGAAGCCCGCGCCGGAGCGGCCGAGAAGAAAAACCCCAGTTGCCCGGACAACAGCGAAGTTGGGGCCGCCTCGGTCCTGGCCGGAACCGGCTCCTCGCCGCTGAAGATCGATGGCACCGCCTACCTCGCGGGCCGTTACCAGGGCGCGCCGCTGTCCCTGGTCGTCGTCACCCCTGCCCTGGCCGGCCCCTTCGACCTCGGCACGGTTGTCGTCCGGGTGCCGCTCTTCGTCGATCCCGAAACGGCGCAGATCAATCCGGTCACCAACGCGATTCCCGACGTCTTCGGCGGCGCCAAACTCGATATCCGCTCGATCTTCGTCAACGTCAACCGCAAGGAATTCACGCTCAACGGCACCAACTGCGCGCAGCACGCGACGGCCGGCGTCCTCAAGGGCGGCGGGGCCGACCCGACCAACCCCGCCGTCTTCTCCGCCGACAAAGTCTCCGACGGGTTCCAGGCGAAGGGCTGCGACAGACTCGAGTTCAGGCCGAGGCTCCACCTTCGCCTCTTCGGCGCCACCCGCCGGGCGAAACACCCGCGCCTGAGGGCCGTATTGGAGGCCCGTCCCGGCGACGCCAACATCGCCCGCGCCTCGGTCGCCCTCCCGCACGCGCTCTTCCTCGACCAGGCCAGCCTGTCGACGATCTGCACCCGGGTCCAGTTCGCCGCCGAAGACTGCCCGAAAGGGTCGGTCTACGGCTACGCGCAGGCGTTCACGCCGCTGCTGGGCAAACCACTCGAAGGACCCGTCTACCTGCGGTCCTCCAACAATCCCCTGCCGGACCTCGTCGCGCACCTCGAAGGTCAGGTCGACATCGACCTGGTCGGCCGCATCGACAGCTTCCGCGGCGGCATCCGCACCACCTTCGACCGCGTCCCCGACGTCCCGGTGACGAAGTTCGTGATGACCCTGCCGGGCGGCAAGCACGGCCTCCTCGTCGCCTCGACCAACCTCTGCAAGAAACCGGTCAAGGGCATTGTCCAGCTCAAAGGCCAGAACGGCAAGACAGCCAACAAGCGCGTGAAGCTGCGGACGCCCTGCGGCAAGAAGCACAAGGGCAAGCACAAGCACAAGGGCAAACACCAGCACAAGCACAAGGGCAAGCACCAGCATCGTCACGGCGGCGTCTAGTCGCTTTCGGGCGATGGGGTCTCACCCGGCGATGGGGAAGGCCGAATAGCCTCCGCGCCGGTGCGCCCGTCGCTCTCCGTCCTGATCGTCACCTGGAACAGCCGCCCGGAGCTTTCCCGCACCCTGCCCGCGCTGCTGCCGGAGCTGGACGACGGCGACGAGCTGATCGTCGTCGACAACGACTCCGATGACGGCACCGCCGAGGAGGCCGCCGCCCTGGCCCCGGCCGCGCGGGTGCTGAGGACCGGACGCAACATCGGCTTCGCCGCCGGCTGCAACGCCGGTGCCGAGGCGGCCGGGGGTGACCTGCTGGTCATCCTCAATCCGGATGCCGCGCCCCTGCCGGGCTTCGGCGAGGCGATTCGGGCTCCCTGGCTGGAGGGCCGCGGCTGGGCAGCCTGGCAGGCGCTCGTCGCCGAGGCGGGGGGGACGCGCATCAATTCCGCCGGCAACCCGGTCCACTTCACCGGCATCGTCTGGGCCGGCGGTCACGGCCGGCCGATCGGCGAGGCGCCCGTGGCCGGCGAGGTCATCGCCCTCTCCGGCGCCTGTCTGGCGATCCCGCGCTCGACCTGGCGCGAGGCCGGTGGCTTCCCGCCCCAATTCTTCCTCTACCACGAGGACGTCGACCTCTCGCTGCGCCTGCGGATGGGTGGCGGGGCGCTCGGGATCGAACCGGCCGCGGTCGTCGCCCACGACTACGAGTTCGGCGCCCGCGAGCACAAGTGGCGCTGGCTGGAGCGAAACCGCCTGGCCTTCCTGGTCCGCACCTATCCGACCTCGCTGCTGGTCCTGCTCGCTCCGGTCCTGCTCGCGACCGAGCTGGCCCTCGTCGCCGTCTCGATTTCGGGGGGTTGGGGAAGGCAGAAGCTGGCGGCGAATCTCGAAGCGCTGCGCTGGCTGCCCCGGTTGCTGCGGGAGAGGCGCCGGCTTCAGCGCACCCGTACCGTCAGCGTCGTCGAGTTCGCCTCCTGGCTCAGCGCCGACCTCGACTCGCCGTTCATCCCCGACCTCGCCCGCTCCTGGCCGGTGCGCCTCGCGCTCCGGGGCTACTGGCGGGTCGTGCGCATCCTGCTCCGGCCCTAGCCCGGCTCGCCGAACGTGAACACGCGCTGCGCCTCGATTCGCCAGTAGACCGGCCCCGAGTCGAGGAACTCCTCCCACCCCGGCCCGTAGCGGGGCAGGTAGACGTCGAGCAGCGCCCGCCACAGCTCGGCCCCCGCCTCCGCCTGGATGTCCAGCTCGGCGTCCGTCTCCCGCATCGCGCGGCTAGCTCGGCTGGCTGGTGGGGCGGATCAGGATCTCGTTGACGTCGACGCCGGGCGGCTGCTCGAGCGCGAACATCACCGCCCTCGCGATGTCCGTGTCCCGCAGGGCCGAGTCGCCGGGGCTGCGGTCGAAGAACGGCGTGTCGGTCATGCCGGGCTCGATCAGCGTCACCTTGATCGCCGTGTTGTGGTGCATCTCGCGCAGCTCCGCCCGGAGTGCCTCGCCGATTGCCGTCGCCGCCCACTTGGTCGCCGAGTAGAGCGAGCCTGGGAGGACGCGGCGGCCGGCCACGGAGCTGGTGAGGAGGAAGTGCCCGTCGCCGCGCTCGAGCAGGTGGGGGAGGGTGGCGCGGACCGTCAGGGCGGCGCCGTAGACGTTGGTCAGGACCATCGAGCGCCAGTGCTCGACCGACTCCTCGAGGAAGCCGCGGGTGGCGCCGAAGCCCGCGTTGGCGAAGACCGCGTCGATGCGCCCGAAGCGATCCAGGCCGGCGCCGACCATCGCCTCCACCTGGTTCCACTCGGTGACGTCGCAGCGGACCGCGATCGCCCGATCGGCGCCGCCCAGCTCCGCGGCGAGGGTCTCGAGCTCCTCCAGGCACCGTGCGGCCAGCACCAACCTGTAGTCGGCGGCGGCGGCCCGCGCGGTCGCGGCCCCGATCCCACTGCTGGCTCCGGTGATCAGCAGAACGCGGTCCGATCGGGTGCTGGCGGCCACCCGGCGATTCTCCCAGATGGCCTTTACCTTCCGGAGTCGCCGGATTGCGATAATCCCCGGGCTCGTGGACCCTCAGCGCAAGCGGAAGATCCGACTCGTGGTCGCGCTCAGCGTTGCCGTGCTGCTCGCGGTGGCCTTGATCTACACCTCCTTCTCCGCCTCGACCGAAGCGAAGCAGCCCTCTCAGCTGCTCGGCGCCGCCCCCGGAACCAACTATGAGATGACCGGCAAGGTCGTGCCGGGCTCGATCCACCACCAGGGAAGCGGCATCGCCTTCCGAGTGGTCGATCGCGACGGCGAGGGCCGCAGCCTTCCGGTCAGCTACACCGGCACGATCCCGGACCCGTTCCGCGGCGGCCGCGAGATAGTCCTCACTGGCAAGGTGCACAACGGCACCTTCGTCGGCGAACCGGAAACCCTGATCACGAAGTGCCCGTCGAAGTTCACGACCAAGAGCAATGGCTAGCCTCGGCAGCGTCCTCCTGGCGCTGGCCTTCGTCGCCGCGGTCCTCGCCGCAGCGCTGGCGCTCGCCGGGCGCAACGGCGAGCGCCGCTGGATAGACCTCTCCCGCCGCTCCGTCTACGCCCTCTGCGCCCTGCTCACCGCCTGCGTGGTGATCATCGAGGTCGCCTTCGCGGGCAACGACTTCTCCTTCAACATCGTCCAGCAGCACTCCTCGATCGAGACGCCGGCCTTCTACAAGCTGGCGGCGATGTGGTCGAGCCAGGAGGGCTCGCTGCTGCTCTGGGCCTGGGTGCTCTCGATCGCCTCCAGCGCCGCCCTCCTCGCGACCCGCAACAAGCTCCGCGAGCTGGTCCCCTGGGCGACCGCGGTGATGATGGGCGTCGCCTCGTTCTTCGTCGGCCTGATGCTGTTCGCGCCCGACGTCGACCCCTTCGCGACGCTGAGCCCGGCGCCCGCCGACGGCATCGGCCTCAACCCGCTGCTCCAGCACCCGAGCATGATGATCCACCCGCCGATGCTCTACTCGGGGTACGTCGCCTTCACGATCCCCTTCGCCTTCGCGATCGGCGCCCTCGTCACCCGGCGCCTCGACGCCGAATGGATCCGCGCCACCCGCCGCTTCGCCCTGATCGCCTGGGCCTTCCTCGGCTTCGGACTGCTGCTCGGCGCTCGCTGGTCCTACACCGAGCTCGGTTGGGGGGGTTACTGGGCCTGGGACCCGGTCGAGAACGCGGCCCTGATGCCGTGGCTACTCGGCACAGCCTTCCTGCACTCGATCATGGTCCAGGAGAAGCGCGGGATGCTGAAGGTCTGGAACGCCAGCCTCATCGTCGGCACCTTCTCGATGGCCCTGCTCGGCACCTTCCTCGTCCGCTCAGGAGTGCTGCAGTCGATCCACGCCTTCGGCGACAACACCGTCGGCCCGTACATCCTCGGCCTGATCGCGGTGGTGCTGATCGGCTCGACGGCGCTGATCGTCTCACGCCTCGACGATCTGCGCTCGGCGAAGCAAATCGACTCGCTGGTCTCCCGCGAGGCGGTGTTCCTCGTCAACAACCTGCTGCTTGTGGGTCTCACCGCGGTGATCTTCTGGGGGACCTTCTTCCCGCTGATCTCAGAGCTCTTCACCGGCAACAAGGCCTCGCTGGCCGCACCCTGGTTCGACCGCTACACCACTCCGCTCGCGATCCTGCTCGTCCTCTTCACCGGGATCGGGCCCCTACTCGCCTGGAGGCGGGTCAGCTGGGCCTCGGCCAAGCGGGTCTTCCTGATGCCGCTGATCGTCGCCGCGGTGGCCCTGGTTGCCCTCCTGGCCCTCACCGACGCCGCCCACAAGCCCTGGGCGCTGGCGCTGTTCGTCTTCGCCGCCTTCGCCATCGCCGGCCTGGCCCAGGAGTTCTGGAACGGCGCCGCGGCGCGGCGCTCGCTCTCCGGCGGCTCGATGGCGGGCTCGCTGATCGCGGTCGTCTCCCGCAACCGCCGTCGCTACGGCGGCTACATCGTCCACGTAGGGATCGCCGTGGTGCTGATCGGCATCGCCGCCTCATCCAGCTTCCAGACCAACCGCGACGTCAACCTGCGACCCGGCCAGAGCACCGTCGTCGACGGTCGCAAGATCACCTACGTCAAGCCGACGGTCGCCGTCGACAGCGAGAAGTTCACTTTCGGCTCCGTTCTCAGGGTCGAACAAGACGGCAAGCTCGTTGGTTTCCTGCGCCCGAGTCGTCGGTTCTTCCGGCCGACCGGGGTGGAAACGGGGACGATCAGCAGCTTCTTCGACGGCGAGGCGACCAGCGAGGTCGGGCTCAGGGCCGGACTCGGCAGCGATCTGTGGATCGCCGTGCAGCCGGATATCACGGCAGTGCAGAAGCGCGTGCGGGCCGCGGACAAGGGCTTCCAGAACTGTGTCCGCGGGGCGCCCGGGACCCCGCCCCAGTGCGAAGCGCTGGGGGCGATGATGCGGACCGCCGCCGCCAAACCGAGCCTGCGGCCGCTGGCTCTCGCCCAGATCGCCAAGCTGCAGGCGCTGGCCGCCGACCGCATCGCCAAGAGCTATCTCTCCGACGCTTCGACGGCGACGTTCAAGGTCATCGTCAATCCACTGGTGACCTGGATGTGGATCGGCGGCCTGATCGCCCTGGCCGGAGCGCTGATCGCCCTCTGGCCGACGCGAGGCCGTCGCCGCGGCACCCTCGTGCGCACCGAGGCCGACGCCCAGAAGGAAGCCAAGTACCGGGAGATCAGGGACGCCGAGCTCGACCACGCGGCTGGCAAGCTCTCCGACGAGGACTTCGCCCTGCTCGACGCCGAGCTGCGCACGGAAGCCGTCGAGATCCTCGACCGCGTGAACGGGAACGGGAACGGAGCGCGCAGCAGCCAGGCAGTCAACGGCAACGGGGCCAGCGGCAACGGGGACGCAGCGCCCGCCGAGGGCGAGACCGAGCCGCTCGAGACCCCCTAGACTCTTCCGTCGTGTACACGTTTCTCAGCGTCATCCAGGTGATCATCTCCGTCGTCCTGATCTTCCTCGTGCTCCTGCACTCGGGCAAAGACGCGGGCCTCTCCGGTGCCTTCGGCATCGGCGGCGGCGGCAGCTCGATCGGCGGCGGCTCGATGGTCGAGCGCAACCTCGACCGTGCCACCGTCTTCTTCGCCGTCATCTGGGTGCTCAACACGTTCGTGTTGCTGAAGATCTAGCGAGAGCCTCCCCTCGATCTATTCCGACCCGCGGTCTCGGGTAGTGGGTCAGTTTGAATCAAAGCCATCTGGACCTCCCGGCTACGATGTAGTAGATGCCAAAGCGGTCAAGCAAGCCAGCGGATCTAAACAAGCTCGCAGCCAGCATCGTTGACGAGGCGACGAGTGAGGAGCTGCCCGAGGAAGACGAGGGCAAAGATCCTGCTGCTGTAGCCCTTGGTCGGAAGGGCGGTAAGAAGGGCGGAAAAGCTCGGGCCTCGAACATGACGCCCGAGCAGCGGAGCGAAGCGGCGCGGAAGGCTGCGCGGGCTCGCTGGTCGGCTAAATAAGGAGCGATGCTTTCCGGCCCTCGAAGAGCCTGGATGCCGGGCCGGGTAGGACAACCCTCATCTGCACATAGAGGCGCCAATACGCCTGCCAAAGCTCATCGTTATGAGCCAAGATGTTCACGTTGAGACCGAGCTGATGGGCCTCAACGGCGTCGATAGTCGCCGAGTGGGACAGATACTTCTCGACATTCGCAAGCTCGGCTGCGATGTCGGCGGCTTTCTGGGGGTCGTCTTTGAGCATGTACTGCTCCAGGAAGCTCTGCGCAAACTTCTTAGACCGCTTGATTGCCTTCTGGCAGAAGTCGATTAGCGCTGGATCAAGCTTGTCCAAAAGCGGGAAATAGGCGGGCGAGAGATCGCCGTCGCCCGTTTCCTCGCGGATCTGTTTCAGGCCGTCGAGAAAAGACTGAGCCGGCCGCGCCATGTCCTCGCCCGAGGCGGTAGTGATGAAGATCTGGGGATCGATCGGTCCCAGCTCCGATGGATCGCCCATCACGATCTCGTCGGCGGCTATGGCGATCAGGGTTCCTGCGCTCTTGGCGCTATCCGGGACGATGACCCGGAATTCGGCGTCTCCTACGCGCTTCCGACAGAGAAGGACAATCCGCTCAGCTTGGTCAACGTCACCACCTGGCGTGTGCAGCATGAGGTCAAGCGGCTGGCCAGCGTCGACATCATCGAGTAGATCAACGAACGGCGGAATATCGATGCCGGTGATCGAGGTTCCCGGCCCGGCGATATATGCGACCAACCGTCGCTTAGTGACGCGTTCGATGTCTCGAATTTGGCCCTGCCTGACATAGCGTGCGCCTTCGAGCGCATGGAACAGCGGCGTCTGAGTCGGGTGAGGCGGAAGCGAGTCTGGCTCGCGGTCTGCCGTCTCCTCAGACTCGGTAATCGTGGCGAACGCCCCGCTGAGCGCGATACGGCCCCGCTGCTGGCGATTCGGACCGGAGGCGCTGATAGCCACGCCACCGTTTTCGGTAACGGCGCAACGAGTCGCTAAGCGAGGCCCGCTCGCCACGAGCTATTTGCTCATCGGTATTGGACTCTCTAGCCATGGTGCCTCCTCTCAGTCGTCTCGAAATACTTCGATTTCTAGAACGTAGTTGTTACAGCGGATACTACTTGACAATGCGTAAGCGCTTTGGCATAATGGTCAGTATGAACAGGCTCTCCACCGAGAAGCGCGCACAGATTCTCTCCTGCTTAGTGGAGGGCAACTCCATTCGCGCCACAGTCCGGATGACCGGCGCAGCCAAGAACACGATCACGAAATTGCTGGTCGATCTCGGCGAGGCCTGCGCCGACTACCAGGACCGGACATTGCGGGGCCTGCCCTGCAAAACGATCGAGTGCGACGAGATCTGGTCGTTCTGTTACGCCAAGCAGAAAAACGTCCCCGACGAGCATCAGGGCACCTTCGGCTACGGGGACGTATGGACGTGGACGGCGCTCTGCGCCGACACCAAGCTGGTCCCGTCCTGGCTGATCGGGGAGCGCAACGCCTTCGACGCGATCATCTTCATGAAAGACCTCAGCGATCGGCTGGCGAATCGGGTGCAGCTGACGACGGACGGGCTGCGCGCCTATGGAACCGGGATCAGCGTCGGCTTCGGCCAGGAGATCGACTATGCCGAGCTACACAAGATCTACGGTCCGGGGCCGGACGGCGAAGGGCAGCGCCGCTATAGCCCGGCCGGATTGACCGCCACCAAGAAAGTCGTCAAACGGGGCGATCCCGATCCGGATCGGATCTCGACTAGCTACGTCGAGCGGCAGAACTTGACGATGCGGATGGGAATGCGGCGCTTCACACGCTTGACCAACGGGTTCTCCAAGAAAGTCGAGAACTTGGCGCACGCCGTCAGCCTCCACTACATGTATTACAACTTCGCCCGCCCGCATAAGACGCTCTCGGACCCCTATCCGACAACGCCAGCGATGGCAGCCGGGGTCGCCGATCACGTCTGGACGCTGGAAGAGATCGCTGCTTTGCTGGACTAGTTAGAGCAACGCGGCTAGACGCGATCAAGTCGCCGATGGCCACGCGCACTGAGAATTAACTCCTTCGCCGAGGGCTTCGAACGTTTGCTCGGCGGAATGTAGAACGGCCGCTCCTGGACTTCCTTCTCGAGCGCACTGAACAAACCCATGAGGTCGGGAGAGAGGCTCGAAAGGTCGGGCGGTCGACCAACGCGATCCGCCGAATCGATGAGTTCGCCTACTCGGACCACGTCCTCAACCTTCACCAACACAATTTCGATGTCGCGGTCCTTCCGAGCGCGTGCAGCTCCCTCGATTGCCCCCCTCGAAAAGCTGAACGCCACGAGGAAACCCTTGTGCTTGCCCTCTCTTCTGATCGCGGTCTCAAAGCTGTCCAGATCAGGCCGACCGACTCGCTCTCTCTGCTTCACCTGGATCGGCAGGCTCTCGAAGAACGAGTAGCCGTCAATTCCCATGTCAGAGGTCTTCCGGGGAGCCTGAGTTCCAAGAACCCTTTGAATCACCCAATGCTGGAATTCGAACGGGCCTAGCTGGCGCAGTGAGCCGGACCAGGTTTGACGGAGACCGTTTTTGTTGGTTTCCAATTTAAGAGGGATAGCTCAGTTGAGCCCCCTGTCGAACGTATAGGTCCTCGAACTCCACGGGAGGGACGTCGCCGAGGGATTCATGCAGGCGCTCGTGGTTGAACCAGCTGACGTATTCGACGACGGCCAGCTCGAGCTGCGATCTGGTGCGCCAGGAGCGGTCGGCCACCAGCTCGGTCTTGAAGGTGTCGACGAAGCTCTCGGCCATCGCGTTGTCGTAGGCGTCGCCGACCGATCCGACCGAGGCGAGAACGCCGGCGTCGTCGAGCTCCTGGGTGTAGTCGGCGGAGGTGTATTGGCTGCCGCGGTCGGTGTGGGCCACCAGCTCGAAGTCGGCGCCGTGGTCCCGTTGGCCGAGGGCCATCCGCAGGGCGTCGAGGACGAGGTCAGTGCGCATGTGGGAGGCCAGCTGCCAGCCGACGACCTTGCGGCTGAAGACGTCGATCACGAAGGCGAAGAACGACATGCCCTCCCAGGAGCGCAGGTAGGTGAAGTCGCCGACCCAGAGGCGGTTCGGCGCCGGAGCGTTGAAGTCGCGCTCGACGAGGTCGGGGCGGCGCTCGGCCGTCGGATCGGGCTTTGTGGTGCGCCAGGGCTTGCCGCGCCGCTTGGCGCCCTGGATTCCTGCTTTTCGCATCAGCCGCTGCACGCGGCCGCGGCCGACCTCCTCGCCCTGGCGGCGCAGGGCGATCCAGGTGCGCCGGTAGCCGTAGGCGCAGTAGTTGCGCTCGTGGACCTCCTTGATCTGGGCTAGCAGGCGCTCGTCTTCCACCGCTCGGGTCGAGCGCCGACCGGTTCGCCGCTCGTAGTAGGCGGAGGCCGACGCCCCCAGGGTCCGGCAGATCGGCTCGACCCCGAAGCGCTGGCGATGCTCCTCGATGAAGGCGCTCACTTCGGTCGGTGTGGGTCGAGCTCGGCGGCGAAAAACGCCGAGGCGGCCTTCAGGATCTCGTTGGCGCGGCGGAGTTCGCGGTTGTCCTTACGCAGCTGGGCCAGCTCCTCGCGCTCCTGGCTGCTCAGCAGCTCCTTGCGCTTGCCTTCATCGGCTTCGGTCTTTCGCACCCACTTGCGCAGCGTCTCGTGGTGGACGCCGAGGTCCCTGGCGACGTGGGCGATGGGACGGCCGGAGTCAAAGACCATCCGGGCACCGCGATCGAGCAGCTCTTCGGGGTATTTCGTCTTGCGTGGCATGGCTTGGGAGTTCCCTTCTTCCAGGTAGGAATCCTGGTTTCTGGGTCTCCGTCAAACCCGGCCTGGCTCATTTTCCCGAACGTATGCGTTCGTGTAGGCCGTGTACTGGGGATAGAACGGCGCCTCTTTCGATTTGCCGTAGAAGAAAATGTTTTGATGGATTGGCCCAAAACGCTTCGCTGCGCTATTGGAGGCAGTGCGTCGCCAGATGATCTCGTTCCGAAAGTTCTTGACACCGAACACTTCATCGAGCAGGACCTTGAGGTAGTGCCCTGCTGCCTGGTCGCAATGAAGAAAGAGAGAGCCAGTTGGCTTGAGAACTCGGTGGAGCTGGATAAGCCTTGCCTCCATCCAGTCCAAATAGACCTGGATCCCCCCTTCCCATCTATCCGCAAAGGACCGGACCTCGGCCTCATCGCCCCAGATCACTTCGTAGATCCGGTTTGAGAAGAAGGGGGGGTCTAGGTACACGAGGTCCACGCATTCGGCTGGAAAGCCAGCAAGCATCTCAAGGTTGTCCTCGCAGTAAAGGACACTGGTCTCTAGGTAGCCGACCGGGTTCATGGGCGGAGGATTTCCTTAGCATTCGTGGATTCCTGCGTTTGCAGGTCTTTTCCCCGATTACGCGGCCCCGAGTTCAAACTGACCCACTACCCGGTCTCGCGCTGGGTCAAGTTGAGGCACTTTGTAATCGCTATTGACAAACTGACGATATTTGTCAATATCGCTGACTTCGGAAGGTCTTTTGACGAGGGAGGCACTATGGAGGCGTCAACCGCGCACGCGCACCACCATCATCACCACGACGAGGTCGAGGTCGGTCCGGCGACGTGGATGGACCCCAAGCGCTACGCCTGGCTGCTGGGGATCGTCATCCCGCTGGCGCCGTTCCTCGCCTGGGGGGCTGTCGCGCTGACCGGCTTCGGGGGCTTCTGGTTCTTCGGCCCGGTGCTCTTCTTCGTCATCTTCCCGCTGCTCGACGTCGCGTTCGGGGTGGACGCGTCCAACCCGCCCGACAGCGTCCTCAAGTTCCTCGAGCAGGACCGGTACTACCGCTGGTGCACCTATCTGTTCATCCCGATCCAGTACGCCGGGCTCGTGCTCGCCTGCTGGCTGTGGTCGAGCGGGGACCTCTCGACGGTCGCAAGCATCGGCCTTGCGTTGACGATGGGCGTCGTCGGCGGGGTTGCGATCAACACCGCCCACGAGCTCGGCCACAAGCGGGCCGGCTCGGAGCGTTGGCTGAGCCGCGTGGCGCTGGCGCAGACCGGCTACGGCCACTTCTTCATTGAGCACAACCGCGGTCACCACGTTCGCGTCGCCACCCCCGAGGACCCGGCCAGCTCCCGGCTTGGGGAGAGCTTCTGGGCCTTTCTGCCGCGCACCGTCGCCGGCAGCCTGCGCTCCGCCTGGGGGATCGAGGCGGCCCGGCTCGACCGCCTCGGCGAGTCGCATTGGTCCATCCGCAATGACATCCTCAGCGCCTGGACGATGACGATCGGCCTCTTCGCGGTGCTGGCGATCGCCTTCGGCCCGATCGTCCTGCCCTTCCTGCTGATCCAGGCCGTGATCGGGTTCTCGCTGCTGGAGGTCGTCAACTACCTCGAGCACTACGGCTTGCTGCGGGAGAAGCGCGAGGACGGCCGCTACCAGCGCTGCCTGCCGGAGCACAGCTGGAACAACAACAACGTCGCCTCCAACGTCCTCCTCTATCACCTGCAGCGCCACAGCGACCACCATGCCAACCCGACCCGGCGATACCAGGCCCTGCGGCACGTCGACCGGGCGCCGCAGCTGCCCACGGGCTACGCCGGGATGATCGTCCTCGCCTGGTTCCCACCTCTCTGGCGCCGGGTGATGGACCCGCGCCTCCTCGCGCACTTCGGCGGCGACGTCACCCGCGCCAACATCCAGCCGCGCAAGCGACGCCAGATCCTCGCCCGCTACGGAGTGGAGTCGTGAGCGCCTGGCGCTGCCCGGGCTGCGGTTACGTCTACGACGAGGAGGCCGGCCACCCGCGCGAGGGATTCCCGGCGGGAACGCCCTGGAGCGAGGTCCCCGACGACTGGGCCTGCCCCGACTGCGGCGTCCGCGACAAGGTCGACTTCGAGCCGGCCGGCGCCGACGAGTGACCGCATCCGCTGCGACGATAGGGGGGATGGCAAGCATGCGAACCCCATACCCGGAGGCGGCCCGGGAGCTGCTGCGCCAGACCCTGTTCGGCGCTGCTCGCGACCAGCTCGAGCAGCGCCCCTGGTCGGAGATCACGATGTCAGACATCGCCACCAGCGCCGGCGTCAGCCGCCAGACCCTCTACAAGGAGTTCGGCAACCGCAACGAGTTCGGGCTCGCCTTCGTGATCCACGAGGGCGAGCGCTTCCTCGACGACGTCGAGGCTGCCGTCCTGCAACACGTCGACGATCCCCGCGCGGCGATCGGCGCCGCCCTCGAGCACTTCCTCCGCACCGCCAGCGAGGACCTGCTGATCCGCATCCTCGTCGACGACGACGGCACCGGAGGCATGCTGCGGTTCGTCACCACCCAGGGGGCGCCGGTCCTCCAGTGGGCCACCACTCGTCTCGCGGCAGTTATCGAAGAGGGCTGGCCGCGGGCGCCAAGGGCCGAGGTCCGCCTCCTCTCCGAGTCGCTGGTCCGGCTCGCGATCAGCTACATCACTGCCCCCGGCGAGTCGCCCGATACCACCGCGACCTCGGTTGCCAAGCTACTCGGCCCCTTCATCGACGAGGCGCTCGGGTCCGCCGATCGCCTATGATTTACACATATCTGCTGTGTAAAACCTGGTGAACGGAGGTGAAGCGATGGCATACGTGATCAACGAGCCCTGCATCGGCACCAAGGACAACTCCTGTGTGGAGGTCTGCCCGGTCGATTGCATCCATCCCACCCCGGAGGAGCCCGACTACGAGAAGCACGAGATGCTCTACATCGATCCCGACGAGTGCATCGACTGCGACGCCTGCGTCGAGGCCTGCCCGGTCGACGCGATCACGCCGGAGGACCAGGTGCCGCCGGAGTGGCAGAAATACATCGAGATCAACGCCGCCTACTTCAGGGAGAAGGTCGGCTAGAGGCTTGGTCGGGCGCGGATCAGGATGCGTCCGGCGAGTACCGCGACCCGCGCGGCGAGGATCACGTAGGTCGCCAGCAGCGCCGCCTTGGCCGGGCCGTGCAAGCCGTCGAGGCCGGCGCCCTGCGACAGCGCCATCGCGGCGATGCCGGCCGTCGCCAGGACGGCGACGCCGGTATCGAGAAGGGGCCGGGGAGCCGGCATCTTGGCGGCAAAGCCCCCGCGCACCCGAACGACCACGGCCAGCAGGTGCAGCAGCGAGCCGAGCACGGTGAGGCCGATCCAGCCGGCGACGAGCAGCGTGCCGACGGCCGAGCGAGTCGAGCCGACCAGCGCGTGGGCGGGTCCGTCCGCGAGCGCGGCGATCGTCGCGACCAGGAGCGCGGCGAGCAGGAACGGCTGGGCGACTCCGACGACTCGCGCCGCCAGCGACAGCGGCTTCGCCGCGCCGCGCAGGCACCCGGCGACGTTGACGAGGAGGGCGAGCGCGCCGAGGCAGAGGGCGAGCCAGCCGGCGAGCGCGAGTGGATCGACCGCCCAGCCATAGCCGGCCGCCAGCGCCGCGACGCCGCCGGTCCAGGCGAGGAACGCAACCCCCTGCAGGCGTGGGTAGCGGATCTGGGTCTGCGTCAGCGAGGGATAGAAGGTGTGGAGGGTGCCGACGATCGCGGCGCCGAACCAGCCCGCCAGGTTGAGAGCCATGTGGGCTCCGAGGAGGTCGCCGTGCACCCAGGGAGTTCCGCGCGCGAGCAGCGAGCCGGCCACCATCCCGAGCCCGAAGAAGGCGGCGCCGCTGAGGTACCAGCGGGTTGCCCAGGGGGAGCGCCGCAGCGAGCGGCGCCGCATCGTCGCGATCGCCGCGCCCCATAGCCCGAGGCTGCCGAGGAGCATTCCCACGGCGATCCAGATCAGCGTGTCGGCACGCTCGGGGATCGCGACGGCCAGCAGGACCGCCCCTGCGTTCCAGGCCAGTAGCTGGCCACGGACGAGTGCGCGCGGCGGCGGGTCGGTTGCGAGGAAGGCCCCGGCGAAGAACTGACTGGCGCCGAGCACGAGCTGGGAGACGCCGCCGACGAAGGCCAGGTGCAGCGCCAGCCAACGCCCCCAGGGCCAGGGCGACAGGGACTGGTCGACCGCGGCGATGGCCGCCGCCAGGAGAAGCCGATCCCGCAGATGAAGAAGGAGCCGACGACGTCGGTGGGCGCAACTCGCCCTCCTACGCGGCTGGGGTCGCCGGACGGCAGCGGCGTCTCGTCGGGGCGCTCGGGAGGGGGAGTGGAGGCCGTCTCTCGCAGACCGGTCCCTCGACGCAGATCGAGCAGCCGGCGCGGTCGAGATCGTGCAGCTCGAAGCGGATCAGCCGCGCCTTGGGGTCGAGCTCCGACAGCAGCCCCGCGGTGAGCCCGCAGTGCGGCCCTGGGAATACGGCGCAGGGCTCTCGCGTACGGAGTCCCGGAACGGGCAGTTTTCGATGCGGCAGGTGAAACCGCCCTCGCTCCCGACCTCGAGCTGGCGCGGGCTGGAAGCCGAGAGCGCAGAGATCACCTGCCGGAAGCTCTCGGCCGTGTCGCCGAGCATCGCCCGGAGCCAGTTCGCGCCCGATCTCCCGCCCCATGCTCTCGATCTTGCGCAGCTGGCCCAGGCCAGCCGGCATCGCGCGCAGGCCATCCAGGCCAGATCCACTGTAGCCACTGGGCCGCTCCCCGCCGGGTCGGGCCCCCGCGGCGATCAGCCAGCGGTCTCCGGGGCGCCCCCTCTCGCCTCGGCTCCGCCGCCGCTCGACCAGGCCGGCTTCGTGCAGCAGCTCGAGGTGCCGCCGCACGCCGTTCGGGTGCAGGCCGAGCGCGCCGGCCAGCTCCTCGGTTCCGGCCGCGACCCTGTGCTCGACCAGCCAGGCGAAGATGCGCGCGCGGGTCGCTTGCGCGAGTACCTCGCCGCTGCTTGCGGGCACGTCCATCGCCGCGACAGTTTTGCACATACGACATGTGAAAAAATGGCCTGCCGACGAGCTGCCTTCAGCACCTCAGTGGGCGTGCCCGTGCTCGCCCATCCGCTCGAAGATGGCCGCAACCTCCTCCGGCGGGCGTTCCTCCAGCAGCGGCAGATAGTCGTCCTCCTCCTTGTGGAAATGGACGATCAGCAGGGCATGGAGGCCGTAGAGCAGTTCCTGCAGCCGCTCGACGTCATCCGGCTGGGCTGCCGTCAGCGCGTCGATGCGGGAGATGATCGCGCGGTGGTCGCTGATCATCGTCGCCGTCGCCTCCGGGCTGCCGAGCAGCGCGGCGACGGCCGGGTAGAGGACGCGCTCCTCCGCCTCGGCATGAGGAATCAGGGTGCCGCGCAGGAACTCGAGGGCCCACCGGATGGCCGCGGTCCGCTGCGCGGAGTCCATCCCAGGCAGCTGTCCCCCGATGGCGCGCAGGTGCTCGACGTGCTCGAGCAGCGCGGCGTGCTCTTCGCGGAAGGCATCGGTGGCGCTCATGAGGAGGCTTGCGGTCGGTGGCTGGCGCTCTGGTCGACGCGCCTCATCGCAGATAGTCTACACACTTCTAGTGTGACAAAAGAAGTCGCGAGCGAGGCGTCGCAGTAGGCCGACGAACGTCGCCAGCCACGCCAGCAAAGCCAGCCCGAGGAAGACCTTGGGGATCGCGCCGAGGAAGTCCAGCTTCAGGGCGCTCGCCATCCGGTAGGTGGCGACCGCGTACATGCCGAACGGGAAGACGGCGCCCCAGTACTGGGGGTCGTATTCGAGCGGCAGGCGGCGGTATCCGTACCTCCACACCGCCAGGATCGCGATGATCGGGATCCACCAGGTCCCGGTCGCCCAGTAGAAGACGGTGAAGCCCTCCAGGAAGGGCCGCAGCGAGTGCAGGAAAGGCGCGTCGGCGCTGTTGGAGATGAGCAGCGACCCGGCGAGGACCGAGATCGCCATCGCGCCCATGTTGATCCAGTAGGGCGGCGCGAGGTCGTCGGGCTCGAACCTGAAGAAGGTGTAGCGGTAGAAGATCAGCGAGATGATCCAGATGTAGAGCATCCCACCCCAGAGCCACATCGAGAGGGCGGCGAAGTTCGCGTGCAGGCGCAGCGGCTGCCCCCAGTGGGAGGCCAGCAGCGCGGTCAGGACCGCGATCGACTGGGTGGCGACGACCGCCAGCAGCCAGGTCCCGCTGATCCCCTTCGCCAGCGACGGCTTCTCCCGCTTGATCGTCAGGGCGGTGAAGATCGTGTAGGTGAGCAGGACCCAGAGGACCCCCGCGATCGCCAGTAGGAGCGTCGCGATCGCGAACCCGTGCCAGATCACGATCATCTGGGCGCCGAGGACACCGGTCGCCGCGACCACGGTCAGGAACCCGAGCCCGCGCTGGTGATCGGTGAGGTCGCTCAGGACCCTGGCCGGGAAGCGGGCGAGGCGAAGCCCTGTCAGGACCCAGAGCACGAGGTAGGCGCCGACGTTGATCGCGAACAGCACCAC
>JAXLTB010000039.1:0-8381 GCA_046330295.1 Solirubrobacterales bacterium | reverse complement strand
GACGCGCTGGCGCGCTCGCGGCGTGCTGACTTCGATGACCTCTGAGCCCTACGATCTCGCCGAGCTGCGCGAGGCGCCCTTCGAGCGCGAGCTGCTCGCCGCCCGGCTTGGCGAGGCGGCCGCCGCCCTTGACGTCTCGGTCGAAGTCGCTCGACGAATGCCGCGGGCGATCGAGCTGATCACCACCGAGCTTCAGCGGGGCGACGGGGCGACCCTGCAGCAGCGCTGGCAGCGCTTCGAGGCCGGTCGCTGGGAGGAGCTGCGCGCCGGCACCACGGGCCGGCGCGTCTCCGATCACCTGGTGCGGGGCGTGCGGCTGTTGGCGATGAGCTGGTCGGTGCGGCCGCAGTGGCCGGTGCTCTGGAGCCTCTCGAGCGGGCACATTCTCAGCTGGGCGCCGCAGGAGCACCCGCTGGCGTTGGCGAGCGCCCGCTTCGAGGAAGGGATGGAGCGGATCGGCCAGCTGAACCCGCTGGCCCGCAAACGAGCGCCGGCGCTCGCGATCAAGCTGCTCCTGCGAGGCGGCTATCAGCGGCTCGAGCAGATCACCGAGGAGGACCTTCTCGGGGTGGAAAGCCGGCAGAGCAGCAGCATCGACACCGTCGATGCGACCCTCTGCGCGCTGGGGGTCTTTGCCCGCTCCCCGCAACGCGGCTTCAGCCGTCATCGCCGCGCCAGCCGGCCGCCGACTCCGGCGGAGATGGTCGCCCGTGCCGATATGCCCGAGCGCTTCCGCGCGGTGACGCGGATCTACGCCGAGCAGGCGAAGCTCCGGAACGGCTACGCCCACACGACCACCAAGGGGCGCGTCCAGACCCTCGCCCGCTTCTGGCGTTTCGTCGCCGAGCGCTTCCCCGAGATCGAGAGCGCCCGCGAGGTGAGGCGCGAGCACGGCCTCGCCTTCCGGGAGGCGATGATCGCCGAGAGCCGGGTCAACCGCCGCGTCGACAAGGACACCGGCACCGACGATCGTCTCACCCCCTACGGCACGATCGGCGACGTGCGGATCTTCTTCCACGACGGCTGCGCCTGGTCGACCGAGGAGGGCTCGCCGCTCGCAGGACTGATGCCCGACGTACCGCCGCTCAAGAGCCGCGACTTCGGCGGCTTCGGCGGTGTCTACGCCCGCCAGGAGGCACGGCTGGCCGCGCGGATCCTCGACCTCGAGCGCGAGCTGCCGGCGATCCGCGCCTTCGCTCTCGCCGAGTGGCGCTCCGCCCAGGAGCGCCTGGCCCGCGACCCCGAGGGGCACCGCGCGATCCGCGGGGAGATCAGCGCCTTCTGGGACTGGGCGCTGGTCGAGCTCTTCGTTCAGAGCGGCCTGCGGATCGAGGAGGCCCTCGAGCTGAGCGCCCTCGACATCCTCCGCCGTCGCCTGCCCGATGGACGCGCCTACTACCTGCTGCACGTCAAGCCCTCGAAGCACGACCGGGCCCGTCTCTTGCCGATCGGCGACGGGCTCGGGGCGGTCCTGGCGCAGATCGTCGCCCACGTCCGCGCCTTCTATCGGTCCGCCTCGGTGCCGGCGATCGAGACCTGGGACTTCCACGAGAACCGCCCCCGGCCGCGAGCGCCCTACCTGATCCAGGGCGCCGGGCAGCCGCGGGGGATGGCGCCGACGACGGTGCGCGAGCGGCTGAAGCGAGTCTCGCTGGTCGCTGGTGCCAAGGACTCGCGCGGCGAGCCGCTCTACCTCAAACCACACGACGGGCGGCGGATCTTCGCCTCCGAGCACCTCAACAACAACACCCCGGTGCACGTGATCGCGGCCCTGCTCGGCCATGCCAACCTCGACACGGTGATGGTCTACGCGAAGCTCTATCCGAGGACGCTGGTCGAGGAGTACCGCAAGGCGGTGCGAGGCAGCTTCCTCACCGTGCACGGCCCGGAGTCACTGCGCAACCCGAGCGCCGAGGAGTGGGAGGAACTCTCGGCCAACTGCGAGATGCGCGACATGGGCACCCATCTCTGCGCGCTGCCGACCGGCGATCACTGCCCACGCGGCCTGGTCTGCCTGGGCTGCAACCACGCCCAGCCGAAGCAAAGCGCGGCGCCGCTCTTCGCCCGCATGGCGACGAGTCACAGACGCGAGTTGGCCAAGGCCCGAAAGCGAGGCGAGCCGGCCGGGCAGATCGCCGCCCGCGAGCTCGAGGTCGAGCGGATCACCTCGGCGCTTCGCCGTGCCCGCGAGCTGACCGGCGACGTCGCCGAGGCGATCGAGGCCCAAGCGCGCTGAATGAGGACGATCCGCGATTCCCAGGGCCGCCGCCAGACACGAATCGAGCTCTCTTCTCTCTGAGAG
The DNA here is from genome assembly GCA_046330295.1 of Solirubrobacterales bacterium. Lineage (GTDB taxonomy): Bacteria > Actinomycetota > Thermoleophilia > Solirubrobacterales > 70-9 > VAYN01. The sequence goes on along the minus strand of JAXLTB010000039.1, from coordinate 6,079 downwards.
ACGACGGATTCCCATCTCGGGCCTTTCGGCCCTCGCATCCCTATTGGTAGAGGGATCAGGTGCGGCCCACCGGCCGCTCCTTTATCCGATAGCCACTGCGGGGGCGCGAAGGGTTGGGCTAGAAACTCGGGGTAATCTGCCGACCAGGCGGACGTAGAGAAGATCGCCCGAGGCGAGCCGGACCCGCAGGGTGTCGCCGTCGACGGCGTAGGCGACGGTCGCCCGGCGGGGGAAGGACGAGGGGTCGGCGGAGCGCTCGCCGCCAGCGCCTACGGCGCACCCCGGGAGCACGAGTAGGCAGAGCAGGAGAGGCGCCAGGACGAGAAGCCTTCGCATCGGTCTCATCCTCGCGCCTCTCCGCGGACGGGCGCTAGGCCCGTGCCTCGCTCCGCCGCTCCCGCAGGCGAACCTCGCTCGCCTCGATCGCCGACTCGGTGAACTCGACGCCGCGCACCAGCATGCCGGTGCCGATCTCGTACCACCGGCGAGGTCGCCGACCTCGTAGACCTGCACCGTATTCCTCGCCGTAGCGACGCTCCGGTCCCCGACCACGTAGACGGTCTTCACCACCGGATTGGCCGCCGGACCCGCGTCGGTCGCCACCACGAACTCGGGTACTCACCGGCACCCCGGCGCTCGTGCGCGAGAGGTGCCCGGCTGCCGGCTGATCCGCCCGATCGCCCGCGTCCTGACCTCGGTCTTCATCGTCTCTGCGCTCATCTCGATCATCCTTTCGTCGGCCCTCGGGATCTTCGTGTGAATTGCCTCGCGGCAAGCCCGGGAAAGGCGCCACGCGCACCGAGCGCCAGCGAGGAAGGAGCGAAGGACCTTGCGCGGGGCGCCGTCGGGCTAGGCTCGGGGCAGGTGAGCACGAGCCCGCCACCCTCGTCCTCCCTGGCCACACGAGGAGGAGGCCGGTGCCGCGGCGCCGGCCCTCCTCGGGACGTCCAGATCTCAGAACGGGATGTCCTCTTCGCCTCCGTCGGCGCCGACGCTCGCCGGCACCTCCTCGGGCTCGGCCCTCCTCGGTCTCTGCTCCGCTCGCCTGGTTTCCCATCGAGGTAGTGGACTCCCGCCCGCGATGATCTGGACCGCCCTCTGGCGCTTGCCGGAGCCGTCCTTGGCCTCCCACTCGCTCCAGTCGAGTCTTCCTCGACCAGGATCCGTCGTCCCTTCTCCAGGTACTCCGCCGCACTCCTCGCCGGCGACCGCGTGCCGAAGCAGGTCACGTTGAAGAAGTTCGCTTGTCGACCCACCGCCGCTGCTGCCGTCCTTGCGGCGGCTGTTGACCGCCAGGCGGATGTCGCAGATCGCGGTCCCTCCCGGCGAGCGTCGCAGCTCGGGGCTGCGGGCCGGGTTGCTGGTCTGCACGGTGATGCTGGTGTCCTCCACTTCGGGCCTCCTTGAGAGGTGGTTCGTCTGTCGAACCCAGGTAGGGCGCGCGACCGGCAGCCCGGAGCGAGCCGTAGGCGAGGGAGCCCGTAGGGGCTGCAGGGCGGCCGGCGTGTGCCAGGCCTGCGGTGAGGCAGGCGGACCACCTCGGGGAGGATCGGTGGCCGTTCCCTACATCTCGGTACACCGACGGCCGGTATCCTCGGCTCCGGGAGGCAGGGACCGACGTGGACGACGAGAGGCCTGACGATCCGACGACGTGCGCTCGCGCACCCGTTGCGGCGCGAGATCCCGGTCGGCTCACCGACGCCGAACTCTCGACCCGCGGGGTCAGGGACGCGCTAGGCGACGAGGCGCTCCCTGACGGTCCGCTACCACCTCGCCGTCCTCGAGCGGGCCGGATTCGTGCGCCGGATCTCCGGCACCTACAGTCTCTGCTGAGCCGGACCCTACGACGGTCACCTCCCCGAGACGACAGGCCAGCCGGTCGATCAGCGCGGCATGGCGCTCGATTTCCCCGCCCTCCGACCAGGAGGCGACATACGGGACCGAGAAGCCGGCGGCGTCGAGGCCGAAGCCCGGAGCAGACAGTGGCGGCGACGCACTCGACCACCACCTCCTCCTCCGCGTAGCCCAGCTCCGGGTCCTCCTCGCGTCGGTCGAGGCGGACGAGGGCGTGGGCCAGCTCGTGGATCAAGGTCTTCACCTGCTGGTTGGGCGAGATCTCCGTCGAGATCGGCTGCAGCCCGATCTCCTTCGCCTTCGGTCGGTAGTAGCCACCGGCGCCGGGGCATCTCGCCGACGACGACCGAGACGCCGATCGAGGCGGCGAGGTCGCGGAGCGGCTCCAGCGAGCGAGGCCAGTCCGTCGCCTTCGATCGGCGCGATCGGCGGGTCGAGCGCCACCGCTCCGCCGGGGAAGTCCGGGAGCGGCTCGACCTGGGAGCGGTCGAAAATCTTGACCATCCGGAAGAAGACGCGCGGCTCGGTGGCGGGTCGGCGCCGGACTCCCGCCACTCGCGCATCTTCTTCCTCGACGGGCGGCAGGGTGCCCAGATGTAGATGCCGACCTCGCCTTTCCTGACTGCGCAGCCGAGCCCTTCAGCCAGGCAACGAACCCGGCGACACGGGTGGCCTCGGGCAATTCGGAATGCGATCAGAGCTGATTGTGGAGGTTGTAGGTGTGAAAGTGGCGACGCACGCGCAGCCACCTTCGCCAGCCCTCGCCCGACCGCAACTGCTCGACGGCCTCGGCCATCAGGCGGCGCTCCTCCGCCCGTCTCTCGGCTCGCTCGGCCTCGCTTGGTCGACGGCGCGCTCTTCTTCATGCTCATGTGCTCCTCCTTGTCCGGCCGACCCCCGTCGGGTCGGCGACCGCCGACTTCGATGCGCGGCGGAGCCGCGCCACCATCGGGAGGCGAAGCCGGCCCCGGCGACAGCGCGGGCTTCGCTAGTCCCGGTCCGCCTCGTCCTCGACCTCGCGGCTCCAGCCCGCGGTCGATCCCCAACCGGAGAGTTCCTCCTCCCGAATCCGGGCCCGTCGCCGCCGGGCCATCGCCTCGCCGACGCTCCGGTCCTCGCGTCGTCGGTCGGCCCGCGAGGGCCTCGGCCCTCCCTTCAGTCGCCTGGATCTCCCGGTCGGCTCCCGGCCGAGGTCCGCGGATAGGCGAAGGTTCGCCCCGGCTCGCCGCGAGCGCGCGGAGGAAGGCGAGCTGCTTCTTCGATGCCGGCTTGTGGTGCTGCGCTGGGCCTGTCATGGCCCGCCCCGCCGGGCCGGGGAGGCTGCGCGGGCGCGGCCGGAGGAGGTCCGGCAACCTGCGGGACATGACGGGTCCGGTGCAGCACCCGGACAAAGAAGGGCCCGGCTCCTCGACCGGGCCCTCCCCTATCGACTACGCCGCTCGCCCTGCGCGGCGCCTGCGGCTTCACCGCCTTGATGTCGGCGGCGAGGAGTTTCTTCACCGCCTCGTCGGCGTGGGCCCCTGGGCCGGCGACGCGAAACTCGCAGAGATCGTCCACGGCCTCGACCGGACTGAGTTTTGGAGCACCGTGCGAAGCACCGGAGTTCCGTTCCAACGGCGATCATGAGTGTCCGGTGTCCGGCGGACCCTGATGAGGGAGAGGACCGGCAGGTGCGAATCTCGCCGGTCGTTCCTCTCCTCATCAGGGTCCGCCAGGAAACGCTCGGGTGATCCGATCCCTGGGGTAAAGAGGACCGGACCACCCAAGCGCTAAGGGCAAGCGACAGAAGGAGGATCGCTTGCCCAGCGGGGGCGGATGTCCCCGCAGTTCGTAAAGTTGTTTTGCGTCGATGCTTCACTCGATGTCGAGTTCGGGCGCGTCGCTCCTTTTTCAACTCGGTTAGATCTCTGCATGTCTATTCATCGGGGTAGATCCAGTCGCAAGTTACTCCCGCTTCGGTAGGGCGCCGTTGGGCCAGGAAGGGAGGGGAAGGGGAAGCAACTTACGCGCCGACCCCCGGCCCGGATCGCGCCCGGGCCGTCCTCGGTGTTGCCCGTGCCCTCGTCGGCGCCGACGAGGACGGCGATCTTGCCGAGGTGCTTGTTTTCGTGCATCAACCGTGTGGCGGGGACGCCACGTCGAAGCCCATCGTCTTGGCCGGTGAGGACGGGGCGGACCTTGCCCCCGGCCATCAGCTGGTTCGCCTTCATGCACTCGTAGGCGTTGGCGAAGTGGGAGCCGATGATCTGCTTCGGCGCCATCCACAGGTAGCGCACGTCGGGGCCGAGCTGGAAGCCTGGAGGTGGCGCCGCAGATGACGACTTTGCCGAACGGTTTGACCACGTAGACCGAGGTCGGGAAGGTGGCCCGGCCGACGTGCTCGAAGACGATGTCGGGGGAGTCGCCGAGGATCTCTGACCCGGTTGGAGAAGCCGCGCGAGGCGCGGAAGCGCTCCTTGTCGGCGGCAGGGTCGGTGAGGTTGGCGTCGGTCCGCATCATCTCGCCGAACTCGCCCCGGTTGATGTAGTCGACGGCGCCGAGGCTCGGACCAGTTCACCCTTCTCGTCGGAGGAGACGACGCCGACCGCGTTGGCGCCGGCCGCCTTGGTAGAGCTGCGTGGCGAAGACGCCGAGGGCAAGCGCCCGCGGCGCCCCAGATCAGGACGTTGTGGCCCGGCTGCAGCTTGCACTGGTCGATCAGCATCCGGTGCAGGCGTGGAAGTAGGTGAGGCTGTAGGAGCAGGCCTCGGCCCAGCTCATGTTCTGTGGGCGCGGCAGCAGCTGCTGCGTCACCTTGCGGAACTCGGCGAACGCCCCAGGTCGTCTCGTAGCCCCAGATCCTCTGGCTCGGCGCGGCGAGCGGGTCGAGCCCGCACCTCGACGTCCTCGTAGGAGGCCTGGTTGCAATGGATGACGACCTCGTCGCCCGGTTTCCAGCGGGTGACGCCCTCGCTGACTTTCCAGACGATCCCGGAGGCGTCCGAGCCGCCAATGTGGTGGCCGTACTCGGGATGGTCGCCGTAGCCGAAGACCGAGACCGGTTTGCCCAGCGAGGCCCAGACGTTGTTGAAGTTGACCCCGGCCGCCATCACGCGGACGATCACCTCGAAGGCACCGGGCTCCGGCACCTCGATCTGCTCGAGCTGGAAGGCGTCCTTCGGCTCGCCCTCGCGCTCCTTGCGGATGACCCACGCCGCCATCGTCTCCGGGAGCGTCCCTGGCTCGACGTCGAGTTGGGTCAGGTTGCTGGTGTCGACCGACAAGTTTCTAGCCTCCGTTTTGGTTTCCCGCCTGTGCTGCGCGGACCACCTGCTGGACCTCCTGAGTGCCCTCGCAGACCTTCGGGGCGGTGTCCGAACCCGCACGGTCGACTATCAGCAGTAATAGTTAGGGGAACTATTGTCCTATCTGATTATGTCATATATCCTAGTTAGTTATGCGTCCTGGTGAATCGATTCCCCGGTCGGCCCGGCACGTCGCGCGCGCCTTGGACGTAGCTGGCCATTCATCCGAGTTTCGGATCCTTGCCGGAGAGGCGCATTCAGCTCAGGAGGCGGCCGCAGCCTTAGGGGTTGGGGAGCATCAGATTGTGAAGTCGATGGTCTTCCGCGGGTCTGCCGCCGATCGACTAGTCGTCGTCATCATCGGCGGCGACCGCCAAGTCGACCTTGCCGTTGTCGGCAAGGAGCTGGGCGAAGAAGTGAGGCGCGCCGATCCGAGCTGGGTGCGGGAGCAGACCGGTTTTGCGATCGGCGGCATCCCCCCGTTGGGGCACCGCAATTCCGCGACCGTTCTGATCGACCGCAGTCTGCTCACCGAGGAGATCCTCTGGGCTGGCGCGGGCACCCCGACCGCCATGTTTCGGACGGCGGGCGCGGATCTCGGGACGATCACCGGCGGCACGGTTGTCGACGTGGCGCGACGCTGAGTCCGAGCGCTCGGCTCGCGCTGTCCCCCGATCAGGCGTAGCTATAGAGGCCGCGAGTCGACTTGCGGCCGTTGAGTCCGGCTGACACAAGGCGCTGCAGCAAAGGAGGCGGCGCGAAGAGTGGCTCCCTGTGCTCGGCATAGAGCGTTTCGGCGACCCCTTTGACAGTGTCGAGGCCGATCAGATCCGCCAGCGCGAGTGGCCCCATCGGGTGAGCACAGCCCTGGACCATGCCTTTGTCGATGTCCTCGGCCGAGGCGAGCCCCTGTTCGAGCATCCGGATCGCCGAGAGCAGG
>JAXLTB010000038.1:0-8974 GCA_046330295.1 Solirubrobacterales bacterium | reverse complement strand
GCCCGACCGACGACCCGCGTCCTCGCCACCGTTCTCTTCACCGACCTCGTCGCGTCGACCGAGCGGGCCGAGCATCTCGGCGATGCCGCCTGGACGCGGACGCTGGAGCGTCATCAGGCGGCAGCGAAGCGAGCGGTCGACTCGCACGGCGGCGAGCTCGTCAAGACGACCGGCGACGGCATCCTCGCGCTCTTCACCGGGCCCGCTCAGGGCGTCCGCTGCGCGGAGGAGGTCATCGCCGGGGCGGGGGCGGAAGGACTCGAGGTGCGGACCGGCCTGCACGCCGGCGAGGTCGAGCGCGGCGACGACGTCGCCGGCCTCGCCGTCCACCTCGCGGCGCGGATCATGAACGCCGCAGGGTCCGGCGAGATCCTCGTCTCACGCACCGTCCACGATCTCGTCATCGGCAGCGAGCTCTCGTTCACCGACCGCGGCGAGCACGAGCTCAAGGGCATCGCCGATCCCTGGAGGCTCTACGCGGTCGCCTGATCGGCCCGACCGCGCCCCGTCGACTCGGCCGCGCCTATGGGTCCAGCTCGGTGATCGTGATCGTCAGGTCGTAGCCGCCGGGGTAGCCGACCGGGTCGGTTCCCGAATCGGACCACCGCGTCGGCCCGGTGCCGTTCACCTTCAGGGTCAGGCCGGGAGCCGTGAACAGCGTCGGGAAGACGGTATGAGGCTTCGGCGAGCCGCAGGACCCGCCGGAGACGGTGCCGTTGACCGCGATGGCGGGCGCCAGGTAGACGAGGTAGCCACCCGCGACCTTCGTCGCCACGCCGGCCGGCGGGTAGGTGACGAAGTCCGCCCCGCTCGCCCCCGAGACCGCGGCCGAACAGCCGCCCTTCCCGTACATCGCCGGGCTTCGGGCGTCCCAGTGGTAGGGCTCGCGCGCCTGCCAGTTGGTGCCCGGATCGTCGCCGGGCCCGGGCGTCGCGTAGATCACCGTCTCGGTGTCGACGCTCGCCCGCGCCCGGTCGTCCTCGCCGCTGAAGGTGCCGTCGACCTCGACCTTGAGATCGCCGACCGGCGGCGCCTTCGCGGAGAGCGTCGCCTGAGCGCGCCCGGCGCGGGACGTGATCTCGTACTGGACATCGAGGGTCATGTGCAACGGGCTGCTGTCGGGGCGGCCGGCCGTCCACTTGAACCTCGGGTCGGACCCGGGCCCGGAGGAGGCGTGCTTCGGCGTCATCTCGCCGTCACTCTGGGCGACCTGCCGCCAGGCTCGCGGCCTGGCTTCTGCTCCCCTGCGCTTCATCACGAAGGTCCCGGTCACCGTCCCGGTCTCGCCCTGGGACGCCGTCGCCGACCGCGGGGAGGAAGTCGGCCTCGACACGGTTGCCGAACTCGTACCAGTTCGACTCCTGCGCGAGCAACCGGTCGCGCTCGCGAGGACAACGCCGCCGGCGAAGTAGTCGCCGAGCTTCGCGCCGAGCTTCGCTGCGATGGCCGCCGCCGCCTCGCGCTCGGCCGCCGCCTCGGCGCCGCGGCTCGCCTTCGCGGCGCGGATCCGCACCTCGACCTTCGGGACGCCGCCAGGCTGCGAGCCGCCGTTGCGCCCGAGCGTCGTCACCGTCGAGATCGTCGTGTTGATCTGCAGGCCGCGCTCGTAGTGGCCGATCTCGACGAGGTCCTTGACGGTCACCGACTGCAGGCGGGCATCGGCTCCGACCTGCCCGACGACGTCGGTCTTCAGCCGAACTCGTCGGTCACCGCGCCGAGCACCTTGTTGCCCTTGCGGACGATCGCGGTGTCCTTGCCGGCGAACGTGTCGCTCCAGGACAGCCGGCCGTCGACGGTCGGACACTCTGGCGGCCCTTGCCGACCCGAACGACAGCGACGGCCTGAGATCGAGCGCGTAGCCGCCCTTCTCGGCGGTGACCGCGAGGTCGACGTCGACCTTGCCACTCGCGTCGACGCTGCCGGTCGCGCTGCCGCTGACGGTCACGCCGTCGCCGACGGTCGACCGGGATCGACTCGGTGAAGCTCCCCGGCCCTCCGCACGGTCGACGCGCCCCGCCGGATCGAGCCTCGGGGCCGAGCCGCCCTGCATCTGCTCGACGCCGGACTCGGCGCGCGCGTCACGAGCGCGCTCGTCGCCCGCCATGAGCGCGGGTCATCGGGCGCTGTCTGATCGCCGCGACCGGCCGACCCGCTGCACCGGCGCCGGCCCGACCACCTGGCCGATCAGCGCCGCCTCCGCGACCGGCCGCTTGCTCGTCGCCGGGGGCTTGCGGCAGACGACCCTGCCCTCGATCCTCCAGGCGACCTTGCCGTGCCGGCCACCTCTTCTTCGCGTCGGCGCCGTCAGCGGCCAGCGGACCGGTGGCGACCAATGCGGCAAGCGCGATCGCCGCTACGAACCCTCGAAAAGCAGACTGGACCATCGATCCTCCTCGGCCGTCGAAATCCGTTTCTCAGCCCTGGTCCGGCTGCACAGCGGCCTCGGACAGGGAGGATACCTGCCGGAAACCAGTGGTGTCTTCCGGTTCGGGATTCGGCTCGGCCGACCCGCGCGGTCGCGGCTCAGCCGTCGCTGTCGTCGGCCGCCCAGCGCTTCGCGGCCTCGAGCTCGGCGAGCGGGAAGGCGCGGGCCTGTCGAGGCAGAGCACGCTGAAGGCCTTGACCGCCGGACCCGCCCAACTCGCGTCGGTGACGATCGCCATCCGCTCGAACGAGGCGGGATGGCGCATGCCGAGCTTCGTCCTCCCAGACGGCCTCCCCCTCGTACTCGTCAAACTCGTGGCCGAGCACGCATGAATAGCCGCACCTTGCCGTGCTCGGCGATCGCCGCCTCGACGGCCGGGACGAGCACGTCGCCGGTGATCTCCCGCTCGACGTCGTCGATCGCCTCGAGCCCAGCACCCCGGGCGGCATGTCGCTCAGCAGGCGGATCATCGGCGGCAACTGACTATGTCACACCGCCCGATCGCGGCGCCGCCACCTCCTGACAGCCTTCGCGCGGCCTGCGGCTTCTCGCTCTTCGCCACCGCGCTCAGCGACCCTGTCGAGGGAGTAAAGGGGACACGGTCCCGCCGTTCGCCTCAACGTCCATTGAGAATGTTAGAACAATGGCTGATGACCGGTGCGATCTGCTCTGCCTCGACCTCGAGAAGGCGGAAGCCCTGCGGCGCGGCCGCCTCGACCTCGCCGCCGCCGAGGCCTGCCGCGGCCCAGCGAGCACTTGCCGACCCGACCCGTCTGACCCTGGCGGTTGCCCTCGCCGCAGCCGACGAGGCCTGCGTCTGCGATCTCTCCTGGGTCATCGAACGGGCCGACAACCTGGTCTCCACCACCTCGGGATCCTCCGCCAGGCGGGGTTGGTCGAGTCGCGGCGCGACGGCAAGATGGTTCTCTACGCCCTCACCGAGCGCGGCAGGACGATGGTCGAACAGGTCCTCGCTGCCTGGCCGGCGGCCGCCGATGAGCGCGACCGTTCTCCCGGCCCCCACGGATTGGCGAATCCCCGCTCGGTCGCAGCCGAGCCCCGAGTGGCTGGCGGCTGCCCGCCGAGGCGCGGATCCTCTCCTGGATCAGCCTCGTCTGGATGGGGCTCGAAGGCAGCACCGCCATCGTCGCCGGGGTCATTGCCGGCTCGGTCGCGCTGATCGGCTTCGGGCTCGACTCGGCGATCGAAGGATTCGCCAGCGTCGTCATCGTCTGGCGCTTCACCGGCTCCAGGCTGCGCAGCCAAACGGCCGAGACGCGCGCCCAGAAGCTGGTTGCGATCCAGTTCTTCATCCTCGCCCCCTACGTCGCCCGCAAGCGGTCACCCACTTGGCGGGCGCCGAGGATGTCCGGGCCAGCTTCCTCGGCATCGCGCTGACCGCGTCGAGCCTGATCGGCATGCCACTGCTCGGCCGCGCCAAGCGGCGCGCGTCGCCCGACGGCTCGGCTCGCAGGCGACCCACGGTGAGGAACCCAGAACATGCTCTGCGCCTACCTCGCCGGCGCCGTCTTCCTCGGCCTGCTCGGCAACGCCCTGTTCGGTGCCTGGTGGCTCGATCCGATCGCAGCCCTCCTGATCGCCGCGGTCGCAGTCCGCGAGGGCTCAGACCTGGCGCGGCGAGGGCTGCTGCGTCGAACCTGGACCCCGGGGCCGCCCGCTGCGATGACGACTGTTGCGACGAAGGCGCCATTGCGGGGGGCATCCGCGTGCCGGGAGGAGCACCGGCGTGCCCCGACTTCCGTGGACACCACGATCGACGAGCCCGACCAGGGCATCTGGGAGGCGCGTGGCGCCCCCCAGCATTAGGCCGGTCTCGGCCCTCGATGATCGGTGAGGTGCAGCGGTCACGCGACCTGATGGAGAAGCTGCTCAGCATTGCCTCCCCCTCCCGGCCTTTTCGCCGAGGAGTTCGACACCGACACCGGCCGGCACCTCGGCAACCACTGACCTTCTCGCACCTCGCGCTGATCGGCGCAGCCGCCCGGATCATCCTCGCCGAGCGGTTGGAGGAGTACAGGGCCTGAATGATCTCGTCGGCTGGTTGACGCACGGGCCTCGTGCCGAATAGGTTCGGCACGGGACACACCGATCGGGGAATCAGATGACCGTCATGGACGATCTCGACGGGATCGACCGCGAGCGCGTAGCAGTACTGGGGAAGCGGAGAACGCCCGGTTCGTCGCGGAGCGGCACCCCGGTCGCTGGCTCTTCACGAGCGGGCGCGCGAGCTCAGTGCCACGCGGCGTCCCGCCCGCGCGATGACCGGACGCAGGCCGTCCTCGTCTTCGACGGGAAGTACCACGGCGAGGGGACGCAACCCTCGTCGTTCTCGAGGACGGCGAGGTCGTCCGCGGGCAGGTGGCCTGCCTCGCTCGATCGCGGGGCAGGCGCGCGTGATCCCTTCAACGACGTCGGCGCGCTCGAGGCCGCGCTCGCGCCGGCTGACGTCGCCGTCGTCCTCAACAAGGAAGCCGGCGATGACCAACGTCGACGCGCGCTGCTCCCCGGGACGGCTTTCACGATGCGCTCCGCCGGTTGACCCTGACAGCGGCACGCTCCTCGCCATCGACGAGACCCCCACGCTCGTGACCGCTCATGGAGGACTCAGCGGTGGGTGGGGGCTGGAGCCGGACTTCCTGACGGTCGGCAAGGCGATCGCGGCCGGCGTGCCGCTCGGCGCCTACGGGATGAGCGATGAGATCGCAGCGCTGATCGCGCCGCCCGAAGAGGCACGAGCGGCATCGGGCGTAGTGGTTGATCAGGTCGCCACGGGTGGCACCCTGTTCGCGAACCCGCTGTCGATGGCCGCCGGGCGCGCGGCCCTCACCGAGGTCCTCACCGAGGTCCTCACCGAGGATGCGTTCGACCGGACCGCCGTACTCGGCGAGCAGATGGCGAGCGGTCTGCGAACGGCGATCGGAAATGCAGGCCTTGGTTGGAGCGTGACGCAGATCGGCGCTCACGCGTTCTACTTCTTCCGGCCCGAGCCGCCCGACGACGGCGCCACCGCGCGCACATCGGACAACCCCGACCTGCGCGCCCTGCTCCACGTCTTCATGGTCAACCGCGGAGTCTGGGAGTCGGGCTGGTGGCTCGGCCCGACCGTCTCGGTCGCCCACGACAGCGCCGACGTGGATCGCTACGTGATCGTGTTCGAGGAGTTTCTCGACGAGGTGACCTGAGCCACGCCGGTCGATCCGGGCTCTCAGATTGAGCTGGGCGCGGCAGCCTTCACGTTGCGTCGCGGGAACGGCGCGTTCGAGCCTTCCGGATAGTCCGGATAGCGCAGGAAGTAGTCCTGATCTGCGGCCTCGGCCTCCCAGAAGCGGAATCGACCGGCCTCGCTGATCCGGGTCACGGTCTTGCCGAGCCAGTGGTTCGAGGCATCGACATCGAAGATCGTCTCCTCGGCCACCCGGCGCTGCTCGTCGCTCGTGCAGAAGATCTCCGAGCGGTAGATGGAGCCGACGAGATGCTCACCGAGGTCGGCACGGTGGACCTGTAAGAAGTACTCGAGCAGGTCCCGAAAGGAGAGTCGCTCTCGGTCGAAGACGACCTCGACCGCCTCGGCGTGGCCTCCAGGGCTCCGCTCGGTCGGGTTGTCGCCCTCGCCTCCGGTCCACCCCATGCGGGTGGAGATGACTCCGTCGGGATGGCGCAGCAGTTGCTGCATGATCCAGCCGCAACCCCCAGCCAGGATCACGGTCTCGGCGGTGTCGCCCATGACATCTCCTTCCCGAAAGCCCTGTTGAGACTAGCCCGGGAGGACTCGGCGGTCAAGCGATCGGCGCGGCCGCCACAGTCATCGGAACACTGCTTCAGGTGCCGTCCGACGCCACGGTCCCGTGTGGCCGGTTGGACGGCCGGCTGCCGGCTGAGCCGGGCACCGGCGTCGGGATGAGGATCGGTAGGGCTCAGGCCCGTTGGCGACCTCCGGCAGCTCCACTTCCGGACCCCGGGGCCATACGATCCACGCCAGATGTTCCGCGAGAACGAGCCGATATGGGCACCGAACCCCACCGGCGAGGGTCGTCTTCCGGCGGTCTACCTCGAAGCAGGATCCCCGGGTGAGGGCATCGAGGTCGAGGGGCGCCGAGCCGACGGTGCCTGGGTCCGCTTTGTGGCTGGCGAGCGCGACGGGGAGACCACAATGGTCGTTCACGCAGAGGTCGAGCCGCGAGTCGCCCTCAGCGAAGGCGGCTTGATGGGGCAGCCGGTACTGGGAGGACCGGACCGATTCGAGATGCCGGATGCCTTGGATCTGGCTGGCTACGGAGACCTCGCGAAGCTCCTCGAAGAGGCGCTCAGAACGGAGGACCCGGTGACCAAGTTGAGCGACGATCTCGAGGCCGTAGCCGAGGCGTTGGAGGATCTCGCTGTTCGATCTGACCCGGGCAACGTCAAGCCGGTATATGCGATGAACGTAGCAACGGAGCTACGACTCGAGTCGCGTGGAACGGCCCGCCGTGGCCAGCCCCTCGATTGGGCAGGAGAGCACGGAGGATCCTGGAGCGCCACCGACGAAGGGGGAACGTATTGGAGGATCGACCCCCCGCGATCCGGTTCCCGATGGGGCGTCGCCATAGACCTCTTCGAGCCAGACTTCTGGGTCGGATCGAAGGAGTCGGCAATGGCTCTTGCTGAGGAGGTCGCCGCCGAAGTTCTCATAGCGGAGCCTGGACGCCCCGCCAAGGCTCAACCCACTCAGCGTGAGCGACGACATGCGCAAGTGGCCTGACGATCTCCTCGACCGTGCTACCGCTGGGGGTGCTGGCAGTCGAGTCCGCCGGAGGATGACGAGCTTCTTCCGTTCTGGGTGGCGGCGTCCCGCGCTCTCCAAGAGAGGGGTTGGCCCGGAGCCTTGCGAACATTCCAGCAGACCTCGCCGAGCGGATCGTGATAGAGGACCCGGTAGCGAGTGTTGCCGAAGCGCACGCGTAGCTCGCGCAGCTCCCCCTCGATTTGCGAGGTGATCGGGAACTCGGGCGGCGGCTCTTGCGGCGGCCGGCCGTTCAGATACTCCTCGACGTAGCTATCGACCTTGGCCGCGCGCTTCGCGGACAGGACCTCGATGAACTCGTCGACGGGCTCGGTCCCTTTCTCGTCGCGGTAGTAGACGGCCTGGGTTCGCGCCATCCGTCGAGCATCCCACTCGATTCGGCGGTCCTAGCTCCTGCCAGTCGCCGGCCCGCGACCACCCGGGCACCGCTGCCGTCTTGCTTCCGATCTCGCCTTGGAGTGCGCGGGGATCGGTTGATCTCGGGCCACCTCGTTGAACCGGCCGCAGACCCCGAATACGCCTGTCATAGCCAGATGTCGCGATCCGTCGCGACCTGGCGAATCTTCCTAACCGATCGGGGCGACTGGATTTGAACCAGCGACCTTTCGACCCCCAGTCGAATGCGCTACCAGGCTGCGCCACGCCCCGTTCGGTGCCCATGATGCCGGACCGGCGACGGCGGCGCGATCCGGTGAAGCGGCGGACGGGAATCGAACCCGCGTCATCAGCTTGGAAGGCTGAGGCTCTACCGTTGAGCTACCGCCGCGCGAGCGCCCGGCCGGGGAGGCGCATCCGACAATCTTGCCGGACGGGCGAAGCTAGCGCTTGAAGCCGAAGTCGAGCGTGTAGGTGCCGGCGTGGGCGCCGCGCTTGTTCGGCGAGCCCCAGCGGACGCCGACGCCGACATCCTCGAAGTTGCCGAGGATGTTCACGCGGTGCGAGTGGCTGTGCATCCAGGCCTTGACGATCTTGCGTGGCGTGCCGTTGCGGCCGGCGCCCCAGGCGATGTTCTCGGCTGCCCCCCAGCTGCAGCTGCAGGGCAGGTAGTCGGCGCGCTCGTAGCGGCCGGGCAGCGATCGCTCGCCGGGGCAGACGTGGTCGAAGCAATCCGTCTTCTGCATCCGCTCGCTGTGGCTGCGGGCCGCGCGGGCAAGGTTGCGACGGAAGCTGAAGGAACTCTTGCCGTGGCGGCGGCGCTTCTTGTTGACGAGGCAGGCGACGGCCCTGGCGGCGGTCTTGTTCGAGATCTGGCGCGGTCCCTTGTCGGCGCCCGGACAGCCCGCCGCGAGGGCCGGGCCGGCGCCGATCCCGGCGAGCAGGCCGGCGGCGAGGAGCGCGACCGCGAGCAGAAGCGCGGTCAGGTGTGGGAGACGGATGACACTCATCGACTTCCAGGGGATTTGCGGAACACCTCGGCTTTTCCTGCCTGAAGGTTCGCGCATGTTAACAAATCGTGAGGACGAACATGGGATGCTCACAACCTGCGCTGTCGCAGCAGCGGGACGGCGAGCAGAGTGGCAACGAGGCCGGACACGACGGCGATCAGCGCGTAGGCGATCTCGGCGCCGGAGCGGCTGAGCAACCAGCCGCCGGCGAGCGGCCCGACCGTGTAGCCGAGGGCGAAGATCAGGTTGAGGCCGCCGTAGGCGAGACCGCGGTTGAGCTCACCGAACGTCTCGTCCAGCCACGGAGCCGACGCGGCGAAGGTGACGCTGAGGCCGACGGCGAGGATCGCGAGCGCGACGCAG
>JAXLTB010000037.1:0-9551 GCA_046330295.1 Solirubrobacterales bacterium | reverse complement strand
TCAATAAGCCAGCCGGCTCGATCGACCAGGGCGTCGGCGATGAGCTCGGCGTGCTCGGCGTTAAGTTGAAGCGTCGCCATCATTGCTCCTCTCGGGTTCGAGGGGTCGCGGGGGCGGATAGCCTGCCCGTTGCGGTCGGCCGAGTGCCACCTTCGCCGATCGCCACGGGGCCGGCTGTTCGCGCAGCGCGGCCCCATCTCTGTTGGGTTTGGAGCGAGCCTACCGCGCCAAGGCGGATGCCGGTTGCGCGGGAGGGTTTCCCTTCGTGCCGGCGTACTAAAGGCAGGGCCATGGCAAGGAAGCCAAAAGGGAGCCACTGGGACCGGGACGGGCGAACGGAGGCAAAGCACCGGGTTCTGGTCGAATACCTCAAGGCCTGGATCCCGATCTTCGGCCTCCAGCGAAGAGTCAAAGACCTGGTCCTCATTGACGGGTTTGCTGGACCTGGTCGCTACACCGGGGGCGAGTTGGGCTCTCCACTCTTGATGGTCGAGGCCTACTCCGATCACCAGTCTCGCGATGACCTCGAAGTCACTGCACACTTCTTTTTCATCGAGATGGATCAGGCCCGCGCCGGCGACCTGCAGGCGGAGATCGACAAGCTGCCCCCGGCGCCGGACATCGCGATTCGGGTTGTTCCCGGCGACTACGCGGACATGTTCCCCGCCGTGCTTGATGAGGCAAGGAGCAGCTGGCCGAATGCGCCGATCTTCGCTTTTATCGACCCCTTCGGGGCAGACGTGCACCCTGAGCTTGCCGGCAACCTCCTGCGGTTTCCGCGATGCGAGGTCCTGCTCTTTGTCCCTCTGGGCTACTTCGCCGACTTCTTCGATGCGCCAGACATGCGGGACACGCTTGAGGCTGTCTTCGGTCTCGAGGTCTTCGAGCGCTGCTCTGGACTCTCGGCGGCAGAGCGACGGACGGCCCTCGTCGAGATGATCGAGGCCCGACTGTCGCAGAGTTGCAGATGGGTTCGGGCGTTCGAGATCGCGCCGTCCGGCGGAGGAGGTCGCACGCACTTCCTCTTCTTCGGCACCAACGACAAGACGGGTCTCGCCCGAATGAAGACGGCAATGTGGAAATTGGACCCCGTCACCGGGCTCCGATATCGCGATTCGACGAGACCCCATCAGTCGATCCTTTTCGAGCCAGAGCCCGACATCGCCCCGCTCAGGCGCGAACTGGAAGCGCGATTCATAGACGAGCCCTTTTCGATCGAGGAAGCCTTGGACTTCACTCTCTGCGAGACCCCGTTCCTTCATGACAGACACCTCAAAAAGCAGACCTTGGCCGCAGCCGAGCGAGAGGGAAGGCTTGTTCCGGTCGACCCCAAGCCCGGTCGCAGGAAGAACACGTACCCATCCGGAACCCGGATGCGGTTTGTGACCCGCTAGCGGGATCACACTAAGCGGGTGCGACGGCGCGAGGCCGGGCGGGCATCTCATCCCACGTTCGACCATCCAGTTCGCGGCCGCGTGACTTCGGGCGCGGTCCTCCCCACTGCTTGAAGAAGAAGGCGACGCCCGCGTCGTTGCATCGGCTTTGGAGATCGGTGACCCACTCCTTACGGATGGGCCGATGGCCCGGACCTGACTCCCCGCCTGCGATCAGCCAATCGATATCTCCGAGGTCGAGACCTTCAAGGGGGCCTAGAAGTGGCTCGGCAGAAATGAACCGCACCGCCGCCGGCACTTCCCGGAGAAAGTCAGCTCGACTGACGAAGCGACGATTCTCGATCGATACACCCATCCACACGTTAGGGGGCCAGCTGAGCAGGCTCGAGATCTCGACGAGGCGCTCGGGGCGCTTAGTCAAAACCTGGAAGACGTGCCACCTCGCGTCGGACATCACCTCGAATACCTCGGCGATGAACTCGGTAGGGACCCGCTCGTGAAAGAGGTCGCTCATCGAGTTCACGAATATCGTCCTGGAGCGGCGCCACTTCAGTGGCTGCGGCAGCCGCTCCGGCCAAAGACGGAGATCGAAACCCTGCTCGTAGGGGTGCCCAGGAACCCCTCGCCATCGCTCAGCAAAAGTCTTCGCATAGCAATGGGCGCAGCCGGGCGACACCTGGTCGCACCCCGTAACGGGGTTCCAGGTTGCCTCGGTCCACTCGATCGCGCTTCGGTCAGCCATCGGACGCCTCCTGGTTGAGTTCGGACCGGCTGCCCGTCCTCCTCCAAGTCGGTTGAGGGGGAGCATTGCAGGCGGTCATGGCGCTCTCTCTTCGAGTCTTCTGCTGCCGCGCCAGAAGCACCCGCGCCGGCGCGATGATTTCGATCCACTCGATCCCGGCTTCACCGCGCCTTTCGAGCATGCGGCCGACCTCGAGCATCACCTCGGCGGCGTAAGCGTCGCCGCCTTGCTCGACCCACTGCTCGCGAAGGCGCTCGAGCTCGACCAATGGGCGGGACTGACCGCGCTTCTCGCGGTATCTGTTCAGCTATCAGGTAATACCTTCTGGAGAGGGTTGTCCCAACGGGCTCGAGCGGTCGCCGGGCCCGGTTTGCGGCGTCGTCCTTCGGCACTCTGCCGGCATCTGGCAGCTGCAGGGTGCCGAGCATGCGATTGATCGTGTCGGCTTGTCGGGCCTCGAGGATCGCCGGATTGACGACGGGCTGGCCGGTCGAGCCGTTAACCATCGCCCCATCTCGCTTGATCGCTCGCCCGGCGCGGCGAGGTCGTCGCGCTGGCGAACTGCTGGCCAGAATCGACAACTCGCGCTCGTCGAGCTCCCACCCATCGAGCAGGGCCTTGAGCACCTGCCACCAGAGCGCTCGTGCCTCTGAGCCGAGCCCGGCGGGCGGCCGCGGCTTCGCTTTGCGCTCACCAGCCACGCGCATCCCGACTCACCCGGTCCGCCCCCAAAACCAGACGTTCGGGCACACGGCTTTTCTCGCGCCCGCAGCCCTCTCCGGTCCCGAGAAGCTAGCGCAGGGGGTCACCCCCCTGGTCACGGCTGTCGCGGTTGCGGCAGTGCTCGTCTTCCCTGCCGCCTTAACGCGTTGAAACAGCGCCTGGCGGCGTCGGCCGCAGCCACCCGTCGCCGATGCCGTGGATAGCTGGCGCGGACGCGAGAGCGCCACACGGTCGGGGGCTCGGCCGGAGATCGCGATCATGCGGCCACCCGGGCGATGCCCTCGTCGCCCTCAGCCCACGGCCGCTCGCCGGTGACTAGGAGCTCGTATTCGACCGCGAGGCGATCTATGTCGGACTCGTTGTGGGCGAGGCCTCGCATGCTGGCGCGCTCGCGGGCCTGGCGCACCGTCGAGGTCGCCTGCCCATTTCGACCTTCGTACCAACTGACCCCGTTCCACGATCTCAGTGGCTTCGGTGACGGATGAAACGAACGGAGGTTCTCGCGGGTGTGCAGGAGGAGGGCGAGGCGGTCGCCCGCCTGTCCGGCCTCCGCGATTGCCTCGCGGATCGCCTCGCGCTCGCGGGCTTCCGCTTGGCCGAGCGCCTCGAGCCACTCCGAGCGGCTTCCGATCATGCGGTCGGTGAGCTCGCACCAGGCGTCGCGGAATGCGCGCTCGGCCGCCGCGGCGTGGCGCTCGGCTTCCTGTAGGGCCTCGCGGGCTTTGGGGCCGGCCTTCGCACCGGGCAGTGGCTTGCCCGCCGCGACGGCCGCGGCGTCGGCGGCCTGGTCAGTGGCGTCGGCCTGGTCGACCGCGGCGCGGGCAGCTGCTCTGCCGACACTTGCCTGCTCATACGCGGCGCCGAGCTCGCGGGCCTTCTCGTTCGCCTTCTGGATCGGCTCGGGGACGCACTCGATATCGAGCGGTGGGAAGACTCGGGGGTTTGGTGTCTCTGCGGCCATGGCCTTACTCCTGTTCTCGGTAGCGCTGTGGGGTTAGTGAATGCCGTACTTGGCGGCGATGTGGTCGGCGACGCTGAGTCCCTCAGGGGACGGCGGCGGCCCTTCGCCCTTGCGGGTATCCGAGTCGCCGGCGCCCTCGTCGAACATCTCCGCCGCCGTCTCCTCGACCGAGAGCGCCTCACGCCGCTGCATGTCGAGGACTCGATCGCGGTCTGCACGCAGATGCGGTTTGCCCTCGAGCAGCGAGCCGAGCTGGCTCGCGATCGCATCTGAGTCGACCTCCCCGGCCTCGTCGACCAGGGCGCTCATCGCGAGCTCGCCGCGATCGACGCGGCGCTCGAGCAGGATTGCCGCGTCCTCGGCGTCGAAAAAAACGGCGGTCTCGCCGTTAGGTAGCTGGACGCCGCCCTCCGCCAGGCTCGCGATCGCCGAGTCGAGCTCAGCACGTGCGTCGGCCGCGAGCGGCGCTTCGCCCGTCCGGGCGAAGTCGAGCGTCTCCTTCGGGGTCCAGTCCTCTTTGGGTTTCAGTCGGTGAGTCATTCGTGTATCGCCTCGCTTTCGGCGTGGTTGCTAAATCCGGGCATCACCGCTGAGCTCGACGCCGGGCGAACCGATGGCGTCACCGTGGCCGCCCCCGGCGCCGAGCTCAGCGGTGGATTGAGCGGTCACGCCGCGATCTGCTCCGCAATCGGTCGACCTGCGTTCGCCTGGACCCAGCGCTCGAGCTCGGCGACCGGCACCAGCACCTTCCGGCCGCGCCGGATCAGGCGGAGCTCGGGCCGCACCTGCTCGGTGAAATAGGTCTCGCCGCAGCCGAGCGCCGCCGCAGCCTCCGGCGGGGTGAGTGCGATCCGCGGCACCGGCGCCTTGACTCGGACGGTCATCGCGGTCCCTCTCGGTCGGCGTGCTCGGCAATCACTCCTCGGTAGCCGTCGCCACAGCTGGCGTGCACCCAGCCGATTGACTCGAGATTGAGCAAGGGTTCGCCGCGGCGGATGGGTCGCGGGCAGAGTCGGCAGCGGCCGAGATGGCGAGCCAGCACTTCGGTCCCGCGGGGTTTTGGCGTGAGGGTCAAGCCGCCACCGCCTCGTCGAAATTCAGTGAGTCGCGGATGATGCGTCGGGCCTCTTCGGCCTTCGCCCGTCGGAGCTTCTTGGCGTACAACCCGCTGACATTCGGAGCGCGGCCCTGCGCCTGGACGATTTCGCGAACTTCGCTTGCCACTCGAAGCGCGAGGTCGGGCTCGGGCCGGCACTGTGCAAGAGCCTCGGCGATGTCCGCCAGCCTCGGCCTCGGCCAGAGCCCACCGAGGTCATTCTCTTGCAGCCCGTCGACCCCGCCCTGCAGCATCGACCAGACTTCTTTGACCAGAGGTGAAACTTGATTGCCCTCCTCCTGGTCGCCCTCGCGCCCGCGCACGCGACGGTGAACCTCAGGGCTCTCCTCGTTCCTCTGGTCGTTCCCCTGGTTGTTCTGGGTGCGATGGGCCGCATCTCTTGGGTGTCGCGGGCCGCATCTCTTGGGTGTCGCGGGCCGCATCTCTTCGGGACCCGTGGCACGCTGCACGACTCGCTGGTCCGTGGTGGGCCGCGGCTCTTGACAAGACGTGGGCCGCGTGTCCTCGCGGCCGAGCAGCTGCGTCTCGGCCGTTCGCCCCGGACCTCTTCCGCGCCGCTTGATTAGGCCTTGCTGGGCGAGTTCGTTCAGCGCCCTGCTCGTCTCACGCTTTCCCCTGCACACATTTCCGGCGACGGTCATGAGGCCGGGTTCGCATCGGCCGGTACCGAGGTCTGCGTAGCAGGCCAGCACCAGAAGCACGTGAGCGGCCGTGGGCTTCAGACAGACCGTCTCGGTCTGCTCGATCGCCCAACGCGACCAGTACCAGGGGTTGCGCTTCTCCGCCATTAGGCGATGCCTCCAACCAGCCGGCCGCGACCTGACTTAAGGTCAGGAGCTCGAATGGCATAGCGCGCCCCGTTACTGGCCAGCTGCGTGGTCTCGGTGAATGCGGCGAGGCATGCGACCTCGTCCGAGGTTCGTGTGGCGCTATTCGTCACGGTTTAGCCTGAGGTCGGCCGCGTGGCACCCCAGCACGGCAGCAAGGAGAGTCGCGGTCGCGAAACTTGGCGGTCCACCCTCGCCCCGCTCGATTTGACGGATGCGTCGAACGGTTAGCTGGCAGCGCTCAGCGACCTCGCGTTGTGTCAGGCCTCGCCGCCGACGAAGGCTTCCGGGGGAGATCTCGCTTTTGCGGAACTGATTTCCGGGCACGCCGCGAGCCTGACCAGACGCCCGGCCCCCTTAGACCGAGATGGGCCGAACAGCCGCTTCAAACCGAGGAATCCACGGACTTGCGCACCTTGTCGCAGTAGCTGTTGGGCCCCCACATCCCGCCGCCTAGGGCGGGGCCATCCCTTCAATCGAGATCCACAGCAAGAAGCCCAAGCTCGAGCCATGAATTAGCCCTCATGCACCACCCGACATCTTCGAGGCGCAACGCCCCAGCGAGGACCCCCCGCAAGAGGAATCTCGACCGACGCGATCGAGGTTCCGGCCACTAGGCGCGTGCCTCGCATGTGATCAATGTTGCTTAAGGATCCCTTAGCGCTTAGGTTGGTGCCGTGGGGGGAAACAAATACAGCGAGGCATGTCCGTTGTGCGGAGCTCGCTTCTCCTCCTACGCGGAACTCGAAGCCCACCAGGATCTGTATCACTCCCATGAAGACACGGCCGAAGACGGGGGCCAGGAGGCGCCGCATCCCGCGCCAAGAGAGCTCACGAGGCCGGGCCAAGAGGAGTGCCTGCTTTGCGGCGCCCGTTTTGACTCGAAGCCGGAGCTATACGCCCACCACGAAATGGTTCATGAGGTCAGGGCGAAGGGCGATGAATTCTCGTGGGGCGGCTGCCTACTGGCAATTCCTGCGTTGCTTGTTGCGGCTTGGCGCTGGATCGTGGGCGTCTTCTTTGTCGTCGCCGTGTGCCTCGGGGCGCTCGGGGTTTTCGACAAGACCAAGACCGCTGACACAACATCCTGTCCCGGCTATGGCTTCGTCCGCGACATGGAGGAGCGAGGGGTGATCGAAAGCTTCGATCGAGTCGAGCCGGAATCGGGATGGATCTGCGAATACTCATTGAACGACGAACAGGCATATGTGAGATTCAAGAAGGCGGGACGGGAACTGGAACTCGAAGTCGCTGGCCGAGGTCAGGCGTACGAAGCCGCCGACGAAGAGGCGGAACGCAAAGGCTTCAAGAGCAAATAGGGGGGCTTACCAGCCCCAGCGTGGGCGCATCAGTTGCCCGCCTTCTTCCTGGTCTCCGGCGTGCCACCGTTCGCCAGTAATTCGCCAGGCGCACACGAGTGCAGCGGGGTTCAGCGAGGCTTGACGGGATCGGATTTCGCCCCGCGATGCGGTGTTCGCATTGCAGAGCGGCCCGCTCGAGTCCTCTCCTCCCTGTAGTAACCCCAGAAGCGCCCCGCCTCCCCGGCGGGGCGTTTTCTGTTGTGGGGGGGCGTTGCCCCGTCTCCCCCCGGGGCGCTTCTATTGTTCTAGCGTCTCGGTGGATCGCGGGCGATCCGATGTGGTCAGCCTGGAGCGCAGCTGAGAAGGACCGGCCCTAAGCGGCGTCGGTTGCCGGATCATCGCCGCTGATCGCGAACGCATCCTCGCCGGCGAGCAGTGCCTGGGCGGTCTCCTCGACCACCGAGCGGGCGAGGGGCTTGTCGAAGACGAAGACCTCGACGATGACATCGGGGTCGAAGAGGATCTGGCTCTGGTAGGAGAGGACCTTGCGGTCGGTCAGCTGCTCGATCGTTCCGACCAGGCGCTCGGCCATCACGTTGCCGAACTTCTGGCGGAAGTCGCGAACGCTCTCCTCCTTCCCGGCCTCCACCATCGTGCGTTCGGCCTGGGTGGCGCCGCCCCGCATGACGACGAACAGGAGGTCGTCGACCAGGTAGGACTTGGCCCTGGTCGGACCGCGGCCGTAGTAGGTCTTCATCGCCCGGACCATCTCGCGGGAGATCGCGGCGAGCAGGGAGGCGCCGCTCTCTGCCTCAAGCGCCGGATCGGGTGGGCTGGGAGACTGCGACATCGTCTGCGGACTCGGGGCTCGCACCTGTTTTCGGTCCCCGCTCTACCCGGCTCGAGGGCGGCGAAAACGCCGTCGCGCCCCTGACAAACGGCCGCGCGCGCTACTGAGGCGGCTCGGCCCCCGAGGCCTACTCGGCGTCCTGGAAGAATGGCGAGGCTCGAGCACGGAGGCGAACGAGGTCAGGTCCAGATCCTGGCTGCTCGAGAGGAAGCAGGCGAACCGGTGAGCAGTGGATGCTCGCTGCCGGCACTCTCACGGTCAGGCCGGGAGCGGCCGTCGCCTCAGGCGGCCCTCTACACCGCCTCCGCCACCAGCACCGCCGCGCCGAAGGCAAACCCGGCTGCCGTCATCGGCCCGACCATCCGCACCGGCGGCCCGCCGTGGACTCCGGTGCGGTGGACGGCGGCGTGCCCCCTGCCGCGGGCGATCAGGTAGCGGTTGACAGGGATCGTGAGCACCGCGGCGACGGCCAGGGCAAAGCTGAGGCTGCCCCAGAAGAGGAGGTCGCCGAGGCCGGCCTCCATCGCCCCCGGCACGGCCAGCACGATCAGGTTGTCGACGACCTCCATGGTTGCGATGCTGAGGGTGTCGGAGGCAAGCGCGATCGGGATCACGGCGCCGAGCGCGAACCCGGCGCGCAGCAGCGGCAGGCTGGTGAGGCCGTAGCCGAAGAGGAAGGCGAGGGCGACGGCGAGGCCGACGGTCGCCAGGTTCGAGAGCCCGAGCGCCGTCCCGATCGCCAGCCCGGCGATCTCGCCGATCGCGCACCCGGTCAGGCAGTGCAGGGTGGCCGAGACGGCGGTTGCCGTCAGCGCCGCCCCCTCGGTCGGCAGCTGGTGATCGTGATGTGCGGCGGCGGCAGGCTCCATGGCGGTCTCCTCGCTCTCGGGGGAAGGTTTCGCCAGTATACCCCCCAGGGGTATCAGAGCGGACGCCGCACCGGCCGGACGCGTGCCGTCAACCGCCCTGGGGTCGGGCGCGGCGCGAGAGCCAGAGCGTCAGCACTGCGGCCGCTGCCGCGACCGCGGCGAGCAGCGCCACCAGGGCCGCCGTCGAGATCCCGCCCGAGCCGCCTCCCCAGTGCGAGCCCCGAGCCATACCGGGCCCCGGCTCGGCGCGCCTGCCGTCCATCATCCCCGGCCCCTGCCCACCGTTGCTGCCATCCATCATCCCGGCCATCGCGTCGATCCATCCCGCCCGGCCGCCGCCGCAGCCGCTGTAGCGACGGCCGAGCGCGGCGTGCATCCGGGCCTCGCCGGCCTCCCCCATCATCAGGCTCATTCGGCGGTTCATCGCTTCGTGGGCACGGCCGTCGCCGACGTAGCGCGCCATCGCGTACTCGCCGATCGCGTCGAAGCCGGAGCCGGCGATCTCGGCGCAGCCAGTACGGCCGGCCTCGATCGAGGACAGCAGGGTGGCTCCTTCGTGCACCTCACCTGCCAGGCCGGCGGTGGCCGGGGCGGGAAGCGCGAGCATGCCCGCGGCGGCGATCGCGAGGCAGAGGTGGACGGCGCGCCGGGTCACGCTGCCAGCATGGCCGCCGCCCGGGCCGCGCGCCTCCGCTGAACGCACCACGGTTGCTGCGGCAGGCCCCGGACCTAGAGACGGCGGCGGATCTTGCGCAGGGTGATGTTCG
>JAXLTB010000036.1:0-9744 GCA_046330295.1 Solirubrobacterales bacterium | reverse complement strand
TGAGCGCCAGGACCGAGCTGACCATGTTCTGGACGTAGCCGGCGGTGACCTCCAGCGGCGCCAGCGCCAGGATCGGCACCAAATTGAGGTGCACGACGAGCGCGCTGACGTTGGGGTCGTCGGCGGCGAAGCCGAGCACCTGGCCCAGCACCGCGCCTCCGCCGAGCCGCAGCACGCCGGCTGGCACGTCGAGCGGGTTGACGAGGCTGGTCCCGGGCGGCAGGTTCAGGGCGACCAGGCCGTCGACGGTGGCCTGGGCGAAGGGTACCACCTGCAGGCCCTGGCGGTCGGCCGCGTCGGTGGCCGTCACGCTGGCGCCGCCGCCGGGGCCGATCAGCGCGACGCCCGAGCCGCGCATCGGCGGCAACATCTGGAAGGCGAGCAGCGTGTCGAGCAGCTCCTCGATCGTCTGGACGGCCGCGACGCCGGTCTGGCGGAAGAGGGCGTTCCAGATGGCGAAGTCGCTCGAAAGGGCGCCGGTGTGGCTGGCGGCCGCCCGTTGACCGCTCCTGGTCTGGCCGCCCTTCAGGATCGCGACCGGCTTGCGGCCGGCCGCCCGCTCGAGGACCGTCCGCAGCTGACGACCGTCCGGGACCGATTCGACGTAGCCGCCGACGACGGTGGTATTGGGATCGTCGACGTAGCACTCCAGGAAGTCGGTCGGGTTCAGGTCGATCGCGTTGCCGATCGAGATCGCCTTGCTGAAGCGTAGCCCCTGGTAGGCGCCGCGACGGATCGTGTCGTAGGTCAGCCCGCCGCTCTGCGACACCATCGCCACGCCGCCGGGCTCGCGGTTGGCGCCGACGATCGGCGACAGGCCGCCTCGCGGGGCGTAGGTTCCGATCGAGTTGGGGCCGATGATCCGGAGGCCGCTGCCGGCCGCGCGGGCGAGCATCTGGCGCTCCAGCTCGCGCCCGGCGGCGTTCAGCTCGCCGAACCCGCCGGTATAGATGTGGACGATCCGGACGCCCTTGGCGACGCACTGGTCGATGACCTCGAGGATCGCGCCGCTCGGGACGGTCACGATCGCCCGCTCGACCGGTCCGGGCACGTCGGTCACGCGTGGATAAGCCTTGCGGCCGTAGATCTCGGCGGCCCGCGGGTGGATCGGATAGAGGTCGCCGGCGTAGCCGAAGTCGACCAGGTTCTTGACCGCCCGGTAGCCGAGCTTCTCCTCCTCGGTCGAGGCGCCGATGATCGCCACCGAGCGGGGCTCGAACACTGCCTGCATCGTCGCCAGGCGCTCCGCCCGATCAGGGCCGCGGTCGGCGTGTGACTGCGCCGAGCCGCTGAGCACAACGCGCGCGTCGGCGACGAGCAGCCCGTCCGGATAGGCGAAGACCGGGTTCAGGTCGAGCTCCTCGATCGCCCCGTCGGCCGCCTCGGCCAGCCCACCCGGACCGGCGACGGTCATCAGGAGGTCGACCAGCGCCTCACGGTCGACGGCCGGCCGACCGCGGGCGCCTTCGAGCAGTCGGGCACCGCGCAGCTCGGCGAGCATCTGGCGGGCGTCGTCGCGCGTGATCGGCGCCAGCCGGAACGCGACGTCGCCGAGCACCTCGACGAAGATGCCGCCCAGCCCGACCATCACGACCGGCCCGAAGAGCGGATCGCGGATCAGGCCGACGATGACCTCCTGACCGGCGCGGGCCATCCGCTCGACCAGGACGGTGCCGACGCGGGCCTCGGGTCGTTGGGCGCGGACGGCCTCCGTCACCTGGTCGTAGGCCTGGGCGACGGCGGCCGCGTCGGCCAGGTTCAGCCGCACCCCGCCGACATCGCTCTTGTGCAGCACGTCGGGCGAGGCGATCTTCAGCGCGACCGGAAAGCCGAGCTGTTCGGCGGCGTCCGCCGCCGCCCGCGCCGAGCCGGCCTCGCTGCCATCCGGGACGGCGACGCCACGTACGGCCAGCAGCCGCTTTCCTTCAGACTCGGAGAGCGCCGCGCGCCCCTCGGCGCGAGCCCGTTGCACCAGTTCGTCGATCAGACCCACCCTGTCTGCTCCTCGTATGCTTTCGTACCGCCGCGCGGTCGGCCGGCTAGGCCGGGCCCGGTCCGACGACGCCGGCCTCGCGCAGGCGCGCCAGCTCGGCGGCGTCGAGGCCGAGCAGCTCCATCAGCACCTCGGCGCTGTGCTCGCCCAGCAGCGGCGGTCGGACGCGGGGACCGTCCCAGGGCTCGTCGCCGACCACCTTCAGCGGCGTGCCGAGCACCTTGATCTCCCCGGAGCGCGGGTGCTCCATCGGCCAGATCAGGTCCCGGCCGGCGACCTGCGGGTCGGCCAGCGCCTCGCTCAGCTCGTTGACCGGCGCGACCGGAATTCCGGCCGCGCCAAGCCGCTCGAGCCAGACCCCGCGCGTCTCGGCCCCGAACAGCCGGCTCAGCTCGACGTCCAGCTCCGCTCGGTGCGCCAGCCGGCCGGCGTGCCGCTCGAAGCGTGGGTCGCCGGCCAGCTCGGGCTCGCCGAGCGCCGCGCAGAGCGGCGGCCACTGGCGATCGTTTGCGGCGATCTGGACGAAGCTGCCGTCGGCGGTTCGGTAGGTGTTCGAAGGGACTCGATTGGGGTTGGCGTTGCCCCAGCGGACCGGATTCTGGCCGGTCGCGAAGTAGGCCGGCAAGAGCGATTGCATCAGCGCCAGCAGCGACTCGAACAGCGAGACGTCGATCCGCCGACCGCACCCGTCGCGGTTGCGCGCCTGCAAGGCCGCCAGGATCCCGATCCCGGCGTAGAGCGGGGCGGACAGGTCGGAGAGGTTCACCCCGATCCGGTCGGCTCGCCGTCGGCCGGCCGAGACGCTCATCAAGCCGGCGATCGCCTGGATCACGCTGTCGAAGCCCGGCCGATCGCGGGCCGACTGTCCTGGCCGAAGGCGGAGATCGAGCAGTAGATCAGCCGCGGGTTGAGCTGGTGCAGCGCCTCCCAGCCCAGGCCGAGCCGATCGGCCACGCCGGGTCGGAAGTTCTCGACCAGGACGTCGGCCCGCTCGGCCAGGCGCTGGGCGATTCGGCGCCCCTCGTCCTGCTTGAGATCCAGCTCGAGGCTGCGCTTGTTGCGATTGAAGGCGTAGAAGTAGTCCTCGTCGTGATCGGCACGACCGGCGTAGCGCAGGAGCGTGCGGGTGTCGTCGCCGAGGCCGGGCCGCTCGACCTTGATCACGTCGGCGCCGAGGTCGCCCAGCAGCATCGTGCAGTAGGGGCCCGCCAGGACGCTCGAGAAGTCGAGCACTCGCAAACCGTCCAGCAGGCCTCGCATGCAAACTCCAGAGCCCGGCCGCCCGGAGCCGCGGGCCGCCGATCGGCGTTGCGCTGTGCGCAACACAATTGTGTCGCTCCGGCTCAACTCTACCGGGGTCGGTCGGGGCTGTCAATCCGAGCGGGCGGCTCGAGCGTACGTAAAGGAGGGTGACGGCTCGATCTCGACGGGTGGAAGGGGCCTTCCGCCGAGATCGCGGGGTCGTCGGAGGGCAGAGGGCAACAATTTTGGTTGACAGCCCCGAACGTGGTCGCTAGAGTATGGGGCAGTCGCGCAATGTTGTTGCACTTGACGCAACGGAGCGAGGGAGCAAGCATGGCACGGTTGGAATCGTCGATAGTGCGGAAGGGTTCGGGACTCGTGCTGGGGGCGGCATTGCTCCTTTCGGCCTGCGCGCCGGCCGCGGCGCCGCCGGCGTCCGGCGGTCAGCCGGCCGGCGGGCAACCGGCCGCCGGGCAGTCCGCCGCCAAGCCGGCCGCGGCGGCGATGAACTTCCGCTGGGCCGTCAACAACGGTCAGAACACCGGCAAGGGCCGGCAGGAGCAGGAGCTGGCCGACGCGATCAAGAAGAAGACCGACGGCAAGGTTAACGTCGAGATCTTCTGGGAGGGCGCGCTCGGCGCCGAGCGGACCGCGATCGAGGGTGTCGGCAACAAGTCGGTCGAGATGGGCGTGGCCTCGTCCAGCAACTTCTCGTCGATCGTCAAGGCGTGGACCGCGCTGGACCTGCCGTTCATGCTGGTCGGCGGCTATGAGGGGCTGACCAAGCTGCTGCCCAGCCCGGCGATGAAGGATCTGGAGGAGGCCTCCGAGAAGGCCGGCTTCAAGATCGTCGGCTACTGCTTCGACGGGTTCCGCCACCTCTTCACCACGAAGAAGGAGGTCAAGACCCCGGCCGACCTGAAGGGCGTCAAGCTGCGCACGACGCCCTCGCCGATCGAGGCGGCCTACGTCTCGGCCTTCGGCGGCAATCCGACGGTGGTCGATTGGGGTGAGACCTACCTGGCGCTCAAGCAGGGCACGGTGGACGGCTATTTCGTGGCCTACTCGTCGGTCGTGCAGTTCAAGATGAACGACGCGATCAAGTACGCCAACGAGCTGTCGGTCGTGCCGATCATCTCGCCGGTGGCGATGAACCTCGAGTACTTCAACTCGCTGCCGGCCGACGTCCAGAAGGCGATCCTGGACGCTGGCAAGGAGACCGCGCCGCTCAACCTGAAGCGCGACCAGACCGACAACGAGGCTTTCAAGAAGACGCTGCTGGACGAGGGCGTCAAGGTGACGATCCCGACCAAGGACGACGTCAAGCCCTGGAAGGACCTCTCGCCGCAGGTCTACGACAAGTTCCAGGACGTCGCCTCGAAGGAGTGGATCGCCAAGGTGGACGCCTCCCAGAAGTAGCGTTGCCCGCGATCCCGGGAACGTTCGACGAGGGATAGCCAATCGGCTATCCCTCGTCGCTTTGTCTCGGGAGGATCGACGAGGGTGAGGACGTTGAAGCTCGGCTGCGCGACCTTCTCTTACCTCTACGCCTGCTCGCTCGAGGAGGCGCTGCGCCGTCTGGCGAGCTTTGGCTTCGATGAGATCCAGCTCTCGATCTGCCCGCCACACGTCTGGCCGCGTGAGCTGGGCCCGGCCGATCGGACCGAGCTGCGACGGCTGTTCGACCGGTTCGGACTGCGGGCCCGCTGTCTGAACCAGCGCTTCGCGGACGTCAATCTGGCGAGCATCAACCCCGGGATCCGCGACGAGACCATTCGCCAGATCCAGGAGGACATCGACCTGGCGGCCGACCTCGGCGGCGAATTCGTGGTCGTCAACCCCGGCAAGCCGACGCCGCTCTTCTCGCCGCCGCCGGAGGAGATCTGGCGACTATCGCGCGAGGCGATCGAGCGGTGCGTCGAGCACGGCGTCCGCCGTGGCATCACCTGCGTGCTGGAGAATACCGGCTACTCGCTCTGCCCGCGCGCCGCGGACCTGGCTCGGATGGTCCGCGAGGTCGACAGCCCGAACTGCCGAATCCACTACGACGTGGCGAACGCGAACCTGTACGAGCCTCCGACCGAGGCGCTGCGCACGCTCGGGCCGCTGCTCGCCTCGGTCGACCTGTCCGACAACGACGGCGAAACCTGGACCCACTCGCCGGTCGGTCAGGGGACGATCGACTGGCCAGGCGTCGCCGACGCGCTCCGGGCCGTGGCTTTCAACGGGCCGTCCTGGCTCGAGATCAACGTCTACGGGGCCAGGACGAGGCGATGCAGGGTGCCCTGAAGCGCCTGGCCCCCTGGGCTGGGTGCCGTAGCGAATCTAGGGCAGCAGGCCGCCGGGCCTGGCCGACCAGCACCCTGGCGCCGTCCTGGTTCTCACAGGCGATGTCTAACGTGACTCGACCGCGTCACCGGGTGGTTCGACCGCGGTCACCGTCGCGGTGGCCCGCAGCGTCTCGTCCGCGTCGACGACGGCGATGAACTTGGCCGACATCGTCCCGTGGGTCAGCCAGGCGTCGCCGAACAGCTCCAGCAGGAGCTGGACCACGTACCCCTGGTACTGGGTGCCGGAGGCCGAAACGGACGGCAGGCCGACCTGCGCGGCGACCGCGGGGTCGGTGTGCAGGTTGCGCTTCGGCCAGCCGTCCAGGGTGAAGGGACCGCCGGAGAAGGTCCAGAGCCGCTCCCGGGTGACCTTCTTCGGTCGGCCCCGGAAGACCTGGCCGATCGGCGTGTTGCGGGTCAGGACGTTGGGCTGTTCGGTGCTGATCGACATCCGTCATCTCCCCCTAAGCCGACTTGCCCGAGCTGAAGGTCGCGGTCAACAGACGGCTCAGGATCTTCTGGCCCTGCTCGTCGAACATGATCGCCTCTCGAACGTGATAGAGGCGGCCGCGCTTCTCGAACTTCTCGATGATCTTCCAGGTCACGCGGAAGGTGCCCCCGACCCTGGCCGGCTTGATGAAGGTGGTCTGCTCGCCGGCGTGGATCGCGCCCAGTCCGGGCGACAGAAAGAAGGACGGGCTGCGAGTCGTGTTGCTCATGTTGAGCAGCAGCGCCGGGTGGACCAGCGGCGGGCCCGCCTCGGTGGTCTCCAGATAGCGAGGATGGAAGTCCTCCTCGGCGTACAGGTATTGCTGGTTCAGCTCCGGTGTGACCGTGAACTCGAACGGCGCGAGCTCCTCGCCGACCTCCATCAGGTCGGCCGGCCTCCCCTGCGTCATCTCAAGACCTCCTTCTGTCTGCGGATGTCCGGCTGGGTGGAAGGCGGACAGGCACAACGTCCGCGTCGCCACCGGCCTCTGGTTTCGATGGTGAGCGTCCTAGCAGGCGCGAGATCGCCTCGCCGGCTGCCCTGGCCTCGCCGATGATGTGGGCCAGGTGCTCGCCCCGCATCCGGCTGGCCGGCCCGGAGACGGCCAGCACGGCGACCACGGCATCACGAAAGTCGACCAGCGGCACGCTCAGGCTGGCACCGCCCGGCACCTGCTCCTGCGAGCTGAAGGCGAAGCCCTGCTCGCGGACCTGCCGAATCTCCTCGCGGAGCCGGTCCGGATCCGGCTGCCCGCCGGCGGCGAACTGCTGCTCGGCACAGGCGGCGATGATCGGCTCGAGCTGGGCGTCCGGCATGGCCGCCAGGAACGGCTTGCCGGGTGAGCCGGGGTAGAGCCCGCGCACGACGCCGATCGGCAGGGTACGCCTGAGATCCTGGTGGCTCTCCACCTGCGCCACGCAGACCCGCCCCGAGCCGGCCCGCTCGTACAAGCCGATCGTCTCGTCGACCCGGTCGCGAAGCTGCACCATGTAGGGGTGCGCGACGCGCAGCACCGGCGAGCGCTCGGCCACCAGCGTACCCAGCTCGAGCAGCTTGTACCCGAGGGCGTAACGCCCGTTGGTCGGGTCGCGCATCACGAGATTGCGCCGTTCGAGAAACGCGAGCTGGCGCGAGGCGGTGCTCTTGTCGATCCCCAGCTCGCGGCTGATGTCGGTCAACGTCAGGTCCGGTCGGGCAGCCAGGTGGTCGAGCAGGTCGAGCGCTCGCTCGACCGACCGGATCGACGGCTCCGGACCGGCGGCCGGGGTGGCGCGCAGGGCGCTCATCGTCCGTCGACCCGCTCGTAGCCGAGCAGCCGCTCGATCGCGGCCGCCTGCCGCAGGCCGGCCTCCACGCAGCGCTCGCGATGCTCGCCGGTCAGGCGGTCGACCAGGCTGGAGAGGCTCAACGCGCCGACCTGCGTGCCGCCCGCCGAGCGCAGCGGAAACGACAGCCCGGAACCGCCCGGAACGCGCTCCTCGCGACTGGCCAGGTAGCCACACCGGCGCCCCGCGTCCAGTTCGGCCTGCAGCGCGGTCTCGTCGATCACGTAGCCGCGCTCGCGCGCCGCGGCGACCGCACGGGTCAGCGCACCCGTGCGCTCGGTCGGAGCCATGAACGCCAACAGGCACTTGCCGCCTGCGCCCGGCAGCAGGCTCAGCACCTCGCCGATGCGCCAGGTCCGCCGCACGCCGCCCGCTTCTCGAACTGGGCGATGCAGACGCGATCGGTCGGGCCGACGCGCAGGTGAAGGCTGATCGTCTCGTCGGTCTCGTCGCGCAGCCGGCGCATCGCCGCCTCCGCCACCGAGGCCAGCTCGTAGCGGGCCGCGACCCGCTTGCCCAGCTCGAGCAGCTTGAAACCGAGCGAGAACTTCTGG
This sequence comes from Solirubrobacterales bacterium, assembly GCA_046330295.1. Lineage (GTDB taxonomy): Bacteria > Actinomycetota > Thermoleophilia > Solirubrobacterales > 70-9 > VAYN01. The sequence continues at coordinate 1,810 of JAXLTB010000036.1, read as the reverse complement.
CTGTTCGGATTGCGCAGCACCAGCCGCCGACTCTCCAGGCTGGCGAGCTGGCGGGAGACGGTGCTCTTGTCCAGGCTGGCCTGGCGGCTCAGCTCCGAGACGCTGGTCTCGTCGGCCACGGCCAGCGCGCGAGCAGGTCCAGCGCGCGCTGGACCGACTTGATGGCGCCTTCTCCGCGCGGCGGTTCCGCCCCGCTCACGGCAGCAGGACCACCTCTCAGCGCCTCCTCGGCGGCGCACCAGCTCGAAGGCGGCCGCGGCCTCGGGCAGGCCCAGGCGATGGGTGACCAGTGGACCCAGGCCGTCCACCGCGCCTTCGGCCAGCATCTGCTGGCCGCGATCCCAGCAGCTCTGGTTGTAACCCTCACCGCGACGATGGTCTGCTCCGCCACAGACCAGCTGTGCCGTCCCGATCTCGGTCGGACCGTGGGGCAGCCCGACCAGGCCGATCCGGCCACCCTTCCGAGCCAGGGCGATGGCCGCCTGCACTCGGACGGGTGGCCGGGCGGTCTCGAAGACCACGTCGGCGCCGTAGCCGGCCGTCACGTCGGCGACGGCCGCGCGGGCGGAGCTGACGTCGGGCGCCTCGAGCGCGTCGATGCCGAGCGAGCCGGCCAGGCGGAGCCGACCGCGATCGGCCTCCAGGCCGATCAGGAAGAGCCGCTTCGGCCGCAGTAGGCGTGCGCGCCACCAGCGCCAGGGTCAGCCCGATCGTCCCGGCGCCGACGATCGCGACCACCTCGTCGCTGCCGATCGGCACCCGCTCGAAGGCCTGGGAGCGCGACCGCCAGCGGGTCGCTCAGCGCCGCCGCCTCGGCCGAGACGTTCGGGCCGACGCGAGTCACACGGTCGGCCGGGACCGCCAGCAGCTCCGCGAATACTCCATCGCACTCGATACCGAGCGTCGGCCGTCGATCGCAGATCTAGTCGCGACCTTCGCGGCAGAACAGGCAGGTGCGGCAGAATTGGATCGAGACCGGCGCCACCCGGTCGCCGACCGCCAGGCCCCGGACATCGCGGCCGATCGCCTGAACGACGCCGGCCCCTTCGTGGCCCATCGCCAGCGGTAGCCGACCCTGGGCCCGGGCGGCCATACCGGGCGCCCAATCCAGCAGGGAGACGTCGGTCCCGCAGACGCCGGCCGCCTCGATCCGGACCAGGACCGCGGCGTCGTCGATGCTCGGGTCGGGCAGGTCGACCAGCCGCGCCCCGCCGGGCACCGGCTCGACCATCGCGAAGGCTTTCAAGGCAGGTCCTCCTTGGAGCGCTAGAGCGTGAACCCGAGCGGACGCAGGCGCTCGGCGGAAAGCTGCAGCGCCCCGTCCGGGTCTTCCGGGCAGCAGAGCTCGAGAACGTAGGGGCCTGCGTACCCCGTGCCGACGATGGCCTCCAGGGCAGCCCCGAAGTCGATCTCGCAGCTGCCGACCGGATCGTGCCGGAACTCCCCCTTGAACGTGTCGGAGAACTGGACGTGGGCCAGCAGGTCGCCAAGCCCCGCGGCCGCCGCCGCGACGCCCTCGGTCGCGTGCGAGTTGGCCGTGTCGATCAGGCCGCGGAGCCACGGGCTGCCGATCGCCTCGATCATCCGGCGGACTTCGGCGCCGGTGCTGAGGAAGGAGTAGGGGATCGGCTCGAGGCAGAGCAGGACCTGACACCCGGCCGCGATCTCGACGCACCGCTCGATGCTCTGCCGGCCGAGCTCCCAGGTGAGCTCCAGCGGAGCCGGGAACAGCGGGTTTCGGCGACCGGCGATGGTGACGACCCGCGACGCGCCCAGCTCGGCCGCCAGGTGGAGATTGTCGGTCACCTCC
>JAXLTB010000035.1:0-9811 GCA_046330295.1 Solirubrobacterales bacterium | reverse complement strand
GCTCTGGGAAGAGTCGATCGATACCGTCGAAGCCTGGGAGCCGGAGCGACTAGCGCTCACCCACTTCGGGGCGGTCGAGGATCCGGCCCCCCACCTCGCCACCGTCCGCGCTCGCCTGCGCGAAGAGGCGGAGCTCGCCCGGGACCTGCCTGAAGAGGCATACGAGCGCGACCTCCGGGAGCGGATCAGTGCCGCGGTCGGCCCGGAGGTCGCCGCGGAGCTGTTCCAGGCGGTTCCCACGGCCTATCAGTGGAGCGGCCTCGACCGTTACTGGCGCAAGCGAGCCGAGCGCGAAGCCGCATAGCGAGCGCGAAGAGCGCTCAGGCGAGGTGCTCGCGCATCCGCTCGACCGCCTCTTCGATGCGCTCGTCGGGGGTGGTGAGCGAGATACGGAAGAACCCCTCGCCGCTCGGCCCGTACATCGAGCCGGGCGAGACGACGACCGCCGCCTCTTCCAGCACCCGCTCGGCGAAGGAGGTCGAGGTGTCGCCCTTGGGAACCGGCGCCCAGACGTAGATCGTGCCCCTCGGCGCCGCCACCTCGACGCCGATCTCGCGCAGCGCGGAGACGACCAGGTCGCGGCGACGGGCGTAGGTCTCGTTCATCCGCTCCAGCGGCCCGCGCGGCCCGAGCAGCGCCTCCCCCCCTGCCACCTGGACCGCCTCGAAGAGGCCGGAATCGACGTTCGTCTTCAGCCGCCAGTAGGTCTGCACGGCCTCGGCGTTGCCGAGGATCGCGGCGCAGCGCCAGCCGGTCATGTTGTAGCCCTTGGAGAGCGAGAAGACCTCGACGCCGACCTCCTTGGCGCCGGGGGTGGCGAGGAAGCTGGGCGCCACATAGCCGTCGTAGGTCGTCTCCGAGTAGGCGCTGTCGTGGACGACGAGGATCTCGTACTCGCGGGCGAAGGAGACGACCATCTCGAAGAATCCCTCGGGCACGACGGCGCCGGTCGGGTTGTTCGGGTAGTTGATGAACATCAGCCGCGCCTTGGCGGCGACGTCGGGCGCAACCGCGCTCAGGTCCGGCGCGAAGCCGAGGTCGGGGGCCAGCGGCAGTAGCTCGGGCGTGGCGCCGGCGAGGATCGGCCCGCCGGTGTAGACGGGGTAGCCGGGGTCGGAGGCGAGGGCGACGCCGCCCTGGTCGAGGAAGGCGAAGCAGAGGTTGTAGATGCACTCCTTCGCGCCGATTGCCGGGATCACCTCGGAGCCGGGATCGATCTCGACCCCGAAGCGCCGGTCGTAGAAGTCGGCAAAGGCCTGGCGGAAGTCGTCGCGCCCGCGATTGCTCGGGTACTGGTGGGTGGCGGGGTCGGCGACCGCCTCCTGCATCGCCTTGACGATGTAGGGGTAGGTCGGTTCGTCCGGATCGCCGATCCCGAGGCTGATCACGTCGATGCCCGCGGCGCGCTTCTCGGCGATCCGCCGCTCCAGTTCCTGGAACATGTATGGAGGCATCGCCTCCAGGCGCTTGGACGGGTCTGCGATCCCCATGGGCGCGGAAATCTATTGGTCCAGCTCGGACAGCGCCTGCATCAGCTCCGGCGAGATCTCGCCCGAGTAGACGGGCTCGGCCCAGCCGCTCAGCCGCACTGCCAGGTCCTCGCCGACCTCGACTTCCAGTTCGCCGCCTTCGAGCTCGACGACGATCGGGCTGGGGGCGCCGCGCAGGTACGCGGTGACCGCGGCGCCGCTGGCGCCAGTCCCCGAGGAGAGCGTCTCCCCCACCCCGCGCTCGAAGATCCGCGCCCTCACCCGGTTGCCCTCGATCGCCACGAAGGAGACGTTGGTTCGGTTGGGGAACAGCTCGTGCCCTTCGATGCCCGGCCCGATCTCCCCCAGATCGAGCTCATTCAGCTCCTCGCCGACGACGATCGCACACTGGGGATTGCCGATCGAGACATGCTGGAACTCCCACTCGCGCCCGGCGGCACTCAGCGTCCCTTTGCCGTCCTCGCCGCCGGAGGGGAAGTCCTTCGAGGTCGTCGAGGCCCTGCCCATCTCGACCGCGCAGGTCAACTCGCCGGTGATCGTCGGCACGATCGGGCCGGCTGCCGTGCTGATCGCGAAGGTGTCCTCCGCGGTCCAGCCGTGCCGGCGCAGGTAGAGGATCGCCTCGCGCGCCCCGTTGCCCGAGAGCTCAGCCTCCGAGCCGTCGGGGTTGAAGACCCGCAGCCTCGCGACGAACTGCGGATCGTCGCTGCGGGAGAGCAGCAGGACCCCGTCGGAGCCGACACCGAAATGGGGATCGCAGAGCCACTCCACCCGCCCCGGCCCGAGCGCCCAGGGAAGCCGCTCCTCCTCGAGGATCAGGTAGTCGTTCCCCAGCGCCTGCCACTTCTCGAATTTCACCGGGGCAGCCTAGTTGTTCCGTCGACGGGCCGAAAACTCGCCCATATCGGCGGAAATCAGCCCCTCGAGGGCCCGTTCGGCGACCTCGGGGTCGCTCAGGCCGGTGCGATCGATGCGGTGAAGATTGGGAATCTTGCGCATCCAGGTGAGCTGGCGGCGCGCGTAGTTGCGGGACCGCTTCTTCATCAACTCGATGTCGCCCCCGAGCAGCTCGTCGAAGCCGAGCGCCCTGCGGGCGGTGCGCGAGGGGCCGGCTTCCTCGGCGCGCCGGGCCTCCTCCTCGGCCCCGCCGGCCACGATCGCGTCGACCCGGGCGTCGATCCGCTGATAGAGGAGCTTCCGCTCCATGTCCAGGCCAATGATCGTCGTCGGGTGCCGCGTCCGCGGCGACCACAGCTCCGAGGCCTCCGATTCGGGCGGTGCCTTGACCAGGGAGAGCTCAGCCAGGGCCGCCCGCAGGTAGAGGCCGGTCCCCCCCACCACGATCGGTCGCCGGCCGGCCTCGAGGGCCGCGTCCACCTCGGCGTGCGCAAGGGCCATGTAGCCGCCCACCGAGAACGGCCGCGTGACCGGCACGAAACCCACCAGCCGGTGCTCCAATCTGGCCTGCTCGGCCTCGCTGGCGACCCCGGTGAGCGTGCCCATCCCTTCGTACACCTGCAACGCGTCGCAGGAGATCGCGACCGGGTCCTCCCCCCGCTCCCGCAATAGCTCCGCCAACTCGATGGCGACCCCGGTCTTCCCGATCCCGGTTGGCCCGAACAGGGCTACCACCTTCATGGCGCTAGCCGCGCAGGAGCTGAGTGAGGGGCCGCACGGACACGCCGGCAAGGGTCTGCGAGGTGGCGGCGGTGATCTCCACGTCGACGAGCTCCCCCGGCTCGGCGACTCCCTCGAAATTCACCGCCTTGTTGTGCCGAGTCCGCCCGCGCAGCTTGGTTTGATCCGTGCGACTGGTCCCTTCCACGAGCACCTCCACGGTCCTCCCGACGAATCGCTGGGACCGTTCGGCGGCCCGACGCTGCACCAGCTCCACCAGCCGTTCCATCCGCTCGACCTTGACCGGGTGCGGCAGCTGTCCCTCCATCGTCGCCGCCTCGGTTTCGCGACGCGGCGAGAAGAGGAAGGTGAAGGCGCCGTCGTAGCCGACCTCCTCGACTACCTCCAGCGTCTGCTCGAAGTCCGCCTCGGTCTCGCCGGGGAAGCCGACGATGATGTCGGTGGTGATCGCGCAGTCGGGCACGTGCTCGCGGATCAGCGCCACCCGGTCCATGTAGCGCCGGCGATCGTAGGTGCGGCGCATTCGCTGCAGCACCGCGCTCGAGCCCGACTGAAGCGGCAGGTGGATCTGCTCGCAGAGGGAGGCCAGCTCGGAGTGGGCGCGGATCACGTCCTCCTTCATGTCCTTCGGGTGGGGGCTCGTGTAGCGGATTCGGTCGATCCCCTCGATCGCGTCGATCCGGGACAGCAGCTCGGCGAACCCGATCCGCCGCGTGCCCGGCAGGTCGCGGCCGTAGCTGTTGACGTTCTGGCCGAGCAGAGTCACCTCGCGCACGCCATCGCAGGCGAGCGCGTCGACCTCGGCGATGAGCTCCGCCGGGTCGCGGCTGACCTCGCGGCCACGGGTGGACGGAACGATGCAGTAGGAGCAGACGCAGTTGCAGCCCTGGGAGATCTGAAGCCAGCCCTGGAACTCGCGCTCGCGGCGTGCCGGCAGGTGCCCCGAGAAGTCCTCGAACTCGAAGTACCCCTGGGCGCTGAGGGAGTCCGAGTTGAGGAACTCGGCCAGCTTGTGGATCTGGCCGGGGCCGAAGGCGACGTCGACGAAGGGGAAGCGCTGGAACACCTCCTCCTTGACCGATTGAGCCCAGCAGCCCCCGACCCCGACCACCCGCTCCGGATCTTCGCTCTTGAGCCGCTTTGCCTCCCCGAGATGGGCGATGAAGCGGCTGTCGGCCGACTCGCGGATGGAGCAGGTGTTGAAGAGGATCAGATCGGCGTCTGCGCGGCTGCCGGCCTCGCGGTAACCGAGCGACGCCAGCATCCCCCGCATCCGCTCGGAGTCGTGGACGTTCATCTGGCACCCGAAGGTGGTGACGTGGAAGCTCTTGCCCCCGCTCATATGGCCGAGGTTAGCTAGCCGTGGGCTACTTGACGACGAGCGTGCCTTCCATGCCGGCTTCGGCATGGCCTGGGACGGTGCAGAGGAAGGTGTAGGTGCCGGCTTCGAGATCGGCGGTGACCGTGGTTTCGCCCTGGCTGATCAATTCGGATTTCGCGATCTCCTTGCCGTCTTTCTCGATCGCGACGTCATGTTCGATCGAAGCCGGGTTGGTGAATTCGATCGTCACCTTGCCTGGCTTGCTGGTGAGTTCGGTCTTGTCGAAGGCGATTTGGGTCGGGTCGGCGGCAAGCTGAAGAGTTCCGCCCGGGCCCTTGGCTGCAGCTTCGGACTGGGATCCCGGTTCCGCCCCTTCTTCGGCTTCACCTTCGGTAGCGCCTTCTTCTTCGGCGCCTTCTTCAGTAGGGGCCGCCCGTTTGCGCCTTTTCGATTTCCTTGCCTGCCTTCTCGAGCTCGGAGGCCTTTGCCTTCTCCTCGCTCTGGGCGTGGAGGACGGCGAAGGTCGTCGTGCTGCCGACCAGGATCGCGAACCAGAGGGCGACCAGGGGAAAGGCGCGACCCGGGAAGTCCTTCAGCCGCAGCCCGGCCGTGCTGAAGAGCACCGCCGAGACCGCGAGCGCGATCCCGCAGATGAAGAAGAGAGTTTCGTTGCTCATGGGTGGGCGGCGGGCATCCTATCCACTGACGACGGCGGACAGGGCGCCGGTACGGCGCCCTCGGTCGGCCAGATAGCGCTGCTATTCGACCTTGCCGCGTCCTGGTCCCGCTTGCTCCGACGCCGTCAGTGGCTCTAGGCGGCTTTGGTCTCGGGAATAGGCGCGGATGCCTCTGCGTCGGCTGGCCCTGCCTCGGCCACCGGCGCCTCGCCGTCGATTCCCAACGCCGCCCGCACCTTGGTTTCGACCTCCAGGGCCAGCTCCGGGTTGTCGACCAGGAACTGCTTGGCGTTGTTGCGCCCCTGGCCGAGACGGGTCTCGCCGTAGGAGAAGAAAGAGCCGGATTTCTGCACCAGATTCTGCTCGATGCCGAAATCGAGCAGACCGCCCTCGCGGGAGATGCCGACGCCGTACTCGATGTCGAATTCGGCCTGGCGGAAGGGCGAGGCGACCTTGTTCTTGACGACTTTGACGCGGACCCGGTTGCCGACCGCCTCGGTCCCCTCCTTGAGGGTCTCGATGCGGCGGATGTCGAGTCGCTGCGACGCGTAGAACTTCAGCGCCCGCCCGCCCGGCTGCGTCTCCGGCGAGCCGAACTGGACCCCGATCTTTTCGCGGATCTGGTTGGTGAAGAGGCAGACGGTCTTGGTCCGGTTGAGGTTCCCGGCCAGTTTGCGCAGCGCCTGCGACATCAGGCGCGCCTGGAGGCCAACCGTCTGGTCGCCGATCTGGCCGTCGAGCTCGGCTTTCGGGGTCAGCGCCGCTACCGAGTCGATCGCGACCACGTCGATCGCGCCGGAGGCGATCAGGCGATCGGCGATCTGCAGCGCCTGCTCGCCGTAGTCGGGCTGGGAGACCAGCAGCTCGTCGGTGTCGACGCCGATCGCCCGCGAGTAGACCGGGTCGATCGCGTGCTCGGTGTCGATGAATGCGCATACGCCCCCGAGCACCTGGGCCTGGGCGATGATGTGGTTGACCAGTGTCGTCTTTCCCGACGACTCCGGGCCGAAGATCTCGACGATCCGCCCGCGCGGCACGCCGCCGATGCCGAGCGCCAGGTCGAGCGCCAGCGCCCCGGTCGGAATCGCATCGACCTTGACCGTGCCCTTGTCTCCGAGGCGCATCAAGGATCCTTGGCCGAAGTCGCGCTCGATCTGCGAAACCGCCGCCTCGAGTGCCGCGTCCTTCGCCTTTGCCTCCTTGGCCGAAGCGTCTTTCAAGTTCACCTTCTTATCCGCCATCTCGATCACCTCACTGCCGCCCTGCTCCGGGCAGCTCGACTTGGGCCAGGGGCACGTAGCGCGCGCCCGTTGGCTGGAGTTCAGAACGGTAGAGCGTCATCCGGACGCCACGGAAAGACTTGGAGAGCGCCGCCGGCAGCGACCCCGGAGGCTTCGCGACGACCATCGGTCGCGGCGATCCTCGAGCCTCCGGGCGCACCCTGGCGACGGTCACGTGCGGCCAGAAGGCGCGTTTCTCCGGCTCGTAGAACCGCGCCGCCACCAGGCGGTCCTGGAGGGCGCCCTGGAGCTCCTCAACGCCCTCGGAGCACGCCGGAAGGGCGAAGAGCCGCGGCCGCCGCGGCGGCCGCGGCACCGGGTCGAGCAGCTCGATCGAGGGGGCAGGCGCCAGTGCCTCCGCCACCACGGCGGCGATCCGCTCGATCTCCTTCAGCGGCCGGTAGCCGAGGAAGGCGAGGGTGACGTGCAGCGCCTGCCGAGGAACCCGGCGCAGCGCCGGGTCGGCAAGCGCCCTCTCCCCCCAGGTATCGATCCCCGCCCGGACCGCGTCGGGAAGGTCCACCCCCACGAACAGCCGGGCCCGAGGGCTCTTCAGTCGCTCCTTGGCCATAGGGGCCACGCTACGGCGCCGCTGCGCACGGCACAACGCGAGATCTTCGTGGAAGCGTCGAGCCTCGCGTCCGGCTCTGCGCCACAGGGTCGGAACTAGAGCGCCGACTCGGCGCCGCTCAGCAGGGTTCGCAGGAGGTGCATTCCCACCAGGGCCGAGCGTTCGCGGATGTCGGAGCGATTGCCGGGAATGATCGGATCGCGGGCGATCACCGTTCCATCGGAGAGGCGGGCGTTGAAGCAGACGTAGCCGACCGGCTTCTCCTCGCTGCCCCCTCCGGGCCCCGCGATGCCGGTAATCGAGACCGCCACGTCGGCGCCGAAGCGCGCCAGCGCCCCGACCGACATCGCCTCGGCCACCTCCTCGGAGACCGCGCCCTTTTGCTCGATCAGCGCCGGGTCGACCCCCAGCAGCTCCGCCTTGGCCTCGTTCGCGTAGGCGACGACGCTGCCGGCCATGTACTCCGAGGCCCCGGCGAGATCGGTGATCCGCGCCGCCAGCAGGCCGCCGCTGCAGGACTCGGCCAGGCCCAGCCGGTGGCCCCTCAGCAGCTTGGCGACCTGGGAGTCGATCGTCTCGCCATCGAGGCTGAAGGTCTCGCGGCGATGGCGCTGGACCAGGCCCTCCCGGACCTGATCGGCGGTGGCCGTGGCCTCGTCGCGGTAGCGGACGTCGATCTCGATCTCGCCGCGGCGCAGGCAGGTCGTGATCTCGACTGCGGGGAGGTCGACCCCCTCAGACTCGATCTCGCGCAGGCTCTTGGCGATTTCCGACTCGGGGACCCCGAACATCCGCATCGTGTAGGCGCGTAGCGGGGTCGCGCGGGAGAGAATCTGCCGCACCGGCTCGGTCTCGAGCGCAACCGGCCACATCGGCCGCAGCTCTTGCGGCGGTCCGGGAAGAACGATCACGACCCGCTCTGCCGCGGGCACGACGAGGCCGGGCGCGGTTCCCACCGGATCCAGCGCCACCGCCCCCTCGGGGACCATCGCCTGCTTGCGATTGGCCTCCAGGACAGCGGCTTCGTCGACGCGGAAGCGCCGCGCGAAGCGCCGCAGGATCTCGGCGATCTTCTCCAGCATCTCCTCGTCGAGGACGAGCTCGCGACCGGCGAAACGGGCGACCACCTCGGCGGTGAGGTCGTCGGCGGTCGGACCGAGACCCCCGCTGGTGACGATCAGGTCCATGCCCTCCGCGGCCATGAACCCGAGGGCCGCCTCCAGGTCGGCGGGCCGATCGCCGACGACGAGGATGTGAGCCACCTCCACCCCATGCTCGGCCAGCCGTTCGGAGACCCAGGGACCGTTGCTGTCGGAGATCCGACCGGTGAGGACCTCCGTCCCGGTGACCAGGATGCCGGCTCGGATCACGTGCAGGTCGGCCGTTCGCCTTCGGACAGTTCGCGCATCGCGCCGCCGCGATCGATCGCGAATCCGATCGGGCTGGAAGTTTCCGGGATGCTCGCCTGCTGTCCGTCCACCGTCATCGTCACCTCGCCGTTGCCGAACGAGACCGTGAAGCTACCGGACCGGAACGGGCCCTCGACGGATCCCGAGCTGAGCACCTGCCCGTCGATCAGCGGCTTTCCCTTGCCGTCGAGCAGGCAGACCCATACTTCGGCGCTTGTCGTGAGCCGCAGCGAGACCCCGCGCGGCGCGCTCGGCACAGTCTTCGCCGGAGCGCCGTGACCGCGGTCGCGGCTGGCGTGGCGCTTGGAGGTGGGGGTCGGACTGCTTTCGCCTCCGCTGATCAGCCCGACGACCACCAGGATCGCGACCAGCAGGCCGGCGAGGAGCGCGGTGAGGAGGCCCGGCGAGCGCCGCATGCGACGGCGCGAACCGGCCGCCTGAGGCAGTGGCTCGACCCGAGGGAGCCGCTCCCCGGGGCGGCCCTCGCCGCTGAGCCGGCGGCGCTCCTCCACGAGTCGCCCGCCGTCGAGTCCGAGATAGTCGGCGTAGGTGCGGATGAATCCACGGGCGTAGGCGTCGCCCGGCAGCTGATCCCATTCCTCGTTCTCGATCGCCCGCAGGTAGCGGGCGCGGATCTTGGTCGACGCTTCGACCTCGGCCAGGTCGATCTTGCGTCTCGTTCGCGCCTCTCTCAGGGTCCTTCCGACGCCACCGTCCATGCACCTATTGTGGCCCCAGCCGGGAAAAGCGGGTGAAAGTTCCCGCCTATGCGTCCGGGTCGGTCTGGACCGCGACCTGCTGGGACGCCGAGCTCTGGCTCGCGGGCGAGAGGACCCGGTTCAGGTCGGCCTGCGTGATCAGCACCTGGCGCGGTTTGGACCCCTCGTAGCCGGAGATGACACCGCGCCGCTCGAGCATGTCGATCAGGCGCCCGGCGCGCGTGTAGCCGACCCGCAGCCGGCGCTGGATCATCGAGACAGATGCGGTCTCGGTCTGGACGACCAGGCGGATCGCCTCGTCCAGGAGGTCGTCGCTGTCGGGGTCGAAGTCTCCGTCGTGGCTTTCGGTCACCTCCTCGGGGCTCTCCAGCAGCTCCGCCTCGAATTCGGGCTCGCCCTGCTTGGCCCAGTGGTTGGTGATGCGGGCAATCTCGTCCTCGGTGATGAAGGCGCCCTGAACGCGCTGCAGCTTCGAGCTCCCGGCGCCGCGGAAGAGCATGTCACCCTGGCCGAGCAGCGCCTCCGCCCCGCCCTGATCGAGGATGACCCGCGAGTCGGTCTGGGAGGAGACGGCAAAGGCGATCCGGGACGGGATGTTGACCTTGATCGTGCCGGTGATGATGTCGGTCGAGGGGCGCTGCGTCGCCAGCACCAGGTGGATTCCGGTGGCGCGCGACTTCTGCGCCAGGCGGATGATCGAGTCCTC
>JAXLTB010000034.1:0-10018 GCA_046330295.1 Solirubrobacterales bacterium | reverse complement strand
GGAGCGGTGGCTGATCAACCTGACCTTGAAGTAAAGGCCCTCGAGCAGCCGTTCGAGAGCCCCAGCGTCACCGCCGCAATCACGCCGTGGCGATGCTCGCGGATCGCGCGGGCGAGCTTAACGAAGGGCTTCAGCTTCGGGCGCTGCGCCCAGGCGAGCCAGCCCTCGGGTAGGCGGCGGCCGCGAGGGGGTCGACGTGGTGGTAGAGCCCGCGCCGTCGCCGACGTGGTCGGCGACGTAGGTCGGTAGCCATGTCGTTCGCGCCAGCGCCGGGTGGAGCGCTCCTGGACTAGCGCCCTTGCCCTGCACCTATGGCGAGCGATGTTCCTTGAAGCCTCAGGAGCCTGTCGAATGCTGTCGTGGCGAATTCGTCCCTCCTCGGGCCGCTGTTCTCTGACAGCCAGCGGCCTCTCGGCGGTGACGGCAGCGCGTTACCCTTCGATGCCGCTATTCGCGTGTCCTGTCCACCCGCTGCGCGGTCCGCGGTCCGCGCAGTTCGCGAGCCGGCGTGACCTGCTCAACAGCCGCTCGCCTGCAGGCGCTTCAGGTCAGATCAGGCGCCTCTCCAACCACGGAACCTTTGGAGGATCGGAAATCACGTCGACCTGGGGACTGGCATTACGTGAAGGGGAAACTTACCGCGATACTCGTAGGTGCCACCCTTAACCGGAAGTATAAGTTCCACCCCATTTACCACTCCGCGCTGAAAGCCGACCCCAGCCGGCGCCAGGCCCATGAGTTCGTAGCGAACGGGATGTGGGCGCGGCCATCCAGATAGCTGGAAAGTTCCAAGGAAGATACCTTCGCGAGCCACGCTCACGGCCGTATTACATGCGAACGCGGCATCTCCGGCTTTAAAGAGACACGCGACCACTGCGTTATCAACCAGCCAAAGATTTTCACCGCTCTGCAGCCGAAACCGCCGCGCTTCATGGAAGGGTAAGCTCAACTCGTCGATTCCGGGAGTATGTCGTTCGGCTCGGAGTCGGCTCGCTTTTGGCATAGGCATCTCAACCCCGCTAGCTAAGGGGGAGAGCAACTCCGAAACAGGAGCCCGCCGTCGTTGCCTGCGACCCTGTGGGGCAAGTTGCCTCTCCCATGAAACGGGAAGAGTTGCCGGGATGTATTGCTGGAGGATGGGGGTGCGACGTAGCGATGTCTTCTCGGGTGATGCCAAGATTGAAACGAGCACCAAACACATCACAGCCACTGCCATGGAGCCGACTAACCCCATTTTGCGAAAGTCACGGCCAAGGTCGGCGTTAAGATCATGGTAGTAACGGCACCCCGCCGAGCTGAGCAGGGTGCCCCATGGGGCGACCCGTCAGCCAGTTCAGAATGGAGGTAACGGCCTTAGTAGGCTAACGGCCTTTTTGAGGCTGCGCAGAGAATTACCGCACCGTAAACTTTGTTCGTTCCGGCGGCGTTGTTCCCGATAATCCCATAGCTGGGATAGATGGCAGGTGGGGGTTTTGTTGTAGACGCCCTGATTCGGCCCCGCTGAGCATCTTGGTGCCTTCGCTGAAGGCAGCGTACCCAGGCCTGCACACGGAGTGATCGTAGCCGCTTCCTGCCACTTCGGTGACGTATCCCACTATGCCGTTGTGATTGAGCGAATCACACGTGGTCCCAACGCCGCCTGGCAGGATTTTCTCTTTAACAAAACTGGTTGTACCCCACCGATGCGGCCACCGGACTGGGCGCCAGCGACGCGGTGGCGAGAGCGAGACTAGTGACTGCTCTGCGGCGTCTGTGCGCGACAAGGCGACTATAACGTCGTGCAAGCCGGGGCTGAACATCCATTGTGGTCCCCCTTTGTCGAGAAAGCATCGGAGGGAGAACGAAATCATGTCGCCGGACATGGCATCACCAGACGGGAAAGTGTCGACTCTCCGCCGTTCTCCGCGACGAAGGGGGAGCGACCTTCCGATGATCGGTGTTCAGTTGCGTGGCGAGCCGGGTGGCGCGCTCGATCGCGACCGCGACCTTGATGAGGACGCTGTAGCCAGCCCGGGCACAGGGCATTCTTCCGGGTAGTGGGCATCCTCGATCAGGTCAGGGAGGCGCGGTTGAAGGTCGGCCCGCGAACGGGGACTGTGCGGGTGCGCGCATGATGCCTACGCCTTGCGAGCCCGAGTCCCCATCCTCCCTCATGAGCTGGATCGGTAGCCGACAGTCTGGCGGATTACTGTGCCTTAGCCTTGGGTCGCTTCTGCCAGGCTCAGGGCAATCTGAAGCTCTAGCGCCATGTCCGTGATTGGGCGCCCGATCTGGCTCTCCACGGCTTTCAGCCTGTTCGAGATTGTTCGCCTATTGACACCGAGTCGCTCAGCAGCCGAAGCGGCATTTCGGTCGGCCTCGAAGTAGGCCGTGAGGGTACTCCGATGCGTCGCGCCGCGGTCCGGCTGGGCCTCGAGCGGAGCAAGATAGACGTGGTACAGCCAGGAGCCGAGGAGATGGTCCTGGAGCACCGAGTGGGCAATGGCGATGTCGGCGTAGTGCACTGACTTTCCCGGTTGCCAGGCGACGTGCGCGAATGCCGCGCGAGCCTGCTCATGAGTTCGCCGCCAACCCCCCATCCCATCGCTTAGTTCGCCGAAGCCACAGAACGAATCGACCGCGCACAGATCGTCGGCTACCTTTAGAAACCGGTTGCGCGTAGGGGGCTGGCGCAGCCCGATCCAAGCCCAGATTATGTCGTCGCACGGCTGAGCGGTCAGCAGCCGGCCGTCCAACGCGCTCGCGAGATGACGCAAGTAGCCCAGCGCCTCCGATCCTTCTGCTACTGCCGCGATATGAGTGACAGAAAAGTCGTATTCGAGGTCGTCGGTTCGCGCGCGCTCCCCGTCGAGCAAGCGTTCCACCCGGGCGGCACGTGCCGCGAGGCGTGTCGATGGCTTCGACTGCACGGCGCGTGCATATTCGCTTCCTACGGCGGCGATCAGAGCCTGAAATGCGAGTGAGGCCGACGTCGTCAGAAGGCCGGCGGAATCATTGAGGCCTGTGTCCGTTCTGGCCTCGTCAAGGACTATCCGGTCGAATATGGACTGGGCGGCTATGTACCTCTGGATCACGGCGCCGATCGGGACTCGCTGCCTGGCTGCGGTTCGCGCCTGGCTCAGCAGCTCGGTCGGTATGGGGTGAATTTCACCGTCGTCGAGGCGAATTGCAGCGATGCCGTAGGACACACCTGCCGGAACCGCGAGGTGCAGGCCGAGGCTGTACTCCGGATCGTTGGCTTCGCGCTCATCCAGGGAAGCAGTGAGCTCCCGCAGAATCGCCTCCTCGATCTCCCGCCGCATACCCTCAAGCCGGGCAGCTATGATCGCTCGGACTTCGGTCTCCGAGTACGTGGTGCGCTTTTCGTTCGGCATCGATTCAGTGAGGTCACTGGTTCCTGTCACCTCTGGGCGACCAAGCGCTTCCCCTACCCTGAGGTGTTAACCGGAAGAGATCTTACTACATTAAGCTAGTTTGCGCATACAAAAGGTTTCTCCACTAGTGCAGCAATTTGCCATATTTCAGAAGCAGCAGCTATGGGGGAGGGTGTCGGGCTTCAGTCGCCGAGATCCAAGAGGAAGACCCTTCAGCGAACTAAGCGACGAGGTTCGTAGGCGACCTGGCGCGGCGGAGGAGATCGATGCTCGCAAGCGGGCGATCATCGCCGCTGTGCGTCTCGCGGAGCTCCGCGAAAGAGTGGGTAAGACCCAGGTCGAGTTGGCCGGGACCCTCGGAATGACCCAAGCGAACGTCTCGCGCATCGAGCGCAGCGACAATCTCTACCTGAGCACTCTCGTCGACTACGTCGATGCCTTGGGGGCCACGTGGAGATCAACGCGGTCTTCGATGACGATGTCGTCTCGCTGGGGCTGGTTGCCAGGTAGGCGCGGCGGCGAGACCTTCCTCGAGCTGCCCGGGGTCGTCGTCCGAGTGGGGCCCTGACGCGCGTCGGAGGCGCGAACCTCGCGCTTCCGCTCGACGCTCGGCGGCCGTCGGGGGCGAGGGGCGCCGACGGCCGTCTCGCTCCCTGGCCGAACCACCGACGTTCATCGGAGAGCCCGACGCGGCAGGCAGCGGCTCGTCATCGAGCCGCTTCGCCCTGCGGCCTCGTCCTGACCGACCTGTTGGTGGCCCTGAAGGAGATCCCTGCAGTGACTTCTCTGGTGGGCGGAGCGGGGGGAAGTCCGCTCGAGATGGTCGTCGAGGCCTGTCGCGCTGGAATGACACAAAGAATTGTCATTTGCCTAATCTTTGCCTCAACCTTTTGTCTGCAACACTCGGTCCATGGACGAGTTCGATCGGAGAGAGATGCGGAGGATGGAGGCCGAGCTGGCCAGGCTTCGCGACAGCCGCTGGGAAGAACGTTCGCTGCTGGAAGGAAAGATCCGGGAGGTGGACCGGCGGCTCGACGAGCATTGCCAGAGGTCCCGAGAGAAGACCACGGGACATCTTCGGTGCCTACTACCTGGCCTTGGTCGGCTGGGTGGTGTTCCTCGTGATCTGGCCGCCAGCAACTGACGGGGAGCGCGGATTTCCGGCCGGCCGCCTCAGCCGCCGAGCGGGGAGGGTGGGATCTGGGGTTCGCCCTTGACCTCGGGGAGGATCATCCCGATCTGGTCGATGAAGCACCAGGACCACTCTTCTCCGGGCTCGATCGAGCGGATGATCGGGTGGCCGGACTCGGCGGCGTGGGCGCGGGCGTGGCGGTTGGGCGAGTCGTCGCAGCAGCCGACCTTGCCGCAGCCGAGGCAGATCCGCAGGTGCAGCCAGCCGCTGCCCTCGGCGAGGCAGTCCTCGCAGCCGGCGACCGAGTCGGGCAGCTGGGTGATCCGGACCTGATCGAGATGGGTGCATTCGGCCATCGTGGCTCCTCTCGTCGTATCGGGTGACTGTACCCCGCGCCTGCCGTGGTCCGGGCGGGAAGCCACGGCGCGCCGGCCGGGGCTCAGCGGGCGGGGCGGAAGTCCCAGCGTAAGAGCAGGTCGATGCCCGACAGGGTGTAGCCGTCGACGCGCGGGTCGCCGACCTTGGTCAGCGGCCAGCAGCCGGTCAGCAGCGGTGTCCCGGTTTCGTAGCCGCCCAGCGCGTTGGTCACGTGGAGCGGCAGCGTCCTCGAACTGACGGCGCTGATCGCGACGATGTCGTCGGTCGAATGGATCCGGTTCTGGATCGCCTTGCCGCGGACGTCGTGGACCGGGACGTTCACCTTCACGGTCGTCACCGTGTTCGCCTTCGGCCGGAAGGCGGGACCGACGTAGCGGGCGGTGCAGCAGGTGGGTCCCAGGCAGGTCTTCGCCGGTGAAGGTGTTGACGCGGCTGGAGCCGGTGAGGATCGTCAGCTGCAGCTTCGCCGGCCGCGCTCCCACCTTGACCTGGATCCGCTTGATCCGGCCGTTGCCGACCAGCGCCGTCGGCTGCAGCAGGTTGAAGTAGCCGCTGTGGCGGTAGGTGCAGCTGCGCTGCCCGGTCGGCGCCAGTTCGACGCCGCCGAGCGCGCCGAGGATCGCCGCCGACTCGCAGCCGTAGGTGGCGTTGGCGCCGCCCTTCATCGTGCTGCCGAACCAGCGAGCCGAGGCCGGCGCGGTGAGCAGCGCCAGCGCCGCAGCGGCGACGAGGTGACGAGCAGCTAGAGGCGGCGGCCGAGCACGCGCGGATCTTGGACACAGAGTTGGCCCAGAGTTGGCTCGCCCATGTCTTGTTCTGTCAATCCCTCCTCGGAAAGGTCTGGGCATGCACCTGATGCGGCCGAGGAAAGGGCGGATGACCTGGGATCGCGAGCGCCCGGACTGGGGACCCCTGGTGAAACTGGCGCCGGAGCACGTCGATAAGTTCATTGGATGGGGGAGATCGAGCTGGAGGGCGGCCTTCGGCTGCACGCCTACAAGCACTGGGAAACGCGCCGCTACCTGCACCTGGACCATGGCGGGCGTGCTCGTCTATCTCTGGGACGAGAAGCTGACGGCGGACGACGACGGACGCTACGAACAGCTCATCCTGCAGTGGCTGTTGCGGTTGGTGCTGGAGCCTGACCGTGCTGCTAGATTCGTCCGTCGCGATGTTTTGTCTGAGAGCAGACGGTCCGCTGGGCACGCTCGGCGGGCAGGCACCGAATTCCGCGTCAGAGCATGCGCTTCGTCATGGCGCGGTGCCGACCGAGTTCACCGCCGGAGCCGGCGCCGCCGGCGCCCCGGCGGGAACCAGTTCGCGGCTCGTCTTCGTCGGCGACGACGAGCGAGGGCAGGCCGCTCGAGGTGATGGCGGTGGACTACGACGAGGACGAGCTGCTGGTGATACATGCGATGAAGCTGCGGGATCGCTACCGGCTGGACTACGAGGAGGCGAAACGGTGGCAGTGACGAGGAAGAAGCGCTACCCGAGGATGAAGCAGGGCGATGAGCTGACGCCCGAGGTGATCGAGGCGCTTCGCCGCAGAGGCCGAGCGGGGCTACGACCTCTCGAAGGCGAAGCGGGTGTTCATCACGCGACCTCTGTCAGGGGACCTCGAAAACCTGGGGGACGATCGAGATCCGGGTCTTCGACGACGAATCGAACCGCCTGCGAGTGCGCAGGCCGAAGCGGAGGACCGGACGATTCCAGCCTGGTCCGCGCAGCGGCGATGCTCTACCTCGAGTCGAAAGGAGCCTGAGCCGGCGGCGTCGACGGTGCCGCCTACGTCAGCGCACCGAGGGTGCCGGCGGTGCGGGGCGTCTTGCCGCCGCTCGGTGCGGCGGCCGGTACCGTGCCGTCCATGAAAGCCACCCCCGCACCGGTCGAGCTCAGCTCGATTCGGGGTCGAACATTGATGGGGCGCCATCCTGCCATCGGCATCTGCGGCGCGATCGAGCACGCCTCCTGGGGGCCTGGACGACTACGAGGTGGCGCTGGCGCCGCGCGCCTACGCCAGCGCCGTGCGCGGCCGGCGGGGTGGCGCTGATCCTGCCGCCCGATCCGGCTGTGGTCGCCGACCCCGACCTGCTGCTCGACCGGCTCGACGGGCTGCTGCTGGCTGGCGGCGCCGACATCGACCCAGCCGACGAGGGCCGAGCCGCATGCGGAGACGCGCGGCACCCGGCCCGAGCGCGACGCCTTCGAGCTGGCGCTGGCGCGGCGGGCGCTGGCGCGCGACCTGCCGCTGCTGGGGATCTGTCGCGGCATGCAGCTACTGAACGCGGCGCTGGGCGGGACGCTCGACCAGCACCTGCCGGAGTCGCTGGGCAGCGAAGCGCACCGGCGAGTCCCCAGCTTCAGCGGCGACCGCGTGCGCTCGAGTCCGGCTCGCTGGCCTGCGCCGCCGCCGGGGCCGAGGCGCTACGTCTTCTCCCACCACCACCAGGGGGTCGCCGAGCTCGGCGAGGGCCTGGTGGTCGGCGGCCACGCCGAGGAGGACGGCATAGTCGAGGCGATCGAGCTGCCGGGAAGCGCGCCCGCGCTGCCGCCGTCTGGCACCCCGAGGAGGACCCGCGCAGCAAGGTGATCGCGGCGCTCGTCGAGGCGGCGGCCTCGGGCCCGACCACCGCGCCGACGTAAGGAGCATCTACTCACCGAGGCGGGCTGACGCGCCGACGGCCGGACGACTTCGAGAGCAAGGTCTGCGCGATCACCGCCAGGCACCAGCGCCAGCGGCACCGCTGGCGCCTGCCTGACCCCGGTTCAGCGCTCGAGTAGGACTCATGACCTTTGTTGCCCTGTGGGCGACAAAGGTCATGAGGTCGTAGGCTGCGCGGAGCGCGCCGCGGGGCTCGGAGACGTGTCGGTAGCCCGGCGCGGGTGGGCGCGGCGACGGTCAACCTCTACCCGATACGCAGACCCGGCCCAGCGAGGGATGCGGGCGGCGATGGCGGCGGCCGTGGTGGGGGACGAGCAGCGCCGGCTCGACCCGACGGTGAACGAGTTGCAGGAGCGGGTGGCGGCGCTGTCAGCACGAGGCGGGCCTGTTCCTGCCCTCGGGGACGATGTGCAACCAGATCGCGGTGCGGCTCCACATCCGGCCGGGCGGCGACGAGATGTACCTGCACCGCTACGCGCACCCGGTGATCGCCGAGGCGGGCGGGTGGCGGCGCTGTCGGGGCGCAAGTCGCCTACCTCGACGGCGACGGCGGCATCTTCGAGGCGGCGGCGCTGGCGGCGGTGCTGCGCGACCCGACCGACCGCCACCAGCCGCGCTCGCGCCTGGTCTCGGTCGAGCAGACGACCAACGTCACCGGCGGCCGCGTCTGCCGCTGGCGCGGATCGAGGAGGTGCTGGCGCTCGCCGCCGAGCACGGGCTGCGGACCCACCTCGACGGTGCCCGGCTGTTCAACGCGACCACCGCCTCAGGCGCCAGCGCCGCCGCCTACGCGGCCGGCTTCGACACCGCCTGGGTCGACTTCAGCAAGGGCCTCGGGGCGCCGGTCGGCGCCTGCCTGGTCGGCTCGGCCGAGCTGATCGAGGAGGCCTGGCGCTACAAGCAGATGCTCGGCGGCGCGGATACGCCAGTCGGGGATCATCGCCGCCGGCGCCCCTCTACGCCCTCGACCACAACGTCGAGCGGCTGGCCGAGGACCACGCCAACGCGCGGGTCCTGGCCGCGGCGCTGGCGGCGATCGAGGGGTCGATCGAGCCGGCGCCGGTCGAGACGAACATCGTCTCTTCCGGGGCGAGGACGCCGCCGGCCTCCTCGCCGCCCTGCCCGCGCACGGGGTCGAAATGAGCCAGGTCGGGCCCTTCGTCCGCGCCGTCACCCACCTCGACGTCGACCGCGCCGGCGTCGAACGCGCCGCCGCCGCGGTCGCCGCGGCGCTCGAGGCAGCGAGCGGCGGTCGCCTGCTCCGCGCAGCAGCCCCCCGGGCTGGGGGGTATGGCGTTCGAATTTGATCCCTGGACCCCTATATCGAGACGATTTAGATTCGAATTAGAGGCTTGACATTCGAATCTCGTGGGGTTTAATGCTCGCGTGCAGGCCGGGGGAACGACCTGCTAAGCCACAGCAAGGAGAGGCCATGAGCAGTGATGTCTCTGTACCCGCGAACGCGCCCACGAGCGCGTTCTCCCGGTCGGCGTCGGGCCTGATCCGCGTCGCCGGATCCTGGGACGTCTTCATCTACAACGTCGGGCTGGTCTCGATCGGGATCGCGATCGCCTTCAACCAGTACTACGGCCCGAGCCTGTATCCCGGCGCGGTCATCTGGGTCTCGACCCTGCTGGCGGCTCTGGGGATGATCACCGCGGCGGCGACCTTCTACTTCTGGTCGACGATCTTCCCCCGCTCGGGCGGCGTCTACGTCTCGCTCTCGCGGGCGACGACCTCCTGGCTCGCCTTCGTCTTCTCGGTGGTGGAGACGATGATCCTGCTCTACTACGCCGCCCTCGCCTCCTCGCTCATCGTCAAGGTGGGGCTGTCCTCGTTCTTCGCCACCGTCGGCTCGATCGCCGGCAACTCGACGTTCGTCGAATGGGCCGGATCGGTCGCCGAACCGGCCGGGGTCTTCTGGATCGGCACCGCCGTGCTGCTGCTCGCGGGCGTACTCCTGACCACCGGGACGCGCCGCTACTTCTCCGTGCAGAAGGTCATCTTCGGCGCCTCGGTCCTCGGCATGCTGGTGGTCGCGCTGGTGATGTTGTTCGGCAGCAGCGGCGACTTCCACTCGAACCTCAACAGCCTGACCGGCCTCGACTACGACAAGGTCATCGCCAGCGCCAAGGCCGAAGGCTTCGAAACCTCCTCCTCCGACCTCTGGGAAACCGTCAAGTTCCTGGTCTGGCCGCTGCTGCCGCTGCTCGGCGCGATCCAGTCGGTCGGGATCGGCGGCGAGATCAAGAAAGTCGGGCGCAACCAGCTGCTCGGGATGCTCGGAGCGGTGCTCGCGACCGGGATCGTGATCGCCCTCTTCGCCCTGCTCTCCGACAAGGCCTTCGGCCACACCTTCCAGGGCGCGATCGCCTTCAACTCACTGGTCGGCTCGCCGGAATCCACCGACGCGACGATCGGCGCCGCCCCCTACTTCACCGTCCTCGCCGGCATCCTCTCCGACAACGTCGT
>JAXLTB010000033.1:0-10609 GCA_046330295.1 Solirubrobacterales bacterium | reverse complement strand
CGGGTCGAGGACCATTCCCACCTTTGGCGGCACGGAACCGGCTTCGAAGATCGGCTCGCCCGCCGGGGTGCCGAACGGCATCAGGTCGGTCAGCTTCACCGAGGTGCTGCTGAAGTTGTAGATCGTGAAGCCGCGGGTGCGGGCGTTGGCGGTCCCGGCCACGAGCAGCACGGCGAGGATCGAGATCGACCCGAGAGCGATCAGTTTGGGTCCCAGGTTGCGCACCGCTTGACCACCTTTCGAGCGAGCGGACAGAGACGGGATCTTCGATCGCCGCCGCGGGTATTGCGATGGGTCCAAGCCCCCTCCGGGAGGGGGGCCCCGGCGTGAGAACATTGTCGGCTCATGAGCCGCCGCCATCTCGCCGTCGCCGCCGCCCTGTCCATCCTGCTGTTCGCCGCCCCGGCGGCGGCGGCGAAGTCAACCGTCGCCGACGTCCAGCGCGGTCTCGAGCGCCTGGTCGCCACGCCCGGCGGACCGCCCGGGGCGATCGCGACGCTGTACCGCAACGGCAAGCTGACCACGCTCAGCGCCGGCCGCGCCGATGTTCGCCGCAGAGGAGCGTCGAGAGCAGACGACCACATGCGGATCGCCAGCGTCGCCAAGGCCTTCTCCGGCGCCGTCGCCCTCAACCTGGTCCGCGCCGGCAAGCTGCGG
This sequence comes from Solirubrobacterales bacterium, assembly GCA_046330295.1. Lineage (GTDB taxonomy): Bacteria > Actinomycetota > Thermoleophilia > Solirubrobacterales > 70-9 > VAYN01. The sequence continues at coordinate 9,952 of JAXLTB010000033.1, read as the reverse complement.
CTCGACCAGACGATCGGCGAGCTGCTGCCGGAACTGCCGCCTGCCTGGAGCTCCGTGACCGTGGCGCAGATGCTCAACCACACCAGCGGCCTCCCCGACTACACCAAGTCGGAGGCGTTCGCGAAGCAGGCGGAAACCGACCCGCACGGCTTCGTCGCCCCGGCCGAGATCATCGACTGGGTGCGCAAGGACCCGCTCGAGTTCGCCCCCGGCAGCTCCTACCAGTACTCCAACACCGACAACATCGTCGTCGGGCTAATCGCGCAGGCCATCACCGGCGAAAGCTATCGCCAGCTGCTGAGGAGGATCGTCTTCGGCCCTGCCCACCTGACCCAGACCTCGTTCCCGACCAGGCCCGCGATTCCCAGCCCCTTCATCCACGGCTACCTCACCGCTCCCGGCGAGAAGCCGCAGGACGTCTCGACGATGCTCAGCCCGTCGGGCGCCTGGGCCTCGGGCGCGATCCTCTCCACCCCCCGCGATCTGAACGCCTTCGTCCGCGCCGACCTCGGCCTCGAGTTCTTCGACCGCGCCCAGCAGCGGGCGCAGATGAGCTTCTGGCCCGGCGGCGAATCGAGCCCGCCCGGGCCCGGCCGCAACTCCGCCGGCCTGGCGCTATTCCGCTACCAGACAAAATGCGGGACCGTCTACGGCCACACCGGCAACTTCCCCGGCTACGTCCAGTTCGCCGCGGCCACGGCCAACGGCCGGCGCGCGGTCACCACCAGCCTCAACATCCCGGCGCCGAAGGGCAAGCTCCTGGCCCAGCTGCGCCGGCTGCAGACGACCGCCGTCTGCGCCCTCCTCGGCCGCTGACGAGCAGCCACGACTCCGTCGTCCAGCCCCTTGCCACTTCCCGTGCCACCCGGGCACGAAAAAGCCGCCCCGGGGGGCGGCTCTATAGGCCGTGCGCGTGGAGTACCGCTACGGGGATTCGAACCCCGGTTTCCGGACTGAGAATTGGCTCTGTGGGCCGAATTGCTGCTGATTCATGCCTGACGAGTCCAGTCAAATTGCTCTTGTTCGGCCGAGTTCAGTGGAGTCGGGGACAAATTGCGGGACACACTTTCGGCGGGCCAGCCTTGCACCGGGAGGCCTGGAGAGCCGTTCATATGGCGGCGAGAATCTCACGGATCTCTTTGCAGAGCTTCTGGAAGGATCGGGATCTTTCCTCGGCCAGGTCCAGGTCGACGACCGCTGCGAACCTCGGCTGGTCATCGACCTCTAGATACCTCCTCGATCCCTCCATATTCGAGGTGAGTCGCCCCTTCGCGTCTCGAATTTCCTCTGCGTTGGCGACACACTCAGCATCTGGACGGATGCTGCAGGTTCCCCGAAGTGACCGCTTCGCGGCGAGGAACCAAGCCTCAAACTCTCGTGAGGCGACAACGACGGAGACCTTTGGGAACGCGGCGCCTTCGGTGCGAACGAGGAGATCGCTCGCCAGTTCGACCGGACAGTCATCGTCGGCGTCGAGCAGAACAAGCGCGGCATCGGCATCGCGCGCCCGGATCGCCAGCGTGAGGCTCCGCTCTAGCTCCTCGGCCTTGACCACGCGATTTCGCTTCACCCGAAATGGTCTCGCTATGTCGACATCGAACCTTTCCTCGCGGTGGACGAGGCGTCGGAGTAAGACGCTTGCCGCATTGACCTCGCCGTGCCCCTCCACGAGAGGAACGATGGTCGCCAAGACCTAGCCAGCCTTCGTGACTAGCGGGGCAAAGAGGGACGTCTGCTCGGTTGCTTCTTCAGCCGCCTTGCGGTCGACGTCCATCTCCCGGCTTCGCAGGAGCTCACCGGGCGTGAAGAGCTGTTCTTTCACGGCCTGTCGTCCGTGTTCGTCCATTGGGCCGATGATCGTCGAATTCCGATTCTTGGCGACGACTCTCAATGCCGAATCAGGGATGTACTTGAAATCGAGAAGATCGGCGCTGTGGGTCGTGATCACCACCTGTCGCTCCTGTGCAGCGTCAACCAAAACCTGCGTGATGATTTCGGCCGCCCCGGGATGGACCGTGGCCTCCGGCTCCTCGATCGCGATGAGCGCTGGGCGATGCTCTTGGTAGACGGCAAGCAGCAAACCCAGCATTCGCAGAGTGCCGTCCGAAACATTGGTCGCGGGGAACCGCCAAGGATTTTTTTGCCCGACGTCCTGACGAAACTCCAAAGTGTCCTGGCCTGCGATGGCCCTGTAGTCGACTCCTACCAACCCCTCTACGGTCTTCTCAAGAAGACTGCAGATACGTTCGTAGGTCTCCGAGTTCGCGTCTTTGATCCGTTTCAGGACGGCGGCAGCATTCGACCCGTCGCGGCGGAGGGCATCGCCGGAATCGGGCGGCTGCGGACTGCGCATGAGATCCGGGACGATCGAATAGGTCTCGATGCTCGTCAGAAAGTCAAAGACGTATCTGTAGGGCTCAATCGAGGAGGCGGCGAAAAGTGCGAGGCGATCGGGCGCGAGAGCTGGACGTATGCCAGGAATCTCCGTTTTGAACACGCCGGAATGGACCTCAAAGGACTGCGCCTCTTCAAACAGTGGCTCGACGGTGCATTTCTCACGTGATATTTCAAAGCGTCCACTCGCTTTGGCCGCCACCTCGAATGCGTAGGAGGCCTTTCCTTGATCAGGCAGCGTCATGATCAGCCTGATTCCCAGATGGGTCGGATGGCCACCCGACCGCCGTCGAACTGCATCTAAGCCGCCGCGCTTCTTGAAGGCGAGATCCATCGACTCCGCCAACGAGTCTTTGACGAACGCGAGAGCATCAATGAAGTTGCTCTTTCCGACTCCGTTGGGGCCGACGAGAACGCAGAACGGCGGCAAATCCACCGCGGCCTCAGAGAGGCTCTTGAAGTTGCGGACGAAGACCGACGTGATCTGACCGGGGGCTTTCGCAGGGGCTGCCATCGCTTTGGAGGAGCCTACCCGGCCGCAGGAGAACCGCCAGCCGAGTACTCGTGCCTGGTCCCGCGCCCAACATGCGTCACTGAAACGTATTCTCGGTCACCCAGCGGGCAAGATCCGAGCGGGTGAACCGCATGCCGCGACTGCCGATCCTCACGTGCGGCAGGGCCCGTGAGCGGACCAACTCATAGAGCGTGCTCCGCGGGACGTGCAGTAGTCGCGCCGCCTCGGCGGCGGTCATCAGCGGCTCCGCGAGGAGGCCGCCCTCTTCGGCGGTCGGGCGCTCGAAGGCGGCCGGCCCGCGATCTCTGGTTGCACTCATAGCTCGATCTCCATGCTTCGCGTCCTCTCGATCCGTTGCACCCGCTCCAACTCAAGTCGTCGTTGTGCACGCCTAATCGACTCGGCTGCCCGCTCGCGCGTCCGCCGCGCCGCCCGATCGCTCGGCTCCGCCCCGAGCGCCGTGTCTCTGTCCCGGATGTCGTGCTGTTGTCGGTAGCCCTCGATAGCTCGCACCGCCGCATCCCAGGTCGCTCGCCTCGACGCCTCGACCGGCCGCTCGCCCAGCTCCGCGACGATGTAGTCGGGCGGGGAGACGCGCGCCGCCGCCAGGGCGGCTCGCTCGCGCTCGGCAAGCAGATGGTCGATAACCGCCGACTCCGCTCGCGCCTGGTGCTCGACCGGCGGCGAGGCTCCGAGTTCGGCCCGCATCCTCTCGACCGCCTCCCGCGACATCGCGGCGGTCGCGTCGAGGCGCGTGGCCTCTTCGGCGTGAACCTGGCGCTGATCCCGTCGCCGCCAGCCCGCTGGTGGCTCGCCGAGGTCGCGGCGATCGGCCTCGATCCGCTCCAGACGAGCTTCCGTCTCCGCGAGGCGCTCGTTGAGATGCCGATGCGACTGCTGGCCGGCCTCCTCGGCTCCCGCCTCGGCCCGCAGCTCGTCGCGCCGCTGCGCCAGCTCCTCGCTCGGCAACTTCCCGAGTGCCGAACGCATCACCTCGTCATGGGCTGAGACCTGAGCGCCGTTCCGCTCGGCCGCCTCGGCTATGTGCTGAAGGCCCTCGCGCAGGTGGGGCGAGCGCGGCGCGTACTCCTCGCGCTCGACCTGGATCTCGGGGGTGGCGTAGAACCACGTCTCCTCGCGACTCCTCGATGCCGCGACGTAGAACTCCTGGCGGTCCATCGAGGGATCGGCCATCACATAGGCGCGGTCCACGGTCGCCCCCTGCGCCTGGTAGGTGGTGGCGGCGTAGGCATGTTGCAGCGCCGGCGCCCCGTCGTTCGGGTTCACCGCCCCCAGGTAGACGGAATCGACACACAGCCGCCTGCCGGTGTCGATTCCGTCCAACACCACGCTCTGAGCGACAGGGTCGACCTCCGCCACCCGCCAGCGCTCGCGGTTGTAGATCCCGGCGCGGTTGTCGTTGACGCGGGTGATGACCTGATCGCCGGCGGCGAAGCGAGCGTCCCCCACCTCGAGCTCGGCCTCCCCGAGCCGACCTTCGGCCTTCATCACCTCGCGGGAAAGCGCGTTCAAACGCTCGACCTCGGCGGTGCGCGTCGCGACCATCCGCGCGTCCTCGCCCGCGCCGTAGCTCCGCCACCAATCGGCGACCATCGCCTCACGGCGCGCCTCCGGGGTCTCGGCGATCACCACCCGCTCGTCGGCCCGGTAGAGCGAGAGCGCCTCTCCCCCGCGACCTTCGCGGATCCGCAGGGCCCCCTCGCGGTCGAGCTCGTGGCTGTGGCGGATCACTTCGTCGAGGACGATCGGCTCGGAGCGGTCGACGAGCGAGGCGAAGAGACCGCCCGCCTCGATCTCGCCGAGCTGGGCCGGATCGCCGACCAGCACCAGCTTCGCCTCAGCCGCCTCGGCGTGGTAGAGCAGACGCGCCAGGGTCGCCGAGTCGACCATCCCGGCCTCGTCGATCAGGAGGACCGAGCCGGACGCGAGTGCCGACCTTCCGGCGGCGACCTTCCGGTCAAGCTCGCCGAGCAGGCGGGCGACGCTGGTGGTCGTCGACAGCCCCTCGGAGCGCAGGACGTTCGCGGCCCGCCAGGTCGGCGCCGCCACCCGCAGCTCGACCCCGGCCGCCGACCATCCTTCGGCGGCGACGAGGACGGCATACCCGGCCGGAGCCAGCTCGACGACGATCGCCAGGCCTCGCCGTCGGTGAGCAGGCGCTCGACCATCGCCCGCTGGTCGACCTTCAGCGAGCCGCGCCTGGCGATCACCTCGCGGCGATCAGCTCGCCGGCGACGGCGCGGTCGTCGGCCGCCGCCATCGCCGCCGCGTCGGCCAACGCCCGTCGCTCAAGCTCCCAGATCCGCGTCGTGGTAGGCGACGCAGTTCCTTGGCGCTCTCGGCTATCGCGATCACGCCGTCGCCGGCGAGGTAGGCGTCGGCCAGCTCCTCGACCTCGGCGGCCGGGGCGCCCGCCGGCAGGTTCTGGGCGACGGCCTGGATCGCGTCGCGGCGGTCGAAGTGGGAGGCGTGGGCCGTCACCGTGCCCTCGATCGCCGGAATCGAGACCCTGCCGTCCGGCGCCTGGCGCCCGCGGCCGAAGGTCGCGCCGATCACCTCGCGATCGAGGCCGATCTCCTCCGCCCTGGAATACCAGCGCTCGCGCAGGTTCCCCTCGGACAGGTCGCGCTCCTTGGCTCTGCGCGTCGCCAGAGTCGCGACTTGGCGGGCGCACGCGGAGGCGCCCGGGCCGGCAGCCTCGAGGATCTCCTGGCGGCGAGTCGAGAACGCGCGCAGGTGCTCGGGGTCGAAGCCCTCGATCTCGGCGATGCCGTTACTCACCTCCTGCCAGCGGACCCCGAGACGCTCGGTCAGCTCGTGCCGCAGGTTCGCCCCGTAGATGTAGCCGGCGGTCTTGGCGTGGTCGTAGATCGCCGGGTGATAGAGCCGCGTCCAGCGGCCGTCCGGCCCTTGGGTCGCGTTGGCGACGAGGACGTGGGTGTGGAGCTGGGGATCGCCCGCGCGGCTGGATCGGTGGACGTAGGCGGCGGCGAGGAACCCGTTGCCGGGGACGAACTCGATCTCGGCGCCGCGGCGGGTCCAGCAGGCGGCTCGCTGCATGTAGTCGAGCGCTGCGGCGACCGAGGACCGGTGGGCCTCGGCGACCTCGGCCGCCGCCAGCCGACCGCCGAGCGCCCAGGTCAGGGAGACCGACTTCGGTACCGAAAAGGTCAGGTCGAACCCGGGGATCGGGCCACCGCCCCCGACCGCCCGCAGCCCCAGCGGTTGACCGTCGGCGGGGTTCCGCCCGGTAAGCATCGCCGTCAACTGCTCACCTTCGACCTGGCCCTCCAGGCCGAGGTCGCGGGCGGCATCGCCGAGCCAGTAGCCCTCCGCCTCGCCCTCGCCGGAGTAGTAGTCCTCGGCGCCTTCGGCAACCTTCTCCAGGTAGTAGGACTCCTGGCCCGTGCCGAGCTTGCCGATCGAGAGCATCAACGAGAACGTCCGCGCGACCCGCGGAATCCGTCGTGGGTTTTCGCCACGCCCCGATTGACCCGCGAGCAGGGCGCGTGCACCGGCTGGGTCTCGGCCGCCATACCCCGATTGGCCGACGGGGGCGGCAGTTGCACCGGGTGGCATCGAGAGTCCATGCCCCCGTTGTCAACGGAGGGCGCGATTTGCATCGGGTCGATTCAGCGAGCCCGACGCGCGATGGCCCATCGCGACACCGCCTGATGTACATTGACACCATGAGTCGGACCCAGATCTATCTCGGCGAGGAGGAGCTGACGCTCCTCGATCGTGCCGTCCGCGAAACCGGCGCATCGCGATCCGAGTTGATCCGCCGCGCCGTCCGCGCCACCTTCGGTGGCCAGGCGGCGGAGGAGAGGCTGCGGGCGCTACGGGCGAGCGCCGGCTCCTGGCGCGGCCGATCCGGCGACGGCGCCGCATACGTCGAGGAGATCCGCTCCGGCGACGTGAACGAGCGGCTCGCCCGCCTCGGCGTGCGGTGAAGCTGCTCGACACCAGCGTCGCGGTCGACCACCTGCGCGGATCGGAGCCGGCGGTCGACCTGCTGACGGGTCTGGTCGAGGACGGCGAGCCGCTCCTGGCGAGCGAGGTCGTCCGCTTCGAGTTGCTCGCGGGCGTCCGCCCGGGGGAGGTCGAGGCGCTGGAGGCGTTCTTCTCGACCCTCTCCTGGGTGCCGGTCGGCGAGGAGGTCGCGCGGGCCGCCGGCGAGCTCGCCCGCCGTCACCGCCGATCCCACTCCGGCATCGACGACGCCGACTACCTGATCGCCGCGACGGCGGTCCTCCTGGAGGCGGAGCTGCTGACCACGAACGTGCGTCACTTCCCGATGCTCGCCGGGCTGCGACCCGCCTACTGAGCGGTCGTCGGAGCGGGTGGCGAGATCAGTTCGCCGGAGGCGAACTGATAGTGCGTGAGGTGGGTGGCTGTCGTGGCTGCGGAGTGGTCATGTGGTGGGTCTACGGTGACCGATGTGGGTGACGTATCTGTGTCAGGTGCTCTGGGAGTGGGTGGCCGGATCGATGGCCCTGGCTGGTGGTCGTAGAGCTGGTGGGTGGCTCTGTCGATGTCGATGGATGACTGGCCAATGACGCGAGGGGCCCACATCCGGCACGCAGCAGAAGCGACGCGACGTTCGCAGCGGACCGATGCGGGTCGGGGGCCTTACGCGACCCAGCGGGCGTTCGCCAGCTCGTGGCGATACCGGCCGGTCACCAGATACGCGCGGAGTCGGCGACCCGGCTCAAGCGGTCTGATCTGCGGATCGCGCGGGCGGGGGTCTTTCCTCCGTTGCGTATACACGCCGGCAGTCAGGCGAGTCAGATCAGCATCCGGATCGGTCGCGAAGACAAGAAAACCGCCGCGTTCCGAGCGGCACGGTTGCCCGGCGATCCGCTCAGAATCCATCGACCCGCCAGTTCTCCTCGAACTCGACGTCCTCATCCTCCTCGAGGTGCTGCCTGACGCTGTTTTGGAATTTGATTTTGTCGATCGGTCCATCGATCGATTGCGCTCAGCTTCGACGCGGATCCGCATCCGCTGTCCCGGCGTCGTATCCTCGACGCAGGCCCGCCAGCGCCGTGTTGATCGTGTGAGGTCGTCCTCGGTCGCATTGATCGTGACCTCGACGGCGCTCGGCAGCGCCTCGCCAAAGTCAGCGCCACCATCGTCTCGCTTGTCGCCGCCGTCTCGGCCTTGGCTGCGGGCTCGGACTCCATCTCACCCTGAAGGCGGAGGACCTCACCCTCGAGAATCGCGAGCCAGCGAAACGCCGCGCTGAGCAGGGCCGCGCCTGGTCCGAGGCCTGGTCGGTGCTCACGCGGGTGCGAAATCGAACCAGCGATGGATCACGGACCATTAGCTTCTCGCCGTCGAGCTCGACGTCTACGCAGTAACCGAACAGGCCGTCTGAAACCCTTTTTCGCAACGGCGGCGGTGATCGCCACCGGGGACCAGAGGCGCGGTATCCCGAAGGGTGTAGACATCCGCCACCAGCTCGGCGCAGGGGCTTCCCGCTCAGAGCCGCGCGATCGCCCTCAGCTTCGACGGTTGCAGAGTGTCGAACACGTAGTTCGCGAGCGCCTCGCGCACGCGGTCGCGGCTGGCGACCGACGGCGAGCGTCGTCGAGAGGTCGATGCCGGCTCGAACTCGACGGTCTGCCCGTCGAGACCCTTCGGCAGCAGAACCTTGCCGTACGACTCACGCAGCGCGCCGTCCAGATCGCCCTGCGCCTGGGCGCGACGCTCCTTCAACTCGTCGACTTGGTGCACGTCGAAGCCATGCCGGCTCTTGTCGGCGACCAGGCGATCGATCGCCATCACCTGTCGGGTCGCCCGCCGTGCGCGGTCGAAGCTCGCCTCGCGGGGAAGGGCAAGCGCGAGCCCGTTCTTGTACTTGCGGTTGCCGCCCGCGATGAAATCACCGGCCGGAGTCCTTGCCTCGCTCCACTCGGGATGCAGATAGGCAACGCGGAATCGCTGCACCTCGTCCTTGATCTGTTCGGGGGCGCCGGGCCAGATGACGATCTCCGGCGCGGCCCCCCCACTGGCCAGCTTCCTCTCCAGCCCAGCCCGGACCTCCTCCAGAACCTCCTCGCCGTCGAGCTTGTCTTGCTCGGAGACGATTAACTTGTTGAGGTTGGGTCGCGGCTCGAAGCGATACCGGCGACCCGTGTAGTGAAGGTAGAGAAGCGCCTCACCCCGGAGCTCCTTGAGTGCGCTGCGCAGGAGGTTTCCGTCCAGGTCGGGGACGAGCGTGGCCTCGATGACGTCGCGTTCGAGAGCTCCGCGCTCCTCGCCCTCACGCGCGCCAAAGGACATCAGCATGATTGCGGTGGCGACCCTGGTCCCGATCTCGAGTCGGGCAAGCGCCGGCGAATCGCGGCCAAGTCGCGCATCCACCCTTCGGGTACCGGCATCGGGGTTTATGAAATCGGCCTCCGCGACCGACCGGTACTGCTTCTCCTCGCCAACCTGAGCGAAGAACGCCGCGCGCGTCCTCTCATCGCGCAGGTCGACGTCTCCTGGACCGATCAACGCTCCCGCTCGACCGCGTCCCTCGGTCGTCCAGAGGCTATGGACGACAGTGGCGAGGAACTGCAGCGCACCGCGCGTCCGCTGATAGGTCGGCAAGCCTCCCCAGCGGTGGTTCATCAGGTCGATCAGCTCGGGATGGAATGGGTAGGCGAGCATGATCCGGTCGCGAAGGTGCTCCGCCGCCGACGACGCCTCGCGGCGCTCGGAGTCGGTCTCGGCCATTGCCTCCAACTCGGTGTGAAACTGTTCTGCGTAGCGCTCCGCCACCGCGGCGCGAACCGAATCGTCCCCCAGGGACTCGAACAGCCGCCGTTGCACAACCCTCAGAACCTCGTCGCCCGTAACCGGCTCCCGCCGCTGGTCGATCCGGCCCGCAATCTGCTCGAGTGAGCGCAGGCTAGCCTCATCATCAACGGCCTCGGTGACGCTTGCCTGCAGGGAATACACAAGAGCCGCCTGGCGGCTTTGGTTTACCGCCTCGCTCAGGTGCTGCATGAAGATCAGCGATTCGCGACCGAC
>JAXLTB010000032.1:0-13280 GCA_046330295.1 Solirubrobacterales bacterium | reverse complement strand
GCGGTCAAGGCACGCCTGGAAGCGGAAGCTCCGTAACACTCGAGATCGGCGAGGAGACGGTCAGCCGATCTGAGACGACGGAGATTTACCCGAACGTCGCTTTTCTTTCATTTCACGGCTCTTCTCTTTCGCCTCCGCGTAGGAGGAGGCAACGAGCGCCCTGCCTCCGCTCCAGCCGAACACCCAGGAGACGAGGATGACGGCGAGAACCACGTTCCAGGCGGTGGTGACGAGCTGCTGGCTGATCGAGTAAGCGGTGGCGGTGGCCGAGTCGGTCGAGCCCGAGAGGGCGACAGAGTTCATCGCCTGGGTCACGCCGACCCCGCCCGGCGTTGCGGACATCGTGTTGGAGATCGAGTTCGAGGCGGTCACCGTCGCGATGTTGTGGAAGGTGACGGGAATCCCGTAGGCGCCGAGAAAAACGCCGACGACCGCCAATCTCGCCAGATAGCTCCCGAGCGAGGGAAGGACGACATCGAGCAGGAACCGGCGTGGCTTGCCAAGGACGGCTCCTCCCTGTGCAACCTGCTCGCGCAGCCCCGCAAGCCGCCCCCAGAAGATCCGGGCCAGCAGCACGATCAGGAAGATGCCGCCGGCGAGGATCGCCAGCACCAGGCCGGTGTGTTCGTCGAGGAAGCCGAGCTTGACCGAGAACGAGCCGGCGACCGAGAGAAAGAGGTACAGGTACAACGTCAGGTTGAAGGCGGTGAAGGGAATCTTCTGCACGAAGATGCCAGAGAGCATCATCGGGAAGGTCGAGCCGGTAAACAGGGTGGTGAACATCAGCAACATCACCCAGGTCCCGATGTTCGCGGGCAGGAAGCCGTTAAGGGCAACCGCGGTCGCGTAAGAGGCGAAGACGAGGCGGAAGCTGACGCCGGCGCCGAACGGAGCCGCGCGGAGGATCCCGAACCAGGCGAGCGCGGCGAGTGCCGTCTGGGCGCTCTGGAAGACGATCCCGGCGACAATCGCCCAGGTCGGGATCTCCCCCAGCTTGTCGAGCAGTTCGTCGATCCAGTTGTCGATCGGGATTCCGAGCTGGTCGAGCACGAAGATCGCGAGCGCGCTGCCGCCGACCCAGAGGGCGATTCGGACTAGCCGCCTAGAAAGGGACTGATGCTCCACCGCGGAAGCGTATTTGCCGCGCGGTAACGCCGCTGACGGAAGGCCCATCGGATAAGAAGGTGACATGGGCATCGAGCTCACCTACGTGGGTCACGCGACCGTGGCGGTCGAGCTGGACGGGGTCCGGCTGTTGACCGACCCCTTCTTGCGCTCGCGGCTGGGGCCGCTGCGCCGGCACGGACCGCCGCCGGCAGCCACGGTCGGCGAGGGGCTCGAAGCCGTACTGGTCTCCCACCTGCACCGCGACCACGCCGACCTGCCCTCCCTGAGGCGGCTCGGCCGCGGATCGGCAATGGTCGTTGCCGCTGGCGCCGGCGACTTCTTCTCGAGCCGAGGGTTCGCCGAGGTGACCGAGCTGGGGTCCGGCGACTCGACGGGGGTCGGCGCCGTAACCGTCACGGCGACCAAGGCGGTCCATGCCGGCGGCAGGCGGCGTGGGTCCGACGGGCCGGCAGCCGGATTTCTGATCGACGGCTCGCGCCGGGTCTACTTCGCCGGCGACACCGACGTCTTCGACGGCATGGCAGAGCTCGGCGGGGTTGACGTCGCTCTGTTGCCGATCTGGGGCTGGGGCCCGAACCTCGGCTCCGGCCACATGAACCCGGAGCGGGCGGCGCGGGCGGCGGCGCTGATCGCGCCGCGGGTCGTCGTCCCGATCCACTGGGGCACGCTCTACCCGTGGTACCTGGAGCGGCTGCGGTCGGGGCCACTGCACGGCCCGCCGCGCGCCTTCGCGCACTGGCTGGAGCGGCTGGCGCCTCAGGTGGAGCTGCGGGTGCTGGCGCCGGGGGAGTCGATGTCGCTGCCGTAGCCGGGGTGGCCGAGCGCCGTTAACCAGCGGCGGAAGACGCGGTGGACGGCTTCGGCGCCGACCACCTCCTCCTCGGGCCACTTGAGATCCTCGGGGTGGAGGACAAACGGGTAAGACTGGGTTCCGCCGAGCCCGCCGTGGGAGCCGACCAACTCCTCGAACGCCGCAACCTCGCCGAACTGCGGCCAGAAGGCGCTGTTGACCATCAGATCGGCGCAGTGCTCGAAGCCGTCGGTGCGGCGCAGGTGGGCGGCGGCGTTGGGGCCGAACGCCGCCAGCGGGTCCTCGCCCTCGACCCGGCCGGCGTCGAGGAAGTTGACCCCGCGCGGCCCGATCGCGAGCGCCCCGTCGGCCGCCGAGCGGACGAGCACGAAGCCGACGCCCGGGTGCCGGGTCAGCGCCGGCAGGAGGTCGGGGTGCAGCTCGCGCAGCCGCTCCACACTGACCCGACCCGGCTCGCGGGGAAGCTGACCAGCCCGAGGCACCCGGAGGCCATCACCGAGATCTCGGGCACCTCCTTGCCGTGGCCGACCTCGACCTCCTCACGGGCGTCGCGCTCCAACGCGACGGCGCCGTCGGCGCGGCGCCCTCGGGTCGCGACCCGGACCGTGGCGGCGGTCGCCGTATCGTCGCGGGAGACCTCGGTGAGCCCGGCGCTGAGGAAGGCGAGCGCGTCGTCGTCGCCGTCGGCGGCGGCGATCAGGCGCTCGCCGTCGCAGGCCTCCCGGACCACGTCCTCGAGCGTCTCGCCGTAGCGCTCGCGGAAGGTTTCGCCCTGCGACTGGCCGTGGTCGGAGAGGACGACGAGCCGGTAAGGCCGCGGCGCGTCCTCGCAGGCGCGGGCGATGCGGGCGATCTGGCGGTCGAGATCGCGCAGCACCGCGAGCGCGTCGTGGCGCTCGATCCCCGAGTGGTGGGCGACCTCGTCGTAGGCGAGGAAGGTCGTGTAGACGGTCGGGCGGCCGGCGAGCACGTCGCCGACCACCGCCGCCACCTGGAGGTCGCGCTGGACGACCGTCGCCCAGGCGCGGATCAGCGCGTAGGAGCGCGAGCGGTGGATCCGCGGCCGCACGTCGTCGCGCACCTGGGAGCGGGCGGCGCGGCGCTCGCGGGCGATCTCGGCGACGACCAGGGCCAGGGTCTTGGCGACCGCGTAAGGGCGGGCGAAGTAGGCGGCGTAGTCCTTGCCGATCGGGCGGCGGCGCCGCAGCGCCGTGCTCATCGTCAGCATCGAGTGCGGGGCGTCGCCGGAGAGGATGTTGGCGCGGCTGGCGCCGCCGGCGTGCAGCAGGCCGCGGCCGTCGGAGTGGCGCCGCTCCAGCTCTTCGGCGTCGCGCGGGTGGTTAGTGACGATCGCCGCGCCCCGCTCCTTCTCCCACCAGCGGAAGGCCGGCATGTCCTCGTTGGAGCCGTGCAGGAGCCCCGCCTGGCAGGCGCCCGTCTGCGAGGACCAGTCGGTCTCCCAGCGCCGCAGCCGGTGCGACCCCGAGCGCACCCAGGCGGCGAGGTTGGGGGCGCTGCCCTCGCTCAGCGCCCGCTGCAGGACGTCGTGGGCGAGGCCGTCGATCTCGAGGAAGAGGACCCCCGGGACGTCGGTCGCGACCGGGTGCTCGCGCCGGCGCATCTGGCGCCGCACGACGCTCCGGTACCAGGCGTCGTCTTCGTCGATCGAGAGCAGCGAGTAGACGATGCTGGTCGCCGCCGCGAGCGCGATCGTCACCACGATCCCGCCGACCAGGTCGATTTCCGCCCCCGGCACGAGGTCGATCGCCAGGGCGACCAGGAGCCCGTTGAGGACGAGCCCGACCAGCCCCAGCGAGAGCACGGTCAGCGGCAGGGTGAGCCGCGCCAGCGCCGGCCAGATCAGCGCATTCAACAGGCCGACGGCGACGGCGGCGCCGATTGCCGCCCAGCCGCCTTCCAGCACGAAGCCGCTCATCAGCTCCGAGAGGACGAGCAATACGAGCCCGTCGAACAGAACTACAAGCGCCCCGCGCCTCGGGACCCCGAGCTTCATCGTGGGAGGCGCGGCTGGGATGCTCGCCGGTCTCCCATACAGCGGAGTCTAGGAGTCCGCGACCCACCTCGGCTCGCCGCCTGCTTACGCGGGACAGGCGCCGACCAGGCTTCAGTCACCGACCCCGGCAAGCAAGGTGAGGAAGGTCTCCCTGGCGGGCGAAGCCGACACGTTCGGCCTCAGCCGCGTGGGCGCTCGCCTCAAGGTCCTCGGCCTCCGTGACGGATGGCGCTATGAGCCTGGCAGGGGCGGCGCTCGCTACGAAGGCCGGCTCCGCCGGCCTCGCTGCGCGCCCTCGCTGCGCTCGGGTTCCGCTCGCTCCGCCCCCTGCCGGGCGGCTCGGCGACATCCGTCAACGAGTCGAGGAGGAACTATGGACGCATCAATCGAGCACGGCGCCCCGCTGACCTTGGTCGGGCCCGGCAGATTCACGAAGGTCTCGATCCAGACCGCAGCCGGCGAGATCGAGGCGAGGCTGAGCGAGGGCGGCAACTGGGAGCTGCACCTGCGCAAAGAGGACGAGGAGGCCTGGCGCATCGCCTGCCGCGGCGACCTCGACAGCGGCGCCTTCAGCGCCGAACCGGATAAGCGGGAGACCCTCGTCCGCGGTCCCCTAGTAGTCGAGCCGGAAATCAGGACCGCAACCGTGCAGGACGTCAGACTGGAACTCTCGCGCAAAGAATTCCAGCTACTGGCCGTGCTGGCGGCCAAGCCCGACCGGGTTTTCAGCAAGGAAGAGCTGCTGTCGACCATCTGGGGCCACCCCGGGACGGCGAAGACTCGGACGCTCGAGAGCCATGCGAGCAGGCTGCGCAGGAAACTGAAGGCCGCCGGCGCGGACGGGATGATCATCAACTCCTGGGGCGTCGGCTACCGGCTCTGGGACCGCCCCGACACGGTCGCGCTTCCGCCGCTGCGGCCGGTTGACGCCGCCGCCTGATCTAGGCCCGACCTTTAGCGTTCGGGTCATTTCTAAGCGGATATATGAGCGGGCGCTTCCGCAGCGTTGAGTGTCCGAGGTTGTTTGAGCGCTCGGAAAATAATCTGGTTCGCGGATCGCCGTGGGGTATCGCATCGCGCCGCTCCTTCGTCTGGGGGGTGTGAAGCCCGAACCGAAGGCTCAGAAATCGCTCCGCTCGCGGGGCGAGGACAAGGAGAGCTGTATGCCCCGCATGAATCCTCCGGCCCTGCGGCCGGTGCCAGTAGCCCTATGCCTCGGCGCGATCTGCCTGCTGGTCGCGTTGGTGTCGGCGGCGACCGCCAATGCCGGTCCTCCGGGTCAGTACAAGGTGCTGCTCTGTGCCGGCAACGTCGGCTCGAATGCCTACGGCGTCAGCACCAACACGGCCAGCCCGCAGAACCCCGGCGGCATCTTCTCCTTCGAGAACTACTGCGGGCCGGCGCCCGACCCGGCCGGCAACAGCGCCTTCCTGCGGATCGCCGAGAACCAGGCCGGCGGCAACGCCGGCAACGGCGCCTATGGCTTCGTCCACTGGGACACGCCGCCCTTCGTCCACTTCAAGACGGCGGGCGGCTGGACCCGGCAGCCAAACGCCTTCAACGACGGCTGGCGGGCTCGCTTCTGGGGGGTCGATTTCGCCAACAACGGTTTCCAGATATTCAGTCAGGGAATCGGCGCTCCCGCCGGCACGACCTCCACCTTTGCGCCGCATCTCTGGCCCGGCGGCAACGCCGACTTTTGGCGCTTCGCCTTCGAGGTCAACTGCGTGCGGCCGGCGGGCTGCGATCGCAGCAACTTCAACGCCTCCGACATCAACACCCTGGTCTTCACCCTCGCCGACGACCAGAACGCCCAGGTCGGCTTCACCAACGGCTCGACCCTGATGAGCGGCGCCTGGGCGCGCGGGACGCAGGCGGTCACCTTCAACCACGCCGACAACGGCTCCGGCCTGCGCTTCACCTACGTGCGCGTCGACGGGGTCGAGCGCTTCCGCTGGGACCACCGCGCCCAGTGCAACCTCGACGCCTCGCAGGCCAACGGCGAGTACGCGCGGGTCTTCCAGCCCTGCCCGGTCGGCGGTCCCTGGCCGGTCTCCGGCGCGCTCGACACCGCCACGCTGAGCGACGGCGTCCACACCCTGCAAGCGTGCGCTCAGGACTACGGACAGGCGGTCGGCCTCGGCGGCACCGGCTCGGAGAGCTGCGTTCAGGGACCCGTCTACACCGACAACACGGCGCCTGGGGCGCCGGTCGGGCTGGTGGTCACCAGCGCCAACCCGAACCGCTACCTCGACCGCTTCGGGGCGCAGTTCGCGCTGCCACCGAACCAGGGCAGCCCGATCGCCAAGGTCCACTACGAGGTGGTGAACGCGGCCGGCGAGGTCGTCAAACCGAAACAGGTCCTGACCGCGACCAACCCGACCGCGATCACGGGGATCGAAGGGCCGGTGAAAGCCGGCGACTACCGGCTCCGCGTCTGGCTCGAGGATCTGGTCGGTTTCACTGGCCCGGCCGCGGTCGCGCAGATCCCGCACGACGCGACGCCGCCCGCTGCGCCGCAGGTGCTCTCGGTGACCTCGCCGACGACGCCGCGAGCGGCCGACGGCTTCGACCTGCGTTGGCAGAACATCGTCGACGCCGGGGCGCCGATCAACGCAGCCCACTACGATGTCCTCGACGGCTCCGGCAAAGTGATCGGTCCGCGCACCACCGTCGCCGGCGAGAACATCCAGGCGATCGGCGAGCTCGACTCGCCCGCCTCGGGCGGCAACTACCAGCTGCGGCTGTGGCTGAGCGACGCCGAGGGCAACGTCGGCGCCCCGTCACCCGCGCCGCTCGGTTACGAATGCCAGCGCTCGACGGTGGCGGCGCTTCGCTGATCAGCGCAGCGGTCGGCAACCAGCTCGAACAGACCCTCCGGCAGGGTGAGGGGACGACGCTCACCGGCTCGCTGCGCGGCCCTCGAAGCCGATCGCCCTCTCGCCGGTCTGCGTCTACACCCGGGTCGAGACCGATCGCGGCCGTGACTTCCTCGGCATCGCGCTGACCGACGGTAGCGGCGGCCTGCGCTTCCCGATCCCGGCCGGCCCCTCGCGCGAAGTGATCGCGGTTCACCGCGACGGCACCCGCCAGCTCAGCTCCAGCGCCAGGGTCCGCACGATCGTCAAGCCGACCCTGCGGGCGAAGAAGACCACCGTCTACAACGGCGAATCGGCCTTCTTCACGGGCGAGATACCCGGCCCCCACAACGACGACCTGACGATGGTCCTGCAGGTCAAGACCGGCAAGGGCTGGCTCGCCTTCCGCCGCTACCGGACCCGCAACGGCGGTCAGTACGAAATGAGCTACCCGTTCCGCCGCACGCGGCGGCCGACCGTCTACGAAATGCGGGTCCAGCTGCGCGAAGCGGGCTCCTTCCCCTACCTGGAGGGCGACTCCGATCCGGTCAGGCTGCGGGTGCTGCCGGAGTCGATGAAGCCGAAGAAGCAGGCGAGGAAGGGCCGCTGTGGGCAGAGGAAGCGGGCCGGCAAGGTCCGGCCGAAGAACTGCCCGAGGAAGCAGCGCGCCCCCGTGCGCCGCTAGTCCCCACGCCATCTGAGATCGCCGGGCCGCACTTCGCGGCTCGGCGGTCGCGGTCGCTCCGCGGGCCTCCTGTAGCGCCCACGCCCCCCGCCTCCTGCGCTCGCCGGGACCCCTATTTTCGCACGCTGCGCGTGCGGGTCGGGGCCACCGGCTCACGCATCGGGCGTGGGCGCAGAACAGGAGGCTCCGATGAGCGGACCCAGCACGGCCGTGCTCGACATCGACGAGATCAAAGTCGAGGACGGCTTCAACCCGAGGACCGAGTTCGACCCCGACAAGCACCGCGAGCTGGTCGCCAGCATGGAACAGACCGGCATCGCCCAGGCGCTGACGGTGAGGCCCAACGGCGGCACCCACTACATCCTCGTCGACGGTGAGCGGCGGCTGCGGGCGGCCAGAGAGGCGGGGATCAAGCAGGTCCCGGTCCTGATCCGCGAAGGTGACGACGCCCTGGTGGCGGCGCTGGTCGCCAACCTGATCCGGGCGGACCTGAACCCGGTCGAGGAGGCCCAGGGGTTCCTGCGCTTGGCGGCGCTGGAAAACCTCACCACCAACAAGAAGCTGGCGGACAGGATCGGCAAATCGACGGACTACGTCGGCGACCGGAAGCGGCTGCTGAAACTGCCCGAGGAGTGCCTGCCCTTCTTCGCCAGCGGGGCGGTGCCGCTCGACGCCGAGCGCAACCTGCGGCGGGTCGCCAAAGTCTCGCCGCGGATCGCGGTCTGCGCCTGCATGTTGGTGCAGGCCGGGGAGGTGGACTCACACCAGCTGGTCGATTCCTTCGCCGACGTCCTCCACGCCGTCGCTCGGGCCAAGTTCGAGGACCCGCCGACGATGATCGAGCCCCACAGCGTCGATCTGGTGCAGGTGATCGAAGACGAGGCGAAGCGCTCCGAGATGCTGGAGGCGTTGGCCAAGGCGCAGCCCTACCTCGCCGCGCCGCCGAGGTACGCGCGGCTGAAGGAGCCCGAAATCGACGATGCCAGGGCGGCCGGGTGCCTGGTCGAGTTCGAGGTCGACCACGGCGAATGGTCAACGACGACGATGTTCATCACCGACCGCGAGCTGGCCGGCGATCTCGCCCAGCGCCACGTCGAGCGCGTCGTGAAAGCCGCGGAGGAGCAGGAGCAGCGGCGGATCGAGAGGGCCAGGAAGGCCGGCAAGCCGACGACCAAGGACGAGGAGAAAGAAGCGCGGGCCGAAGCCCGGGAGGAAGCGAAGGCCGACAAAGCCTCCGCGGAGCGGCATAACGAAGCCGTCGGTCGCAAGCTGATCGAGCGTCGCGGGGCGGCCGGGCGCAAGGAGTACGGCCTCATCCGGGCGAAGGCGTTGGCGGCGATCCTGCTCTCCGATCACGACGGCCTCGCGGCGGCGGGGATCCGCTTGACCCTGCCGCAGCTGCGCGAGGTTGAGCACAAAACGCTGAAGTCCGGCGAGAAGCGGGAAAAGATCACCTACGCCAGCCGCGACGCCTGCAACGAGTACATCTGGAACCGCGTGCAGGAAGCCCGCAGCGAAGGCGAGGTGGTCGAGATCCTCACCGAGGCGGTGATCGCCGGCGAGCTGGCCGACGAGAAGGCGATCGCGCGGAGCCACCGGGTCGGCTGGTTCTCGCGGGGGGCCCGCGAGGCGGTCGAGCTGCTGAAGGCCGAGGTCAAGGCGGCGCGTTCGCGCCGCAGCCGTGAGCCCCGGTAGCGGCGGAGATCAGTTCACGACGACGGGCGGGGGCACCGGCTCCCGCTCGTCGCGCGACTGGCCTTTGCTCCCCCTAGGCGACCGCGAGCGCCGCGACGCCTTTCTGACGCGCCTGGCCCGGATGACGCCAGAGACGCGGATCAGGTCCTCCCGCTACCGCTGGAAGACCTGGGAACGCCAAGTCTGGGCGGGCTACTACCCCGATGAGGTCCCGCTCGTCAACGGCGAGTTCGAGTGGATCGCCCTGCGCCGCGCCGACCTCGACTAGTGCGCTGAGCGCTCCACTCCCTCGACTCGCAGTGCGCTAGGTCACAGACCAGCCACCCCGACATAGAATGGCGCAATGGTCGGCTCGCTCGAGATGGCGCGCTTGCCGCTTGGAGTCGCTCAGCGGGAAGTCGTCCGCGCTGCCCGTCGGGGCTTCGCCGCGGAGGCGAGCTTTTCGAGCCGACTGCTCGCGGTGAAGCTGCAGACCGTCCCGCTGCCGTTGCCTCAATTGACTACGGTCCTCCACTTCTCCTTGTGGAGCGACATGGAAGCACTCGATCGCTTCCGCGCTGCGACGCTCCCGCGTTGGCACCGGTCCCCTCGCCAGCTGAGTCTCACGTTGAACCCGATTCAGAGCTTCGGGACCTGGGCGGGTCGCGATCCGCTCGCTGGCTGCCGCTCAGCACCGGACCCCGACCGGCCCGTCCTGCTCCTTACCCACTCGCGGACCCGCCCTCGTTCGATGCCCGCCTTCATGCTCGCGGACCGCGCCGTCGTCCACTCGCTCCGTGAGCAGCCCGGGTACATCTGGGCGGGAGGCTTCGTCGATCGGCCACGGACCCTGGACACCGGAACGCTCTCGCTCTGGCGGTCGAGCGCGGACGCTCTCCGTTTCGCCTATCAGCCCGGGGTCCACAAAGAGGCGGTCGCCGCGCAGCGCGACGGCGGCTGGTTCACCGAATCCTGGTTCGCACGCTTCGAGGTTCGAGCCGCGGTCGGCGGTTGGCCCGGTGTGGACCTGTCCGACTCGCTCGGGCCAGGCACCGAGTAGGCCCTGCCTCGGGCCGCGTCCCAGCTCGTCGCTACCGTTGCCAGGTGTCCTCCTCGCTGCCTATCGCCTTACTCGCTGACGGGGTATCCGTGGGCGGCGAGACCCTCGTCACCGAGGCCGGGGCCTCGGTGCTGGTCCTCACCAGCTGCTCGGCGACGCTCGGCATCGAGCTGCGGAGCGCCTACCTCGAGGGCGAGCGCAGCGCCACGGTGCTGGTCGCCGACAGCGGCGTGATCGGCGGCGAGCCGGCCGAGCTGCACTCGCGGCTGCTGGAGGTCGGCGAGGACGCGTTGACCTACGAGCGGCGTCGGCTGCTCTATGACCACCTGCAGGCGTTGCAGGATCTTGCCGAGCGGGCCGGGCACCGGCTTGGGTTCGACGGTCTCGATGAGGCCGCCCGCGCCCTCGATCCGCACCAGCGGATCGGCTCCTAGCGGCGCCGCGCTCTCCGGCGCCCCCGGCTGGCGGTCGCCCCGGCCAATGTTGGCACGGCTTCGCCGTGCGCCGGCACGGGGTCGCCCGCCCGCCGGGGGCGGGCCTTCCCTTGGAGGTCTCTCGCATGAGTGCTTTTGTCGTCGACGCCGCCCACATCGACGCGCTGCTGAGCGCCGCGATCCATGGCCCGACCGATCGCCATCGGGGGTCGCATCTGGGCTGGCAGCCGCCCTATGTGCATGAGCTGCTCGACCTGCGCGAGCCGCTCGCTGCCGAGAACGCCAGCGCGGCCGGCCGGGTGCTGATGGAAGAGTGCATCGCCTCGGTCGCCTACCGCTATCCCGATCTGATCGGCGAGCTGCCGGGGCCGATGCCGACGCCGGTCCCTGAGCAGTACGAATGGACCGACCTGGGGCGGGTGATGACCGCGGTCGAGGCGTGCAAGGCGATCGCCTGCTTCGAGTACCAGTCGTGCGAGCATCCAGGCTGGGCCAGCTCGGGGGTCAGGGCCTTTTGCGGGGAGCTGCGCAAGGCGATGGTGGCCGGCATGGAGGGCTACGACGCCGCGCCCTGGGAGTGGGACGTCGAGCTGGCGCTTGCCCGCTCCCGTGTCTGGCCGTCGCCTTAGCCGCGGCTGCGGCCCAGGTCATAACTGCGGTCGGTTTGCGCCGCCCCGCGGCCCATAATGTTCGGGGAACGGGCGAATACTTAGGGAAGGCGCATATGACCAGGAAAAATGACAGCGACCGCTACGTGGTCCCGAACTCCTCGCGCGGCAGCTGGGACGTGGTCAAAGAGGACCACCAGCGGGCGAGCGCTCACGCGCGTACGAAGGCCGAGGCGATCGACCGCGGCCGGGAGATCGTCAAAGGCCAGGGCGGCGGCGAGCTGCGGATCGCCAACAAGAAAGGCAAGCTGATCGACTCGACACGGTGCGCGGCCCGCGCCACTCCGAGTCGCCTGCCAAGGACCCAAGTAGAGCGAGCGGTCCGCTCGGTGAGCGATCTCCCGGACGGGACGCTGCGGCCCTGGGAGGAGGTGGCCGACAGCCGCTCCTGGGAAACGCTGCTGATCGGCAACGGCCTCAGCCGTCATATGGGAGCCCTTCGGCTACCCGACGCCTTCGACCACGCCAGCGCCGGCGACCTGACGAGGAAGGACCGCGCTCTCTTCGACCGCAGCCCGAACTTCGAGCGTGCCCTCGGCGACCTGCTGACGGCGATTCGCGTCTGCTCGGTCGCCGGCCTCGACACGGCGCCACTCTATGAGCGCTATCGCAGCATCCAGATCGCGCTCGGCTCGGCGGTGCGGAACGTGCACGTCAACCGCGACGAAGTGCCGGGCGAGACCCGGCAGGCGATCCGGGATGTGATTGCGGAGTTCGAGTGGGTCTTCACCACCAACTACGACCTGTTGATCTACTGGGCGATCGCGTACCCCGGATACTTCGAGCCGTTCATCGACAACTTCCGCTGGGCGGGTCGCTGCGAGTTCGATCCGGCTAGGGCGCCAGTCAACGCGGGCGAGGTGCCGATCTACTTCCTTCACGGCGCCCTCCACCTCGTCGTCGCCGGCGACGGCAAAGTCTTCAAGCTGCGCCGCAAACGGATCGACAGGCTGCTCGACCAGTTCGGCCAGCCGATCGAGGGCGACCCCGACGCTCGCCCGCTGCTCGTCACCGAGGGGTCGGCGAAAGACAAGCTCGAGGTGATCGAGGGGAATGAGTATCTCGCTCACTGTTTGGACGAGCTGCAGAGCAACGAGCTCGACACCGTGGTCTTCGGCAGCGCCTTGGGGGCCGAGGACGCCCACATCACCGCCGCCCTCAGCGAGAGCCCCGACCGGGCGGTGGCCGTCTCGATGCTGCCGGAGGGCACGAAGGGTGAACGCCTCGCCAGGCAGATGGATATCTACGGGCGCGTGGAGGTCGACGAGCTGGTCTTCTTCGACGCGACCACCCATCCTCTGGGTGCGCCGAAGCTGCGGGTCGACGCGCGCTAGGCGGCGCGGCGCTTCGCCGGGCGGATCGTGTTCGAGTCGGTCAGCTTGCCGGCGCGGTTGACGATCCGCAGCTCGCCGCCGCCGTCCTTGCGGACGGCCTGGCGGGCATGGGTGATCGCCTCCTGCTTGGTCTTCGCGTGGCCCGTCGCCCGGCGGTGACCCTCTTTGACGATGTCCCAGCCGCCCCTGTCCGCGTTGGGCATCACATAGCGGTCGTTGGCGGAGGCCCGTTTTACCTGCGGTCGTCTGGCGATCTTCGACATTTCTTCCTTGAACCTATTCGTTCCGTCGGCGGAAGGAGCTTTCTGCGCACTCCTTCTCTAGGTATAGACGGTCGGCCTCGCCGCGTCGATCCCTTCGGGTAGGGGGGAGAGTTTTCCGTCCCGTTTACCTGACGACCGGAACCAGACAAATGCCCCGGCGGGTGCGCGAACACCCCCGGGGCCGGCACAGGAGACAGAACCTCCCATGCAAGATCACCGTAGCCACGGGTGCGATTCCGCACGCCCGGATCCCGCCGCCCGCAAGGAAGCCACCACCGTCCAGCAGGACACCGCCGTGGAAACCGGCGTCCTCGCCCTCGTCCTCTCCCGGCATCCGGTGCAGCTGACGCT
>JAXLTB010000031.1:0-16032 GCA_046330295.1 Solirubrobacterales bacterium | reverse complement strand
CAACGGTCGTATTCGGGGTCACCGCGCTTTACCTCTTCGTCTTCGTCGCCAGCCTGCTCGCCGCCCTGCTGCTGATCGAACCGTTCCTTCTCTCGGAAGCGCTCGGGCGAGACACGGACGCCTGGGACTACGTGCGCCTCGCCTGGCTCTCGAGCGCGCTGGGGACGATTGGCGGCGCCCTGGGGGCGACTTTGGAGACCGACGAGGCGGTCAAGGAGGCTGCCTACGCGCACCGGCCGACGAACGACCGCGGGCGATAGCCCGCTCGCGAGACCCGGTGGATGGCGGGCCGGACTCCGCGGCGAGCGCGGGCAGACCGACATGGGGACCGGCTTCGAGGCGCCCCGGGTTCGGGCTCATAACCCGAAGGTCGCGGGTTCGAATCCCGCCCCTGCTATATGCAGAACCCTCGGATTCCGAGGGTCTTGTCTGTTCTGGGGCGCTGACGTGAAGGTCCGATTGCCCTCGATTTGTGGTCATTGTGAGAAACGCTTGTGCGTGTCCCGAATAGGCGCCGCGGCCTAGGGCGCCCTTTCGCCGGCCAACACCCATTTGATACGTTTCTAGTCAGAGGCCAGAAACCTTTCTAGGCCGGGACCAAACTTCAGCCGCGAGGAACCAAGATGAGCGATTACGCCGTAGTCAATCCCGCCACCGGGGAGCAGCTCAAGGAGTACCCGACCATCACCGACGACGAGCTTCGCGCGGCGATCGACCGCGCCGACGCCGCCTACAGATCGTGGTCAGGCTCCTCCACCGTCGCCGAGCGCGCGGCGCTGATCCGCAAGGTCGGCGAACTGCACCAGGAACGCGCTCCCGAGCTCGCCGACATCATCGTCCGCGAGATGGGCAAGCCGAAGGCGCAGGCGGTCGGTGAGGTCCAGTTCTGCGGCGCGATCTACGGCTTCTACGCCGACAACGCAGAGTCACTGATGGCCGACGAACCGATCGAGCTGCTCGGGGGGAGCGGGACCGCGAAGGTGCGGCGAAGTGCTTACGGGACGCTGCTCGGAATCATGCCCTGGAACTACCCCTACTACCAGGTGGCCCGCTTCGCCGGACCGAACCTGGTGATCGGCAACCCGATTCTGCTGAAGCACGCGCCGCAGTGCCCCGAATCGGCCGAGGCGATGGCCGGGATCTTCGACGAGGCCGGCTTCCCCGAGGGCGCCTACGAGAACATCTACGCGACCAACGAGCAGATCGAGTGGGTGATCGCCGACCCGCGCGTGCATGGCGTCTCGGTCACGGGCTCCGAGCGCGCCGGCGCCGCGGTCGCCGAGATCGCCGGCCGCAACCTGAAGAAGGTCGTGCTCGAGCTCGGCGGGTCGGACCCCTTCATCGTGCTCGACACCGACGACCTCGACTCGGTGGCCCAGACGGCGGCGGCGGCACGACTTGGCAACACCGGCCAGGCCTGCAACGCCGCCAAGCGCCTGATCGTCAGCGACGAGTACTACGACGAATTCCTCGCCAAGCTGACGGCGCAGATGGAAGCGGCGGAGCCAGGCGACCCGAGCGCGGAATCCACCGCGGTCGGCCCGCTTTCCTCGAAGACCGCCGCCGACCGGCTCGAGGACCAGGTCAAACGGGCGGTCGACAACGGTGCCGAGGTCGTGATCGGCGGCAAGCGCGACGGCAACTTCTTCGAACCGACGATCCTCACCGGAATCGAGCGGGGCAGCGAGGCGAGCCAGGAAGAGTTCTTCGGCCCGGTCGCGCAGGTCTACAAGGTCGGCTCCGAGGAGGAGGCGATCGCACTCGCCAACGACACCCAGTTCGACCATTCCTACGTGATGACCAACGACGAGGCCCAGGCCGAGCGGGTCGCAAACGCGATCGCCGGGATGGTCTTCATCAACGGGGCAGTCGCCGACGGACCGGAGCTGCCGTTCGGAGGTTTCAAGCGCTCCGGTTTCGGGCGTGAGCTCGGCTGTTTCGGCGCTGACGAGTTCGTCGTCGCCAGCTGACCTGCAGCGCCTGAGGCGCGAATCCCGGCGTGAGCCGAGGCGCTACGGTTGCCCTGCAGCGTCGCCGAGTGAGGACACGGCAGCGTCCTGTCCTGATCGCCTACGACGGATCCGAGCAGGCGAAGGCGATCGAGGCCGGTCGGGTTCTCGGCGCAGGCCTGGTAGTCCTCACGGTCCGCGCATCGATCGAGGAGCTTCGATTTCGCCGAGCAGGGGCGGCACCACGCGCTCGACCCGCGCGACCGTTTCGGCAATGCGGGACGCGGCGCAAACCGGACGCTGGCGCCGTCGCTGAGGAGGGGCGGACCTGGCCCGTCAGGCCGGGTCGACGCGGAGCCACGGGTTGTGGTCGCGCCGGCGCCCCGGCAGGAGATCGTCGGGCCGTTGATGCGCTCGAGGCCGACGTGATCGCGATTGGCTCGCCGACCGGGCTGTCGAAAGTGCTGCTCGGCAGCGTCGCCTCGGCAGTCGCCCAGCACAGTGGCCGCAGCGTCCTGCTCGTCCACCCGGATACGAAGGAACCCGGCGCCACCCGCTGAGGGCGGCCTGGCCGCCGGCCGGGCGAGTGATAGTAGCCTCGGCCCCGTTTTCTCGTCCCGACATCTTGGTCGAGCGCGCCCGCGTCTCCCGAGAGCCGACGCTTCTGGGCCGGCCCAGCTGCGGCGCTTGCCGCGGGATCGCCTGGTACGCCGGCGGACAGCTCGCCACCGACGCGAAGGCGCGACGGTCAGCAGGCTGGTCGAGGGCGCTCGAGGTCGAGTCGGCCGACTTCATGCGCCGCGGAGGCGCTCACCGGCCATCCGATCAACGAGGGCTGCGAGGTAGAGCTCCTGATCAACGGGACCGCATCTTCCGGCACGCGACAATCCGAAGCGCCGAGCACACACTGTGCCTGGAGACCTACGTCTACTGGGAAGGCGACATCGCCACTGAGATCGCCGAGGCGGTCTGCGAGCGGGTACGTCCTCGGGGTCGAGTGTCGGGTCGTGGTCGACGCCGTCGGGGAGCGAAGATGGCCAATGGGCTGATCGACCGGATGGACGACGCGGGAGCGCAGGTCTGTCGCTTTGCCCACCGGCGTTCTACGCCTTGCGCAACTCGCCAACCGCAACCCACCGGCGACTGCTGATCGCGGACGGCCGAGTGGGGATGACGGGTGGTGTCGGGATCGCCACCGAGTGGGAGG
This sequence comes from Solirubrobacterales bacterium, assembly GCA_046330295.1. Lineage (GTDB taxonomy): Bacteria > Actinomycetota > Thermoleophilia > Solirubrobacterales > 70-9 > VAYN01. Next base: position 12,876 of record JAXLTB010000031.1, on the reverse strand, counting down.
GCGATGGCGCGCGAGCCCGGCGAATGGCGCGACACGCACGTCCGGGTCCGCGGGCCGGTGGTGCGCGGCATGCAGGAGCCTTCGCCGAGCACTGGCTGGAGGCGACCGGGGAGGTCCTCGGGGCCGCGCCTGCCCGACCTGGAGCTCCCTGACCGATGGCGGCCCCGTGCAACTGGTCCGCTCCAGCGCCGGCGTCGGCGACACCAACGCCGAGGCGATCCACTACCCCGGCGATCGCCTCGGCGCAGCGCCTGCTCGACCTCTGTGCCGCCCACTTCAGACCCCGGCCCGCCTTCACCGATGCGCTCGCGAAGCGGCGGAACGCGGGGTCGAGGTGCGGGTGGTGGTGCCCGGGCCTCACATCGACAAGGACCTCGTGCCGCGCGGGGCAAGCCGCATACGAGAAGCTGCTGAAGGCGGGGTGCGGACCTCGAGTACCAGCCGACGATGCTGCACGCGAAGACGCTCGTCGATGGACCTACGCGTCAGTCGGGACGATGAACTTCGACAACCGCCCTTCCAGCTGAACGACGAGTCCACGCTCGGCGTCTTGAGCGAGCGCTGCGCGGCGCTGCGCGAGAGCTTCGACGCAGACGTCGCCCGCAGCGAGGAGATCGACCGACGATGGGCGCGGCGCGGCCTGCCGCGAAGGGGAAGGAGCTGGCCACGACGGCGATCCGGCGCGAGCTCTGAGGGCCTGCTTTCAGCGCATCGTGAGACTCGGCTTCTCTGGCGGCAGGCGACCCAGCGATCCGGGCTGCGGCGCCGAGCGCAGTAGGCGCTCGCCGAAGGCGATCGCACAGATCGCAAACCAGGCCCACCCGAGAGTGAGGCCGGCGAGACATCCGTAAGCCAATGCAGGTCGAGGAACACCCTGTCTGCCGCCACCCAACCGCGATGTTGACGGCGCCACCGGCGAGCAGCGGCCAAGCGGGCCGGCCGCACCAGCGAGTGGCGATGAGGCAATGCCGCCCAAGAGGCGGCGGCGGTGGCAGGCCGCTGGGAAAGGACGGCCAAGGGTCGCCGCCACCGGCTCGAGCGCCGACGGCGCGATCGATGAGATGCTTCAGGGCATCGGTGAGGAGCTTGTCTCCCAGCATCACAACGAGCAGGAACGGAAACCGCCCCATAGGTGCGCATTCGGGCGCGGTCGACGAGCGCCACCGTCGCCGCGGCGAGGATGACCGTCCAGGTCTCTCCCAGATCCGTGACCAGCGTCAGACCAGCGTCTGAAACAGCGCTCGCGTGGTGGTCCGCCCATTCGGCCAGGCCGAGATCGAGGCCGGCGAGCAGGTCCGTGCTGCGGACGATGACGGCGAGCGCGGCAAGCGCCACGCCCCCCACGAAAAGCACCGCGAGGGCCAGCGTCAGCGCCAGGCCCGTGGTCTTCTCGGGGTCGACGCGGGCGTGGCGCGCCAGCCCGCTGCTCGGGGGTATGTTGCCCGACTCCTGCGCCGTCTTGGCCACGGGGGGCACAGCTGATCTGCGCATCCGGCTTCGCGCCAGCGCGGCAGCGGCGAGTCCCGAGAAGACGGCGACGATCAGGAGCAGCAAGAGCGGCATCGTTCCAGGAGGTATTCGCGGGAGCGGCGCGTGAATTCGAGGCAAGCCAAGGCGTAGTTCTGGCGCAATCGGGGATTAGGCCGGTGTGGCGGTGAGCCAAGAACCTCGCACCGTTCCCCTCAACCGGCGCGCCTGGAGGGCGAAGGGACCCAGCGGCAGGTCACGGTGTTGCCGCGCGGCCCGGGGGTACGCGGATCGTCCCTTGCCGCCGCCCTCGATTACCCCCATCCAGTCGTCGCCTGCGGTGGCGTTGCTCGGCGGCCTGGTTGCTTCTGCTCGCTGGCTCGATCTTGCTTGGTCTTCGTCGTCCACGTGCTGGCGAGCGGCGGCGGGCTCGGCCTGGGCGGCATCGATGAGAGCTTGAACGGACCCGGCCTCCCACCGCACCGCGACGCTCACCACGTTCGCCGAAATCGGCGCACAGCTCGGCACCACGGTCCTCGTGGCCTTCGTCCGTTTGGTCGTCATCGCCTGCGTCCTCACCCGCCACTGGCGCATCGCGGCATTTGTGGTCTTCACCCTGCTCGCTGAGTCGGCTACTCATTACGCTCTACGTCGGCCGCGGTCTCTCGCGACCGCCCATCGGTTCCCCGGCTGGAAAATCCGAGGTGGACACCAGCCATCGCCGGGGCAATACCGCTGCCGCGTCGCCGTCTATGCCGGCCTCGTGCTGCTGCTCAACAGCCGTCTCACCAGCAGCCTGTCCAAGGCCTTGGCATGGACCGGCGCGGTCCTGCTGGTCACTTTCGTTGCGCCTTCGCGGATGTACCGGCATGCACCACCTGCTCGACGCCGCGGGTGGCGTGCTGGTCGGCATCGGTGCGATCGTGGTGGCGCGCTGTTCGTCGCCGCGTGGCGGCGCCGCCGGTGAAAGGCAGACGCGAGCATGAAGCCGGCGGTGATCGCGCATGCTGGGAAGACGTCGGGAGGAGGGCTGCCGGAGCTGCGGCGGGTCCTCGCGCAGGCTGGCGTTCCTGATCCGCTCTGGTTCGAGGTTCCGAAGGCTGCTGGCTCCGGCCGCCGTCGAGGAGGCCCTCGAGAGTGGGGCCGACTCGATACTTGCCTGGGGAGGGATGGAAATGGTGCGCTGCATCAACGCGCTCGGAGACACGCAGGTTCCTCGCCGTCCTTCCGTGTGGGAACCCGAACCTCCTGGCTTCGCATCTCGGCATCGAGACGGACATACCGCAGGCTGCGCAGGTCGCGCTGCACGGGGAGCGGCGCCGCTTTGACGTCGGGCGGTTCGAGGGTGAGCGCTTCGCGGTGATGGCCGGCGCCGGCCTCGATGCGGCGATGATCCGGGACTCCGACGAACTGAAGGACCGGCTTGGCCGCGCCGCGTACGTTGTCGGCGGTCGAACGCGAATGCGGCGCCCTTCGACGCGAAGATCAAGATCGACGGACCCGCTGGTACGAGGGCCCGGCGACCTGCGTCTTGATCAGCCATCGGTGAGTTGTTCGGCGGTATCGAGGCCTGCCGACGCCGAGCCCGACGACGGCACGCTCGACATCGCGCTGATCGCGAACGGGCCGGTGAAGCTGGCGCGCGCGGCCGTGCGCACGGCTGTCGGCGACGCGCAAGAGTCGCCGTTCGTACGCGTCACCCAGGGGCTGCTTCGGTAAGGGTGAAGCTCGGCCGCAAGGTGCGCTACGAGTCGACGAGCAAGATCGCAAGAAGCTCAGGTCTTTCAAGGTCGACATCGAGCCCGGCGCGATCAGAGTGCGTCCCGCGCGCTGCCGGAGGAGGAAGCGGAGGAATGAGTCCAGACACGGTCATCGATTCCCAGGACCTCGGCGAGAAGGCGAAGCGCGGGTGATCAACTCGCCCACGCGAAGCAGCTCGGTTGGCTGGCCCGGTTCGGCCTCTTCGCGCGCGGCGGCGTCTACTTCGTGATTGACTGCTCGCGCTCGAGCTCGCCCTCGGCGAGGGAGGCAAGGCGACCAGCCAGCAGGGTGCGATGAGGACGATCGCGGCCCAGCCGCTTGGCGAGGTGCTTCTTGATCCTGCTCGCGATCGGGCTCGCTGGATATGCACTGGCCGCGCCGTCACCGGTCACGGCGCCGAGCAACGCGACAGCGCGACCGACCGAGTGGCCGCTCTCGCCAGCGGCATCGCCTACGCGATCCTCTGCGTAGCCGCGGTGGGCATTCTCGTCGGGTCCAGCTCCAGCTCGGAATCGCCGAAGGAAACGACCGCCGGCGTCCTGGCTTGGTCAGGGGGCACGATCCTGGTCGCGATCGCCGGAATCGCCCTGATTGGCGTCGCGATCTACCAGGCCCACAAAGGCCTCGCGCAGAAGTTCCTCGAAGACGCGAAGACGAGCGAAATGAGCGAGGGCGTCCGTAAGGCCTACACGGCTCTCGGCGTAGTCGGCTGGGTCGCGCGTGCCGTCGTCTTCGCTCTGGTCGGGTATGGGTTGCTCAAGGCGGCGGCCGACTACGACCCCAAGGAAGCCGTTGGGATCGAAGGCGCGCTTCGGAAACTCACCGAAACCTCGTTCGGCCCCCTGCTGCTGGGGATCGTGTCCGCCGGGCTGATCGTGTTCGCGCTCTACTCGATGGCTGACGCCCGCTACCGGAAGGTGTGAGCTAGCTAGTCAGTCCACCAATCGCGCTGGCCTTCGACGTCCTCGCGCGGGTTCTCGCCGAGATTGGGCGCGCCTATGACGAGGATCTCGAGGCCCTCCGGTCCGGCCTCGTAGCCCCGCCACGACCCGGGTGGGACGCGGACCGCGTCCCATTCCTTCAGCTCGATGACCTCCTCGTCGACCTTCATCCGCCCGCTGCCGCGCACGACCACGTAGACCTCCTCCTGGGTCTTGTGCGTGTGGCCATACGGAAAGCGATATTCCGGCGGGACGCGCTGGTAGGTCAGGCCGCTGTGCTCGAGCTCGAGCGCTTTGCTCGCGTGGCGGAACTCGAGCTCCGGCGAGCCGTCGAAGTTGGCGCCGAAGTCCTCCAGGTCTCCCTTGAGGTTCCTGAGCGTGAACGGCATGGCCGCGATTCTACGTTCCGGCTGTCGGTGGGCTCGGCGGGGTAGCGTCTTGCGGATGAGGGTGGCCACCTGGAACGTCAACTCGGTCAGCCAGCGGGTGCACCGGCTGCTTCCTTGGCTCGATGAACGCAACCCCGACGTCGTCTGTCTGCAGGAGACCAAGCTGGCCGATGACGCCTTCGGGGACCTGCTCGGGGACGAGCTCGCCGCTCGAGGCTACGAAGTCGCCCTCCACGGCGAAGCGACGTGGAACGGCGTCGCGATCCTCTCGCGGGTGGGCCTGGAGGACGTGGTCACCGGGGTGGCAGGCGCGCCGGGATTTCCTGCTCCCGAGGCGCGCGCCGTCGCCGCCACCTGCGACGGGGTTCGCATTCACTCCCTCTACGTGCCCAACGGGCGCGAGCCGGGCTCCGAGCACTTCGAGTACAAGCTCGCCTGGCTGGCGGCACTGCGCGGCGTCCTCGCCGCGGGGCCCGAGGACGCGTTGGTCTGCGGCGACATGAACATCGCTCCGACCGACGAGGACGTGTTCGACCCCGACGCCTACGCCGGTGAGACGCACGTCACCCCGGCCGAGCGCGAGGCGCTGGCGGAGCTCCAGGCGCTGGGCCTGCGCGACGTGGTCCGCGAGCGTTGGCCGGGCGAGCGCGTCTTCACCTACTGGGACTACCGAGCCGGCATGTTCCACCGCGATCTCGGGATGCGCATCGATCTGATCCTGGCGGGAGCTCCGGTGGCCGAGCGGGTCCGCGCCGCCTGGGTCGATCGGAAGGCGCGGAAAGGCAAAACCCGAGCGACCACGCGCCGGTGATCGTCGACCTCGACGAGGCGCCCGACGGGGACATCGGCCCGGTCGTGCCGCCGCCTTTGGCGCCGGTGACCGAGCGCGGTGCCGCGACCTGCCGCGATCGCGGAAGGACCCGACCCCGATCAGCCGTCCGAGGCCGCTCTCGCTTGGCCCGGGTAGCCGCCGTCGACGGGGAGGATGACGCCAGTGATGAAGGATGCGGCGTCGGAGGCCAGGAAGCAGATCGCCTCGGCCTCGCTGGGGCTCGCCCAGCCTCCCCATCGGGTGCGCCGCCCGCATCGGCTCGACGTAGTCCTCGGGTATCGCTGCGACCGCCTCGGTCCGGATCGTCCCCCGGGGCGACTGCGTTGACCCGGATGTTGCGCGGCGCCAGTTCGGCCGCCAGGTGCTTGGTCAGGCCGGAGGCGGGGAACTTGGCCGGGCCGTAGACCGCTTGGCGGGATTGGCCGGCGATGCCGGAGATCGAGGAGAAGGCAGATGATCGAGCCACCCTCGAGCCCATCGCTTCGATCGCGTACTTGCAGGTGAGGAACATCCGCGGCCGTCGATCGCCATCACCTGCTCCCACTCCTCGGCGCCGGCCTCCTCGATTCCGCTGAGCGGGATGATCCGGCGTTGGCGACGAGCGAGTCGACGACGCCAAGCTCTCGAGTGCGGTGGCGACGATACGGCGGGCGTCCTCGTCGACGGAGACGTCGGCGACCACGGTCACGACCTCGACTTCCTCGCCCAGACTCTCGGCGGCCTTCTGGAGACCGGCCTCGTCGATGTCGTTGAGGACGGAGTCCGCGCGCCCTCGCGGGCGAAGAGCTCGGCGCACGCTCGCCCGATCCCCTTGGCAGCGTCGGTGATGATCACCGACTTCCCATCCACTCGTCCGGGCCTCATCCTGTCCTCACGTTATTCGTTCGTACGTGGGGATCTGAGTTTGGGCAAATGAGTCGGTGGGCCTCCATCTCACTCATCGGTTGCGTCGTCGCCCTCGCCGCGGTTGTGGTGATCTGCCCGGGCTGCGGCGGATCGGCTCGGAGGAATCGGCGGAATCGCCGGCCAGTCGCGCCTCACGGGTGTTCGCTGGCGAGCACCTGCGCGTGGCCGAGATGACGATCGACAGCCGGGCGGTGGGGAAAAGCTCGACGTCAGCGTGATCGAGCCCGCGCCCCAGCGAGACGAAGCGCCCGCTGCTCGTCCTGCTTCATTTCGCCACCGGCTCTAACGAAAGCTTCCTCAACAAGCGATCGTTCCTCGACGGCGTCGTCGCACTCGGCGACGAAGCCCCGATCATCGCGATGCCGTACGGGGACGACAGCTGGTGGCGACCGCGAATCGGGTGACTGGGGACGCTACGTGGCGCGCGAGGTGATCCCGGAGGTCAGCCGCCGCCGCTTCGACGCCGACCCGCACCGTGTTGCGATCGGCGGGCCTTCGATGGGCGGCTTTGGCGCCTACCACCTCGCCCTGCGCTACAAGGGCTACTTCTGCGCGGTGAGCGGCCACTCGGCCGGTCTTTGGATTCATGACGACGAAGCGTTCCCCGACGCCTTCGACAACCATGCCGATTTCGAGCAGGAAACGACGTGATCGAGGCCGTCCGCGCGGACCCCGACGCCTTCGGCGAAATCCCGGTCTGGAACGACTACGGCAAATTCGAAGCCGGCAACGCCGCACTGGTCGCTGCACTGCGTCGGGGGCGACGCCAAGCTGACCGCCCATGTCTGGCCGGGCGAATTCGACAACACCTACCCTCACTGGCCGCAGTACCTGCGGTGGTACGCGAAGGCTCTCGCGGACTGCTGAGGAGACGAGAAAAGGAAGGAAATGGCATCGGTGAGCGTCCGTTACATCGTCAACGACGTCGATGAGGCGATCGAGTTCTACTGTGGCCGGCTCGGCTTCACTGAGGTGATGCACCCGGCGCCGACCTTCGCGATGCTCGAAAAGGGTGACCTTCGCTTCATCCTCAGTGCCCCGGGCACTCAGCCGGGGGAGGCGCCGCAATGTCAGACGGCGCCGGCTACAGCCCGGAAGGCTGGAACAAGTTCAGCTCGAGATACCCGATCTGGACACCACGGTTGCCGAGCTGCAAGAGGCGGGCGCGTCCTTCCGCAACGAGATCGTCGAGGGCAGGCGGACGCCGAGATCCTGCTCGAGGATCCTTCAGGAAATCCAGTCGAGCTCTTCCGGCCGACCATCGCGGCTGCCAGTCTCGATCCCGCTAGCGGAACCTCCCCGGGAACTGCTGCATGATCCCGTTGCTCAGCATGTCGGCCATGTCGAGCAGGTGGTCGATGTAGCGGTCATAGAAGCTTGATCGCGGCGCCGTAGTGCCCGGTCAGCTGATCGACCGCCAGGCCGACGACCTGGTTCAGGTGGACTCGCATCATCGTGCGCATCTCGCGCAATCCGAAATGGCGCGGGTTCGCCTTGTGCGAAGCGGGCGATCTGGTTGCCGTTCGCGTAGAAGGCGGATTTCGCCTTGGCGGTCGCGGCAGCATCTGCAACGGCTGCGACCAGCACCGCTACCGCCGCGTTGATGTGTTCCTTGAGCAGCTTCGTCAGCGCCGCGCCACCGCGGCGCCGTAGAAGGCTTGACGGCGTTTCCAGGTTTCCAGTCTGGTTTTGAAGCAGCCGCGCAGATCACCAGATTGGCGTCGGGTAGTTCCCCGACGTAGTCGACGATCGCTCGCTCCGTCCAGGTGCCGTGGGCTTGCCAGAGCGAGCCCATCGCGTCGTGGAACGCAAGCGCCTTCGGGTCAAGGCCGCCTGATTCGCCTTCATCGAGTGGCCTGGCATCGTGCTCGCGGCGGGGGCCGAGGCGATCGGTCAAAGCTGACCGCGAAGAGCGTTGCGGCCGCCAGCGCGCCGGCCAGCGCGCGACGGTAGGGAATCGAGATGGAGCTCACGAGGAGGTCCTCCTTTTTCGTGCTTCGCTGCCTCCCATCTGCTTAGCGAGCCCGACCGGCTGCTTTCTTACGTCCGAGGCCCAACTTCACTAGGTGGAGCTCGGGTCCTCTCGCGTCACCGCGCCGATCAGCCTCGCCTCGTTCCGCATGGGGTTGAGGTAAGAGTGGGTGGCTTCGCTGGGGATCACGATCGTGTCGCCGGGGCTCATCTCGTGCGGCTCGCCGGCGGCGACGATCGTCGGGTTGCCGTCGGGCAGTGGGCTCGTCGCCGGGGTGGGAGAGATCCTCGAACCGAGCCTCGGGTTTTCAGCTCGACCAGGAACGGCTGAACCCCCCAGGAGGCGCTCGCCAGGTAGGAGATCGAGACCGAGTCCATGTTGGTAGGGAAGTCGAGCGTCTCCCGCCGCTGGGACGAACTCCACCTGGCTCGTCGGCGAGCCGTCCAGTAGGTCGAGATACCGGCTTCGTAGACGCTGGCGAGCCGGATCAGCCGTGTCACCACCGCGATCTCCGAGTCGCCGCGCTCGACGGTGGCGAGGGCCGAGCGCGACAGCGATGCTCGCGCCGCCGCCTCGCGCAGGGAAAGGCCGTGTGCCTCCGCGGGGCCTTGAGCCGAGCGCCGATCAGCTTGCGGGTCGCCGACAGCTCGTCGTCCCTCAGCTCAGCATGGGAGATATTTTCCCCAGCCATGGCCGAAATACTAGCGGCCGCAGGCGACGATGGCCCTTGATTCTGGAAATTTGGCCTATATATTGTTTGCAAAGCGGCCGGTATATCGGCCGCCTGGGTTATGAGCCGCGCCCTACCGGAAACCTCAAGCATGATCTCGAGCCCGCTCGGCGAGCGCGTGGCGGTCGACCCGGCGCTGATCGAAGCCGCCGCGCTCGACCCCGAGCGCCAGCAGCTGCTGCCGGCCGCCGTGGAGACGCTCGAAGCGCCCGACGAGGTCTGGACCTTCGAGGAGGGGGACGACGCACCACCCTCACCTCCGCCTCACCACGATCTGCGGCCGCGAGGAGCTCGTCGTCGCCGGTACGCGCCGAGGTGTCCGGCCGCCTCGACTGCAGACCTGGTTTCGCGCCACCTCCCCGCTCGAGCTGCTGCCCGCTACCGGGTCCAGGGCCGGCTCGTCCATCCGGTTCGCTCCTTCCGGGTGACGCATCTCGCCTCGATCGATGCCGTCCACCTCGCTCCGGATCCGGCCTGCGAATACAGGGCCGAGCGCTTCGCGGCGGAGGCGTTGACCTTCGCCTACTGCCGAGCCGAGGGCTGCCCTCGCTGGTCGGGCTGGAGATCCAGGACGCGACCCGGTTGCTCGCTTCGCCAGCCAGGTCGCTGGCAACTACTGCTGGCGACCCCGTGCGACGTCGCCGGCTCGCGCGCGACGCTCACCGCCATCTCGCTTCGATCCAATCCGACGGAGGTCAACCGTGCAGCACATCGGCGTAGACGTAGGCGGCACCTTCACGGACATCTTCACTATGGGCGAGCACGGGGTCGCGATCCACAAGGTGCCCAGCACGCCGCACGATCCATCGATCGCGACCGTCGAGGGGATGCGCGAGGCCTGCGAGAAGCAGGGAAGCTCGCTGGCCGATCTCGCACTCGTCTTCCACGGCACCACGGTGGCGACCAACACCGTGATCCAGCGCACGGGCTCGAAGGTCGCGCTGCTGACGACGGAGGGCTTCCGCGACATCCTCCACATCGCCCGCCACAAGAAGCCGCTCAACTGGCCTGCTGCAGCGGCTGCCCTGGCAGGACCAGCCGCTGGTCGAGCGCTGGCCGCGGCTGACCGCGCGCGCGAGCAGGTGACCGGACCCGAGGAAAAGATGCTGCAACCGCTCGAGGACGAGGACGTGCGCGAGGCCGCCCAGGTGATGCGGTCGGCCGGCGTGGAGGCGGTCTCGTCTGCTTCCTGCACTCCTATCTGAATCCAGAGAACGAGGAGCGCGCCGCTGAGATCCTCGCCGAGGAGCTTCCCGACGCCTACCTCTCGCTCCGCCACGTCGTCTGTCCGGAGTACCGCGAGTACGAGGCCTTCAACACGGTCGTCCTCAACGCCTATCTGGGACCGGTCACCGGTCGCTACCTGGGGCGCCTCACACCGACCGCCTGGGGGACGAGGGCCGCGATGGCAACGTGCTCTTCATGACCTCGACGGGCGGGGTCGAGGGCAGCGAGTCGGTCGCGGCGAAACCGGTGAACATGGTCCTCTCGGGACCGGTGGGCGGTGTCGTCGGCGGCGTCGCCGCGGCCCGCGCCTCGGGGATCGAGGACATCATCACCCTCGACGTCGGCGGCTCGGCCGACATCGCCCTCGTCTCCGGCGGCGAGATGCGCAACAAGCACTGGCTGGACAACAGCATCGGCGGTCTGCAGCTGCGCCTCTCGATGGTCGACGTCTCGACGATCGGCGCCGGCGGGCTCGCTGGCGGGGGTCGACCACGGCGGCATGCTCAACGTCGGCCCGAAGTCGGCGGGCGCCGATCCGGGACCGGCCTGCTACGGACACGGCGGCACCGAGCCGGCGTCACCGACGCGCAGGTCACGCTCGGGCGCCTCGGCGCCTCTTCCTTCCTCGGTGGGCGGATGACGATCGAGCCGGGCTCCGGCCGCGCGGCGATCGAGAGAAGATCGCCGCCCCGCTCTCGCTCGAGGTGGGCGAGGCCGCCGCCGGGATCATCCGGGTTGCGACCGCGCACATGGTTGATGCGATCGAGCTCTCGAGCGTCCGCCGCGGCCACGACCCCCGCGACTTCACGCTCGTCGCCTTCGGCGGCGCGGGTGCGCTGTTCGCCTGCGAAGTCGCCGACGAGCTCTCGATTCCACGGGTGCTGATCCCGCTACCCGGGCGTCGCCGCGGCGATGGGTCTGCTGGCGAGCGACGTCGTGCAGCACCTCTCCCAGTCGCTGGTCAAGGAGCTGTCGGACCTCGCCGACGACGACCTCGAGCGCGCCTACGCGAAGCTCGAAGAGACCGCTGTGGCGCAGCTCGAGCGCGGCGGCTTCCCGGCCGAGATGCGCCGGGTCGAGCGCCATGCCGAGTGCCGCTACAGCGGTCAGGGCTACGAGCTGCGGATCGCGCTGCCGAGTGGAGCCGATCGACGACGCCTGGCGGGAGGAGGTGACGCGACGCTTCCACGACGAGCACGAGCACGAGTACGGCAACGCCTTTCGCGACCGCGGACTGGTGATCGTCAACGTCGCCGTGCGCGGCGTCGGCGTGATCGAGGGGTTCGAATTCCCCTCGCTCGCCCGCGCGAGCGGACCGGCGGAGCCGATCGGCGAACGCGACGTCTGGTTCAAGCGCGCCGGCGGGTTCCTCGCCACCAAGATCTTCGATCGCGAGACCCTGTTCGCCGGCCACAGCATCGAGGGGCCGGCGATCATCGCCCAGGAGGACTCGACCACGGTCGTCTCGCCGGGAGCGGTCCTCACGGTCGACGAGGTCGGGAACATGCTCGTCGCGATCGAGCCGGAGGGCGCGGAGGCGGCGACGGTCAATGCCAGCTCGAAGAGGGGAGGGATTCGGTGAGCGCGTCCCAGGCCCAGTCCAAGCACGACCTCGAGCCGCCGCAACGGCGGGTGGAGGACCCGATCCAGCTGCGGGTGATCAGCGGCCAGTTCACCTCGATCGCCCAGGAGATCGCGGCGACGCTGCAGCGGACCGGGTACTCGCAGCTCACGCGCGAGAGCGAGGACCTCGGCGCCGGCCTGTTCGATCGGGATGGGCGCGAGATTGCCGAGGCGCGGTCGACGCCGATCCTCAACGGCGCCCTGGGCGGACTGATCCGCGGCTTCATGGAGCGACTGGACGGTCAGCTCGAAGACGGCGACATCATCCTCCACAACCACCCCTATACAGGGGCGATGCACGCGCCGGACATCTGCGTCGCGACGCCGATCTTCTGGGAGGGGAAGTTGATCGGCTTCTCGGCCAACAGCTGCCACCTCGTCGACGTCGGCGGCGCCTACCCGGGCATCAACGTCGACGTCGTCGACATGTGGTCGGAGGCGCAGATCCTCGACTCCGTGCGCCTCTGGGCGGGCGGGGTCCGCAACGAGGTGCTGTGGCAGAACATCATCGACAACACCCGCACGCCGTCGCTGACCAAAGGCGACCTGGAGGCGCTGATCGGGGCCTGCAAACTCGGCAAGGCCCGCTTCCTCGCGCTGCTCGAGCGCTACGGCCCGAAGACGGTCTTCGACGCGGCCGAGGACCTGATGGACTACTCGGAGTATCTGCTGCGGAGCGAGATCGCGACGGTTCCGGACGGCGTCTACGAGGCGCCCGTCGGGTGGCTCGACGACGACGGCAGGAACTTCGGCGAGCCGCTCAAGGTCTGCCTCAAGGCGATCGTGCGCGGCAGCGACATCGAGATCGACCTGACTGGATCCAGCCCCGAGGTCGAAACGGCCTTCAACGCCCCGTTCGAAGGCGCGACCCGGTGCGCCGCCCAGTTCATCGTCCGAACGGTCTTCCTCGACGAGGCGAAGACGGGCGACGGGGTACCGCAGAACGAGGGCTGCTACCGGCCGATCACGGTCACGGCGCCGAAGGGCACGATCTTCAATCCGAACTTCCCGCGGGCGACGTTCGCGCG
>JAXLTB010000030.1:0-16045 GCA_046330295.1 Solirubrobacterales bacterium | reverse complement strand
TCAAAGTAGGGGACATTGGCGACAATCAGCTTGATTCACCAAGTATTCGTTGCCTAACATCCAAGTTGGAGGCAAGAAAACCGCGTCTTGATGGACCCAAGTCTTCTAGATTGGCAGCAATAGAATGTGATATGGATCCAATCTTGCCGCACTTCTCCCGTCCACGACCCTCGCGACTCGCTGCCGAATCTGTCGCATCGTCCAGGAAGGAAAGCTGAATCCCGTGACCGAGGCCCCCGAACTCCCCTCCTGGTGTCCCCGGTGGATGAGCTATGGCATCTCCTCTGATGACCGCTGACAGCACGCCAAACAGTCAAGGGAGCTGATCCGCATGAGTCCCAATTCCTCGATCCAGATCTACGCGCTCCACTGCGGTGGCGACGTTTGCGACTGGTCGGTATTCGACCCTTTCGATCCGCGGGTCGGCAACAAAGTCACCGATCCCTACTTCGTCTACGTCATCAGACACCCCGACGGAATCCTGCTGTTCGACTCTGGAGCCCATCCGGAGATGGCTACCAACCCGGAAAGCCGCGTCGGCGATGCCGCTGAGGACTTCCAGGTGGTGCTTTCGCCGGAGGACCACATCGATCGCAAGCTGGCGACGATCGGGCTGCGGCCCGAAGACATCGACACCGTGATCCAGTCGCACCTGCACTTCGACCACGCAGGGGGTCTTTACCTCTTTCCGGACACGCCGGTGATGGTGCAGCGCGCCGAGCTGGAGTTCGCCAAGGACCCACCGCCCTACCAGAAGGACATCTACGTGCGGGAGGACTTTGCCGGTGTCCAGAACTGGCACATCATCGAAGGAGACCATGACGTCTTCGGCGACGAACGGGTCCTGGTGGTGAGCACGCCCGGGCACACCCCGGGGCACCAGTCGCTGTTGGTGCAGACCAATAGCCAGGTCGTCTTCCTGCTTGCCGACGCCGCCTACTTCCTGGAAAAGATGCGGGTACGGGCGCTGCCGGCCGTACTCTGGAGTCCTGATGCGTATATGGAGACGTGGGATCGAATCGAAGAGCTCGAGCGCGAGCGCGAAGCATTTCTGATCGCCACTCACGACCTCGACTTCGAGGAGCGGGTGAAGCTGGCGCCCGCGTCCTGGTACGAGTGAGGCGGCTCAGCAGCCGTTGAGAGATGCACCCGGCGCGTGGCCGAGCTCGCGCGAAATCTCCTCAGCTTTCACCAGCAGGCGTTCGCCGAGGAGGGCTCGCTGTTCCCCGACGACCATCTCACGGGGACCGCTGACCGAGATCGCTCCGCAGACCTGTCCATTGTGATCGAGGATCGGAGCCCCGAGTGTCGCGAAGCCCGGCGTCACCTCGTTGTCACTAACCACGATCCCGTCGCGGCAGGCCTTCTCTAGCCTGCCGAAGAGTTCCGCCGGCGTGACGGTGGCGCCGCTGAGGTAGTCGACCACCTCTCCGCCGGCGACGTAGGCGTCCCACTCCGATCGCGGTGAGAAGGCAAGCAGTGCGCGCGGCGCGGCGCCGACGTGAAGGGGCAGTGAGTCTCCGGGGGCGACCGCCACATCCGCCGCCTGGCGACCGTCGATACGACTGATGAAGACGGCGCGCCGATCGCGGCGCAGGCAGAGGTAGACGGTCTCCCCGGTCTCGTCGTGGAGTCGCTCGAGCAGCGGCTGGGCGACGCGCAGCAGCTCGAGCCGGGACAGCAGCGCGCTGCCCAGCCGCAGCAGGGCAAACCCGGTCCTATAAGCGCCGGGACTGGAACCTTCTTCGGTCAACTCCAGTGCGTTGAGGCTGCCCAGCAGACGGTAGATCGAGCTGCGCGGCTCATCGAGCCGGGCGGCGATCTCCGTGGCGGAGGCTTCGCCCGCTTCGGCAAGCAGGTCCAGGACTGCCATCGCCTTGCCGAGTACGGCGACGTTCGCTTCTCTGTCCTGGGCCATGACAGTACCAATCTACCAAGCCCGCAATACAGACAGGCGATCCACAATGCAGCAACCCTAGTTCACGGACTGATTCTCGGCGCCGTCTTCGGACCTAAGGAGACGCTTGTACGGAGGAAACTTGGGGTCGGGCAGCGCGTGACGGACCCATCGTTAATGAGACTGCCCACCACAATGTGAGCATGATAGTCTCAGCCAATGGTTTGCGGATCTAGCCACAGGGACTGATGGCGGCTTCCACCACCCGTCTCTGGCACCCGTTCTCCAATATGGCAGCCGTCGCCGGCTGTGAGTTCGTGGTCGAGCGCGGCGATGGAGTCTGGCTCTGGACCGAGGACGGCTCGCGGTTCCTCGACGGGACTGGCAGCCTCTGGTACTCGAACGTCGGCCACGGCAGGGTCGAGATCGCCGATGCCGTGCGCGCGCAGCTGCTCGAGCTCGACGCCTTCAACATCTTCAACGACTTTGCCAATCGCCCCGCACTCGAGCTCGCCGAGCGGCTCAGCGGGCTGGCTCCGATCGACGACGCGCGGGTATTTCTCGCCACCGGTGGTGGGGACGGCGTTGAGACGGCTGCCAAGCTCGCCCGGCGCTTTTGGGCGTTGCGGGGCGAACCCGCTCGGACCCATCTGATCGGCCGCTCGCTGGCCTTCCACGGCGCTCACGGCTTCGGCACTTCGATTGGGGGCATCGAGGCGAACCGCGAGGACGTCGAGCCGCTCGCCGGCGATGTCTCCCATGTTCCCTACGATTCCTTGGAGGCGCTCGGCGCGGAGCTGCAGCGGCTTGGACCCGAGAGGGTTGCGGCAGTGTTCGTCGAGCCGGTGATCGGCGCCGGCGGTGTTCTGCACCCACCCACAGGATACCTCGAGGGAGTGGCCGGTCTCTGTGCCGAGAGCGGCTGCCTTCTCGTCCTCGACGAGGTGATCTGCGCCTTTGGACGGCTCGGCCATTGGTTTGCAGCTGAGCGCTTCGGCCTCAACCCGGACATGATCATCTTTGCCAAGGGCGTCACCAGCGGCTATCAACCGCTCGGCGGCGTGATCGTCTCCGGTGAGATCGCTGAGCCTTTCTGGAGTGGGGAGGGCAACTACTTCCGCAGCGGTCAGACCTACGCTGGCCACCCCGCCTGCTGCGCCGCGGCCCTCGTCAATCTGGCGATCATCGAGCGCGAGGACCTGCTCGCCCGTTCACGGGAGCTCGAGCTGGCGCTGGCCCGCGCCCTCGAGCCACTTTCCGCGCACCCCCTGGTCGGCGAGATCCGCGCCGGTCTGGGCCTGATGGCAGCGGTCGAGCTCTCGCCGCAGGCCGTCGCCGGCGGGACCTCCGTCGCTGCCGTATTCGAAGCTGTACGTGAGGCTGGCGTCTTGCTCAGACCGCTGGGGACCTGCCTTGGGATCTCCCCGCCGCTGACCATCTCCGAGCAGGAGATCGAGCTGATTCCGCAGGCAATCGAGAGCGCGCTGGACCGCGCGACCCAGTCCATATAAAGGGGGAAATTGGTGCAGACGCAGACGACGGGGAGCTCCTCCGGTTCACTCGACGCCGATCAGGCGCGGGCGCTCTATCGGAGGATGCGCCTGATTCGCGGGTTCGAGGAGGCCGTGCAGGCCCTCTTCCAGAAGGGGAAGGTGCACGGCACCACCCACCTCTACATCGGCCAGGAGGCCAGCGGCGTGGGTGTGTGCTCGGTCCTTGGCGCGGGCGACCGCATCGCCGGCACCTACCGGGGCCATGGTCACGCGCTGGCGATGGGCGTCTCCGCCCAGGGCCTGATGGATGAGATGCTCGGCCGAGCCACCGGCGTTTGTGGAGGTCGCGCCGGCTCGATGAACGTGATCGATGTCGAGCACGGGCTCATCGGCTGCTTCGGGATCGTCGGTGGCTCGATGGCAGCGGCCACCGGCGGGGCGCTGGCCGCCAAGATGCTGGGCGAGGGGACGGTGGCCGTCGCCTTCTTCGGCGACGGGACCTCCAACCAGGCGTACTTCCACGAGTGCCTCAACTGGGCCCAGGTGGAGAAGCTTCCGGTCGTCTTCGTCTGCGAGAACAATCTCTACATGGAGTTCACGCCGATCGAGAACGTGACCGCGGGCAAGATCGCGGCGCGGCCGATAGCGATGGGCATCCATACCCAGACGGTCGACGGCAACGACATCTGGACCGTGCGCGAGGCCGCCGCCGAGGCGGTCGAGCACGCTCGCTCGGGCGCTGGGCCGGCCTTCCTCGAGACGCTGACATATCGCTTTGTCGGGCACTCGCGCAGCGATCCAGCCACGTACCGCAAGCAGGGCGAGCTGGACGAGTGGCGAAAGCGGGACCCGCTGCTGGTCGCCCGCGCCGGAATGCAGGAGCGCTACGGAGTCGAGCCCGCGCGGCTCGACGAGCTCGATGCGGAGGTCCACGCCGAACTGGAAGAGGTCGTCGAGCGCAGCCTCGCCGCGCCCTTCCCCGATCTGGAGCCGGAAGGAAGTGAGTTCAGTGACTGAGGCGACGCTGGAGTTTCGCGAGGCGGTGCGGACCGCAATCGACGAGGAGATGGCCCGCGACCCCCGGGTTGTGTTCTTCGGCGAGGACGTGGCGATCGCCGGCGGCGTGTTCGCAGTCACGCCGGGCCTCCACGAAACCCATCAAGGCGCGTGATCGATACGCCAATCTCGGAGCTGGCGATCGCCGGCGCCGCCTTCGGCGCCGCCGTCTCGGGTTGCGGCCCATCTACGAGATCATGTTCGCCGATTTCCTGCCGCTGGCCATGGACAGCCTGATCAACCAGGCCGCCAAGTACTTCTACGTCTCCAACGAGCAGCGCACGGTGCCGCTCGTCGTGCGCTCGGCGATGGGCGCCGGCGGCAATTTCGGCGCCATGCACTCGCAGACGCCAATCCCGTGGCGCAGGGCATCCCCGGGCTCAAAGTCGGCGCCGGCGACCTCCGGCGACTGCAAGGCCCTGCTCAAGGCTGCGATCCGCGACGACAACCCTGTTTGCTTCCTCGAGCACAAGCGGCTCTACTCGATCAAGGATCCGCCGCCCCGGACGGAGGTGCTCCCCCTCGGCAAAGCGGCCGTCGTGCGCGAGGGTGAAGACCTGACCCTCGTCTCCATCTCGATGGGCGTGCGCGACTGCCTGCGCGCCGCCGACGAGCTGGCGGAGCGTGGGATCGAGGCCGAGGTCGTCGACCTGCGCAGCCTGCGCCCGCTCGACGTCGACACAGTGATCGAGTCGGTGGCCAAGACAAACCGCATCGTGGCGGTCGAGGAGGGTCTGCTGGTCGGCGGCTGGGCCGCCAACCTGCTCGGAATCGTCGCCGCGCGAGGCCTCGAGGAGCTGGATGACGTCTGGGTCGTCAGCTGCCCGGAAATCCCGGTTCCCTACAGCCCTCGCTCGAGGACCCCTACCTTCAAGCGAGGGGCGGATTGTCGCCGAGGTGACGGCGCGGCTCGGTGCGGCCGCGGAGATCGCCACCGGAGCATGAGGAGCTGAGATGACCCAGGCGACAGCGCTGGAGCTGACGATGCCGCGCCTCTCCGACTCCATGGAGGAGGGACGATCCTAACCTGGCGTGCAGCCGGGGGACCAAGTCGAGGTCGGGCAGGAGATCGCTGAGATCGAGACCGACAAGGCCAACATGGCCTACGAGTCCGAGCTCGCCGGGACCGTTCTCGAGCTCTTGGTGCAGGAGAACGAGACCGCCGCCGTAGGAGCGGTGATCGCCCTGGTCGGCGAGCCAGGAGGAGCCCGCAGCCTCCCCCACCGCGACCCGGTGGCGACCGAGCCGACTCGCCATCTCCGCCGCAGGTTCCTTCAAGGGCTGCCGACGGGTCCGGCTCGGACTCGGCGCGCGCGCGGGCCAAGGCTTCGCCGCTCGCTCGCCGCCTTGCGAAGGAGCTGGGAGTGCACATGTCAGGGCTGCTCGGCACCGGGCCCGGCGGCCGGATCGTGAGGCGGGACGTCGAGGCCGCGGCTTCCGCTGCGGCTCCTTCCATCTCTACCGCGGTCTCGCACCAGCCAGCGGTGTCTCCGCCGGGTAACGGCTCCCGGGCGCCGACCGCAAAGGGCGACGTCGCCCTTCAGGAGCTGACCAAGCTGCAGGAGGTCGTTGCGCGGCGGATGTCGGAGTCGAAGGCGACGGCGCCGCACTTCTACCTCACCGCGGAGGTCGACATGACCGCGGCGGTTCGTGCACGGGCGGCGCTGAAGGCGAGCAGCGGCGAGGGCGCGGTCGTCCCGTCGATCAACGATATGGTCGTCAAGGCGTGCGCGCTGGCCCTGACCGAGTTCCCGAAAGCCAACGGGTCCTACCGGGATGGACGCTTCGAGCTTCACTCCCGCGTGAACATCGGGATCGCCGTTGCGGCCGAGGGCAGTCTCGTCGTCCCCACGGTGTTCGACGCCGACCGCAAGGGGTTGCGCCAGATCGCAGCCGAGGCTCGGGCTCTGGCGGCAAAGGTGCGTGAGGGCTTGATAACGCCTCCAGAGCTCGCTGGGGGGACGTTCACGGTCTCCAACCTCGGCATGTTCGGGATCGAGGAGTTCGGCGCAGTGATCAACCAACCGCAGGCCGGCATCCTCGCTGTCGGCGCGGTGCGCGAGGCGCCGGTCGTGCGCGACGGCAAGATCGTCGTCGCCGAGGTGGCGAAGGTCACGCTCTCCTGCGACCACCGGATCCTTTACGGCGCCGAGGGCGCCGAGTTGCTGGCGCGGATCAAGGTCCTGCTGGAGGAGCCCTTGGGTCTGGCGCTGTGAGGCTTCGAGTTGGGAGAGAGGGGAAGGTCTGATGGGAATGGGTGTACCGACCGAGACAATGACTGACGAGAGCTGGCTGGCCCTGCCTTCGGCAGGCGCCGGCGACCACCTCGCGCCGGAGGCGGTGCGCGGATGAAGCTAGCGGTGTGTGTGAAGCAGGTGGCGACCCTCGACGACGAGTTTGAGCTTGACGACGGCGTGCTCGACGCGGAGCTGGAGCCCGAGCTCAACGAGTGGGACGATTTCTCGCTCGAGGCCGCCCTGCTTCTTCGCGAGCAGGCCGCCGAGGGTGGCGAGGTGGTGGCGATCACCGTCGGTGACGCCGACGCCGAGGAGGTCTTGCGGGAATGCCTGGCGCGTGGCGCGGATCGCACGGTGCGGGTATGGGACCCCGCCCTCGACGCCGGCGATGTCCTCGCCGTCGCCGCGTCCCTCGCTGCGGCCCTGGAGCGGGAGGGCCCCGACCTGGTCCTCTGCGGCGTGCAGTCATCCGATGCCGCCAACGGCGCCACCGGGATCGCCGTCGCGGGCATCCTCGGAGTGCCCCATGTCGCAGTCGTCAGGTCCCTCGAGTACGACGAGGATGGGCGCTCACTGACGGTCAGGCGCGAGCTCGAGGGCGGCACCGTCGAGCTCCTGCGGCTCCGCCTGCCGGCCCTGCTCACGATTCAGACCGGGATCAACAAGCCGCGCTACGCGAACCTGCGGGCGATCAAACAGGCTCGTGAGAAGCCGCTCGAGGTCGTCTCGTTGAGCGATCTCGGCCTTGCAGGTGGCGCGCTGCCGCGGGCGGCGGGATCGCGCCGGCTGGGCCGCCCTCAAAGCGGGGCCGGCGCCCAGATGCTGGAGGGATCTGCAGCCGAGCTCGCGGGCCGGATCAGGGAAATCGTTGAGGAGAGGATGTCGTCATGAGCTCGATCATGGTTGTCGCCGAGACCCGGCGCGGCCAGCTGCGCGACGTGAGCCTGGAGTTGATCGGCGCTGCGCTCGAGCTGCGCGAGGCGTCGGGCATGCCCGTTGCGGTGGCCATCGTCGACGCCGCCGCCGACCGTCTCGCCGCCGCGATCCCGGCCGAGGTCGATGAGGTCCTGATGGTTCGTTCGCCGCGCGAGCATTTCGAGGCCCATGTGCATCAGCGCGCCCTCGAGCACCTGCTTGAGGAGGAGCGCCCGGCGCTCGTCCTGCTTGGCCACACCGTCGACTCGCTCGGCTTCGCTCCCGCCGTGGCAGCGGCGGCGAGAACCGGATTTGCCAGCGACGTGACCGCGGTCGCATGGAGCGAAGGGCCGCGGGCGACCCGCGGTGCGTTCGGCGAGAAACTGGTCGTCGACCTCGCCTTTCCGGAGCACGACCGCGTGTTGCTGACGCTCCGCCCGGGCGCCTTCCCGGCTGTCCCGGCGAGCGCGTCGCCGCCGCCGGCGAGGTCCGTCGAGGTGGACCTGGCCACCGCCGCGGCCAGCGAGCATCTCGGCTTCGAGGAGGCTCAGCAGGCCGAGGTCGACATCACCAAGGCACCGTTGTTGCTCTCCATCGGGCGAGGCATGGACGACGAGGAGGAGCTGCCGCGCTTCGAAGCACTGGCCACCAAGTTGGGGGGCACACTGAGCGTCTCGCGGCCACTGGTCGACTCGGGTTGGGTCGCCAGCGCGCGTCAGGTCGGGCAATCGGGCAAGACGGTCAAGCCGCGCGTCTACCTGGCCCTGGGGATCTCCGGCGCGGTTCAGCACCTCGCCGGCATTCGCGACGCCGAGACCGTGGTCGCCGTCAACTCCGATCCCGAGGCGCCCATCTTCGCCGTCGCCGACTTCGGTGCCATCGCCGATCTGTTCGACGTCGCCGACGCCCTGGAAGCCAGCTACGAATAGCGGAGGCCGGTCCGTGCTCCCATCCGCGGCGACCGAGGGCAGGCCGGTCTTCTGGGGCCTTGGCCCGGGTCTGGAAGCACTCTGGTATGTGCTTGCTCTGCTTTCGGTCGGGGTTTTCCTCTACGGCGTGTTCCGCCTCGTCCACAAGTACCGCCGGGGCACCGGCACGTCATGGCCGCAGCGACCTCGCCGCGAGCTTCCTGGCGCCTTCCTCAGGGCTGCGCGGGAACTGCTTTCGCACCAGCGGCTCAGACGACGAGCCCGCGGGGCAGGATCAGCTCACCAGGCGATCTTCTACGGCTTCGTCGTCCTGTTCATCGGCACGCTCGTGCTCGCATTCGATACCGACTTCACCTCCCCCATCTTCGGCTGGAGCTACTTCCACGGCAGCTTCTACCTGGTCTACAAGGAGGTCCTCAACATCTTTGGCACGGCGCTGATCGTCGGCCTCTTGGCGATGATGGTGCGCCGCGCGACCTCTTCCTCGGTCGGGCTCGACTACGCACGGCCCGATCGGGCTGCCGGCGAGCCGCAGTTCGACCGGCGCACGCCTATCTCCTCGGGGACTGGGTGTTCCTCGCCATCCTGCTCGCGATCGCGCTCACCGGCTTTCTTCTGGAGGGCGTGAGGATCGCGATGGAACAGCCCGGCTATGGGGGGACCCAGTTCGTCGGCTGGCTGATTGCTCAACCGCTTGCGAGCGTCGGAGGCGGGGCGCTCGCGGGCACCCGCCACGGTCTCTGGTGGTTTCACGGCCTGCTGGCGATCGCCTTTGTCGCCAGCATTCCCTTCACCAAGGCGGCGCACATGCTCACAAGTACGGTGAGTCTCGCCCTCCGCGACCCGGAAGCGGGCACCCGGCTGCCTCCGATCCCCCCCGAGCTCGCCGCCGAGCCCCCCGGCTACGGCGCGCTGAGAGATTTCAGCCCCCGGCACCTCCTGCAGCTCGACGCCTGCACCAAGTGCGGCAAGTGCACGAAGTGTGTCCGGCCAACGCCAGTGGCATGCCGCTGTCGCCGCGACCTCATCCTCGAGCTGCGTGAGCAGGCGAACGCCGCTGGCGGCCCGCTCAGCCGCGGCGAAGTGCTCTCGCGGCGCCGGTGCTTGGCCCGCAGGGGGTCCGTCCCGAGACGGCCTGGTCGTGTATGCAGTGCAACGCCTGCGTCGAGATCTGTCGGTCGGGATCGAACAGGCGCCGATCATCGCCCAGCTGCGCCGGCGCCTCGTCGACGAGGCCGAGCTGGCCCCCGGGCTGCGGCCGTGCTGGCAACGATCCACAAGTCGGGAAACTCCTTCGGGACAGCACCGCCGGCGTCGCGGCCGCTGGACTGAGGAGCTCGATTTCGAGGTGCCCGACGCCCGCAAGGTCTCGGTCGAGCTGCTCTGGTTCGTCGGTGACTACGCTTCGTTCGACCCCCGCTCCCAGCAGGTCGGGCGGACGCTCGCGCTCCTGCACGACGCCGGCGTCGACGAGTTCTGTACGACGGCAGGCGCAATTCCGGCAACGACGTGCGCCGGGTCGGAGAGGAGGCCTCTTCGAGCTGCTCGCCGAGCACAACATCGGTGCGATCGACGCCTGTCGCTTCAGGCGCATCATGACCACCGACCCCCATTCGCTGAACACCCTCCGCGGCGAGTACCCCGGCCTCGGCGGTGAATGGGACGTGGTGCATCACACCGAGATCCTGGTCGAGCTGTTGGAAGCCGGGCGGATCCCGTTGCGCGGTCGTCTCGACCAGCGCGTCACCTATCACGACCCTTGCCACCTCGGCCGTCTTCAGGGTGAGTACGACAACCCACGCCGGATCCTGGAGCTGCTCGGCTGCACCCTGGTCGAGATGCCGCGCAACCGCGACAACTCATTCTGCTGTGGTGCCGGCGGCGGACGGATCTGGGCTGACGAGGAGGCGGGAGCCGAACGTCCGTCGGAGGCCCGAATCCGAGAGGCGCTCGGCCTCTCGAACGTCGACGTCTTCGTCGTCTCCTGTCCCAAGGACGTGGCGATGTACGAAGCCGCGATCAAGTCCTCTGGCAACGACCGCGCCATTCGCCTGCGTGAGGTGACCGAGCTGGTCGCCGAGGCCGGCGTGGGTGAGGCGGCCACGGCCGGCGCGGGAGCAGCAGGGTGAAGCCAGCAGTCCAGATGCGGGCCACAGGCCCGGAACGGAGGTCGGAGCGATGAGCCGCAGCGCAAGCCACGATGTCCTCTTCGAGCCGGTTCAGATCGGTCCGAGGACCCTCAAGAACCGCCTCGTCGGCATTCCCTACAGCCCGGGCTTTGGCGCGAGCAAGCCGCTTGCCCACGTTGCCCACCGCACCGTCCAGGCGGAAGGGGGATGGGCGGCGGTCTTCACCGGGATCGTCTCTCCGAGTGAAAGCTTTGAGGTCGATCCCCACGTCGACACGCTCTGGGACGAAGATGACGAGCGGGCGCTGGCCCAGCAGGTGAAGTCGATCCAGGGACACGGGGCCCTGGCCGGGGTGGAGCTGGGCAGCGCGGGCGGCGATGCCTTCAACCGGAACACACGAGTGCCGGCGCTGGCTCCCTCGCAGCTCCCGAGCTGGCGCCGGTTAAGGGTGATACCGAAGGAGATCGAGGCAGGCGATATCGACCGCATCCAACAGGAGTTGGTGAGGGCGGCCCGATCCGCGCTGCAGGCCGGCTGCGACATCATCTGTGTCTACGGCAGCTTCTCCTACCTGCCGGCACAGTTTCTCTCTCCCTATTTCAACCGCCGTACCGACCGCTACGGCGGCTCGCTGGAGAACCGGGCGCGGTTTTGGATCGAGCAGCTGCAGGCGGTGCGCGACGCGGTCGGCGGAGAGGTCGCGATCTCCTCGCGGATCGCCGCTGCTGGGCTCTCGCCGATCGGCATCTCGGTGGACGAGACGGCCGAGTTCGTACGCATGGCCGACCACCTCGTCGATTTTTGGGACGTCAACCTGGGGGCGCTCTGGGCTCGCGATTCGTCATCCTCGAGGCTGTTCGAGGAAGCCGACCAGGAGGAGTGGACGAGGCAGATAAAGGCCGCCTCGGCGAAGCCGGTCGTCGCCGTCGGCCGCTACACCGACCCCGACCGGATGGTGGCGGCGATCGAGAGCGGCGTCTGCGACCTGATCGGCGCCGCCCGGCCGCGGATCGCCGACCCGTTCCTGCCGCAGAAGCTCGAGGCCGGACGCTACGAGGACATCCGCGAGTGCACCGGTGCCAACTACTGCGCCGCGACCTACCATTTTGGCCAGCCGGCCTGCATCCAGAATCCCACTATCGGCGAGGAGTACCGTCGCGGCTGGCACCCTGAGCGGATCCCGCCGCTGCAGAATCCCGAGCGCAGCTTCCTCGTGCTCGGCGCTGGTCCGGCGGGAATGGAGTGCGCCCTCACCCTGGCGCGCCGTGGTGCCAGGAGCGTGCACCTGCTTGACCGCGAGCCCGAGCTGGGTGGCTTCATGCGCTGGGCGACGGCGCTGCCGGGCCTCGGCCAGTGGGCGCGGGTGGTCAACTGGCGCCAGGTGCAGCTGAGAAGGCACCGCCGGGCGGTGCGACAGATGCTCGGCACCGAGCTCGATGTCGCCGCCGTGCGTGACTACGGGGCCGATGTCGTGATCCTCGCCACCGGTTCCCGCTGGGCCGGCGACGGGCAGACTTTCGATGCCCGCGCCGCGGTCCCCGGCGCCGATCCGGCACTGCCCCACGTCCTCACGCCCGAGCAGATCGCTGTCGAAGGCAAGCGCCCCCCGGCTCCGCCTTGTCCTCTACGACGGCGACAGCGACTACATGGGGCCGGCCCTGGCCCAGAAGCTGCGTGAGGAGGGGTACGCGGTGCAGATTCTCACACCGCACCCGGTTCTCTCCCCATACGCAGACGAACGCAACGACGGCGGTTACCTGCGGCAGCGCCTGCACGAGCAGGGCATAGGCCAGCTGACCTCGACCGAGCTGCTCTCGATCGAGGCCGGCGGGGTCGTGCTCGCCAGCGGCTTCGAGGAGCGTCGCGAGCAGGAGGCCGACGCCGTGGTGCTGGTCACTCAGCGGCTCTCCGAGGACGCGCTGTACCGCGAGCTCGTCGCTGACCCCGCGGCCCTGGCCGAGGCCGAGATCGAAGCCGTCTACCGGATCGGCGACTGCCTGGCTCCCCGCGACATCGGCGAGGCCGTCTTCGACGGTCACCGCCTCGCGCGCGAGATCGAGACCGAGGAACCCAGCGTGCCGCTCTCTCCCCGGCGCGAGCACCTCGGCGCCTTTGTCGAAACGGATGCGTGGAGGACCACGCTCGAGCCACTGCCGGCGCTCGGCGACCTGGCCGCCGAGACCGAGCGATGAAGAAGCAGGAGGTCATATGAGTGGGACGGCAGTGCCGCGGCTGGTAGACGGCGCAGAGGCCGAGGGCTATTCGATCGGCGCCGAAGGCCAAGGCGGCTTCGTCAGGAGGTTGATCTCCCGCGACCAGAGCTCGCGGGTGCTGCTCGGCCTCTACCGGCTCGATCCCGGCCAGCGGACTACCTTTGAGCTCCCGCTGGAAAACGGCATCGAGGAGGAGACCTATTACCTCCTCGGCGGTCGGCTTGCCGTTCGCTGGCGCGGCGGCGAGCTCGTGGTCGAGCGGGGGCAGGCGATCTTCTTTCCGGTCGGGGGCAGCTACGCAATCGAAACGGTCGGCTCGACGCCCGTTGAGCTGATCTGGACGGGCTTTCCGGCACCGCTACCGCTGAGCGGGGCCGGGGATTCCTCTCCGTAAAAGATGGTTGCATGTGGCGCGTCGGAGATCGCGGAGCCCGGCCACACGGCAGCCGCAGAATCCGTCTTAAGGGAGCACGCGTCCGGGTGCCATCAGGCCGGCCGGATCGAGTGCTTCCTTCAGTGACCGCATCGCCCGTATGTCTGCCTCGTCGCGGCAGAGCGCCAGGTAGCGTGGCTTGACCCGACCGATCCCGTGCTCGGCGCTGATCGTCCCGCCGTGGTCGGCAGCGCATCGCAGGACCAGTTCGTCGAGCCCCTCGTCATCGGGGTCCGGACCGACCAGGTTGACGTGGAAGTTCCCGTCGCCGAGGTGCCCATATAAATACAGCGAGGCGTCGGGATAGGCGGCGCCGACCCTGGCGCGCAGCTCGCGGTCGAACTCTGGGATGACCCGCAACGGTAGGCCGACGTCGAGTTTGTGCGGCACGCCCTGCGCGCGGATCGACTCGTTGAGGAGCTCGCGGTAGGCCCAGAGGGACTCGCGACCGAGGGTGTCGGTGGCGGCAACAACAGCGGGTTCCGGCGCAAGAGCTTCGACGGCGGCGGTCAGCTGCTCGGTGACGTCGGTATCCGCCGAGCACTGGGCGACGACGTACGTCGCGCTGTTGGAGCCCAGCGGGTCCGGCAGCGACCTGCAGTCGCGGACCAGACGCATGCATTCGGCGTCGAAGTCCGCTGCCTCGATCCCAGGACTGCGCGCAGGGCCCCGAGCAGGGCCAGGGCTGCACCGGGGTCGGCGAGCCCGAAAAGGGCGACGATGCAGAAGGGGCTCGTCGGCTCGAGCTGGAGGCGAGCGGCGGTGATGACGCCGAGGGTCCCCTCCGAGCCGATCAGCAGCGAGGGATGTCGTAGCCGGCATTGTCCGCCCAGGCAGGCCTCCATGCAGCTGACGGTCGAGCCGTCGGCGAGCACCACCTCGAGCCCGGCGGTGCGCCGCCGCAGCTCGTCCCATGCCGCAGCGCGGGCACCCGCCGGCATCGGTTGCGACCATGCCGCCGATCGTCGCTGTGCCCCTTGCGGCGTGGTCGATCGGGAGCCGCAGGCCGGCGGCGGCGGCGGCGTTCTGGGCGGCTTCAGAGTCGTGCCGGCGCCGATGTCGACCTGGTTGGCGGCGGCGTCACCTCGCCGATCCAGTCGAGGCTTTGCAGGCTGAGGATCGGCTCGCCGACTCCCGTGGGACCGCGCCGCCGACGAGGCCCGTGTTGCCCCCCTGCGAAACCAGTGGCAGGCCGAGCTCCGCGCAAGCGGCAACGACCGTTGCGACCTCGGGTGCGTTGCGGGGGCGAGCCACCGCGAGGGCTGAACCAGAGAAGCGGCCGACGATGTCCTGCTCGTAGCCGGCGACCACCTCGGGGTCGTCGATCAGGATCCCGGCCGGCAGCCGCTCCCGCAGCCGCGTTGCAGGCTTGGAGATGATCACCCCTGGCGCCGTCTTCGAGGACATCGTCGAGGGCTTCGAGGAGCCGGTCCGCATGCGCCCTCGGAGAAGACGAGGGGAGGGCGAATTTTGAGCGCCGTCCCGCCCGGCCCGGCAGTCCCGATCAGGATCTTCCGCTGGCGCAGGCCGTCGACGACCGCGGCGGCGGTGGTCGCCGGGCCGGGCGGCGCGACGACGTCGGCGGCGAGGTAGAGGCCGCAGCCGCGCACCCTGCGCAGGGCGGGGTGGCGCTCGGCCAGCTTCCCCAGACCGACCTCGAGGTGGTGACCAACGACCGCCGCATTCTCCATCAGTCTCTCTTCGGCGATCACGTCGAGCGTCGCGGCGGCCGCGGCGACACTGACCGAGCTGCCGCCGAAAGTGTTGAAGTACCGGACCTCGCGACCGAAGCGGCTGACGAGCTGCGGGCGAACGGCGACTCCTCCGATCGGCATCCCATTGCCCATCGGCTTTCCCATCGTCACCAGGTCGGGCTCGACTCCGTGACGCTGAAAGCCCCACATCGAGCCGCCCGTGCGGCCAAAGCCGGCCTGCACCTCGTCGGCTATCAGTAAGCCGCCGTGGGCGCGAACTGCCGCGGCCAGCGGCGCCAGCACGCCGGTCGGATACGGGCGCAGCCCGTCGCTGGCGAAGATCGGGTCGATCAACACGGCGGCAAGGCCGTGGCCGGCGCGGTCGAGTTCCTCGACCGCCGCGTCGAGGTCCGCCGCCAGCCGTTCACCCTCGTCAATCGGATCGGCCGCCTCAGCCATCGGTGGCGCGATCGTCCGGACGCGCGGGCCCGGCGCGACGGCTCGACCGAGGGATGGGGAGGCTTCGGCGACCGCCTCGGTGACGCCGTGATAGGCGTTCGCGGTGACGACGACGCCGGCTCGGCCGGTCTCAAAGCGAGCGATTCGCAAAGCGAGGTCGTTGGCCTCGCTGCCTGTGCAGGTGAGCATCACGTGTCCGAGGCCGACGCCGAGGCTCGCCAGCAGCCGCTCCGCGTAGTCCAGGATCGGCTCGGCGAGGTAGCGCGTGTGCGTGTTCAGGGTCGCTGCCTGCTCGGCGATCGCCGCCACGACACGGGGGTGAGCGTGGCCGACGCAGGGTACGTTGTTATAGGCGTCGAGGTATTCGACTCCGTCACGGTCGAAGAGCCGGACACCTTCGCCGCGGACGATCTCGATTGGGCTCCCGTAGAAGGTCCGGTACGCGGGACCCAGCAGCTCGCCGCGGCGGGCGAGGAGCTCAGCCTCCCGTCGTCCGGCGCCCGGCACCGCTCAAGCCCCGGTCTCTTCGGCCAGCAGCTTCAGCTGGGCCGCGTCTTCGGGTGTGGCGACGGCGGGCAGGCGGGCGAAGA
>JAXLTB010000003.1:0-180054 GCA_046330295.1 Solirubrobacterales bacterium | reverse complement strand
CGGCCCGGTCCTGCTGGCGGCGCTGACGATGCTGATGATCGACCGCAACTACGACGGCATCTTCTTCGCCGACGGCTCCGGTGGCGCTCCGTTGCTCTGGCAGCACCTGAGCTGGATCTTCTACTCGGGCACCTACATGCTGGTCCTGATCTTCGCCTTCGGGG
Organism: Solirubrobacterales bacterium; assembly: GCA_046330295.1. Taxonomy (GTDB): domain Bacteria; phylum Actinomycetota; class Thermoleophilia; order Solirubrobacterales; family 70-9; genus VAYN01. The sequence continues at coordinate 179,890 of JAXLTB010000003.1, read as the reverse complement.
CGATCGCCGAAATCGTCGCCACCTTCGCCGGCAAACCGCTCTTCAACCGTGGCGTCGTCATGGCCTCCCTGGCGGCTATCGCCGTGCTCGGCACCCTCGCCTGGATGCAGAACATGATGACCGCCCCGATCGGGGTTGGCTGGATGTACTTCGCGATGCTGATGTCGCTGGCGCTGATCGTGCCCTTCGGGCTGATCTTCTTCAACCTGATCGCGACCATGGTCGGCGGCGCGCTGCGGATGCGGGCGCCGCTGCTGTTCGCGGTCGGCGCGATCTCCTTGATCTCGATCGGCCTCGGGGCCGAGATCGAGCAGTCGATGGTCGCCGCCGCCTGGCAGCTCAAGAACACCACCGACGCCACCGCGGCGACCCACTTCGCCCTAGTCGGCGGCGCCGTCTTCGGCGGTTTCGCGGCCCTCCACTACTGGTTCCCGAAGATGACCGGCCGCACGATGGGCGAGAGCCTCGCCCGCATCTCCTTCTGGACGATGGTCGCCGGCATCGTGCTCGCCTTCGTGCCGCTGTTCTTCGCCGGCGCCGAGAAGGGTCAGGTGATCGACGCCTACAAGTTCTTCGACGGGACCGGGGTCAACGTCTACAACCTGATCGCCTCGATCGGCACCTTCGTCCTCGCCGCCGGGATCGTGATGTCCCTCGTCAACGCGATCCTCAGCCGCGAGAACGGGCCCGAGGCCGGCCACGACCCGTGGGGCGGCGACTCGCTCGAGTGGTTCGCCCTCTCGCCCCCCGAGCCCCACAACTTCGACGTGCTGCCCGATGTCCGCAGCGCCCGTCCGATGCGCGATATCCGCGAGGCGATCGCCAATCGCACCAGCCGCGCCAGGCGGCCCGCCAGCGAGTCCCAGCCGGTAGGCTGACCGCTATGGAAGCCGGCGCCGGCGCACGGATTGCGCCCAATCCGGCGGCAGCCGGGCCCGTCCCGCGCTCCGCCACGAGCACCGTCCTCGGCGACTACCTGACGCTGACCAAGCCGAAGGTCCAATCGCTGCTGCTGTTCACGACCGTGACGACCATGTACGTCGCCGGCGAACCCTCGGTCGGGCTGATCTTCCTCACCTGCCTCGGCGGCGCTCTCTCCGCCGGGGGGGCCGGGGCGATAAATCACGCCGTCGACCGCGACGTCGACCGGATGATGAAGCGCACCGCCGATCGCCCGGTCGCCTCCGGGCGCGTCTCCCCGACCGCCGCGATCGTCTTCGGGATCCTGCTCGGATGCGCCTCGTTCGCCCTGCTGGCGCTGACGGTCAACCCGCTGGCGGCGGCCCTTTCGCTGTCAGGCCTGCTCGGCTACGTCTTCGTCTACACGCTGTGGCTGAAGCGCTCGACGCCGCAGAACATCGTCATCGGCGGCGCCGCCGGAGCCGTCCCGCCGCTGGTCGCCTGGGCGGCCGTCACCGGCGGCCTCAGCGGCATGGCCTTCTACCTCTTCGCGATTGTCTTCTTCTGGACGCCGCCGCACTTCTGGGCGCTCTCGCTGCTGATGAAGGACGACTACGCCAGGGCGAACATCCCGATGCTGCCGGTGGTACGCGGGGAGGACGAGACGCGTCGCCAGATCGTCCTCTACACGGTCCTGCTCTACGCGGTCACGCAGCTGCCCTTCTGCGCCGGCGGTCTCGGCGTCGCCTACCTGGTCCCCTCGATGCTGCTCGGCGCCGCCTTCGTCTACTGCTCGGTCAGGCTACTGGGGGCGGCCGACCGCAAATGGGCTCTGCGCACCTATCTCTTCTCGCTCGCCTACCTGGCCGCCCTCTTCCTCTCGATCGCGATCGCCGCCAACGTCTGAGCGAGCGGCTGCGGGACCGCCGTCCCTGATAGAAATCAGACCGTGGATCGCGAGACCGCACGGAAGAACATGACCGCCGGGCTGGTTGCCGGTGGCTTCGCCGCCGCGATCTTCGCCCTCTCCTTCGTCGCCGCACTCCTCTACATCGCCCAGTAGGCATGAGCGAGCACCGACACGTCCCCGAGCCCGGCGAGATGGTCTACACGCCGAAGCCGTCGTGGGCACCCGCCTTCTTCGCGCTCGGCGCCGTCGGCTTGATCTGCGGCATCTTCGCCGCCGGGTTCATCTTCTCGCCCTACATCTACGCGATCATCGGCGCGATCTTCGCCCTCGCCTCCCTCCGCAGCATCGCCCGCGGCGCCATCAGGGAATACTTCCGCCTGCCGCGCAGGCAGCGCGTTCGTGGGGCCGCGCTGCCGGTCGAGACGATCTCGGCGCCACCACGCCCCTGAGCTCCGTCTCAGGGCGTCAGCCCGGAGTCATCCCGGAGGTGGCCCCGGCGCTGGTCCAGACGCGGACGATGTCGCGCATCGAGAGGACTCCGACGGCATCGGCATCCTCGAAGACCACCAGGTGGCGGACGCCGCGTCGGGACATCTCCGCCGCGGCGCGCTCGAGGCTCCAATCGGGGGCGGCGGCGATCACGCGCTCGCTCATGTGGTCGGCGACCAGCTCGACGTCGGGGTCCTCCCCGGCCCCGACCGAGACCAGCAGGTCGCGCTCGGTCACGATGCCGGGCGTCGGCAGGTCGGCGTCGCTGACGAGCGCCGCCCCGGTTCCCTTCTCGACCATCTTCGCCGCCGCCTCGCGCAAAGTGTGGGAGGGGCCAACGGTCAGCGACACCTCCGACATCCCGTCCCTCACGAACATCGAGCCCTCCTCTGCCGAACGTTTTGGAGATAGTGCGAATCGCCTCAAGACTACTCGAATCGCCGCCGGTGACGAGCCGCTTTCGGGGTGGCCCGACATATAGACTCCCGCCCGCTTCCGCCGTATGCCCAGCCCTCTGAAACTCATCCGTCCGCTGCTCGCCCTTGCCGCCCTGGCAGCCACCGTCGTGGCCGCCTCGGGCTGCGGAACCACGAGCGCCGACACGACCCGCGGGCGGACGCTCTTCGTGCAGAAGTGCGGCGTCTGCCATGTGCTGGCCCAGGCGGGGACCACCGCCCAGATCGGGCCCAACCTCGACGATGCCTTCGCGGCCGCCCGTGAAGTGGGAGAGAACAGCGACACGATCGAAGGGATCGTCAAGGCCCAGGTCGAGAACCCGCGGCCCGAAAACGGCAACCCGGCGGTCTCGATGCCGGCCGACATCGTCAGCGGCAAGGACCTGGAGGACGTCGCCGCCTACGTCGGCGAATACGCGGGCGTGCCCGGCGCGGCCCCCCCGAAAGTCCCCGGAGGCGCGGGAGCCCAGGTCTTCGCCAGCAACGGCTGCGGTGGCTGCCACACGCTCGCCGCCGCCGGCTCGGGCGGCGTCACCGGTCCGAACCTCGATGAATTCCTCACCCCCGGCCACACCTCCGCGATGATCGAAGAAATGGTCGTCGACCCGAACGCCGAAATCGCCAAAGGCTTTCCCGCCAACGTGATGCCGCAGAACTACGGACAGATCCTCTCCAAGAAGGAAATCGAAGAGCTCGTCCAGTACCTGCTCGAAAACACGCCGGCCGGCGGGGGGAAGTCCGGCTCGAAGTAGGGCGGCAGACTCCAGCGGCCACGCGGCCGCTGCCATGATCTTCAAGACGATGCGGGAACGCCTCAAAAACCGCCTCGAGATCTCCCCCCACCGCTATGCCCAGGTGACGGCCGTCGCCCTCGGCGCCCTCTCGCTGATCGTGCTCACCGGCGCCGGCGTGCGCCTGACCGGTTCCGGGCTGGGATGCCCGGACTGGCCCAAGTGCTACGGCGGTACGGTGCCGCCGCTCGACACCCACGCGGTGATCGAGTACGGGAACCGGTTGCTTACCGGCTTCGTCGGCATCGCTGTGATCGCCGCCAGCGTCCTGGCGTTCTTCCGCAAGCCATACCGCTGGCACCTGGCGCTGTTCGGCGCCCTGCTGCCCCTGGGCGTGATCGGGCAGGCGATCCTCGGCGCCTTGGTCGTCAAGTACCACCTCGCGCCGGGGCTGGTGATGCTCCACTTCATCCTTTCGATGATGCTGCTCGACGCGGCCTTCGCGCTGGCCTGGTGCTCGCGCTACGAGCCGTGGGAGCGACGCCGCTCGCCCGACCGCCTCGGCATCTGGTCCGTGAGAGCGCTGATCCCGCTGGGCCAGCTGACGATCCTCGCCGGGACCATCGCCACCGCGTCCGGGCCCCACGCCGGCGCCCACGCCGGCCAGCTCGTCCACCGCTTCGCCTTCGAGGGAACGGGGACTCTGGAATGGGTCGTGCAGCGCCACGCCGTGATCGCCACCGTCTACGGCCTCGCCGCGATCGGGGTCTGGTTCCTCCTGCGCCGCCCCGGAGGTGACAGGAGGGCGGTGAAGCCGCTGACCGTCGTCCTGGGCCTCCTGGCGCTTCAGGGGGCCGTAGGCGGCCTCCAGTGGGCTCTCAAGCTTCCCGGTGAGATCGTCTGGGTCCATGTCGCCATCGCCACCGGCAACTGGCTGGCGATGCTGTGGACGGTTGCCGCCGCCGGGCGCCTGGAGCCCGGCGGCGAATCGGCCCCCGTTTCGGGCGAGCGGGCCGAGCCGCCGGCCAGCGCGCCGGCCGGCGCCCTCTGAGGGTGCTCCCGTTCGCGCTCTCGATCAGCGCCCTCAGCCTCGTGCAGGCGGCCCTCGTTGCGGCTCCGAGGCCCGCCGTCCTCCCCCTCCTCGACCGCCTGCGCAGCAGCTGGTGGGCGCTGGTGCTACCACTCTCGATCGGGGTCGTGATCGCCGCCATCGCGCTCGAGTCGGCCACCGCCCACGCGCTCACCTACCTGGCGCTGGTCGCGGTGCCGCCGCTGGCCGCCCAGGCGCTGGCATCGCTGATCCGCGGAGCGCGCCCCCCGCTGGCGGTCGCGGTCGTGCCACTGTTCGCGCTGGCCTGGGGGGCGCGGGGCTCCCTGAGCGGCCAGACGGCGGCGCTGGCGCTGTCCGGGCTGGCCTGCGTCAGCCTCGGGTGGCTGCTGGCCTGCGTCGTCCCGGGGCGCTGGCTGAAGCTGGGCATCTACGCGATGGCGGCGGTCGACACCTGGCTCGTCGCCTCGAACCTCCTCCAGGGCCCTAATGCCGTCCTCAACGCCGTCTCCCCGGGCGGCGGCCTGCCGCGCCTGCAGTTCGTCTCCTTCGGCTCGGCGGTGATGGGATTCGGCGACCTCTTCGTCGCCGCCACGCTCGGTGCGCTGCTGGCCCGGAACCGCCGTCTGCAGCTGACGGGCGCCGCCCTGGTCGCGGTCGCCGGCCTCGCCTTCGACCTTCTCTTCTTCGCCGTCAACGAGTTGCCGTCGACGGTCCCGATCGCGCTGACGCTGGCGGCGCTGGAGATCGCCGGGGGCGGCGAATCAGAGCTGGATGAAGATCAGGCGGACGGCTGCGAGGCAGGCGGCAAGAGCGGCGGCGGTTAGAGCCAGCAGGGCGTGGCCCAAAGCCGTCGTCGACCCTCCCAAGCGCAAAGGCTTCCTGTCTCAGCCGCCGCGCCGCTTCTCCCGCGCCCAGCGATATCCGTGCACGCACGCTGCGATCACGAGCACAAGCCCCCAGAGCGACCCCACCAGCGGTCGCGTCAACAGCGTCAACGCGATCACCGAAGCCGCCGCGATCCCGACGATCACGACCCACCTGAAGACAGCTTCCTCGGAGATCCTCATGTCTTTCTCACCGTCCCCACGAACGGGCGCGCCGAGATGCGCTGGTTTGCAGCGTTCGCGCTAGAGGATGTAGACCGTCACGAAGACGATGATCCACATTATGTCGACGAAGTGCCAGTAGATACCGGGCACCTCGACGCCGAGATGGTCCTTGGCGTCGGGGCCGAAATGGCCGCGGAAGGCGCGGATCGTGGCGAAGCTGAGAAGCAGCAGTCCAACGAAGACGTGGGCTCCGTGGAGGCCGGTGAGGCTGTAGAAGATCGAGCCGAAGGAGAGATCGCGGGCGCTGAATCCGAGGTGGACATACTCGTTGATCTGGATGAAGAGGAAGGTCGCCCCGAGCATCCAGGTGAGTAGCAGGCCGAGTTTCATTCCCGCCCGGTTGCCGCGCCGGATCGCCTCCAGCGCGTAGTGGACCGTGAAGCTGGAGGAGACCAGGATCGCGGTGTTGACACCGGCCACCGCAACCGGGAGTTCGTAGGGGTGCGGCGGCCAGGTGGCCGGGTTGACTACGACCCGGAGGAAGAAGTAGGAGGCGAAGAAGGCGCCGAACAGCATCACCTCGGAGACGATGAAGAGCAGGATCCCGAGGGTCTGTTTGTCGATGCGAGAGCTCTGATTGGCCTCGGGCGGCCCGTGGTGCTCGTCCGCGTGGCCGTGGTCCAGGGCTACCGTTGCGCTCTCCATCAGGACTCCCCTCCCTCGGCGACCACGGCGGCCACGACGGCGGCGGGTCGCCCGACCTCGATGTGCTCGACCTGCTTCTCGGTGATCTCACGCACGCGGCCGATCAGGTCGTCCTCGAGCCAGCGAGAGGTCTCGCCGGCGAAGGTCGAGATCAGCACCTCGTCGATGCGGTAGTGCTCGATCGCGTTCTGGACCGCCAGGAAGGGATCGGGGCTCATCGGCTGGCCGGTCGCATCGACGTCGGCGCGGTAGAGCTCGGCCAGGGTAGAGGCGAGGTCGCCGACGATCTGGGCCTCGCTGACCTCCTCGGCGCGCGGGCAGACGATCGTGTACCGGTGCGGGCTGGCGGCGGCGCGCTCCTTGAGACGGTCGACCAGGTCCGGCGCGGCCACCGTCCGGGTGGCGACGACAAGCGTGTGGATCAGGTCCCAGCGAATCGCGTCGTCTTCGATCCGCACCGGGATGTGGGTCAGCTTCGTTTCCGGTTCGATCCGGGCGCGCACCCACTCGACCAGGTCTTTGCGGGTGAAGCCGAAGCGCGTGTCGTAGAGGCAGGAAAGCAGCACCTCGCCCGGCTCGTGGGCGCGGACGGCGTCGTCGAGCGCCAGCGCGGGATCCGGGTCCATCACCTCGCCGACCGAGTCGATCCCGAACTGGCCCAGGACCGCCATCGTCACCTCGACCCGGGCGCGGGCCGCCTCGCGCACCTGACCGGCGTCGATCAGCTGTCCGACCGAGGGTTGGTTCTGGGGCGCCGCGACGACGACGTTGGAGTACGTGCCCTCCCGCTCGCGCACGGCCTGCAGCAGCTTGCGCCCGCCGGCGACCTCGTTGAGGAAGATCAGCAGCGGTCGGTTCTCGCCGGCGCTGTTCACCTGGATCCCACCACGCTCGGCTCGGAGGCCGGGACCTCCGCCCCTTCGCCGGCCATGATCGCGTGCCGGGCGCCGGGAATGCCGAACTCGTAGGGACCGCCGACGACGCGGGGGATCTCCTCGAAGTTGAAGATCGGCGGCGGCGAGGAGACCTGCCACTCGATCGAGTTGCCGCGCCAGGGGTTGGCGGAGGCGCGGGGGCCGAAGCGCCAGCTGACGATCATGTTGTAGAGGAAGACGAGCTGGACGGCACCGAGCAGGAAGGCGAAGCAGCTGATCAAGAGGTTCCAGTTGCCGAACTGGGACGCGTAGTCGGCGACGCGTCGCGGCATGCCATCCATCCCGACCCAGTGCATGGGGAGAAAGGTGCCCCAGGTCCCGATCAGGGTTCCCCAGAAGTGGACTCGCCCCAGCTTCTCGTCGTACATGCGCCCGGTCATCTTCGGGAACCAGTGGTAGATCCCGGCGAAGATCGTGAAGACGGAGCCGCCGAAGAGGACGAAATGGATGTGGGCGACGATGAAGTAGGTGTCGGAGACGTGGATGTCGATCGGCACCATGCCCAGCATCACGCCGCTGATGCCGCCGATCGTGAAGGTGACGATGAAGGCGAGCGCGAACAGCATCGCCGTCGATTTGGTGTGGATCTTGCCGAAGTAGAGCGTCCCCAGCCAGGAGAAGATCTTGATCCCGGTCGGCACCGCGATCAGCAGCGTGGTCAGCATCATCGGCACCCGCAGCCAGCTGAACATCCCGGCCACGAACATGTGGTGCGCCCAGACCGAGTAGCTGAGGACGACGATCCCGAGCAGCGCCAGGGCCATCAGCCGGTAGCCGAAGATCGGCTTGCGGGCATGGATGGAGATCACCTCGGAGATGATCCCGAAGCCGGGCAGCATCATGATGTAGACGGCCGGATGCGAGTAGAACCAGAAGATGTGCTGGTAGCTGATGACGTCGCCACCGGCCGCGAAGTCGAAGAAGTTGGTGTGGAGCATGCGGTCGAGGAGGACCATGAACTGGGCGCCGGCGATGAACGGAGTCGCGGCGACGACCAGCAGCGAGGTCGAGAGGTTTGCCCAGACCAGCAGCGGCATCCGCCAGAAGGTCATCCCCGGCGCTCGCATGGTGATGATCGTGACCAGGAAGTTGAGCGCGGTCGCGATCGAGGAGGCACCGGCGAACTGCACCCCGAGGTTGAAGAAGGACTGGCCGAGGGGGGCTCCGGTCGAGAGCGGCGCGTAGCCGGTCCAGCCCGCGTCGAAGGCTCCGCCCGGAGCAAGGAAGCTGCCGACGAAGAGGAGGCCGGCGATCGGCAGCATCCAGAAGCTGAGCGCGTTGAGCCGCGGGAAGGCCATGTCCGGCGCGCCGATCATCAGCGGCAGCACGTAGTTGGCGATGCCGGCGAAGACCGGGACGATGAAGACGAAGATCATGATCGCCGCGTGAGCGGAGAAGAGGCCGTTGAAGGTGCTTGCGTCGACGATCTGGGTGCCCGGCTGCGCCAGCTCGGCCCGGATCAGCATCGCCATCAGCCCGCTGACGAAGAAGAAGAAGAAGTTGGTGCAGATGTACTGGATGCCGATCACCTTGTGATCGGTGTTGAAGCGGAAGTAGTCCTTCCAGCTCCTGGCGCCGTGCTGGGAATGGTCCTCGGGGATCGTCGGCGCCCCCACCGCCCAGCGCAACCAGTAGTCGAAGCAGCCGAAGCCCGCCAGGAAGCCGAGCGGGGCGAGGATCATCGGCACGATGACGTGCGGGTAGCCGGTCTGCTCGGTCTGGTAGAGCGGCAGGCCGGAGATCGCGCGCAGAGAGATCACGAGGCCAAAGCCCAGTGCGCCGAAGGCGAGCGCGCCGATCGCGCCTCGAATCCATCCCGGTCGCTTGATCGCAGCCACCATCAGTTCTCCTCCATTATGCCCCGCCCGCGCTCAGGGGCACCGGGTTGGTTTCCGTGTCCTGCTTGATCGACTCCAGCAAGGGCTGCGGGATCTTTTCTTCCAGCCCGTCGACCCACTTCTGGAACCGGCCGGGGGGCTCGACGACGACCTTGGCCCGCATCGAGGCGTGGCCGAAGCCGCAGAGCTCGGTGCAGATCAGCTGGTAGGTCCCGACCTTGTCCGGGGTGACGATCGCCGTCGTAGTGATCCCGGGCACGTTGTCTTTCTTGATCCGCCACTCCGGCACCCAGAAGGAGTGGATCACGTCCTGGGCATGCATCTTGAAATGGACCTGACGGTTGACGGGGACGTGCAGCACGCCCTGCGACCAGGCCATGCCTTTGCCCGGGTAGCCGAAGCTCCAGGCGTATTGCTGGGAGAAGACGTCGACGGTCAGAGGGTTCTTGGCGGGCTGTTCGATGTCGTGCAGCACCTTCCAGCTGTAGCCGCCCGCAAAGAGGACGATGACCGTGGGGATCAGCGTCCAGGCAACCTCCAGGCGGGTGTTGCCGTGGATCGGCTCGCCGTCGGATTCGTCGCCCGGCTTGGCTTTGAATTTCCACAGCGCGTAGAAGAGCATCACCACGACCAGCGAGAAGACGAAAGCCGAGAGGACGATCATCACGTTGAGCAGGTCGTCGATCTTCGGCGCCGCCGTCGAGGCCTCCTGGCCGTCCCAGTTGATCGACAGCATCACGGCCGAGATCGCCGCGGCCATCGCGATGGTCGCGGCGAGCATCTTCACTATCGGGAGGCGGCCGTACATGAGGCGGCGGGCATTCTATTGAAGCGGCGGCCGGAGGTTTTCCGGCCCCAGGTGACGCTTGGCACTAGCTACACGGGCGAAGGCAGATCCTCCAGGTCACCGGCGGCGGCGGCGAGGACTCCGCGGGCCACCCCCTCCCAGCTCCAGAGCCGTCCGACCGTCTCGACCAGGGTCCTCCGGGCTGCCTCCCGCTCCGCGGCGGGCAGGCCGAGCCAGGCGGCGAGTCGACCGGCGATCGCCTCGACGGCCCCCTCCGTCACGGGAAACGAGGTCAGGCCGGCGACGTCCGCCGGGAGCGCCGCGGCCAGCTGGCGGGAGACCTCGAGCATGCCCGAATGACCGGCCGAGACCGGCAGCGCCCCACAGGCGGCCGCCTCCACGGCGACCATCCCGAACGCCTCGGGAAAGGTGCTGGGCATCACCAGCGCCTCGGCGCGAGGCAAGAGCTCGGCGACCTCGTCGTGCTCGAGCCGGCCGATGAACTCGACCGAACCGGCCGCGCCCCGCGCGGCCTCGGCGTAGCCCGCCGGCGGATCGGCCAGAAAGGCCGAGAGGATCGATAACGGCCTCTCCCCCCCACCCTCCAACGCCCACCCGAGCCGCGCGACCTCCCGCGCGTCGTCGAGATCTCCGCGATCCAGAGCAGCCAGCAACCTCCGCAGCCCTCCCTCGTACTCGCCGTAGCCAGCGATACGCAACCGTGCCTCAGGATGCTCGGCCCTGACCAACGGCCACGCCGCGATCAGCAGGTCGGCCCCCTTGGAGACGATCAGCTTGCCGACGAAGACGACGTTCCCAGAGGCGCGTGAAGGGGGTCCTGCGGGCGGGGTGTTCGATCTCGGGCCCCCTCCATCTGCCTCCAACGGGTGGAACGCGGAGGTATCGACTCCAGGCGGGCCCAACCGAGTCTTCTCTCTGAGGCCCGACACTCCCGGCAGTGCCGCCCAGAGAGATTCGGCGGTGTGGCCGGAGCCGACGAGGACGCCGGAGGCCGCCCGCATCCCCTCTTCGGCGTACGGCAGGAAACGAGGATGGGGTTTGACGGTGTACTCGAGAGCGGAGCCGTGGACCTTGGCGGCGAACCGGGAGACGCCCGCGCGGGCGAGGATCGCGGGGCCCATCACAAGGTGGTTGGCGAGGGCGGCGTCGATGCCCCCGACGGCCCGCGCGACATCGCGCACCGCGGTGACGTTGGCCGCGATATAACGATCGAGCTCGGCCTCGCTCAGCTCCTGGAAGGCCTTCACCTCGAACCCCTCGTAGGGGTCCTTGACGTAGACCGGTAGCAGGCCGCCGATGTCCGGATTGTGGATCTCCACCCCCTCCAGCACGACGTCGCGATCCTGGCAGAGCAGGTGCACCTCGTGCCCCAGCCGGGCCAGCGCCGGGGCCAGATTGGCGTTGTAGATGTTGCTGCCGGTGCCGCGCAGCATGTAGCCGTGGAAGAGGAGGACCCGCATCTCTGCCGCCCAAGCTATTAGTCTTCCCGGCGATGAACGACCGTCAGCTCTTCAGGATGCGCGCCCCGGCCTCCGGCCGCGAGGCGATCGCCCACGCCGAGCCGGGCGCCGTCTACGTCGATCGCGAGACCGGCGAGGAGATGAAGCCGGTGGCGATGGTCCTGCCGCTGGCGCCCTCCGCCTCCTCGCTCCCCCGCACCCCGGCCAACCTCCGGGCCTGCCGCCGCTGCGACCAGCTGATCGGCCTCGACGTAAGCGACTGTCCCTACTGCGGCCTCCGCCAGCCCGCGCTCTGAGGCCGCCTGGCCGGCGCATGCCGGCGTCCTCGGTCGGCGAACTGGTCTGGGATAGCCGGCCTACGGTTTCTTGACCAGGGTGGCGGTGTAGAGCAACCGCGCGTTGGAGTAGTAGCAGCCGTATGTCTTGGTCTTGCCCACCCCCTGCTGGGGATGACCGGCCTGGATGTCTTCCTTGGAGGCGCAGTGTTCGGGCAGGCGACTGCCGCGCCAGGTGTTGTCAGCGGCGACGTTGAAGGCGAACATCGGTGCCCAGGTCGGGATCGTCAGCGCCACTACCTGCCCCTTCAGAACCGTCAGCGGGTGATCGAGAGCGAAGACCGGGGTCGTGCCGAAGTAGGGGTTGAGCACCTCCAGCGGGCTCTGCCGCACCAGGGTGAAGCGGGGCGGTTTCGACCCTTCGACCGGGCGCAGGACGCCGATCCTCGCCTCCGAGGGCTGGCCGAGAAATTCGTTGAAGAAGCCGACCTCGTTGGTGGTCGTGGCGGAATCCTTGGCCGAGGGCTTTGCCAGCGTGATCGACCAGGCGACGATCTTGCCTTCGAAGGGCGCCTCGTACGGCCGGGCGACGCCGCCGGCGATCGCCTGGAACCCGGTCACGTGTCCCTCCACCCGGCAGGGGGTGATCTCGACGTTGTTGACGATCTTGCCAGGGCAGGAGGCGGGTGGCGATTCCGAGGTCTGCCCGAGCACCACGACACGCAGCGGTGCCGAATCGGCCTCGCCGGGCGCGGCGACCGCGACCAGAGCGGCGAGCAGGCAGCCCGCGGCCAGGATCAGCGCCCAGGCGCGGCGGGACCGGCTTGTCTTCTCTGCGATCGGCATCGAAACTAGGCAACACGGGGCCACAACCCCAGTTGCGCCCGGATTCTGCCGTTCGCGGCCGCGGAATGCCGCCGGCCCGCTCCAGTTGCACGATCCCGGCCAACCCCGCGCTGTAGGGTTGCCACCGCCAGATGGAGGCCTCCAACCGCGCAGACGAGTTCGTTCCGGCCGGTCTCGCCTCCCTCGGCATCGAGGCCGACGAGATCGAGCTGGCGGTGATCGGCGCCGCCCACTCGCTCTTCTGGCCCGCCATCCTCGAACTGCTCGAGCTCGATGCGAGTGAAGTCGGTCCCGAACCTGGCGCCGACCTCTCCCTTCCGCCTTCGGCATCGTGACCGCGCTCGACCTCACGCTGCGCGGTCAGGCGGCGGCGATCGCCGCCGGCGAAGCCGACGCCGGTGAGCTGCTGGAGGCGGCGCTGGAGCGCATCGAGCGCCGCGACCCGGCGATCAACGCCGTCGTGGAGACTTTCCCGGAGCGCTCGCGGGAGATGCTCGCAGCCGCAGCCGACGGACCGCTGCGCGGAGTCCCGATCGTGATCAAGGACGAGTGGCCGCTGCCCTGGCGAGCGCAGCGCTTCGGCGCCGCGGAGATGCTCGCCCCGAGCGCCCCGGGAGAATCCGGCCCCTACCGGGCCCTGCGCGACGCGGGCGCGACAATCGTCGGCGTCGGCAACATGCACGAGCTGGGCGCCGGCAGCACCGGCAATGTCTCCTTCTACGGTCCGGCTCGCAACCCCTGGGACACCGAGCGCTGCGCGGGCGGATCCTCGAGCGGCCCCGCCGCCGCGGTCGCCGCACGCCTCGTCGCCGGCGCGGTGGGCGCCGACGGGATCGGCTCGATCCGGTTCCCGGCCGCCTACTGCGGCCTCACCGGTCTGAAGCCGACCTTCGCCCGCTCGGCGATGGACGGGCACCACATGGCGGCGATCTCGACCACGATCGTGTCCGGACCGATCTGCGCCGACGCCGCCGACTGCCGCCTGCTGGGATCGGTCCTGTTCGGCGAGCCACTGGTGGCGCGCGAGGTCCGCGGGCTGCGGATCGGCGTCGTCAGCGCCAGCGTCTCCGAGGACGTGGTGCCGGCGGTGCGGGCCGCCTGCGAGAGCGCGATCCAGGAACTGCGCGAGGAGACCGGCGGGACGGTGACCGAGATCGAGCTTGCCGACATCGAGGCGGCGGCGCTCGCCACCGTCCTGATCGCCAACACGGAGGGCCTGAGCGGCCTCAGCCCCCAACGCTGCAACGAGCTCCACCCCGAGCTGAGCCCGATTGGACGGGGCCTGATCAAGTACCGGATGCTGCTGCCGGCGGCCGCCAGCGTCAAGGCCCAGCGGGTGCGGGCGCTGATGCGGCGCCGTGTCGCCGCCGCTTTCGAGGACATCGACCTGATCGCCTGGCCGACGGTCCCCGCGGTGGCGCCGCCGCTGGAGGCGCCGCTGGTCGAGCTGCCCTCGGGAACGACCACCGCCGACCAGGCCAACGTGCGGGGAGCCGGCCTCGCGAATCTCACCGGCATCCCGTCGGTCACCGTCCCGGTCGGGCTTTCCGAAGGTCTGCCGATCGCGCTGCAGCTGCAGGCAAGCTGGGGGCGCGATGAGCTGTTGCTCGACGCCGCCGAGGCCCTCGAGCGGGCGAACGGCCGCCGCTGGGTCGACTCGCTGGCGCCGCTGGCGCGCGCTTCCGAGACCACGGGGGCCTAGGGATGCCGGCCATCGTCGCCGAGGGGCTCGAGCGCGCCTTCGGCGACGTCCTCGCCGTGCGCGGCATCGACCTCGAGGTCGAGGAGGGCGAGATCTACGCCTTCCTCGGCCCCAACGGAGCAGGCAAGACGACCACGGTGCGCATGTTGACGACGCTGCTGCTGCCGAGCGGCGGCCGCGCCAGCGTGGCCGGCCATGACGTGACCAGGGAGGCGAGGGCGGTGCGCGCCTCGATCGGAGTCGCGCTGCAGGAAGCGGCGCTCGACCCGTTGATGACCGGCCGCGAGCTGATCCGGCTGCAGGCGACCCTGCAGGGCATCCGGACCGCCGAGGGCAGGCGCCGGGCCGACGACCTGCTGGAGCGGGTCGACCTCTCGGAGGCGGCCGATCGCCGGGTCGGCACCTACTCGGGCGGCATGCAGCGCCGCCTCGACCTTGCTGCCGCGCTGGTGCACGAGCCCCGCGTCCTCTTCCTCGACGAGCCGACGACGGGCCTCGACCCGGTCAGCCGCAAGACCATCTGGGAGGAGGTGCGGGCGCTCAACGACGACGGCACGACCGTCTTCCTCACCACCCAGTACCTGGAGGAGGCCGACCAGCTCGCCGACGACGTCGGGATCATCGACCGGGGCACGATCGTCGCCGAGGGAACGCCGGAGTCGCTGAAGGCGGAAGTCGGCAACCCCCACATCCAGCTCCAGCTCGCGGAGGGCTCGGTCGCCCAGGCTGAGGCGATCTGCGCGCCGCTGGGCAAGCTGCTGCCGCCCCAGGACGGCAAGCGGGTGCTGCTGGAGGTGAAGAACGGCGCCGCCGACATCCCGCGGGTCGTCCGCGCTCTCGACGAAGCCGGGATCGCGGTCGAGTCGCTGGAGCTGGTGCGGCCGACGCTTGACGACGTCTTCGTCGAGAAGACCGGATACCACCTCGAGAAGGAGAGCGAGGAGGAGCGGGCCGAGGCGTGAGCGCCCTCGCGACAAACGCCAGGGTGGTCAGGGCATTGGGCCTGCGCTCAATCCGCCAGACCTTCCGCCGCCCGCAGCTGATCGCGCCGATCATCGTCTTCCCGACGCTGCTGCTCGCGATCCAGACCGGTGGCGCGGGTGGCGCGGTCGAACTACCCGGATTCCCGCCCGTGCAGAGCTTTCTCCAGTTCATGCTGGCCGGGGCGATGATGCAGTCGCTGATGCTGGCCGGCAACAGCGGCGGCATCGCCCTCGCGGTGGATATCGAGATGGGCTTCACCGACCGCCTCTTCTCGGCCCCGATCCCCCGCTTCGCGATCGTCCTCGGGCGCCTGGCCGGGACCGCCGCCCTCGGGCTGTTCGCCTCGATCTGGTTCCTGGCGATCGGGCTGATCTTCGGTGCCACGATCGAGAGTGGCGTCGCCGGGGCCCTGCTGGCGATGGCGCTGGTCACGGCCGCGGCGCTGGCGGTCGGCGGAATCGGAGCCGCAATCGCGCTGCGGACGGGCAGCGCCAGCGTCGTCCAGGGGCTCTTCCCGCTGGTCCTGGTCGTTCTCTTCCTCTCCTCCTCCTTCTTTCCCCAGGAACTGATGATCGAGCCGGCCAAGACGATCGCCCGGTACAACCCGCTCAGCTTCGTCGTCGAAGGGATCCGCGAGCCGATGATCTCCGGCATCGACGCCTCCGCGACGCTCGACGCGGTGCTGGCGATCCTCGGCATCGTCGTTCTCGGGCTCGGGCTCAGCGCCAGCGCCCTCCGCCACCGGCTGCGGGTGGGCTGATGGAAGCGACCTTGGAGATCCCGGCCTGGCGCTCGAACCTGGCGACGATCGCAGCGTTGATGGTGCGCGCCAAGAACGAGCTGGTGCGGGTGCCGGGCGCGGCGATCCCGGGAGTCCTGGCACCGACGATCTTCTTCCTCGGGATCAACGGCGTCTTCGGCGCCCTCACCCACCTGCGCGGCTTCAGCACCGGCAGCTACGAGAGCTTCATCGTCCCGGTCAGCATGCTGCAGGGAGCGGGCTTCACCGGCGCCGCAGCGGGGGTCAACCTGGCCCGGGACATTGAAGCGGGCTGGCTCGACCGGCTGCTCGTCTCACCCGCCCCGCGCTGGGTCCTGCTTGCCGGCACCGTGCTCTCCGCCAGCGCTCGCGCCCTGATCCCCGCGACCTTCGTGCTTGCGGTGGCGCTCCTGCTCGGCGCCGGCTTCCCCGGCCTCGACGGCTTGGTGATCTGCTTCGCGATGGTCGCGGCGATGGCCGCCGTCGCCGCCTGCTGGGGCTCGATGCTGGCCCTGCGCTACAAGAGCCAGTCCGTCGCCCCGCTGATGCAGTCGGGGATGATGGCGCTGATCCTGACCACCACCGCCTACGCGCCGCTGGCGCTGCTGCAGGGCTGGCTGCAGGAGGTCGCCCGCGCCAACCCCGCCACAAAGGTGGTCGAAGCAGCGCGCCAGGGCTTCGTCGGCGCCGTCACCTGGGCCGACACCTGGCCGGGCCTGGTCGCCCTCGCCGGGATGCTGGCGATCCTCGGCGCCCTCGCCCTGCGCGAGATGAGGGAGATCAACCGATGAGCGCTCCGCTGAATCAGCCAATGGCTGCTCGGCTTAGCGTCCGCTGCCATCGGGAGGCGGCGCAAACGCCCTGGCCGCCTTGAACGATCCGGACCGCGACATAGTCGCCAGCGCGAGCGAGGCTGTCCTGCGCCAGAATCCGGCTGAAGGGCAGCGCGGGGCCCCGTCCTACGCCCACACGCAGCCCGGTCGGGGGCGCTACCTGCAGTGGTACTGACCCTGCTTGCGGCAATCGTCTGGCGTCGCTTCGACCGCGACCGCCCCCGCGCTTGAGCTGGAAAGCCTGCTGGCGGCACAGCGCCCCAACGGCTTCGTCGGGCACACCATCTTCTGGCGCCACCCCGTCTCCCTGATCCGGCTCGCCTTCTACAACGTGCTCAACGCGCAGCTCGCTGCAGACCGAGACGATCCAGCCGCCGCCTCGGCCTGGGCCTGGCGGATATCGCCGTCGGCGACCCGGCGCTGGAGCCGCGGATCGCCAGCCACATGGATTGGCCTGCCGCCAACCGCGACCCTCGAGGGGCGATGGGGCTGCTCTGGATCGTGCAGCCGACGAGTCGGGGCTCGACGCCTCACCTGCTCGAAGCCGCTGGTTTGGGGCCGGCGCTCCAACTGGAGGATTCGCTTCCCGCTCCCTGGTCCGCCGCAACCGCCGGCTTGGGCCAACGCCCGCCGCATTCGCGAGCGGGGCGGTCAGTCCTTTGCGAGACCCTGGTCAACACGATGTGGTCGGGCTCGCTGCGCAGGCGATGGGCAGGCCCTCGGCGACGCCTGCGCTGGTCGAGCGCCTCTGGGACGAGCGCCGCGGCCTCTTCATCGACGAGGCTCAGCCGGGCGGGATCCGCCTCGCGGTCCTCACCTGGGCGGCGCTGGCGCCGCTCTTCGCCCTGCCCGACCTGCCGAGGCGATCGGGCGGCGGCTGGTCGAGGAGCACCTGCTGAACGAGAGCGAGTTCCCTGACCCTGGTGGCGCCGCCTCGGTCGCCGCCCGGAGCCCAGCTACGAGCCCGGCGGGGGCCGCGGCCCGATCCGTCGCTACTGGCGGGGCCGACCTGGGCCCAACCTGTTCGGTCTGGCTGGGCATGCGTCGCCTGGCTACGCCGAGGAGGCCCAGCGCCTTCGCCGACGGCGTCATCGCCGCCGCCGCCCGCGAAGGCCTGCGCGAGTACTACGACCCTCGGCCCGGCAAGGGCCTCGGCGCCGGCGACTTCGCCCTGGTCGGCATTGGTCGCCGAGTTGGCGGGGATCCCCGGCCGTAACCAAGCCTGGCAAGGACGCAGGAGGGCGGCAAGGGAGCGCACTCCGGTTCGTGACCCGAAGCCGACCGACTGAGGACGCAGCCAGGCGCCGGTTTGCAGCGGCCGGGGGCTATTTGTGGCATTGCCGATGCGGCCGCGGTCGAGATCGTAGGGCGAGAGCTCGATCTTCACCCCGTCTCCGAGATGCGGATGTACGGCGGGCGCATCTTGCCCGAGATGTGACCGAGCACGTCGTGCCCGTTGTCCAGTTTGACCCGGAACATGGTGTTGGGAGAGCCCCGGTGATCTCCTCCATTTCGATCTTTTCCTCTTGGCCATGCGGCGGTGAGCGTAGCGAACGCGAAGGTCAGAGTTCCAGCGCGACCCAGCCGAGCCAGTTGCGCGTGCTCGACCGCGCCGGCGCGGTCGGTCACCTCGCTCAAGGTACTGGGCGGCTCCAGCTCGGCCAGCAGCAACTCGCCCAGCTCGGGGCCCTGGTCGATGCCCAGCTCCGCCGCGAGCTCGTCGCCGCAGGAGCGGCGCCGGCGGGCCGTCGCGGCGCCAGTCGAGCGCGGCGGCGACCATCTCGCGGGCGAGGGAGAGGTGCGCCCACCATCTCGGGGCTGGGCCAGGGGCTCGGCGCCGCGGGCCGAGAGCCGATCGGCGACGGTGAGCAGGGTGATGTCGACGCCCACCAGCTCGGTAGCCCGCTGCAGGTAATCGTGGACCCGCCGCGCCAGCAGCGGCGCCTCCGATGAGGAAGCCGAGTCGGAGGTGGTGCAGCCAGCGCCCGCAGGTGCTGGGTGGGCGCGGTGCGGCTGGCGCGCAGGCGGGCGCAGATGCCGCCGATGATCTCCGCTCCCCTCGCGATCGTGGCCGATGAAGGTGACGTAGCCGCCGCCGGCGCTCGCCGCGGGTCACGGGCTTGCCGATGTCGAAAGAGGGCACCAGTTGCAGCGCGGTGCGCCGGCTCATCTCGTCGGCGAGCGGCCTCGCCAGCAGCGTGGCGGCCTCCTCGGAGCGGTCGCCGGCGAAGCGCTCGAGGACGTTCTCCACCTCCAGGGTGCGCTCGAGAACCGCCAGCGTGTGGCCGTGGACGTCGAGGTGATGGTTGGGCCCCTGCTCGACTCCCCGCAGGCTCTCCAACTCCGGCAGGACGACTGCGGGGTCAGCTCCAGATCGCCGAGCAGGGAGAGCCCGCGCAGCGGGTCTGGGCCGCCGAGCAGCTGACGCAGCTCGGTCAGTTGCCGCCTCGGCCGGATCGGCGGCGTGCGAGGAGGCGGCGCAAGGTACCAGTTTTCGCCCAGGCCGTCGATCTCGA
Organism: Solirubrobacterales bacterium; assembly: GCA_046330295.1. Lineage (GTDB taxonomy): Bacteria > Actinomycetota > Thermoleophilia > Solirubrobacterales > 70-9 > VAYN01. Next base: position 160,643 of record JAXLTB010000003.1, on the reverse strand, counting down.
GCCTGAGCTCGGCGGCGAGGCGTGGCGCCCGCAGCAGCCGCAACGGTCCTCGGCGAAGCTGCGCTCGCCCACCGCCTCGCAGGGTCCTCCGCTCGAGGTCGCCGAGGCCGCCGAAGGATCGTGGATCAGCTCACCCGAGGCGAGCGGCAGGGCGACGGCGCCGATGGTGAAGTCGCGTTCGGCCAGATCCTCCTCGATCGTGCCCCCCCGCAGCCCGGTCGCGTCGACCTGCCACGAGCGTGACGGCGAGACCACCCGCCAGGTCCCGAACTCGGCCGAGAGCTCGAAGGCGTGCTCCCCCAGCTCCGAGGCGATCGCGCGGGCGGCGGCGCCGGGGTCGCCCTCGACAGCGAGATCGAGGTCGGCGACCTCCCGGCCGAGGACCGCGTCGCGGACGGCCCCGCCGACGACCCAGGCGCCCTGACCCTCGCCGAGGGCCCGGCGCGCGGCCGCCACCAGCGGCGAGGCCCGGAGCTCGTCCCCCAGGCTCATGCGGCCCTGCGTGGCACCCGACCCGAGACCCCGCAGGTGATCTCGTAGTTGATCGTGTCGAGGCGGGCGGCGAGCTCCTCGGCGTAGATCGTGTCGTCGCCCTGGGCGCCGATCAGCACGGCCTCGTCGCCCGGCTCGACCTCGGTCTCGGGCCCGAGGTCGATCGTGATGGTGTCCATCGAGACGGTGCCGACCAGAGGCAGACGGCGCCCACGGACCAACACCTCGGCGTTGTTGCTGAGGCCGCGGCGGACTCCGTCGCCGTAGCCCAGCGGGACGATGCCGACCCAGGTCTCGACCGGCGCCGCCCAGCGCTGCCCGTAGCCGGCGCTGGTCCCGGCGGCGAAGCGCTTGACGTCGGCGACGTAGGAACGCAGTGAGAGCGCCGGAGACAGCCCGCGCTCGATCGGATCGCCCTGGAAGGGGTCGAGACCGTAGACGGCGACCCCGCAGCGGGCCATGTCGTAGTGGGAGCGCCGGTCGCGGAAGACGGCGGCGCTGTTGGCGGCGTGGGCGATCGCGGCGGGGAACTCGGCCCTGACCGTCGTCGCCACCGCGTCGAAGCGCTCGAGCTGGAGGTCGAAGAATGAGGACTCGGGTTCATCGGCGGTCGCGAAGTGGGTCCAGATGCCGGCCAGCTCGAGACTCGGGTCGGCGTCGCAGGCGCGAGCCAGGGCGATCACCTCCTCCGGATCGGCGGTGCCGAGGCGGCCCATGCCGCTGTCGAACTTGACGTGGACGCGCGCCGGCCGGCCCTGGGCGCGGGCACGGTCGGCGAGCAGGCGGCGAAACCCCTCGTGCCAGACAGCCACCTCCGAGCCCGCCGAGAGCACGACGTCGACCTCCTCGGCGGTCAGGGAGCCCATCGTCAGCAGCGGGATGTGCTGGAAGCGGCGCCCTATCTGTTCGGCCTCGACGGCGGTCGCCACCGCCAACCTGCTGGCTCCGCCGGCGAGGGCCGCGTTGGCGCAGCCGTCGGCGCCGTGGCCGTAGCCGTCGGCCTTGACCACCGCGCACAGCTCGGCGCCACCGGCCAGCTCGGCCTTCAGCCTGGTGCAGTTGGCTCGGATCGAGTCGAAGTCGATCCGAGCGACCGCCCGCTCCATCGTCCTACTCGTCGTCGACGAGGGCGGCGAGCGCGTCGGCCCTGGTGACCATGCCCGCCAGTCGCCCGTCGGCGTCCACAACAGGAAGGTGATTGTGATGCTTGTCGGCGATCTTCTTGGCGACCCGGTCGGCGGCCTCGTAGGTGTGGGCGACGATCGGGTCGGGCGTCATCAGCTCCGCGACCTCGGTCGCGAAGGCTTTGTTGAGGCGCTCCTCGAAGCCCTTCATCGAGCCGACGAAGACGATCCCGCCCATGATGTTGAGGTAGTGCGGCAGGTGCAGGTCGGATTCCTCGTCGCTGAGGATCAGGTCCGACTCGCTGACGATGCCGACCACCCGCCGCTCCGAATCGACGACGGGGACCGCTCCCAGCTCCGTCTTGGCCAGCAGGTCGATCGCCGTGCGGGCCTCGTCGTCCGGCGAGACGCTCGGGACGTCGGCATCCATGATGTCGGCGGCGGTCTTCATTCCGGCGAGATTATTCGACCCGACCCTCGTGAAGCATCCCAACGGGAATCGAGTCGATCACGTCGGTGGCGATGACCGACTCCGCGGCCCCCAGTCTCCCCGCCGCGTCGCGCCCGGCGCGGGCGTGGGCGACGACCGCCGCGCAGGCCGCCGCGAAGGCCTCGAGGCCGCGGGCCAGCAGGGCGGCGATGATCCCGGAGAGGACGTCGCCGCTGCCGGCGGTCGCGAGTCCCGGCGCCGAGAGGGCGTTGACGGCGACGCGCTCTCCGTCGGTGACGATCGTGTCGTCGCCCTTGAGGACGACGACGGCACCGGCTGCCTCGGCCGCCGCCAGGGCTGCATCGAGCCGGTGGGCCGCGATCTGATCGGAGCCGCGGTCGAGCAGCCGCCCCAGCTCGCCCGCGTGCGGCGTCAGGACGGTCGGCGATTCGCGCGCGGCGATGCGTCGCAGCTGCCCGGCGAAGGAGTTGAGCCCATCGGCGTCGATCACCAGCGGGCAGGCGATCCCTCCCGCCACCTCCCGCGCCAGCTCGAAAGCGCCCCGGTCCCGCCCGAGGCCGGGCCCGAGGACCCCCGCCGCCGCCCGCTCGAAGGCGGCGAGCACCGGCTTGGCCGAGGCGGGCGACAGGCAGCCGTCCCCCCCGGGGCAGCCGACGGACATCACCTCGGGCTGACCGACCTCGAAGACCGACTCGAGATCGGCGGGCACGGCGACGGTCGCGTAGCCGGCGCCGGCCCGGATCGCCGCCATCGAGGACATCCGCACCGCCCCGGTGAGGCCGCGCGAACCGCCGCAGACGGTCACCTGGCCGGAGCTGAACTTGGTCGAGTTGGGTCCGCGGCGCGGGGCGAGAGCGAGGACCGAGGGGTCGATCGTCCCGCCGCGCGGCTGCGACGGCGCCCCGGCGGGGATCCCGATCGGCGCCACCACCAGCTCGCCGGTGTGCCACTTGCCGGGAGCGATCCGCTGCCCCAGCTTGGCGCCGTGGAAGCTGACCGTGACGTCGGCCTCGACGGCGACGCCTTCGATCTCGCCGCTGGAGGCGTCGACTCCGGAGGCGATGTCGCAGGCGACCACCGGCGCCCCGCAGCGGTTGACCGAATCGATCGCCGCCGCCGCCGGCTCCCGCGGCGCCCCTTCGAACCCCGTCCCGAAGATCGCGTCCACCACCGCGCCCGACTCCGCCAACCTCTCGTCCAGCCCACCCGTCATGTGCTCGGCGGAGATCCGCCCCAGGTTGACCGCCGCGTCCCCCTTCGTCTCATCCTCGGCCCACAGCAACAGCACCTCGACCTCGAACCCCATTTTCTCCAGGTGCCTGGCGGCCACGAAGCCGTCCCCCGCGTTGTTCCCCTTCCCGCAGACGACCCGAACCGGGCCCTGGGGGGACAGCCCGGCCACCGCCTCCGCCACGGCCCGGCCAGCCGTCTCCATCAGCTCCAGCGAGGGCACCCCCATCTCCTCGATCGCCCAGCGGTCCACCGCCCGCATGCCCTCGGCGTCGTACAGCGGATTGAGCCAAGGCTCCATCGAACGCAGCCTAGCCCCGGCGTGGCCGAAGCGGCTACTTGCCGAAGCCGATGATCAGCTTCGCGGTCGCCAGATCGCCCGAGCTGCCCGAGCCGATGGCGACGTAGCCGACCTTGGCCAGGTACGGCTTGATTTCCCGGAAGCCCTGATCGTCGGCCGGGATCATCGCCGAGGCGAGCCGCAGGGCCGCGGGCCCGTCGACGAAGCCGCTGATCGGCGTGCCGCCGAGCGAGGCGACGGCTTCCTTGTAGGCCGGGTTCTCGGAGAGGGTGGCGCCCGGGCTCGCGGTCAACGCCTGCGCAGAGGCGGCGAGACCGTAGGAGATCGCGATCCGGCTGCCCTCGGCGGCGACCACCAGCGGCTGGCGTCCCAGTTCCGGGCTGCGGATCGAGAAGCCGCTCGCCTTGCCGGAGAGCGCCGTGACGCCGGGGGTTCCGCTGGCGCGGAGCAGCAGGCCGATGTTGGCGACCGTGTTGGACGCTTCCGCGGAGCCCTTGGTGGTCAGCACCAGCGCCCCCGTGAGATTCCTGGCGGTGTTGCCCTCGAGGAACACGCCGACGTCGCCGACCGATGAGGCGATCGTTTCGAGATCGATGCCGGCTTCCTTCAGGGCGCTCTTCAGCTTGTGCGGCGGGACCTGCCCGGGGATGCCATTGGCGTCGATGCGGTCGATGGATTCCCCGAACCGCTTGCCGAATTCGGCGGAGGCGAAAGCGGCGAGGGAGCCGCCCGGAAGCGAGCCGAGCAACTTCGAGGCATCGCCCGCCGGCGGGTTTTCCCCGGTCACGTCGGTGCTGAGGTCGATCTCGACATGGTCGGAGCCGGGTACCAGGCTCGCCACCGCGGTGGCTTCGCTGGGATCGATCCCCGAGGTTTCGAGGAAGAGCTGGGATTCGGAGTCGATCGCTCCGGGCGTCTGCGCGATCAGGCCGCCGATGTCGACGTAGACGTGGGCGAGGCTGCCGCTTGGGGCGGCCGATATGGCTTCGGTGTAGGCGTCTTCGTCGGCCAGGGATTCGCCGTCGGAGGCGTCGACCATCGCCTTGAAGGACTGTTCGGTTTCGGCGAAGGCGACGAAGTCGCCGATGATCCCGACCGCTTCGCCGTCTTCGGGTTCGACCTCGAAGTCGACGCCTTCGTAGCTCGATTCTTCGAACGACTTGCCGCTGTCGGACTTGACGAACTTGTCGATGAAGCCCTGGGCCGCTTCGGAATCGGTCGATTCGACCGCGATCCCGTACCCCTGGAAGTTCGAGCCGTCGTAGCGTTCGAGGAAGAGGCCGGCCTTCTGCCCCAACCAGGGTTCGACGTCCTTCGAGTAGTCGAGGGGTTCACCCGAGCTCCGGGCCGACCTTTCGAGTTCGGCGACGATCGTGCCGCCGAGGTCGTCGATGCCGGCGACGTTCCTGGCCAGCGCCTCGAGGTTGGACTTCAGGTCGCCTTCGGGGAGCACCGTCGCTTCGACGAACACCGGCGATTTCGGCGGCGCCAGCGAGGCGGGGGTGGGGCTCGCCTCGCCACCGCCACCGCAGCCGGCGATGGCGAGGCCGACGACCGCCGCGAGGAGCAGGAGGACGAAACGAGGCTTCACGGGATCGCGCATGCTAGCGAGCGCGTCACTCGACGGTCACCGTCTTCGCCAGGTTGCGCGGCTGATCGACGTTGAGCCCGCGGGCGCGGGCGATGTCGTAGGCGAGCAGCTGCAGCGGCAGGATCGCGACGATCGGCTGCAGGATCCAGTCGGTGCGGGCGACCTCGATCGTCTCGTCGGCCACTTCCGCGGCGCGTCCCCCGCCGGCGGTGGCGATCGCGATCGTCTGGGCGCCGCGGGCGCGGACCTCCTCGACGTTGGAGAGGACCTTCTCCAGCACCGGGCTGTCGGTGGCGACGCAGACGACCGGCGTCGAGTCGTCGAGCAGAGCGATCGGCCCGTGCTTCATCTCCCCCGCCGCGTAGGCGTCGGTGGGGATGTAGGAGATCTCCTTCAGCTTCAGCGCCCCCTCGAGGCAGACCGGCAGCCCGATGTGGCGGCCGAGGTATAGGAAGAAGCCCTGGTCGCTGTGCTCGGCGGCGACGGCGCTGACCGGGCCCTCGGTCATCGCCAGCGTCTCCTCGACCTTCGACGGCAGCGCCTTCAGCTCGGCCACCAGCTCGGCGATGCGCCCGGACGGCAGCGATTCGCGCAGCTCCGCGATCCGCAGCCCCAGCAGGTACATCGCCGCCACCTGGGCGACGAAGGTCTTGGTCGCGGCGACGCCGATCTCCAGCCCGGCGCGGGTGTAGAGGACGGCGTCGGCGTCGCGGGTCGCCTGGCTGCCCATGATGTTGGTGATCGTCAGCACCGTCGCGCCCGCCTCGCGGGCCAGGCGCATCGCCGCCAGGGTGTCCGCGGTCTCGCCGGACTGGGTGATTCCGACGACGAGGTCGCCGGGACCCACCACGGGGTTGCGGTAGCGGTACTCAGAGGCGATGTCCATTTCGACCGGCACCCGCGCCCACTCCTCGATCGCGTAGCGGCCGACGAGGCCGGCGTGGTAGGAGGTGCCACAGGCGACGATCACGATCCGTTGCAGGTCGCGCAGGAAGGAATCCTCGAGCGCGACGTCGGAGAGGTCGACCCCCTCGTCGCCGGGCAGGCGGTCGGCAATCGTCTCGGCGACCGCGTCGGCCTGTTCGTGGATCTCCTTCAGCATGAAGGTCTCGAAACCGCCCTTCTCGGCCGCGTCGGCGTCCCAGGTCACCTCTTCGCAGGCGCGCTCGATCGGCGCCCCCTCGGCGTCGGTGATGCGGACGCCCCCGGCTTCGATCTCGACGATCTCGCCGTTTTCGATCGGCATCGCGGTGCGGGTGTCCGCGAGGAAGGCGGGGATCGCCGAGGCGAGGAAGGTCTCCCCGTTGCCGATCCCGGCGACCAGCGGGCACTCCTTGCGGGCTCCGACCAGCCGCTCGGGCTCCTCGGCGTGCATGGCGAGGAAGGCGTAGTGGCCACGCAGCTCGGCGTAGGCGGCCCGCACCGCGGCGGCGAGGTCGCCCTCGTAGTGGCTGGCGATCAGGTGGGCGACGACCTCGGCGTCGGTTTCGGAGGTGAAGCGCTCGCCGTCGCCCTGCAGGCGCCGGCGCAGGGCGGCATGGTTCTCGACGATCCCGTTGAGGACGATGTGGACCTGGCCGGAGCTGTCGTCGTGCGGGTGGGCGTTCTCCTCGGTGACGCGACCGTGGGTGGCCCAGCGGGTGTGGGCGATGCCGGTGTTCGCGGGGGTCAGGGCACCGGCGCCGTTTGCGGCCCGATCCCCGACGGCGGCGCGCAGGTTGGCCAAATTGCCGATGGCGTGGACGCTCTCGACCTGCCCGTCCTCGAGCATCGAGAGACCGGCTGAGTCATAGCCTCGGTATTCGAGCTTTTCCAGCCCGGAGAGAAGCAGCTCCTCGCAGGGGCGAGAGCCGACGTATCCGACTATTCCGCACATGAAGGCGAGTAAGCGTAGTTGGCGGGCGTTCTCAGCCCAGCTCCTGGCGGACGATGCCGACCAGCCGCTCGCACACCGAGTCGGCCTCCGCGGCGCTTGGGGCCTCGACCATGACCCGGACCAGCGGCTCGGTGCCCGACGACCGCAGCAGCACCCTGCCGCGCCCGTCGAGTGTCTCGTCCTCCCGCTTCACCGCCTCCCAGACCGCGGCGGCGCCGCGCAGCGCCTCGCGGTCTGCGACCTCGACGTTGACGAGCCTCTGCGGCAGCTTGCGCATCGGCACGGCGCCGGCCAGGGGCGCGCCGCCCAGCTCCCGCATCGTCATCAGGGCGGCGGCGATGCCGTCGCCGGTGGGGGCGAAATCTGTGGCGATGATGTGGCCCGACTGCTCGCCCCCCAACGTCCAGTCGCGCCGTCGCATCTCCTCGATCACGTAGCGGTCGCCGACCTGGGTGACGGCGACCTCGATCCCGGCATCCTCCATCGCCTGGTGGAAGCCGAAGTTGGTCATCACCGTGACGACCACGCCGCCGCCCAGCTCGCCGCGCCCGGCCATGCCACGGGCCGCGAGCGCGATCAGCTCGTCGCCGTCGTGCACGCGGCCGGCCCCGTCCACGGCCAGCACCCGGTCGCCATCGCCATCGAAGGCGAAGCCGATCTCGGCCCCCGAGGCGACGACCCGTTCAGCGAGGGGCTCGATGTGGGTGGAGCCGCAGCCGGCGTTGATGTTGCGCCCGTCCGGCTCGGCCCCGATCGTCTCGACCTCGGCTCCGAGGCGCTCGAAGATCGCGGGGGCGGCCCGGTGGGTGGCGCCGTTGGCGCAGTCGAGGACGATGCGCCTGCCGGCGAGGTCGAGTGGGAACGCCGCCTGCAGCTCGCGCAGATAGTCCTCGAGGCCGCCGTTCAGCTCCCGCACCCGCCCCACCGTGACGGCGCCATGGACCTCGTCGAGCAGCGACTCGATCCGCTCCTCCTGCTCGTCGGCGAGCTTGATGCCCTCTCGGCTGAAGAACTTGATCCCGTTGTCGCGGTAGGGGTTGTGGGAGGCGGAGACCACGGCGGCCAGATCGAGCCCGAGCCGCCTGACGAGGATCGCCGCCGCCGGGGTCGGCAGCACGCCGCCGAGCAGGGCGTCGCCGCCCGCCGCGGCGATTCCGGCCGCCAGCGCCGCCTCCAGCATCGGCCCCGACTCGCGGGTGTCGCGGACGATCAGCACCTGCGGGCGGTCGGCCTCCAGCGAGACCGTCGTGGCCCGGCCAAGCGCGGTCGCCAACTCCGCGCTCAGGAACGTCCCAGCCTCTCCCCGGACCCCGTCGGTTCCGAAGAGCTTGCGCCCAGTCGTCATCCGACCGCCGTCAGCGCTTGCTGAACTGAGGCTTCTTGCGGGCCTTCTTGAACCCCGCCTTGCGACGCTCCTTGACCCGGGCGTCACGGGTCGAAGCCGCGCCGCTTGAGATCTCCGCGCAGCTCGGCGTCGACCTCGGTGAGGGCTCGGGCGATGCCGTGCCCACGAGCACCCCCAGCCTGGCCGCTGATGCCGCCACCGTGGACGCGAACGCGAACGTCTACGTTGCCCTCGTAACCGGAGACGGTGAGCGGCTGGCGAGCCGTGGTCTGGTGAAGGGGGCGTGGGAAGAACTCCTCGAGGCTGCGCTTGTTGACCTCGAACTTGCCGTCACCCGGCGTCAGCGTGACGCGGGCGATCGAGCGCTTGCGCTTGCCGGTGGCGAGTGGCGCGCGCCACTCTCCATTTTCGCCGGTGCGCGGCTAGCCGCATCGACGTCGGACGCTCGTCGGCGCCGACCAGAGCGGCCTCGCGACAGGCTTTCTCCTCCTCCTCGGCTTCGAGGCGGGCCTTCTCCTCAGCGCTGAGCTCCGGCGCCCGCGCAGCGGCTCGACCGCGATCGGCTCCAGGTCGGCCCCGGGAATGACGTCCTTCCTCTTCTCCTCCGCCACGAGCTCCTCGGGGGCTCGGGCTCCTCAACCGGCGCCTCGGCCTCATCGGCAGGGCCCTCGGCCGCCTCCGGGGGAATCGAGTCGCGATCGGAGCCGGCCGAGGTCAGCCTCGTAACCCGCCGCTTCCTCAGCTTCGCTTCCGGGGGCGGCGGCCGTCACGCCACCGCCCTGGTCACCCTGGTCCGCCTGCTCCGTGACTTCGTCGCCCGCCCCAGCGACGGGCTGTGCGTCGGTGCCCTCGGTCGTCTCGTCCGGGGTCTTCTCGTCGTCTGCCATCAGTTGGTCTCCATCGGTTTCGGCTGTTGGGCCTCGTGCGGATGATCGGGGCCGGCGTAGATCTTCAGCTTGGTCAGCTGCTGGCGGGCGAGGCGGTTGCGCGGCAGCATTCCCTTCACGGCCTTTCGGATCACTTCCTCCGGGCGGCGCTCGAGCATCTCCGCCAGCGTCCGGGACTTGATCCCACCCGGGTAGCCGCTGTGGCGCCAGTAGACCTTCTGCGCCAGCTTGTCGCCGGTGACCCGGATCTTCTCCGCGTTGACGACGACGATGAAGTCGCCGGTGTCGACGTGGGGCGTGTACTCAGGCTTGCGCTTGCCGCGCAGGGCGTCGGCGATCTGGGTCGCCAGGCGGCCCAGGGTCTTGCCCTCGGCGTCGACGACGTACCAGTCTCGCTGGCGGTTCGCGGGTGTGGCTACATAGGTCTTCATCGCGCAAAAACCGCGCGGGCTACCCAGCGCGGCCGGAGGATCATAGCCATCCCGCCGTCTATACTGCCGCGCCAGCAGTGCCGAATCCCGTGCGGGCGACCGAGCGGGAGCGGAGGAACCGAGGAGACCGTTGCAGGTCTCGGGGGCGAATCGGACGAATCACGATCCGTAGCGCATCTCTTTCAGCGCGAGCCCGACAGCTAACTCCGCAGGCGAACGAAAGAGAGGGCGAGCGGTGCGCGGTAACGCGAGAGCCCGGTCGAGTTCAGCCGGGAAGAGATTCACGGTGGCGACGATGGCGCTGCTGATGGGCTTCGCCGGGTCCGCCTCGGCGACGACCGGAGGCGCCCCGACCCCCGGCGGCAGCCCGCCGCCGCCCGGCAGCGCCGCAGGAGCGCCGACGAGCACCCCGAGCGCCGGCGCCCTCAGCCTCGTCGCCGCCGAAACGACGCCACGCAAGTCCTTCTACTTCGGCTACCGCTACCCGCGCCTGACCTTCACGATCGGCAGCAGCCAGCCTCAGAACGACCTGCGGATCGACGTCGTCAACGTCGCCGGCGAAGTCGTCAAGACCTTCTACCGTGAAGACGTCGCCCCCAACGTCCCCACCAAGATCCGCTGGGACGGCACGACCTCGGAAGGGAGACCGGCCCGCAACGGCCGCTACAGCTTCCGGATCGGGCCGCAGTCCGCGGCCCGATCCGCCCGCCGGGCCACCTCCTCGACGAGGATCGGCCTCAGCTTCGCCTTCTACGGCTACGCCTTCCCGGTCCTGGGCTCGCACGAATTCGGCATGGGCGCCGGCCGCTTCGGCGCGCCGCGCTCGGGACACACCCACCAGGGCCAGGACGTGATGGCCGCATGCGGCCTGCCGCTCGTCGCCGCCCGCGGCGGAACCATCCAGTACGCGGGCTACGAGGGCAGCGCCGGCAACTACGTGGTGATCGACGGCAAGGGCACCCCGTATGACTTCATGTACGCGCACCTGGCCGAACCGTCGCCGCTGCACACCGGTGACACGGTCCGCACCGGCCAGCCGATCGGCATCGTCGGCGACACCGGCGACGCCACTGCCTGTCACCTGCACTTCGAGATGTGGGGAGCTCCCGGCTGGTACCAGGGAGGATCGCCCTTCGATCCCCTCCCCTACCTCCAGAAGTGGGACGCCTACAGCTAGCCGGAGCGGGGCTCGGCGCAGTGCTGGCAGTGGCCGCGAAGGACGACGTCGTGCTCGGTGATGTCGAATTCCATGCGGTCGCAGAGGTTGCCGATCGCCCGCTCCAGCGTCGGGTCCTCGAAGGGGACCATGCGACCGCAATCGCGGCAGATCGCGTGGTGATGGTGATTGCCGGTGGGGTCGACCCGCTCGAAGCCGGCGGTGCCGCGGCAGACCTCGATCCGCCGCACGAGCCCCAGCTGCTCGAGCTGCTCCAGCGCCCGGTAGACGCTGGCCCTGCCGACCGGCGGCTGGCGGCGGCGCAGCTCGTCGTCGAGGTCGAGCGCGGTGACCGCGCAATCGTGCCCGGCCAGCGCCTCCACAACCGCCGTACGGGCCCCGCCGCGGCGATGCCCCGCGGCCTGGAGGGTCTCCAGCGCGTGCTCCGCCCAGCCGGTGTCGGTCGAGATCGGCATCTCAGACGATCGTAGCCGGCTCCGGAACCGGCTTCCGCGGGCGCGTCGTGGCCAGGCGCCCGGCTGGGAGGGAGAGGATGTAGGCGGCGACGATCGTCAGCGCCACCGAGGCGCCACCCGCCGTTCCCACGTAGTAGGAGAGGTAGAGGCCGGCGATGCCGGCGAGCACCGCGATCCCGGCGGCGACGGCGATCATAGGACCGATTCGAGACGTGAGGTTGCGGGCGGCGGCAGCCGGCCCGACGAAGACGGCGACGACGAGCAGGTTGCCGAGCCCCTGCACGGCGACGACGATACCCGCGGCGAGGAGGACCAGCAGCGCCGCGTCGGCGATCGCCGGCGAGAGCCCGAGCGCCCGCGCGGCTCCTCGGTCGAACCCGGTCGTCAACAGCCGCCAGTGCAGGAACGGCAGCGCCGCGGCGACCAGCGCGACCAGCAAGGCGGCGGCGATGAGGTCGCCGTCGCTGGGACCGAGGATGTCGCCGAAGAGCAGTGTCTCGATCCCGGGGGGCGACTGCGGCGAGAGCGCCAGGAGCACGCCGAGACCGAACATGGTCGTCACCACGACGGCGATCCCGACGTCACCGCTGACGCCAGGGATCCGCGAGGCCAGCGCGATCGCCAGGGCCCCGAGGACGATCGCGGGCGTCGCCCCGAGCAGGAGCGGGATCCCGGCTATGGCGGCGATCACCAGGCCGGGGAGGAGCGAGTGCGCAAGCGACTCGGCCGCGTAGGAGACCTCGTAGAGGACGACCCAGCAGCCCAGCGCGCCGCCCGCCAGCGCCAGCAGGGTCATCTCGGCGATCGCTCGCTGCATGAACGGTTCCTGGAAGGGCTCGAACATGTCAGTGATGCTCGTGGTAGGCAGGCAGGATCGCCCGGCCCTTGGTACCGGGGATCTCGACGATGGCGCCGCCGTAGGTCGCTTCGAGCACCTCGCGGTCGAGCGTTCGCTCCGGGGGGCCGATCGCGATCTGGCGGCGGTTGACGCAGAGGACCGTGTCCCAGCGCCGGGCCTGCTCGAGGTCGTGGGTGGCCATGACGATGCCGTGCCCCGCCGCGGCCAGGGCTTCGATCAGCCTCTCCAGGCGCTCGGAGGCGGGCCGGTCCAGGCCGGTGAAGGGCTCGTCCATCAGCAGCACCCCTGCGTCCTGGACGAGGGCGCGGGCGATCAGGACCCGCTGTCGCTGACCGCCGGAGAGCTCGCCGAAGGTCTCTCCCGCCAGCTCCACCAACCCGACTCGGCGCAGGGCCTCGAGCGCGGCGTCCCGATCGCCCCGATTCGGCCGCCGCCACCAGGGCAGCCGCGACAGCGCCCCCATCGTCGCCACTTCCAGCGCCGAGACGGGGTAATCGAGGCGCGAGCGCTCGGTCTGGGGGACCGACCCGCACGAGGTGCCGACCCGCACGGTGCCGGCGAGCGGTCGCAGCTCGCCCAGCAGCGCCCGCAGGATCGTCGTCTTGCCGCCGCCGTTGGGCCCGAGCAGCGCGAGCCGCTCACCGGACCCGAGGCGGAAGGAGACCTCGCTGACCGCCGGCGGTCCCGAGCCGTAGCCGGTCGCCATGCCGCTCACCTCGATCAGAAGCTCAGCCGGCATCCTCGCCTCCCGTCGGTGAAACCGCGCACCATCGCGTCCGCGTTGGCCTCCTCCATAGTCAGGTAGGTGGCGCCGCTGGAGCCGGCGGGGCCCAGCGTGTCGCCATACAGCGCGTGATCTGCCGAGGCACCGGTCTGGCTGGCGATCGCGTCGGCGACCTTCGCGCTCAGCGAGCTCTCCGGGAAGATCGCCTTGACCCGCTCCCGCTCGATCACGCCGATCAGTTCGCTGATGTCCTTGGCCGAGGGCTGAGCCTGGGTCGTCTGCGACGGGATCACGGCGCCGACGACTTCGATCCCGTAGCGGCGGGCGAAGTAGCCGAAGGCGTCGTGGTCGGTGACCAGCTTGCGCTCGCCCGGGGGGACCGCGCCGATGCATCGCGCGATGCCGGCGTCGAGCCCGCTCAGGCGTTTCAGGTAGGCGTCGGCGTTGCGCCGGAACCCGGCCCGATCCGCGGGGTCCGCGGCGATCAGTTGCCGCTCGATCTCTCGTACGGCCGCCTCCGCGTTGCGCGGGTCGTGCCACCAGTGCGGGTCATACGTCGAGGCCTCGGCTCCGCTGGTCTCCCCCGGAAGGCGCTCGGGTACACCCGCTCCCAGGTCCACGATCGTGGCGCCGCTGCCGCTGTCGGAGACGATCTGGCCGATCCACTGGTCGAGGTTGTCGCCGTTGGCGAAGACGAGCTTCGCGCTCGCCGCAGCCTCGACGTCGCTGGGCCGCGGCTCGTACTCGTGCGGATCGGTGTTCGGCTGCAGGACCTGGTCGACGGAGACGGCGTTGCCGCCGACCTGCCGCACCCAGTCGCCGATCTGGGTCGTGGTCGCGACCACCTCGAGCTTCCCGTCTCCACCGGAGCTCGAGCCGCAGCCACCGGCGAGAAGCGCCAGGCCGAGGACCGCCGCGGCGACCGCCATAACTCCGCGGGGCGCCCGCCAGATCGTCCGCCCCAGCGCGACGATGGCGAAGATCGCCCCGGAGGCGCAGGCGATCGTCGCCCCGGGAGGGGCGTCTGTCTCGACCGAGAGCCAGAGTCCGATCGTGCCCTCGGCGGCGACCAGGGCGACGCTGGCCAGTTGCCAGCTCAGCATCCTCGCGGTGAAGAGCCGGGCGGTCGCCGCCGGGACCACGAACAACGCGGCGACCAGCAGCGCGCCGACGACCGAGAGGGTCGCCGTGGTGGCAAGCGCGATCAGGCCCAGCAGCGCGGCGTCGAGGATCCGGCCTTCCCCGGGGCTCGCCCTTCCCGCCTCGGGATCGAAGCCGTGGGCGAGCCAGCGGCGGCCGATCAGGCCACTGGCGAGAAGCGTCGCCGCCGCCGCGGCGGCCGCCAGCGCGATGTCGGATCCGTCGACCAGGAGCAGGCTGCCGAACAGCAGCGTCTCGACGTTGGCGCCGGAGCCGAAGACGTCGCTGGCGAGGATCACCCCCGCCGCCAGGCAGCCGACCAGGACCAGGGCGACGATGCTGTCGCGCCCCTCGTCGCGTCGGCGGCCGAGCGCCGCGTTGCCGGCGGCGAAGACGAGCGCCGCGGCGAAGGCGCCGAGGGGGGTCGCGAAGCCGAGGCCGTCGGCCAGCACCAGGCCGGGGAAGGCCGCGGTCCCCACCGCGTGCGAGAAGAAGGCGAGCCCGCGAAGGACGATCCAGGTGCCAAGCAGGCCGGCGGGCACGGCCAGGATCAGGATCTCGATCAGGCCGCGCTGGACGAAGGGGAGCTGGAACGGGTCGAAGATGCCGCCAGCTTAATGAGAATGAGTCCAGTTTGTATCTAGACGCGTCGCTAGATCCTCGCCGAGGACCGCTACTCCCACTCGATCGTCGCCGGCGGCTTCGAGGAGATATCGAGGGCGACGCGGTTGACGTCGGGGATCTCGTTGATGATCCGGCTGGAGACGCGCTCCAGGAGGTCGTATGGCAGCCGCGCCCAGTCGGCGGTCATCGCGTCATCGGAGGTGACGGCCCGGATGACGATCGGGTAGGCGTAGGTGCGCCCATCGCCCTGGACGCCGACCGAGCGAACCACCGGCAGCACGCAGAAGGATTGCCAGAGCTGGCGGTAGAGCTCCGCCGCGCGGATCTCCTCCTGCAGGATCGCGTCGGCGGCGCGGAGGATGTCGAGGCGCTCGCGGTTGACCTCGCCACCGACGATCCGGATCCCCAGGCCCGGGCCGGGGAAGGGTTGGCGCCAGACCATCCGCTCGGGCAGGCCGAGCTCGGCGCCGACGACGCGGACCTCGTCCTTGAACAGCATCCGCAGGGGCTCCACCAGCTCGAACTGGAGGTCCTCGGGCAGGCCACCGACGTTGTGGTGGGACTTGATCGTCGCGGCGTGGTCGCTGCCCCCGGACTCGATCACGTCCGAGTAGAGAGTGCCCTGGACCAGGAAGCTGACGTCATCGAGCTTCTCCGCCTCCTCCTCGAAGACGCGGATGAACTCGGCGCCGATGATCTTGCGCTTGGTCTCGGGATCGTCGACCCCGGCCAGCTTGGCGAGGAAGCGCTCTTCGGCATCGACGTGGACCAGCGGGATGCCGAACTGGCTGAAGGCCTCGACCACCTGCTCGGCCTCGTTCAGCCGCATCAGCCCGTGGTCGACGAAGACGCAGGTCAGCCTCTCCCCCACCGCCCTGTGGACCAGCAGCGCAGCGACGGAGGAGTCGACCCCACCCGAGAGCCCGCAGATGACCCGGCCGTCGCCGACCTGGGCCCGGATCCGCTCGACCTGCTCGGCGATCACCGACTTCGGCGACCACTGCTGCTCACAGCCGGCAATGTCGCGCAGGAAGCGGGTCAGGATCTCGGTCCCATAGGGGGTGTGGACGACCTCGGGGTGGAACTGGATCCCGTAGAGGCGGCGATCCGGCAGCTCGCAGGCGGCGACCGGGGAGCTGGGGCTGGAGGCGAGGGCGACGAAACCCTCCGGCGCCTCGAAGACGGCGTCGCGGTGACTCATCCAGCAGCTCTGCTCCTCGGGCAGCCCGCCGAGCAGGCGGCCGCCGCCGTCGCGCAGCACCAGCTCGGTGCGGCCGAACTCGCCCGCCTCGGCCGACTCGACCCGGCCGCCGAGCGCCAGCACCATCGCCTGCATCCCGTAACAGATGCCCAGCAGGGGATCTCCAGGTCCAGCAACTGGGTCGGGAAGGAGACGGCGCCCCGGCTCGCAGGGACTGGTGCGGCCCGCCGGAGAGGACGAGCGCTTTCGGCGCCCGTTCGCGGATGTGCTCGACCGGCGTGGTCGAGGGCAACAGCTCGGCGAAGACTCCGCATTCGCGGATGCGACGGGCGATCAGCTGGGAGTACTGGCCCCCGAAGTCGAGGACCAGCACCTCCTCCACAGCCCGGCCGACATCAGGGGGGGTTTCTTCGGCAGGGACCGTCGCCTGCTCATCGTCGAAACCGGCGACGAGCGGCTCAGTCATCCGAAACGGCCACCCCCGCGGACACCGCGGCACGGCCGTTGGAGCCCATCCCGACCGCCTGCTCGTTCTGGAGCCTCTTGCCCTCGCTCATCAGCGCCGGGGCGACCATCACCTCGGCCCGCTGGAAGGAGCGAATGTCCTCGTAGCCGCAGGTGGCCATCGAGGTTTTCAGCGCCCCCATCAGGTTGAAGGTGCCGTCGTTCTCCTGCGCCGGACCGAGCAGGATCTCCTCCATCGTCCCGTCCTGCCTGGTCGAGACGCGGGTGCCGCGGGGCAGCGAGGGATGGAAGGTCGCCATCCCCCAGTGGAAGCCGCGACCGGGTGCCTCCTTGGCGCGCGCCAGGGGCGAGCCGACCATCACCGAGTCGGCCCCGCAGGCGATCGCCTTGGAGACGTCCCCACCGGTGCGCATGCCGCCGTCGGCGATCACGTTCACGTACTCGCCGGTCTCCAGCATGTGCTGGGCGCGGGCCGCGGCGACGTCGGCGATCGCGGTCGCCTGGGGAACACCGATCCCGAGCACGCCGCGGGTGGTGCAGGCCGCGCCCGGTCCGACGCCTACGAGGACGCCGACGGCGCCCGTCCGCATCAGGTGCAGGCCGGTCGAGTAGGAGGCACAGCCGCCGACGATGGTCGGCACCGGGACCTCGGAGATGAACTCCTTCAGGTTGAGCGGCTCGACGGTGGTCGAGACGTGTTCGGCGGAGATCACGGTTCCCTGGATGACGAGGATGTCGAGCCCCGCCTCGACCGCGACCTCGTAGTGCTCGCGGACCTTCTGCGGGGTCAACGAGCCGCAGACGACGGCCCCGCGCTGCTTGATTTCGGCGACCCGCCTGCCGATAAGCTCCGCCTTCACGGGCTCGGCGTAGATCTCCTGCATCAGTCGCGTCGCCACGTGCTTCGGCGCGGCGGCTATCCGCTCCAGATGCTCCTCGGCGTTCTCGAAGCGCGTCCAGATCCCCTCCAGGTTGAGCACTCCGAGCCCGCCGAGCTCGTTGACGAGCACCGCGGTCTCGGGGCTGACGACGCCGTCCATCGCCGAGGCGACCAGCGGAATGTCGAAGCGATAGGGGCCGAGGGTCCAGCTGATGTCGATGTCGTCGGGATCGCGGGTGCGACGCGAGGGGACGATGGCGATGTCGTCAAATCCGTATGCGCGCCGCCCCTTCTTGCCCCGACCGATTTCAATTTCCAAGTTAGTCCTCCAGGGCTGGCGTTGAATAGCCAGCCTACACTTCGGCGGGGACCTCCAAGTCGCGGACCGCGACCTCGCCCAGCAGGCGCTCGACCTGGTTGCGGTCCACGGTGCCGGCGCCGAAGTGCTGAGTCGACTCGGCGCCGCAGGCGACGCCGTAGGCGAGACAATCCTCGGCCGAGCGGCCCTCGTAGCGGGCGGCGACATAGCCGGCGAGGAAGGCATCCCCGGAGCCGACCGTGGAGACCGCCTCCAGGGGCTCGGTGTGGACTTCGAGCAAGCGCCGCTCGGAATTCTCCCCGACCGCCGCCACGCATCCTTCGGGCCGGGTTATCGCCGCCTCGCTGGCGCCGAGCCGAACCAGCTCCCGCAGGCCCTGGGCGAGATCGCCGCGGTCGGCGAACTCCTGCCCGACCAGCTCCTCGGCCTCGCGCTCGTTCGGGGTCACCATCGAGGCGCCGGCGCGAACGCCGGCCATCATCGCCTCGCCCTCGGCGTCGAGGACCACGGAGACGCCGCGGCGGCCGAGGTCGCCGATCAGCCTCGCGTAGAGGTCGTCGCCGGCTCCCGGGGGCAGCGAGCCCGCCAGCACGCAGATCTTCGCCCCGCCGGCCAGGTAGCCGATCCGCTCGAAGAGCGTCCTGACCTCCTCCGGGCTGACCGCGGGACCACGCTCGTTGATCTCGGTCTGGTCCCCCGAGGTGGGGTCGATCACGGCGAGGTTGATCCGCGTCTCGGCCGCGATCCGGGTGAAGTCGGTGAGGACGGACTCCTCGTGCAGCGCTTCGAGCACCCGGCTCCCGGTCGGACCGCCGACGAAGCCGGCGGCGATCACCGGGCGGCCGAGCAGGCTCAGCGCCCGGGCCACGTTGATCCCCTTGCCACCGGCCACGGTGCGGCTCTCGACCGCGCGGTGACGCCGGCCGAGACGGAAGTTGGGGACGGCGACCGTGCGGTCGATTGCCGCGTTCAGCGTCACGGTCAGAATCAATTGAGGTTCACCCGGGTCCGCTCCCCTTGATCGTTTCTGCGGGACAGCCGGCGGTACAGCAATACCCCGCCCATCAGTATCACGAACGCCCCCGGCGCGATAGGGATCAAATGGTTGCCGAGGTATTCCCGCGCGCGGTCGAAAGCGCTGGCCTTGGGGATCGCGCGGCCGGCCCGCAGCGCCACCGAGCCGGCCCGTAGGCCGTCGAGGGAGACCGTCGCCCGGCCAAGCGCCGCGCCACGGCGGATCGGGCCTTCGACCTCGTGCGGGGCCTTGATCTCCAGGCTCAACCGCTGCCCGCGACGCGCCCCGACGGCGAGGCTGCGAGCCGCCCGCAGCGGCAGCTGGCCGTCGGTGTAGCGGATCGACGGATCGGCGAGGTCCTGCCCGGCGTGGACCGGCGTCCGGCGCCTGTACTGCCTGAAGCCGAACTCGAGCAGTTTCAGGTTGTCGGAGTAGCGGTCCTCGTCGCTGGGAGCGCCGATCGCGACCGAGATCAGCTCCGCCCCCTTGCGCCGCCCGGAGCCGACCAGCACGTAGAGAGCGCCGAAGGTGTGGCCGGTCTTGACGCCGTTGACCCAGGGAGCCAGCAGCAGCAGTTCGTTGATGGTGGAGATCCGCCGCCGCGGGTGGACGCTGCGCAGGACGGCGCTGCGGGAGTCGGCGATCCTGGCGAAGGTGGGGATGCGGAGCAGGCGCCGGGTCAGGGTCGCCAGGTCCCGAGCGCTGGAGAAGTTGCCGCGCTGGTCGAGCCCGATCGGGTTCGCGTAGTGCGTGTCGGCGAGGCCCAGAGCGGCCGCGGAACGGTTCATCTGCCGGACGAAGCGTTGCTGGGACCCGGCGGCGGCGACGGCGAGGGTGTGCGCGGCGTCGCTGCGCCGCTGCGCAGGATCAGCCCAGAGAAGGTCGCGAACGCTGATCCCTTGCCCGACGCGCAGGCCGAGCAGGACTCCCCGTAGGTCGGGTGGTAGGGGGCTGCCCGGACGATCTTCCGAGCGGCAGCTCATGGAGGACCACCCAGGCCGTCATCAGCTTGGTCGTGCTGGCGATCGGCAGGCGCCTGGTGAGGGCGTGGGAGGTGAGGACGTCGCCGGGTGCGGGCGTCGGTCAGGGCTCACGCGCGGGCCTCGATCCGCGGCTTCCCGGCCGCGGAGGCCGCGGCGGGGAGGCAGCGGGCAGGAGGAGGGCCGCCGCCAGCAGAGCCAGCAGGGCGACGCCGCCGGCTCGGCCCCGGCTCATCGCAGCTTCAGCTTCTCGCCGGCGATCAGGATCTGCGGGTCGACTCGGGGTTCAGCGCCAGGATCTCGGCGACCGGGACCCCGGTCTTGTGCGCGCGATCGCGATCAGGGTGTCGCCGGTCTGGACTTCGTAGGTGGCGGCCTTGGTCCGCGGCTGCCGCTGTCCCTTCTTCGCGACGTGCCCCGAGCCGTGGTGCCGCGTGCTCGGCGAGTTGCTGTTCACGGCGCCGGAGACGACGACCACCACGGCGATGACCGCGCCCGCGAGAGCGAGGGCGGCGAGGATCCGGGCGACAGCGCTGGTGCGTTTTTCCATTGGGCTGGATGGGAATCAGTCGGAGCCGCTGATCGTAACGTCGGCGCGGACGTCTTCAGGCGCCTGAAATCTCCCAGACGACCGCCCTGAGCCGCTCCGCGGCCGCTGCCGGATCGGGATCGGCTGCGATCCCGCGGGAGGCGGCGACGAGGGCCGACGCCGGTCCGGCCGCGAAGGCGGCGCCGAGCAGCCCGGCCGCCCGCCCTGGGCGCCGACCCCGGGGATGAGGAATACCGAGCGCGGCATCAGCTCCCGCATGCGCCCGATGTGCCCTGGCTCGGTCGCGCCGACCACGGCGCCCATGCCACTGAGGCCGCCGGAGCCGAGCAGGCGCGCGGAGAGGCTGTCGACCATTTCGGCGAGGCGCTCATGCAGGGGGGAGTCCGGCGCCGGCAGGTCCCGGACGTCCGCGGCGCCGGGGTTGCTGGTCCGGACCAGGGCGAAGACACCCGCGCCGACCGCGGCCGCCCCCGCGATCAGCGGCTCGAGCGCATCGCGCCCGAGCAGCGGGTTGGCGGTGAAGGCATCGGCGCCCAGCCCCTCCACCGGGCCCCAGGGGGTCGGCGTCTCGCCGACCAGGGACTGGGCGTAGGCGGCGGCCGTGACCGGCACGTCGCCGCGCTTGCCGTCGGCGATCGTGAGCAGGCCCGCCTCGCGGCCGCGGCGCAGACCTCCGCCAGGGCGGCCCAGCCCGGCGCCCCGAGCTGCTCGAAGCAAGCGAGCTGGGCGGCTTCACCGCCACGCAGGCGGGGCCGGCGGGCGATCGATCAGGGTGCGGCAGTGGGCGACCACCGCGGCGGCGGCAAGCTCGGCTGCCGTGGCGCCGGGGCCGTCAGCCGTCGCCCCTTCCCAGCCAGCTTGGCCGGGTCGGGGTCGAGGCCTAGGCAGATCTGGCTGCGGCGCTCAGCAGTTCAGCGCCGCGAGTCGATCGGCGAACTGCGTCAGGGTCACAACTGGCTCGCGCTCAAGATCGGGCGCGCGGAACCAGATTGCGGGGACGCGCCTGAAATTGCCGGCCTTCAGCCGCCCTTGACCTTGGACTTCAAGGCCGAGCCGGCGGAGAAGCGAGGCACTTTGCCGCCAGAACAGGATTCGCCTGCCGGTGCGCGGGTTCACGCCCTGGCGAGGGCCACGCTCGGCGACGTGGAATTTGCCGAAGCCGGTGAAGCTCACCTCGTCGAAGCCGGCGCTGAGCGCACCGGTGATGGCGTCGAGGAATAGCGTCGACGGCGTCGCCGGCAGCTCTTCTTGCTGCCGAGCCGGTCGTCGCCAGCCAGTTGATCCAGGAAACTCAGCCTTGGTCACGTCGAGAGTCCTCCTCGGGGTTGAAGATCGGCGCAATTCAACAGCGGGCTCGGCGCGGCCGTCACGAACTGCTGATCGCGATCTCCGCGATCAGCAGCGGCGGCGTGCTCACGGCGCCCAAACGGAACCCACCGGCCTCCGCGCCGGCTGCTCGACCGAGCCCAGCATCGAGACCAGGTCGCCGGCGATCGTGAACTGCGCACCGGCTCGGCCAGCTCGCCGTCGCGGATCGCGCGACCGGAGGCGCCGACTGAGAAGACACCGGTTACGGGGTTGACGCCAGAGTGCAGGCCGGCGACGTCGGTGACGAAGACCCCGCTCCCCGCGTCGCCGAGCAGCTCCGCAAGCGAGAGCGCGCCGGCGGCAACCATGAGGTTGGATGCCGAGACCGACGGCTGCGATCGGTAGCCATGGCGGGCCGCTGATCCCGTCGACTCCCGACCCTCGCGGTTGGCGGTGTAGGTGTCGTAGAGGTAGGAGCGCAGAAGCCCGTCCTCGATCAGCGCGGTGCGCCGGCGCGGCAGGCCCTCGCCGTCGAACGGGCCCGAGGCCGGGCCCCGGGGATCGCGCCCGTCGTCGTGGAGGGCGAAGGCCTCGCTCGCCAGCTCCTCCCCGAGGCGGCCGGCGAAGGGAGAGCGGCCGCGCTGGACCGCGTTGGCGCCGAGGGCGCCGCCGATCAGGCCGGCGAAGCTGGCGGCGACGGTCGGGTCGAAGACGACGGGGCAGGACCGCGAGGCGGGCTTGGAGGCGCCGATCATCGAAAGAGCCCGCTCGGCGCCCTCGGCGCCGATCGCCTCGGCGTCGAGGCCGCCGGGCCCGCGGGCGAGGCCGAAGCCGAGCCCGGTCTCGCGGCCGCCGTCGCCCTCCGCCAGGGCCTGGAGGTAGGCGAAGCAGCTGGAGCTCTCGTACTCGCCGGCAACGCCGGTCGAGGAGGCAATCGAGACCCGCTCCGCCGAGTCGGCGTAGACGGCCTGCTCGACCCCGGCGATGCGCGGGTCCGCGACCAGAGCCGTCCGCTCCACCGCCAGCGCAAAGTCGGCGACCTCCGCCGTCGTCCAGTCTGCGACCGAAGGGTCGCTCAGACCGGGCAGGGCCTCGACCTCGGCCGGTTTGGGCGGCGCGGCGAACTCGTCCTCGTCGGCGACCCCGGCCGCCTCGGCGGCACGGCCGGCGATGGCCACGACACCGGGCTCGGAAAGGTCGGTCCCGTAGGCGTAGCCGACCCGATGGCCGATCCAGGCACGGACCCCGACACCGCTCTGGGTCGCCGCGGTCAGGCTTTCCACCTCGCCGCCGTGGACCCGGACCTCACGGCCGCTGTCGCGGGAGACGTAGGCCTCCGCCTCGCCGGCGCCCGCGGCGAGGGCCGCCTCGACTGCGCGCCTGGCGGTCTCGCTCAGCTCCGTCATGTCCATCTTCCGCTCTGCTCCCTGACGGGGGAACCGGATATGGGCGTGCGGTCGCTCTGCGTCACAGCTCCGTGCCCCCGACCGTGATCGCCCGCACCCGGACGTGCCCCTGGCCGGTGCCGACCGGCACTTTCTGGCCACCCTTGCCGCAGATCCCGGTCTTCATGAAGAAGTCGGCGCCGACCGCGTCGATCGCGGCCAGCGCCTCCAGGCAGTTGCCGATCAGGGTCGCCCCGCGACATGGGCGGGTCACCTTGCCGGCCTCGATCAGGTAGCCCTCGGAGACGCCGAAGACGAAGTCCCCGGTCGCCGGGTCGACCTGCCCGCCGGCGAAGGAGACGGCGTAGAAGCCCTTCTCGACCTCGGCGATCATCTCCTCCGGGGTGGCATCGCCGGGCGCGATGTAGGTGTTGGTCATGCGCGGGATCGGCAGATGGCGGAAGCTCTCGCGGCGGCCGTTGCCGGTCGAGGCGACGCCATCACGCTCGGCGGTGAGGTGGTCGTAGAGGTAGGAGGTGAGCCGCCCCGCCTCGATCACCTGGGTCTTCTGGGTGACCGCCCCCTCGTCGTCGATCGAGTCGGTGCCCCACTCGCCGGGGAGGCGGCCGTCGTCGAAGGCGTTGAGTAGCGGCTGAGCGACCTGCTCGCCGAGCTTGCCGACGTAGACGCTGGCACCCTTCTGGATGTGGTCGGCCTCGAGGCCGTGCCCTGTCATCTCGTGGAAGAGGACGCCGCCGAAGCCGCCGCCGACGACGACCGGCATCGAGCCCGACGGCGCCGGCCCGGCATCGAGCAGGGTCAGCGCCTTGCGGGCGGCCTGCTCGGCGATCAGCCCCGGTTCGTCTTCGAGCAGCTCGAAACCACGATGGGCGCCGAGGGTCTCGGCGCCGGTTTCCACGGTCTCCCCGCGGCGGGCGACAGCCTGGGCGCCGATCCGGGTCCGGGTACGATCGTCGCCGCTGAGCAGGCCGTCCGAGTTGGCGACTGCGACCTCGCGTCGCGCCTCCGCGTAGGAGGCGGTGAACTGGGCGATCTCATCTCCCTGGCTGCGGCCGCGCTCGTCGAGCTCGCGCAGCAGGGCTGCCTTGCGCGCGGCGGCGACCTCCTCCGGGCGCAGTTCGATCGGCTGCGGGGTCGTCACAACCGCGCGCAGGGAACGCGGCTCCCGTCGCTCGCCGCGCAGGGCCGACGCGGCCTCCTCGGCGGCCCGCTCGAGGTCGGCCGGATCGAGGCCGTCGACGTGGGCGAAGTAGGTGGTGCCGCCCTCCACGACCCGCACCCCGGCCCCCTCCTCGGCGCCGGACTGGACCGACTCGATCCGCGACTCGTCGATCGACATCGAGAGCGCGTGACGGCGTTCGGCGAACACCTCGGCGAAGCGTCCGCCGTTGGCGAGCGCCCGCGCCAGGACGCGCTCGGCGACGGCGGGATCGATCAGCTCGCTCATTGCTTCTGCCGCTTTCCCGCGACCTCGATCAGGCGACCGGCGGCGACGAACAGCTCGGCGCCGCTGGTCGAGTCGTCGGCGTGGTCGCTGCTGCGGCCATTCGCGTAGTAGAGGCGAGCGAAGGGGCGCCGGGCCACCCGGCGGCGGCGCATGTAGGCGGCGGCCTCGTCGGCGTATCCCGAGACCCGGTCGAGAAGTATGCGGTGGGGCTTCGGCGGGCTCATCGACCCTCCCCCGCGGCCGGGTTCCCCCGCGCCAGCTCGCGCAGGACCGAGCGCATGTCGAAGAACATCAGCGAGGCGAGGGCGAGGCGGTCGGTGACCGCCACCGCGGCAAGCCCCTCGTGGCGCAGGGCGAATACCTCCCCCTGCTCGGTCGCGACGTGGACCTGCTCGACCGGTTCGCCTTCGGCGGCGTCGGCGACGGCAGAACAGCGTCGCCACGTCCTCGCGCCAGCGCTCGGGCTTCGCCGGCCGCGGCCAGCACGGACCCGTCGGCGCCGATGATCGCCGCACCGCGCAGGTCCGGCGACATCTCCGCTAGGAAGGCCAGCGCCGCCCGCGCGGAGTCGCCGGGTGCGACCTCTGTGACGGCAGCGTCGGGCATCTGGGTGAAAATACCGACCGTGACCCTCGCCCGAGCATCCTGGATCACCGTCGTCGTCGTCTGCGCGATCGCCGCGGTCCTCTTCGCCTTCAGCGGCTACACCGGCTACGCGATCACCCTGGTCGCCATCGGCCTCGCCGCCGCCGTCAACCTGCTGCCCCATCCTTGAACCACCGCCTCCTCCGCTTCGCGTCCGGGGCGGCGGCGACTGCCGCATAGGCGCCGCTCGCGGACATCAGATCATGGCGCTCGCCATCGCGGGCTCAACCGGAGCGGTAGGGGCCGGCGTCGGCATCGTCGGGCTCTCGGAAGGAGGTCTCCGGCTCGACGTGGATCAGCACCTCGGCCTGCGGTATCTCCGCCTCGATCGAGTCGCGCATCCGGTGCGCCAGCTCGTGGGCGCGCTCGAGGCTGGTCCCGGAGCGGTACTGGACGTGGAGGTCGATATGGCGGCGGCTGCCGGCGCGACGCGCCCGCAGCTTGTGGTAACCGGCCACCTCGGGGGTGCGGGCCACGGCGATCGCCTCCTCGATCCGGTCCATCTCGACGTCCGGGAGGGCTTCGTCGACGAGGACGCCGGAGGAGTGCCTGATGATCCTGATTCCGGCCCAGACGATCGCCACCGCCACCACCAGCGCCGTGATCGAGTCGAACGCGGCGTTGCCGGTCACCTGGACCACGACGAGCCCGACCAGGACCCCTGCGGAGGTGAGAGCGTCGGTGCGCAGGTGGGCGGCGTCGCCCGCCAGAGCCGGCGAGTCATGCGCCCTGGCCTGGCGCGAGAGGATGGCTGAGACCCCGAGGTTGGCCACCATCGAGAGCGCCATCACGCCGATGCCGACTCCGAGCGTCTCCACGGTCGACCCCACCACAAGCCTGTGGGTCGCCTCGTAGACGATGATCCCGGCGCCGACCAGGATCAGCATCCCCTCGATCGTCGCCGCCAGGTTCTCGACCTTCTCGTGGCCATAGGGGTGCTCGGCGTCAGCGGGTTCGTCGGCTTTGCGTACGGAGACGTAGGCGACGACGGAGGCCACCAGGTCGATCAGCGAGTGGATCGCCTCGGTGAGGATTGCGATCGAGCCGGTGATCGCCCCGGCGGCGAGCTTGAGCGCGATCAGCAGGGTGTTGGAGGCGATCGAGAGACCGGCCGCTCCGCGCTTGGTGTGGATCACCGCGCGCCCTCGGTCGTCGAGCCGAGATGCTTCGCCAGCATCCGCGCGGCACGGCCGCGGTGGCTGACCGCGTGCTTCTCCGCGGCGCTCAGCTCCGCCATCGTGCGCTGGTCGTCGGGGCCGGTGTCGTCGGGGACGAAGGCCGGGTCGTAGCCGAACCCTCCCTGGCCGCGACGTTCATCGAGCAGGCGGCCCTCGCAGCGCGCCTCGAATACGTGCTCGGTGCCCGCCTCGTCGATCAGGGCGATCGCGCAGACGTAGGCGGCCCGCCGGTCGCCGCCGGCGGCGTCCACTTCGCGCAGCAGCTTGTCCAGATTGACCTCGTCGCTGGCGCCCTCGCCCGCGTAGCGTGCCGAGAAGATCCCCGGCGCCCCGCCCAGGTCGGCGGCCTCGATCCCGGAGTCGTCGGCGATCACGGCCTCGCCGGTCGCCGCGCGCGCGGCCCGCGCCTTGATCAGGGCGTTGGCCTCGAAGGTGTCGCCGCACTCGGGCGGTATCTCGATCGCGGGCGGCAACGGCCTCAGGTCGATGTCCGGCAGCACTTCGGCCATCTCCGCCAGCTTGTGGCGGTTGCGCGTGGCGAGTATGAGCACGGGTTTCGCCATCGCTCCGCCCGCGGAGATCAGATTGTGACGCTCGCTCCACGATGGCTCATGGCGCCACCCGCTCCTGCGCCTCCCGCAGGCGGGCGATGCCGCCCTCCGCGAGTGCCAGCAGCTCGTCGAGCGAGGCCCGCGAGAGCGGCGTGCGCTCAGCCGTCGCCTGCACCTCGACCAGGCCGCCGTCGCCGGTCATGACCACGTTGGCGTCGACCTCCGCGTTGGAGTCCTCGCGGTAGTCGAGGTCGCAGAGCGCGCGCCCGCCGACCAGGCCGACGCTGACCGCCGCCACCGAGCCGTTCAGCGGCATCGCCTCCAACGACTTCTTGTCGATCAGCTTCTGGAACGCCTGGCGCAGCGCCACGTAGCCGCCGGTGATCGCCGCGCAGCGGGTGCCGCCGTCGGCTTCGAGGACGTCGCAGTCGACGTAGACGCTGCGTTCGCCCATCGCCTTGAAATCGACGACGACGCGCAGCGAGCGCCCGATCAGCCGTTGGATCTCGACCCCGCGCCCGTCCTGCCTGCCCTTGGAGATGTCGCGCTGCTTGCGCTCGCCGGTCGAGGCGGGCAGCATCGCGTACTCGGCGGTGACCCAGCCTTTGCCTTTCCCCGTCATCCAACGCGGCACCGTTTCGTTGATCGAGGCAGTGCAGATGACCCTCGTTTTGCCGACCGAGATCAGCGCCGAGCCGTCGGCGCTTTCGACGAAGCCCGGATCGATGGTCACCGGCCGGATGTCGGCTGGCGCCCGGTCATAGCTGCGAGACGGCGGCATCGGCGCGAGTTTGTCACGCGGGGGTGAATGCAGGCAGGCCGCGAGCAACGCCCTTTGGAGAGGAGCTCCGAGAGCGCCGTCTCGCGACGCTGCCTCCGGCCCCTATTTGAAGGCGACCTTGTCCACCGCCTCCTTGATCTTGTTGACGATCACGTCCGCCAACTCCGTCCCCTGTTTGCCGTTGAACCCCTTCATCGCCGCCACCATGCCGACCATCAGCAGCGACACCAAGAGGATCAGGCCGACGTACTCGACCGTGCCCTGGCCGGCCTCACCCCTGGCAAGCTTGTGGATGCGGCGCACCCGCCTGGAGACGGCGGCGTGCAGGTAGCCCATCAGCGCGTAGATCATCATGCCCCTCTCGTCGGTTGAAGGCCGATGGTCGGGGTCGCCTCCGCACGAAACAAGACGTCGGAGTGCCAATTCGAGCGCGGCAACGAGCCGGGATGTCGGCCCCCCCAGCGGCGGCGCTGCTCAGCCGCGCAGGGCCCGCAGCGCGTTGAGGATGACGGCGAGGTCGATCCCCTCCTGCAGCAGTGCCCCGGCCACCGGGGGCAGGTAACCGAAGGCGGCCACTCCCATCGCGGTCAGGCTCAGGCCCATGCCGACCAGGACGCTCTGGCGCGCAATCCTCAGCGCCCTGCGCCCGGCGTGCACGGCATCGGCGACTCGATCTATCCGGTCGACCGTGATCACGGCGTCCGCCGTCTCGGAGGAGACCGTGGCGCCCGCGACCCCCATCGCGATGCCGAGGTCCGCGAGGGCGAGAGCCGGGGCATCGTTGACGCCGTCGCCGACCATCATCACGGGGCCGAGGTCGGGATCGTCGCGCAGCCGACGTACGACCTCGAGCTTGTCCTCCGGCGACTGTTCGGCGTAGACGCGATCGACCGCGAGTTCGCGACCGATCCGCTCCGCCACGGAGCGCCGATCGCCGGAGACCATCGCCACCTGCCTGACGCCTTCGGAGCGCAGCCGTTCGACGATCCCGGCGGCGTCGTCACGCAGCTCGTCCGCCATCGCGATCACCCCGCCCACCTTTCCATCGATCGCGACGAGCACCCGCGCCTCGCCCGATCCGCGTCCGTCCATGACTGCAGCGGAGGCGACTTCCTCCCCCGGCACCCCCTGCGCCCGCAGGAACGCCCGGCTGCCGACGACGACGTGATGTTCGCCGACCGCAGCCGCTATCCCCTGCCCCGGATCCTCGTGAACCTCGGTTGGAATCGTGAGCGTGAGTTCCGCCTCCTCGGCCGCTCGTACCAATGCCTCACCGAGCACGTGAGCCGACATGCGGTCGACCGAGGCGGCTAGGCGCAAGAGCTCGGCCCGATCAACCCCGGGCCGCGGCGCGATCTCCCGCACCTCGGGGCTGCCGACCGTCAGCGTGCCGGTCTTGTCGAAGAGAACGGTCCGAACCTGACCGAGCGTCTCGATCGCCCCCGTCCCCTTGACGATGACCCCGGCCCGCGCCGCGCGTGACAGTCCCGAGACCAGGGCGATCGGCGCCGCGAGGATGAGCGGACACGGCGTGGCGACGACGACCACCGCCAGGCCCCGCACCGGATCGCCGCTGAGGGCCCAGGCGGTGCCGGCCACGAGCATGGTCGCCGGCAGGAAGAAGCCCGCGTATCGATCGGCGATTCGAACCAGCGGCGCCCGCTCGGCCTCCGCCTGCCCGACCAGCCGCACCAGGGCGGAGTAGGCGCTCTCGGCCGCCGGCCGATCGGCCCTCACCTCGAACGGCGACCCGGCGTTCGAGGTGCCGCTCAACACAGGCATTCCCCGGGGGACGGTCACCGGCAACGGCTCCCCCGTCAGCGCACTCGTGTCGACCACGGCCTCCGCGCTGAGGATGGTCCCGTCGATAGGGATGACCTCTCCCGTGCGGACCAATGCCACATCACCGACTTCGACCTGCTCCACGGGGACGTCGCGGAAACCGTCGGAGACACGCAACCGGGCGGTCTTCGGGGCCCGTTCGACGAGTGCGGTCAGCTCGCGCCGGGCGCGCGTCGATGCGACTTCCTCCAACGCCAGGCCGCCCGAGAACATCAGGCCGATGACCACACCGGCGAACTCTTCCCCCAACGCCAGGGCGCCGACCATCGCGACCAGCGCGATCGTGTCGACCCCCATGTGCCGTTCGACCAGAAACGTTCGGGCCACCTCGATGGCGAGCTCCATCGCGAGCAGCGCGAGCACCGCGCGCCAGACCGCGTCGCCGGCGCTCGCATCGCCCGCGATATGCAGTCCGCCGCCAACGGCGATCGCGGCCAGGGCGAGCCCGGCGAGGAGGCGGGCACGATGGCCCACCAGCCACCTCAGCGAGGCGCCGAATTCGCTGCCATTCACCCCGTCATGGTCGACGATCGCCCACAGGGACGCATCCGTACACCTCACTGGGCGCGATAGCGTTCCGCCGCGATGCCGTCGTGGGTTCCCCGGCGCATATGCCCTGACGATGGGTCCGGTTCTCCAGCCCGATCCCCTAGACGTGAACTGCGCCGGACTCGGCCAGCGCCTCGGTCGGAGGAGTCCACTCGAGGCCCTGGTCGCCGGCCACCGATCGGTGGGTGACCCTGCCGGAGGCGATGTTGAGCCCGGCGGTGAGGCCGGGGTCGGCCGCGATTGCGGCAAGCACGCCCTGGTCGGCGAGGCGGGCGATGTAGGGGAGCGTCGCGTTGGTCAGGGCATGGGTCGAGGTGACCGGGACCGCGCCGGGCATGTTGGCGACGCAGTAGTGGCTGATGCCGTCGACCTCGAAGGTCGGGTCGGAGTGGGTGGTCGGGCGCGAGGTCTCGAAGCAGCCGCCCTGGTCGATCGAGACGTCGACGAGGACGGCCCCGCGCTTGATCGAGCCGAGCTGCTCGCGGCTGATCACGTGCGGCGCCTTGGCGCCGCGCACGAGGACGGCCCCGATCACGAGGTCGACCTCGGGCAGCCGCTGTTCGAGCTCCAGCGAGGAGGCGAAGCAGGTCGTGATTCGGTCGCCGTAGACCGAGTCGAGTTCGCGCAGGCGATCGATCGAGCGATCGAAGATGTAGACCTCGGCCCCGAGTCCGGCCGCCACCACGGCGGCGTTCTGACCGACGACGCCGCCGCCGATCACCATCACCCGACCGGCGGCGACGCCGGGGACGCCGCCTAGCAGCAGGCCGCGGCCGCCGAGCGGCTTGCCGAGCATGAAAGCCCCGGCCTGGGCGGCGAGCTTGCCGGCGACCTCGCTCATCGGCGCGAGCAGGGGCAGCCGGCCGGACGGATCGGTGACGGTCTCATAGGCGATGCAGGTCGCGCCGGAGGCGAGCAGGCCGGAGGTCAGCTCCGGGTCCGGCGCCAGGTGGAGGTAGGTGAAGAGCGCGTGGCGCGGCTCCAGCAGGTCGACCTCGGCGGGCTGGGGCTCCTTCACCTTGACCACCAGGTCCGCCTGCGCGAACAGCTCGGGAGCGTCCGGCAGGAGGGTCGCGCCCTGGCTCGCGTAGTCGGAGTCGGCGATCGCGGACCCCGCCCCCGCTCCAGCCTGCACCAGGACATCGTGGCCGCGGTCGACCAGCTCGCGAACGCCGGCGGGGGTCAGCGCGACCCGGTACTCGTCCCTCTTGACCTCGGTGGGCACTCCGATGCGCATCGCGGACTCCTCTTGCTGTGGATGATTCTGCGATCATGCATTTCCACTGAGCCAGTTCAATAGTTCCCGCCGGAAATCCGTGGATTTCACAGTGCTTGACTCGATTGACCACCGAATCATCAGTCTCTTATGCGCGAACGGAAGGGCCTCCTTCGCGAGCATCGGCGCCGAGGTCGGCCTCAGCCCCCACGGAACCGCCGACCGCGTCCGGCGCCTGGAGCGCGAAGGCGTCCTCACCGGCTTCACCGCCAAGGTCGACCTCGGCAGCGTCGGCCGCTCCCTGGACGCCTTCATCGACATCCGCCTGCTCCCCAACACCGACCCGGAGGATTTCGAGCGGCGCGTCTCCTCGCTGCGCGCCGTCCGCGAGCTGGCCTTCCTCACCGGCCGCTTCGACTACCAGCTCAGGGTCGCCTGCCGCGACGCCGACGACCTCGACCGCACCGTGCGGGCGATCCGGCGCGACGCCGGCGCGGCCGGGACCGAGACCCGGATCGTGATGCGGGCGAGGACCTTCGAGCGCGAGGTCGGAGAGCCCCTCCCGGCGGCTGACGACTAGCCCTGCTGGGCGCCGAGGGCCTGGCTGATCTCGGCGATCGCCGCGCTCTCCGCCTCGCTGACCTTCTGCTCGCCCTCACCCTTGGCGCCCGCGACGCGTTCGGCCAGCGAGACGACGAAGCGGCGGTAGTCGGCCAGCTCCTGCGCGGTGGCCTTCTGCCCGAGCAGGGCGACCGCTTCGCGAATCCTCTGCAGGCCGTGTTCCTTCAGCTCCTCGGTCGAGTGGGCCTTCGCGCGGTCCATCTCCGGCTTGCGCGACACGAGCTCGTCGAGCAGCGCTGAGTCGCCGTGCTCCTTGCGGGCCTCGGCGTAGGCCTTCGCCATCGCGTAGACCTCGCGGAAGGTGCCACCGCGTTGCGCGGTGGCGACGATCATGCCGGCGCTCGTCGGACCCTCCAGGATCACATCCCACTCCTCAGGCGTGAAATCGGCGCTTCCCGTCATCGCCACTCTCCTCTCGAAGGCTCACAGATCGGTCTCGGTCAAGCTATCGCGGATACCCTGACCCGGGTGCGCGTCCTGGTCGTCACCAACTTCGAGCCCGACGACTCGGCGCCGCAGCGCGGGCGCTGGGTCCGCGACCAGGTCGATCAGGTGCGCCGTCGCGGGATCGAGGTCGATGTCTTCAGCTTCCCCCCCGGCCGCAACGAGTACATCCCGGCGACGCGGAGGCTGCGATCGCTGCTGCGCCGGGAGCGCTTCGACCTCGTCCACGCCCACTACGGACTGCCGGGATGGTGCGCGCGGCTGGCCGGGGCGCGGCCGCTGGTCGTCACCTTCCACGGCACCGACGTCCGCCACGGAGTCGTCGGCCCGCTCTCGCCGCCTCGCCTGGCGCGTCGACCTGGTCGCCGCGGTATCGCGTGCCCTCTTCGCCCCGGAGGACGGCAGGCCTGGGCTCCCGCCCGTCCCCGGCTCGGCGGTGCTTCCCTGCGGACCCGACCTCGAGCGCTTCGGCCCGGTCGCGCGAACGCAGGCGCGCCGCTCGCTCGGCCTCGATCCGGACAGGCGCTTCCTCTTCTTCCCCGCCAACCCGGCCCGGCCCGAGAAGCGCCACGACCGTGCAGCCGAGCTCGCCGCCTCCCTGCGGTGCCGAGCTGCTGACCGGCGGTTCGATCGAGCCCGAGCGGATGCCGCTCTGGATCAACGCCGCCAACGCGGTCATCGTCACCTCCGACTACGAGGGGTTCGGGCTCGCCGCCGTCGAGGCGCTGGCCTGTGATGTGCCGGTCCTCGCGACGCCGGTCGGGATCGCCCCCTACGCGCTTGGGGGAATCGGGGCTGCCTCTGCGCTCCCTTCGAGGTCGCCGCCTGGACTGCCGTGGCGTGCCGCCACCTCGAGGCGCCGGACCCCAGGGTCGCCGGGGCCGCGAGGGCCGCGTCGCTTTCGGCGGCCCGAATGGCCGAGCGCGTGATCGAGGCCTACCGCGACGTCACCCGCACCCCGGTATTAGATTGAGCCCCATGAGCGCGGGCGGCACCAGCGGCGAGAGCATCGACTCTCAGGTCGAGGAGGCTCAACGTCGGCTGAGGGCGGCGGCGGATGTGGCGACCGAAGCGGAGCGGCGCGCCGTGGCCGAGATCAAGGCCCTGGAGGCCGACCTCGAGCGCGACCGGGCCGAGGCGAACCGGGTCCTGCAGGAGCTGAAGCTGAGCCACGAGGAAGACCTCCAGCGCGAGCGCGAGGCCAAGGAGCGGGCGATCGCCGCCGCCGAGGATCGCCTGGGTGAGATCGAAGCGCAGGCGGAGGCGGCCGAGACGCGCATCGCCGCCGCCGAGCGCCGGGCCACCGAGGCCGAGCGAGCGGTCGCCGACGAGCGGGCGCGGGCCCGCGAAGGCGGCCGCCTGGCTGCGAGAGCAGCTCGAGGCGATCCGCCGAGGGGTGAAGGGGCGATAGCCGCAGTTCCCGAGTTCGACGTCGCCGTCGTCGGCGGCGGCGCCGCCGGCCTCTGGACCGCTCTGCGGGCCGCCGAGCTGGGCGCGACCGTCTGCCTCGTCTCCCGTACCCCGCTCTCCCAGAGCGCCAGCTTCTGGGCCCAGGGCGGGCTGGCGGCGGCGCTCGAGCCCGACGACTCGCCCGACCGCCATGCCGCGGATACGATCGTCGCGGGACGCGGGCTGTGCCGGGGATCGGCCGTACGGGTGCTGGTCGACGAGGCGCCGGAGGTGGTGCGCGACCTCCAGGCGCGGGGAGTCGCCTTCGATGTCGACCAGGAGGGCCGTCTGGCGCTTGGGCTCGAGGGTGGCCACGCGAGCCGCCGCATCGTCCACGCCGGCGGCAGTCAGACGGGGCACGAGATCACCTCCAAGCTCGCGGCGATGGTGGCGATCGAGCCGCGGATCGAGGTCTTCGAAAGGACATCCGCGATGGCCCTCTGGAGTGACGGGGACCGCTGTCACGGCGTGGTAACCGACAGGGCTTCGGTGGCGGCCGCGGCGACCGTCCTGGCGACCGGGGCGCGGCCGCGCTCTGGCGCCGCACCACCAACCCCCGCGGTGCGATCGGCGCCGGTCCGGTGCTGGCAGCGGCCGGGGGAGCAGACCTCGCCGACCTCGAGTTCTGCCAGTTCCACCCGACCGCGATCGCACTCCCCGGCACGAGCTTCGACGGGACCCTGATCACCGAGGCGATCCGCGGCGAGGGCGCGAAGCTGCTCAGCGCCTCCGGCGAGCGCTTCACGAATGAGCTCGCGCCGCGCGACGCGGTGACCACCGCGATCCTCGCGCAGATGAAGGCCGACGGGATGCCCGACGTGAAGCTCGACATCCGCGAGATCGACCAGGCCCGGTTCCCCAACATCTTCGCCTCGCTCGAGGAGGCCGGACTCGATCCGCGTACAGAGCCGATCCCGGTCGCGCCCGCGGCCCACTACATGATGGGAGGCGTCGCAGTGGACCTCGACGGACGATCCTCGCTGCCGGGCCTCTACGCCGTCGGGGAGTGCTCCTGCACGGGCCTGCACGGCGCCAACCGGCTCGCGTCCAACTCGCTCAGCGAGTGCTTCGTGTTCGGCGGCCGCGCCGCCGCGGCGGCGTTGCACGAGGAGGCCGCGGGCAAGCGGCCGCCTCTGCCGGAGTGGCGGTTCGAGCCGCCGACCGAAGCGACCCGGGACGAGGTCTGGCGCTTGGCCGGACCGCTGCGCAACCCCGACGACCTCGCCCGACTGATCTCCAATCCCTACCCGCTGGCCAAGGCGATCGCCAGCTGCGCCCTCAACCGCAGGGGAGTCGCGCGGCGGGCACCTGCGCATCGACTGCCCGCAGACCGACCGCCACCTCGACGGCATCCACGTCATCCTCGCCGCTGACGGTACGACGAGGCACGAGGAGTGGCTCTGAACCCGGCCGGGAAAGCTCGCTAGCGTCCAGCCATGCTGCTCGGAGTCGATGTGGGCGGGACCTTCACCGACGCGGTCCTGCTCGACGAGGGTGCCGTCCACAGCGCCAAGGTCCCGACCACGCCGGGGGAGGAGTCCGAGGGCGTGATGCGGGCGATCGACGCGGTGCTGGCCCGGGCGGGCACAGGCGCCGAGGAGGTAAAGACCTTCGCCCATGGGATGACCGTCGGCACCAACGCGCTGCTGGAGGAACGCGGCGCGCGCACGGCCCTGGTGGCGACCCGCGGCTTCGCCGACGTCCTGGAGATCGGCCGCCAGGATCGCCCCGACCTCTACCGCCTCTGCGCCCCCAAGCCGGCTCCCCTGGTGGAGGGGCCGCTGCGCTTCGAGGCCGAGGAGCGGCTCGGGCCCGACGGCGTCATCACCCCCCTCGCCGAGGACGAGCCCGAGCGGCTGGCCGCGCTGCTGGAGCGCTGCGATGCCGAATCGGTCGCGGTCTGTCTCCTCTTCTCCTATCTCGACCCCTCCCATGAGCGCCGGATCGCCCAGCACCTCCGCCGGCGACTGCCGCACCTGCACGTCTCCGCCTCGCACGAGGTACTGCCGCGCTTCCGCGAGTACGAGCGCTTCTCGACCACGGCGATCGACGCCTACCTGAGCCCGCTGCTGGGCCGCTACCTCGAGCGTCTCGGCGAGGCGGCGAAAGCCGCGGGTCTGCCGGAACCACTGGTGATGAGGTCCTCCGGCGGGGTCGCCCCGGCCGCGGAGGCCGCCCGGGCCGGCGCCTGGAACGTCCTCTCCGGCCCCGCGGGCGGGGCCATCGGGGCCGGGGTGCTCGCCCGAGTCAGCTGGAACGGGAACGCCCTCGGCTTCGACATGGGCGGCACCTCGTGCGACGTCTGCGTGGTGGAGGAGGGCGAGGTTCGCCGTACCGACTCGCGCAAGATCGGCGGCCGCACGATTCAGCTGCCGATGGTCGATGTGCACACCGTCGGCGCCGGCGGCGGCTCGATAGGCTGGCGCGACTCGGGCGGTGCCCTGCGGGTTGGGCCCCAATCCGCCGGTGCCGAGCCCGGCCCCGCCTGCTACGCCCGCGGGGGAACCGAGCCGACCGTAACCGACGCCAACCTCGTGCTCGGCCGCCTTTCCGCCGACTCGCGCCTGGCCGGCGACATCGCCCTCGACGCCGGCGCCGCCGGCGAGGCGATCGACCGCCTCGCCCACGCCCTCGGGCTCGACCGCCTCGAGACGGCGGCCGGGATCATCCGCGTCGCCAACCAGGAGATGGTGCGGGCGCTGCGCGTCGTCACCGTCGAGCGCGGCGTCGATCCCCGCCGCTTCGCGCTGCTGCCGTTCGGGGGAGCGGGGCCGATGCACGCCGCTGCGATCGCCGGCGAGCTGGGAATCGAGACGATCCTCTGCCCCCGCGCCAGCGGCGTCCTCTCGGCGCTCGGCCTCTGCGCCTCCGACCGCCGCCGCGACACCGCCCGAACCGTGATGCTGAGCGGCGAGGACCTCGGCGCCGAGCGGATCGCCGCCGAGGTCGCCGCCCTGATCGCCGCCGCGACGGACGAGCTCGGGGAAGCGAGGCCCGAGGTCGTCTACGAGATGCGCTACGCCGGGCAGGCCTTCCAGCTCCCGGTCCCCGGCCCGGTCGATCCCGACCCGGCCGAACTGGCGGAGCGCTTCGAGCGCGCCCACGAGGAGCGCTACGGCCACCGCGACCCCGACGGCGACGTGGTCATCGTCGACATCCGCCTGGCGATGATCGTCGACGGGCCCGAAACGCGCCCGGTGGCGGCGGCGCGCGACCAGGTCGAGGAGACCACCCGGGAGGTGCGCTTCGGCGCGCAGTGGATCGAGACGCCGGTGCTTCGCGGCGAGCCGACCGCTGGCACTCGGGCCGAGGGGCCGGTGGTCTTCGAGCTGCCCGAGGCGACACTTGTCCTGCCACCGGGATGGTCGGCGAGCGTCGATGACGCCGGCACCATCGCCGCGCTGTCCCTTTCCCCCGAAATGCGCGGCAGGGGAACAGCGGCGTGAGCGGGCTCGATCCGATCACTCTCCAGGTCCTGGTCGGCGGGCTGCGCGCCGCCTGCGACGAGATGGGAGCGACCCTGATCCGCTCCGCCTACTCGACCAACATCAAGGAGCGCCACGACTGCTCCACCGCGCTCTTCGACGCCAAGGGCGAGCTGGTGATGCAGGCCGAGCACATCCCGGTTCACCTCGGCTCGATGCCGGACGCGGTCGCCGCGGTGCTCGCGCAGGAGCACCGGCCGGAAGTCGCCTGGATCCTCAACGACCCCTACCGCGGCGGTACCCATCTGCCGGACATCACCCTGATCTCACCCGTCTTCCTCGGCGAGGAGCTGTTCGGCTTCGCCGCCAGCCGCGCCCACCATGCCGACATCGGCGGGCCGACACCGGGCGGGATGCCGGCCTTCTCGAGGTCATTGGCCGACGAGGGGGTCGTGATCCCGCCCACGCGCGCCGACGACGCAGAGCTGGAGCGCCTGGCGAACCAGATGCGGGCGCCGCGGCAGCGGCTGGCCGACCTGCGCGCGCAACGGGCCGCCAACCGGGTCGGAGAGCTGCGCCTGGCCGAGCTCGCCGAGCGCCACGGCACCGAGCTGCTGCGCACCGGGATGGAGGAGATCCTCGCCTACACCGAGCGCCGAACCCGTTCTGCGCTCGCCTCCCTCCCCGACGGGGTCTACGCCGCCGAGGACGTGCTCGAAGACGACTCCCCCGCCTTTGAGCGCGACGTCGTGCTCCGCGTCGAGGCGACGATCGCGGGTGACCGCCTCCGCCTCGACTTCACCGGCACCGACCCGGAGGTCGACGGCAACCTCAACTGCCCGCTCTCGGTGACCAGATCGGCGGCCTTCTTCGCGGTCAGGGTGCTGACCGACCCCGACGCGCCACCCTCGGCCGGCGCCCACCGCCCGATCGAGGTGGTCGCGCCATCCGGCTGCCTGCTCAACGCCAGGTTCCCGGCTGCCGTCGCGGCCGGCAACGTCGAGACCTCCGGCCGGGTCGCCGACCTTGTGTTCGAGGCCTTGTCCGCCGCCTGCCCGGCCCCGGCCCAGGGGCAGGGGACGATGAACAACCTCACCCTCGCCAACGACGATTTCACCTACTACGAGACGATTGGCGGCGGCCAGGGAGCGTGCCCGCGGGACGACGGGCCCAGCGCCATCCACGTGGCGATGTCGAACACGCTGAACACGCCGGTGGAGGCGCTGGAGACCGAATTCCCGATCCGGGTGCGTGAGCTCTCGCTGAGAGCGCGAAGCGGTGGCGAGGGGAGCCACCGCGGCGGTGATGGGATCGTGCGGGAGATCGAAGCCCTGACGCCCATGCGCTTCACCCTGATCACCGAGCGCCGGCGCCACCCGCCGCGCGGTCGTGGCGGTGGCGACGGTGCCGCCGGCGTCAACCTTCGCAACGGGGAGCCGCTGGCGAGCAAGGCCGACGGCGATCTCAACTCCGGCGACCGCCTGAGAATCGAAACTCCCGGCGGTGGAGGAAGAATTTAGGACCAAGATTTGGTGATTTCGCCGCGCTCGTCTAGAATGCGCGATCTCGGGCGGGCAGAACGGTCCCAGCGGCCCTCGCAGCACAGCCCCCCAACACCTCGACACCGACCTTCTCAGGTAATCACTTCACATGCCGATCGCTTTCAAGGAATGGGCAGTAACGGTTCGCGCTCTCGCCGAGGGTGAGCAGCTGCTGACTCTTCGAAAGGGCGGGATTCGCGAGGAGAACAAGCACTTCGAGCTCGAGCACGAGCGCTTCTTCCTCTACCCGACCTTTGACCACCAGCGGAACGACCTGGTGCGCGAATCCCACCACCCCGAGCTTCGCCGCGCCCTCGAGGAGGGCGTCTGGCCCGACGAGGAACCGCCGCCGAAGGCGCTGCTCCAGGATGGCGGCATCCCGCAGCCCGACCGCGTCCGCCTGCGCGCCTGGGCCGAAGTGACTGACCATGTCACGATCAACGACCGCCGCACCCTCGACTGCCTCTCGCCGTATTACATCTGGACTCCCGACTACGCCGAGAAGCGGCTCAACTGGAAGCGGCGCCACCCCTTGCACATCCTTCTGCTTCGGGTCCACCGCATCCCGCGCCCGGTCACCGTGCGCGTCCGCGACGAGTACCACGGCTGCCGCTCCTGGGTCGAGATCGACCGCGATCTGCCCTTCGAGGGCACCCCGGTGATGGCGGACGAGGAGTTCGACCGCGCCCGGCAGGAGATACGCGAAGTTTGCGCCGACGCCGAGCCCGCGCTCGTCTGAGGCGCCTGGCCGGCGCATTTCCGCGTCCTCCGTCGCTCGCGTGCGGAGCGCGCCACGCTTCCTGCGTCCTTGAATTGCTTGGCCAGCCACCCCAGCCCCTAGTCTTGTCCTGATGTCCTGGATCGAGACGGAGTCGCTGAGTTTCACTGCGCGACACGACTCCGACGACTCGGCGTTCGCGGAGCGGACGCTGGACAGGATGGAGAATCTGCGGCTGCGGCTCGAAGACCGCTTCGAGCTGGTCCCCGGCGAGGTCACGGTCGTCATTCACACCAACCCGGTCTGGCTGACGATGGCCCACCCCTTCCTTCCCGCCGCCCGCTGGTCGGCCGCCCCGGCCGGGCGCCGCTACCTCGCCGGCTGGGCGATGGCGACCGAGCTGCACGTCCTCAACGATCCCCACCTCGAACGGCGCGCCGCCGGAGACGACTCCCTGGAAGCGCTGCGCGGGACGGCCGAGCGGCTCTACGCCCAGCTCGTCGTCTCCGCCAACAACCCGGCCCTCCCCCCCTCCTGGACCCCGCGGCGCTTTGCCCGCTACCTGCGCTGGGCCTGGCTGGTCGAAGGCGGCGCCCAGTATTTCGCACGTCAGGTGGGGCTTTACCGGGCGGCGGTGATCCGCCGCCTCCGCGAGAGCGCCCGGCCCTCCTTCCCGCCCTCGCGCCGCGACGCGGTGATCCTCGGCGGCACGATCTTCGACCTGCTCGAGAACGAGCGGGGGCCGGAGGCCTGCGAGCGGTTGGTCGATGGTCTGCTGCCGGGCGGACCCGCGGTGACCCTCGAAGACGCCTTCGACGCCCGCTTCCGCGACATCGAGTCGGCCTGGCGCGACCACCTGCGCGGGATGGCCCGGCCGGCCGGCGTCAGCTGAGCTGATAGAGCACCCAGACCAGGATCACGGCCGCGAGGAAGGCGACGCCGATCCAGAGGGCGAGCCGGGCAGGCGTGGTCTCGGTGCCACCGCGGCGTCGGCGCGCCTGCTCGCCGAGCTCGGCCCGCTCCTCGTCCTCACTCTCGACCATCGTGTCCGCCAAGACGCCGCGCGCCTTCTCGGCGAGGTTGGAGTCGACCATGACGTCATGCGGCCCGGCGGCGAGGAAGTCGGGGTTGTCGAAGCCGGCGCTGCGCTTGAGGACGCTGGGGATGCTCGACTCGAGCAGCAGCCCCTGGATCATTTCCGCTTCGACCTGATTGCGGGCGAAGGCAACCTTGACCAGCTTGCCACCACCACCACCGCCGCCATCCCCACCGCCACCGTGTGAGCCGTCTCCACCGCCGTGGGCGCCACGTTGGTGGGAACCGCGACTATGAGACAACGATCTCGGCATCTGCGACCTTCAGGTCCTTGAGCCAGTAGCCCTTGACGTCCGGCGCCGCCGGATCGGCGAGAGAGATGATCACGTAGACCTGTTCCGGCCAGGCAACCGCCTGGTTGACATCGGTCTGGGATGGATAGGCGGCGCTCTTGGTGTGTGAGTGGTAGATGGCCAGCAGCTCGCCGCCGCCGTCTTCGATCGACTTGAGGGCGTTGTACTGGCCCTGCGGGTCCATCTCGTAACGCAGCGGGCTCGCAGCGGCGTTCGCCACCGGGATCACGACGGTGGCCTCCCCGTCCCTGCCGCCGACCATCCCACAGCACTCGTTCGGAGAGTCCTTCCGCGCGTGGGCGACCATCTGGTCGATCAGGCTCTGGGCGATCTTCACGCGGCGAGGCTAGCGGACCGCACCGGCTTTCATCGTTTGTCGGAAGGCCCACCATGCCGGCTTCGGGCGCCCCGAGAGGTCGAGCAGGCCGGCCCCCTCGCAGAACGCGCAGCGCGGGTCGGGCCGGGCCACGTCCTGCCACGTGAACCAGTCGATGCCAGCGATTCGCCAACGCTGGCGCATCTCGAGCAGCCGCGCGTAGGCCGCGAGCAGGAACTCGACCAGCGCCTTGCGCCCGGCCTGCGCGGCGACTGAGATTCCGGTGTCCC
Source organism: Solirubrobacterales bacterium (assembly GCA_046330295.1). Classification (GTDB taxonomy): domain Bacteria; phylum Actinomycetota; class Thermoleophilia; order Solirubrobacterales; family 70-9; genus VAYN01. The sequence goes on along the minus strand of JAXLTB010000003.1, from coordinate 119,411 downwards.
CGGCGCCGCCGGGAATCTTCTCCCCTTCGCGCCCGAATGCCGGGTCCATCCGGCCGCCGGCGAGTATCCGCATGAGGGAATTGCCACCGCTCAGGATTTTGGCGCTCGTGGCGAGGATGACCCCTTCGCTGCCGAGCGCGGCCGACCCCACCGGCACTTTGCCGAAACCCGGATGACCTAACCGGGGGAATCCGTAAAGCAGCACGCGGCCCCGCTCAGGTAGAGCGCACCGCCGCTGGCGGTGGACGAGGCGTGCGGCGCGGCGGCGCTCTTCAGGCCGAACTTGATGCTGCCGCCGTGTCCGAAGCGGCTATCCCTGGAGCCGTCCGCCTTGAGTCGAATTAGCGTGAAGAGGGTTCCGCTTCGGCCTTCGCCGCTGTATCGGTTGTGCAGCAGATCCACGTCACCATCCCGTCGGGCCCGGGGCGAGCTGGCTCGAGCCGTACTGGCATTGGCATTCCAGTGCGACCGCGCTGCCTGCGCCGAAACTCGAATCGGGGACCCCGACGGGGTGAGCCGGCTGTTCGTAGGAGCCGCCAGCCCCGCCAGAGGCCGGATCGAGCGATCCGTCGCCCAGGTAGCGGAGCAGGCTGTAATGGCTGACGCAGCCGAGTTGCGGAGCACAATACTGGCGCTCGGCGAGCACGAAGGTGTCCGTCCAAACACTGACCACTTGGGGATAGTTGCGCAGAGGCTAGAAGCCCGAAGGTAGACCTACCACCAGACGGTGGCGTCGATGTCCTCCAGCTCCTCGATCGGCTTCGTGTAGATGCCGGAGGAGAGGTACTTCCAGCCGTCGTCGGGGATCAGGAAGACGACGTTGCCGCTGTCCAGCTCGCCTGCGATGCGGACGGCGATTGCCGCGATGGCCCCGGCGGAGACACCGGCGAAGACGCCCTCCTCTTCGAGCAGCCGCTTGGTCCAGACGATGGCGTCGCGGTTGGAGACCATGATCTTGCGGTCGAGGAGCGAGAGGTCGATGATCGGCGGGATGAAGCCGTCCTCGAGGGATCGCAGGCCCTGGACCAGCTCTCCCTGCATCGGCTCGGCGGCGACTATCAGCGTCTCCGGGTTCTCCTCCTTGAGTCGGCGGCCGTTGCCCATCAGGGTGCCGCCGGTGCCGAGGCCGCCGACGAAGGCCGTCACCTCGTCGAGCTCATTGAGGATCTCGACCGCGGTGCCGTTGTAGTGGGCCAGCGGGTTGGCTTCGTTGCCGTACTGGTAGGGCATGTAGAAGGAGGAATCCTGCGCCATCTCGAGCGCCATCTCGACCGCCCCGTTGGAGCCCTTGGCGCCTTCGGAGTAGACGATCTCGGCCCCGTACATGCGCAGCAGCTGGGTGCGCTCCTCGGTGACGTTGTCGGGCATCACGACCTTCACCGGGTAGCCCTTGCGGCGGCAGATCATCGCCAGTGCGATCCCGGTGTTGCCGGAGGTCGGCTCGAGGATCGTCTGCCCGGGTTCGATCGCCCCTTCCTCCTCGGCCATCTCGATCATCGATTTGGCGACCCGGTCCTTGACCGATCCGGTCGGGTTGTGGCCCTCGAGCTTGGCGTAGATGCGAACGTCGGGCTTCGGCGAGAGCCGCGGCAGCTCGACCAGCGGCGTGTTGCCGATCGACTCGACGATGTTGCCGAAGCGTCCCCCGCACGGTCTGTTGAGTAGTTCGCTCTGAAGCATGGCTGCCCCCGCTACTTCAAAAAGTATAGCTAGGGAGCAAGGCTTTGCGGCTTGGCTTCGGCCGCCTTGCGCCTGACCGGCCCGCCAAGTATCTTCGCCGGGGTCCCGTAGCCCTTGGATCGGAGGCAGGTTTGACCAGCAAGTCCCGGTTATCCGCGATCTTCGCGGTTCTCCTCGTCGGTGTGGTGTCAGTAATCGCGGCGGGCTGCGGCGGGAGCGGCGGAGGTGGCGGGAGCGAAAAGCTCACGGTTGGCTCCGACATCCCCTATCCGCCCTTCGAGCAAGGCAAACCCGGTCACTACACCGGCTTCGACATCGAACTGATGGACGCGGTCGCGGAAAGCATCGGCCGCGAACCCGAATTCCAGGACACCTCGTTCGAAACGATCTTCCGCGATCTGGCGCAGGGCAAGTTCGAAGCGGTCGCCTCGGCGACCACGATCACCCCCGAACGCGAGAAGTCGGTGGACTTCACCAACCCGTACTACCTCTCCGAACAGGCGATCCTGGTCAAAGAAGGCAGTCCGATCAAATCGGTCGAAGACCTCAACGGCGCAACGGTCGCGGTCCAGCAGGGCACGACCGGTCAGGAATTCGTCAAGAAGGAAACCGAACCCGGCGAACTCCGCGCCTTCCCCGAAGGCCCCGACGCGGTCAACGCGCTGAAAGCGGGAACGGTCGACGCGGTCGTGATCGACCTCCCGGTCGCCCAGAACGCGGTCGAAGCCCAGAGCGGCCTTGAAATCTCGGCTGCGATCCCGACCGAAGAAGAGTATGGGTTCGTCGTCGCCCAGGGCGAAACGGAACTGCTGGAAGAACTGAACGAAGGATTGAAGGAAGTCGAGGAAGACGGGACCTACGCGAAGATCTACGAAAAGTGGTTCCACCGCGAACCGCCCAGGGCGATCTTCTCGGCGACCCACACCGCCAGCTGACCGTTGCAGACAGAAGAGGTTCGATAGTTCGGGAAGGGGCGCCCACCGTGGCGCCCCTTCTCTGTATCTGAGCCGGAGCTCGCTGCCAAGCCAGGACAGGAGGGAGAAACGATGCACGAGATCATCACCCAGTACTTCGATTTCAACCTGATGGGGAGCCACTTCGGCGAAGTGCTGAACGGGTTTTGGCTGACCATCTTGCTCTCTCTGATCGGCGGTGCGCTGGCGCTCACCTGGGGCCTGACCTTGGCGCTATTGCGCCAGCTCCCAGGTAAGCCCCTGGCTCCAGTTCGCTTCCTGACGATCGGTTACATCGACGTCTTCCGCGGCATCCCGATGCTGATGATCATCCTGCTCATCTCCGGCAGCCTTCCGTTCCTGACGATCCTGCCGAAATCGATCAGGATCCCGGAGTGGTTCGGTGAGCCCGATCCGTTCTGGTACGGGGTGATGGCGATCACGATCACCTACGGCGCCTACATGGCCGAGGTCTATCGGGCCGGGATCGAAGCAGTCCCTCGTGGGCAGATGGAGGCGGCCCGCTCTCTCGGCATGAGCCATCGTCAGGCGATGCGCAACGTGATCGTGCCGCAGGCGGTACGCAAGGTCTTCGCGCCCCTACTCAACGATTTCATCGCGCTGATGAAGGACACCACCCTGGTCAGCGTGATCGCCCTCAACGAGGTCGCTCTGGTCGGCCGAAACATCCAGTCGGAAACCTTCAACAGCTCTGCGCTTACCCTCGGAGCGGTCATGTTCCTGGTCGTGACCCTGCCGTTGGCGCGCCTGGTGGACAAATTGATTTCCCGAGAGCAGGGCCGCTTCACGCGCGGTGCACCGCGCGCCGAGGCGCTGTAATACCACGGATGTCAGAGCCGATACTGAAGCTGGAGGGCGTCCACAAGCGCTTCGGCGAACTCGAGGTGCTGCGCGGCATCGACCTCGACATCTCCCGGGGCGAAGTCGTCTGCGTGCTCGGCCCGAGCGGCTCCGGGAAGAGCACGCTGCTGCGCTGCATCAACCTGCTCGCACCGCCCGAGGAAGGCGAGATCTCCCTCGAAGGCAAAGACATCTGCAGGGGACCGGGCACTGGGACCGGCGAGTCGAGCTGGCAGCTCGACTTCGTTCGCCAGCGGGTCGGGATCGTCTTCCAGCAGTTCAACCTCTTCCCGCACAAGAACGCGATGGAGAACGTAACGATGGCGCCTGAAAAGGTCCTTGGGCGCCCCGGCGAAGAGGCGCGGGCGATGGCGACCCAGCTACTGGAACGGGTCGGACTCGCCGACAAGCTGAACGAGTACCCGGAGCGGCTCTCCGGCGGTCAGCAGCAGCGAGTGGCGATCGCGCGGGCACTGGCGATGGACCCCCACGTGATGCTCTTCGACGAGGTCACCAGCGCGCTCGATCCCGAGTTGGTCAAGGAGGTACTCGACGCGATGCGGGAGCTGGCCGCGGAAGGGATGACGATGCTGGTCGTCACCCACGAGATCGGCTTCGCCCGCGAGGTCGCCGATCGCATCGTCTTCATGGACGGCGGCGTGATCGTCGAGCAGGGCAAGCCGGCCGACGTCCTCGACAACCCTCGCGAGGAGCGGACGAAGAAGTTCCTCGGGCTGGTGCTGGAGCGCTAGCGCGCGCCGCCGGCCATCGCCGGCAGGATGACGACGGTGTCGCCGTCTTTGACCGCGGTCTCGAGCCCGTTCAGCACCCGCACGTCCTCGTCGTTGAGGTAGACGTTGACGTAGCGGTTGAGCTCGCCGTCCTCGCCGAACAGCTGCCCCTCGGTCTCGGGGTGCTCGGCAGCGAGGGCGCGCAGGACCTCGCCGACGTTGCCGCCGGCTGCCTCGACCGAGGGCTGGCCGCCCGTCTTCGGGCGCAGCACCGGTGGGATCCTCACGGTCGCCATCGCTCGGGAACCTATCGGGTCAGGGGACCGGTGGGCCGGCTCAACCTGCGCAGAACAAGTCGTAGTCGGGGAACTGGCCCATCTCCGACTCCGGGATCTCCCGCGCGTTCTCGCCGCAGATCGGACAGTCGGGATCGCGGCGGACCTTGAGCTCGGTGAAGTGGGTGCCGAGCGCCTCGTAGAGGAGCAGGCGCCCGACCAGCGGCTCGCCGATGCCGAGCACCAGCTTGATCACCTCGTTGGCCTGCAGGGTCCCCATCGTCCCGGCCATCACCCCCAGCACCCCATTGGCCGAGCAACTCGGCGCCATCTCGGCCGGCGGCGGGGTCGGGTAGAGGCAGCGGTAGCAGGGGCCCTCGTAGGGGACGAAGGTCGAGATCTGCCCGTCGAAGCTGAGGATCGAGGCGGAGACGACCGGCTTGCGCAGACGCACCGAGGCGTCGTTGAGGAGGTAGCGGGTCGGGAAGTTGTCGGCGCCGTCGACGATCACGTCGTAGTCCTCGATCACGTCGAGGATGTTGGAGGCGTCGAGCCGCATCCGGTGCTCGACCACCTCGACGTCGGGGTTGAGCGCCTCGATCGTCTTGCGCGCCGAGGCGGTCTTCGGCTCGCCGATGCGTTCGGTGTTGTGGATGACCTGGCGCTGCAGGTTGGAGGCGTCGACGACGTCGTCGTCGACCAGGCCGATGGTGCCGATCCCCGCCGCGGCGAGGTAGAGCGCGGTCGGCGCGCCAAGCCCGCCGGCCCCCAGCAACAGGACCTTCGCGTTCAGAAGCTTCAACTGGCCGTCGACGCCGACCTCGGGGAGGAGGATGTGGCGCGAGTAGCGCTCGCGCTGCTCGGGAGTCATCCCCTGGGCGGCGACCACGGGCAGCCCCTGCTCCTGCCAGAGCAGGATGCCGCCGCTCATCGAGGCGACGTTGTCGTAGCCCATCGCCTGCATCTGGGCCGCGGCGATCGCCGAGCGACTGCCGGAACGGCAGTAGAGGATCGTTCGCGCCGACTTGTCAGGCGCCGCCGACTCGATCTCGTCGCCGAGCAGCCCGGGCGGCACCAGCTTCCCACCCTCCAGATGAGCCTCCTGGTACTCGTGCGGCTCGCGGGTATCGATCAGGACGACGTCGCCGCCGGCGATCTCCTCGGAAGCCTCGAACGGCTGGATCTCCTCGATCGTCACCTTCGTCTCAGTGCCGGGCATGAAAGTAAATCTCCTGAATTCGGATCAGCTTTTACTTTCAAAAGTATAGCGCCCCTGCCAAGCCCCCTGGGAGGGGCCTGGTCGGGACGCGAAAGCAGCTCGGCCTGTTACAGCGACGGCCGCATCTGGCGCAGCCGGCGAACCCGCTCCTCGATCGGGGGGTGGGTCGAGAAGAGGCCGGCGATCCCCTTGCTGGAGAAGGGCTTGACGATGTAGAGCGGCTCCGCCGCCTGGTTGACCTGCATCGGCATCGCCTTGGCCCCCTGCTCGAGGCGCAGCAGGGCGCTGGCGAGGGACTCGGGGTTGCCGCAGATTTCCGCTCCGCCGGCATCGGCCGCGTACTCGCGCTGTCGCGAGATCGCGAGCTGGATGATCGAGGCGGCGAGCGGGGCCAGCAGGAAGGTCGCCAGCTGTCCGACCAGCGCCAGCGGCGAGTTGTCGTCGCTGCCGAACCAGAGCAACATGTAGGCGATGTAGGTGATCGCGGCCCCGATCGCCGAGGCAACCGACTGGATCAGGATGTCGCGGTTGCGCACGTGCGTGAGCTCGTGCGCCAGCACGCCGCGCAGCTCGTCCTCGGAGAGCAGTTTGGTGATGCCGCGGGTGACCGCGACGGCCGAGTGCTTCGGGTTGCGGCCGGTCGCGAAGGCGTTGGGCTGGTCCTGCGGGATCATGTAGAGGCGCGGCATCGGCAGGCCGGCGCGGGTCGTCAATTCGCGGACGATCTGGTAGAGCCGCGGCGCTTCGGACTCATCGATCGGCTTGGCTCGGCTCATCGAGAGCGCCATCTTGTCGCTGAAGAAGTAGGAGAAGAAGTTGATCAGCAGGGCGAACCCGAGGAAGAGGAGTGCGGTGCTGCCGCCGCCGATGAGGAAGCCGATCGCGACCAGCAGCCCCGAGAGGGAGGCCATCAGGATCGTGGTCCGCAGGGTGGCGCTGAAGGTCGACTGCTTGGTGGTGCTCATCGCGTGCGTGCTCCTAGCCTCGGTTGCCCGACCAGTATTGCGACGAGGCGGCGCCCTGACCATAGGTGCCATCCCCTAAAGCGGTCGGTGGGGCCACCCAGGGGCTTCTAGGCTTGGCCGGTGAGAAGGCGAACCTTCTTCAGCCAGATCCTGGCCCTTGAACGCGCGTTCTGGATCGGGGTCGCGGCCACCGCGGCGGGGCTGGTCGGCGGGCTCCGCGTGGTGCCCGCGATCGGCCCGATTCTCGCCGCCGTTATCGCGCTGCTCGTCAACCAGATCGTGCTGCGGCGCTTCACGCCGCTGGAGCGGTTGATCGAGGAATGGAGAAGGTCGATCCGGCGCCGCCGGGCCCGCTGGCCGTTTCCGAGCTCGATCGACGGCGTCGGGGAGACCGAGGAGGTGGAGCGGATCGAGCTTGCCTTCCTGCGGATGATGCGCCGCCTCGAAGCCGAGCGCCGCCGTGCCGGATCGGCCGCGCTGCAAGCCCAGGAGGAGGAGCGGGCGCGGGTCGCGCGCGATCTCCACGACGAGGTCAACCAGTCGCTGACCGGCCTGCTGCTGCGCCTCGAGGCGGCGCGCGAGGCGGCGCCGCCGCAGCTCGAGGCCGAACTGGCCGAGACCAAAGCGCTGGCCAACCAGGCGATGCGAGAGCTGCTCTCCCTGGCCCGCCAGCTGCGCCCCACCGCCCTCGACGACCTCGGCCTGGCGGCCGCCGTCGCCGGCCAGGTCGAGCAGCTCGCCCGCGGCGAGATCGAGGCCGAGTTCGCCGCCGACGGCGACTTCTCCGACCTCGGCGACGATGCCCAGCTGGTCGTCTACCGGGTAGCGCAGGAGGCGGTCTCCAACGCCGCCCGCCACAGCGGCGCCGATCGCGTCGCGGTGACGCTGCGGCGCCGCGGGGACGGTGGGGTCGAGCTGGAGGTCGCCGACGACGGCCGTGGCTTTGCCTTTGACGAGTCCGAGGGCGGGCTCGGCCTCGCCGGTATGCGCGAGCGGGCGCTCTTGATCGGCGGCGAGCTGACGATCGAGTCCCGGCCTGGGCACGGCACCACGGTTCGACTCACGGTGCCGGGAGAATCAGGCCGATGAGGGTGCTGATCGCCGACGACCACGGGATCGTCCGCTCCGGGATCCGGCTGCTGCTCGAGCGCCAGCCCGACATCGAGGTCGTGGCCGAGGCCGCCGACGGCGCCGAGGCTCGTGACCTCGCGGTGAGGGAGCGGCCCGACCTGGCGATCCTCGACGTGAAAATGCCGAAGCTGACCGGGCTGCAGGTGACCCGCGAGATCAAGCGGCAGCTGCCCGAGACCTCGGTCCTGATCCTCTCGATGCACGACGACGAGCGCTACCTGTTCGAGGCACTGAAGGCGGGCGCATCGGGGTACGTGCTCAAGGCCCAGGCCGACACCGACCTGCTGGCGGCGATCCGCGCGGTCGAGCGTGGCGAGCCGTTCCTCACCCCGGAGGCGCAGCGGACGCTGATCAAGGACGTGCTCGAGCGCGGCTCCGGCGGCGAGGAGGAGCTGACGCCACGGGAGGAGGAAATCGTCAAGCTGGTCGCCGAGGCGCACACGACGAGGCAGATCGCCGAGGTCCTGCACCTCTCCGAGAAGACGGTCGAGAACCACCGCGCCAACGCGATGCGAAAGCTCGGGATGCGCGATCGTGTGGAGTTGGTTCGCTACGCGATCCGCCGCGGCCTGATCGAGCCCTAGACCGCGGTGGCCGACCATAACCGACTACTTCAGTAGGATTTAGGGAGATGTTGTTCTCGACCAAAGCCGAGTACGGAGTGCGCCTGATGGTCGAGCTGGGTCGCCAGCCCGGCTCCGCGCCGATCTCGCTCAGCACCGTCGCCGAAGGCGAGCGGCTGCCACTGTCCTACCTCGAGCATCTGGTCGCGAAGCTGCGCAAGGCGGGCCTGGTCACCTCCACCCGCGGCGCCCACGGCGGCTACAGGCTGGCGAAACCGGCCGAGGAGATCACGATGGATGCGGTGGTCGAGGCGCTGGAAGGGCAGATCGCACCGATGGAGTGCTTCCACGAGACCCCCGAGGGCAAAGTGCTCTGCTCGCACGAGGAAGACGGCGACCGCGCCTGCGCGACGAAGCTGCTGTGGACGCGCGTGCAGGGCGGCGTCACCAAGGCCCTCGCGGGCACCACGCTGGCCGAGCTGGTCGAGTTCTCCAGCCCCGGCGGGCGCAGCGAGGCGGCCATCGTCGGCGCCGCCTGACCCCTTCACCTGAAACCCCAGAAACGGAGCGAAATTGGCAGAGCTGGAGATTCGTAACCTGCACGTCAAGGCGGAGGACAAGGAGATCCTCCGCGGTCTCGACCTCGACGTCGAGAAGGGCAAGATCCACGCCCTGATGGGCCCGAACGGGTCCGGCAAGTCGACGCTCGCCAACGCGATCATGGGGCACCCGGCGCTGGAGGTGACCGAGGGCTCGATCGTCTTCAAGGGCGAGGACATCACCGAGGCCGATCCCGACGTGCGCTCGCAGGCCGGGCTCTTCATGGCCTTCCAGTACCCGGTCGCGATCCCCGGCGTCTCGGTCAGCAAGTACCTGCGGATGGTCATCAACGCCCACCGCGAGGCGCGCGGCGAAGACCAGATCAAGATCAAGGACTTCGCCAAGGTCGCCCAGGAGGCGATGGAGCTGGCGAACATCCCCAAGGACTTTTCCAGCCGCTACCTCAACGACGGCTTCTCGGGCGGGGAGAAGAAGCGGATGGAGCTGCTGCAGCTGGCGCTGCTGCGACCGGAGATCGCGGTTCTCGACGAGACCGACTCCGGCCTCGACATCGACGCGCTGCGGGTCGTAGCCGAGGGGGTCAACAGGTTCGCCGGGCCCGATATGGGGGTCCTGATCATCACCCACTACCAGCGGATCCTCCACATGGTGAAGCCGGACTTCGTCCACGTCATGTTCGAGGGCCGGATCGTCAAGGAAGGTGGGCCGGAGCTGGTCGGCGTGCTCGAGGAGAAGGGCTACGGCTGGATCCGCGAGGAGGTGGAGGCGGGCGTCACTGCCTAGCCTCGGGAGATGGAGCCGGTGAGCGCGAAGAGCTCCTCCCCACCCTCGGCGTTCCCGATCGAGAAGGTCCGTGCCGCGTTCCCGGCATTGGAACGCGAGGTGCACGGCCAGCCGGTCGCCTACCTCGACAGCGGCGCCAGCGCCCAGCGGGTGCTGGCCTCGATCCAGTCGGTCGACCGCTACGAGCGCCGCCACCACGCCAACGTCCACCGCGGTTCCCACACCCTCTCCGCCGAGGCGACCGAAGCCTACGAGGGGGCGCGGGCGACAGTGGCCGATCATGTCGGTGCCGCCGACCGCCGTGAGGTCGTCTTCGTCCGCAACGCGACCGAGGCGATCAACCTGGTCGCACGGGCCTGGGGCGACGCCAACATCGGCGGCGGCGACCGCATCCTCCTGACCGAGATGGAGCACCACTCCAACATCGTCCCCTGGCAGCAGCTGGCCGAGCGGGTCGGGGCCGAGATCGACTGGGCGCCGATCGACGACGAGGGCGCGCTCGACATGGAGGCGCTTTCATCGCTGCTCGAGCGCGGCCCGAAGCTGGTCGCGGTCACCCACGTCTCCAACGTGCTCGGGACCGAGAACCCGGTCGCCGAGATCTCCCGGCTCGCCCACGGGGCCGGCGCGCTGGTTCTCGTCGACGGGGCCCAGGCGGCGCCGAAGCTGCCGCTCGACGTCGGCGAGATCGGTGCCGACTTCTATGCACTGACCGGCCACAAGCTCTACGGGCCGACGGGCATCGGCGCGCTCTGGACGCGGCTGGAGCTGCTGCGCGAGATGCCGCCCTTCCTCGGCGGCGGCTCGATGATCCGCAAGGTGACCCGGGAGGGGACCACCTACGCCGACCCGCCCGCGCGCTTCGAGGCGGGCACGCCGGCGATCGCCCAGGCGATCGGCATGGCCTCGGCGCTGCGCTGGCTCGACGCGCTCGGGATGGAGGCGGTGTGCGATCACGAGCGCCAGATCACCGACTACGCGCTGGAACGAGTGAGCGAGGTTCCGGGCCTGCGGGTCTTCGGCCCGCCCCGCGGAGCGGAGCGAATCGGCCCTGTCTCCTTCGAGATCGAGGGCATCCACGCCCACGACGTCTCCGAGATCCTCGACCGCCACGGCGTGGCGGTCCGCGCCGGCCACCACTGCGCCCAGATCCTCATGGACCGCCTCGGCGTCGCCGCCACCGCCCGCGCCAGCTTCGCCGTCCACACGACGCCGGGCGAGATCGACCGCCTCGTCGACGGCCTCGAAGACGCCCGGCGCGTGTTCGGCCTCTAGCTCAGTCGGCCGGGGTCACTTTCTACCCGGACAAGTCGGGGCCCGACAAGCTGCTCGGCACCGACAACAGCGAGGACAGCGGCGAGTGGCCGACCCCGGTCTGCAACAGGCTGATCTCCGGGCCACCCAGACGGCGGCGAAGGCGAGGCTGGCGACGAGTACTACGCGACGAACAGGCATGCGACCTCCAGTCGAAACCCGCCCGACCATTCTAGGGCCGTCGCTGGCAAGGGCGCCAGACCAGTGCAAGGGCTGCGCTAGCCTCGGGACCATGGACGAGCTCTATCGCGACCAGATCCTCGAGCACTACAAGCGGCCACACAACTTCGGCCACATCGAGCATCCCGACCTCGAGTTCGAGGACACCAACCCGTTCTGCGGCGACGAGCAGCACGTGACGATCCGCCTCGGCCCCGACGACCGCGTGGCCGAGATCGCCTTCGAGGGCAAGGGCTGCGCGATCTCGACCGCGGCGACCTCACTGCTGACCGACGAGCTGATCGGCAAATCGCGCGAGGAGCTGCTGCGGCTGCCGAAGGAGTTCGTCCTCGACCTGCTCGGGATCGACATTTCGGCGACCCGGATGAAGTGCGCGATGCTCGGCCTGAAGATCGTCAAGAGCGCCAGCCTCGGCCAGCCCGCCGAATGGGAGGACGAGGGCGAGACCGGCGATCCCACCGAAGCGGCGGCGATCTGAGCCAGATCGGCTCGAGCGCCGCCTCCCCGCGGGGCCGAGGCTAGGCGGCCGCCTCCTCGGGCATCTGGATCACGGCGAACACGGTGCCGAAGGGGTCGCTGACGACGGCGAAGCGACCCGCCGGGATGTCGATCGGGCCGAAGGCGACGTTGCCGCCGGAGCCCTTCACGGTCTCGAGGGCGGCGTCGGTGTCCGGCACCGCGAAGTAGACGAGCCAGTTCGCCGGCACCTCGTCGGGGACGCGGCCGCGCATGTCCATCATCCCGCCGATCGGGTCCGCGCCGAGCTTCCACTCGGTGTAGATGCCCCCCTCGCCCATGTCGTGGTCCTCGAAGGTCCAGCCGAAGACGGCGCCGTAGAAGGCCTTGGCCGCCTCGGGGTCGCGGGTGTCGAGCTCGTTCCAGCAGAACGCTCCCGGCTCGTTGACGAGGCCGGCGCCCTTGAAGCTTCGGGGCTGCCAGAGGCCGCACACAGCTCCGGTCGGGTCGATGAAGAACGCCATCCGGCCGATGTCGAGCACGTCCATCGGCTCGATCATCGTCTTGCCGCCGTTTGCGTGGACCGCGGCCATCGTCGCGTCCGCGTCCTCGACCGAGATGTAGGTGGACCAGGCCGGCGGCTGCCCCTCCTGCATCAGCTTCATCACGCCGCCGACCGGCTGTCCACGCAACATCGCGGATCGGTAGCCGCCGGTCGCCTCGGGGTTCTCGCCCTCGTCCAGGGCCCAGCCGAAGAGGGCGCCGTAGAACTCGCCGGCGGCGTCCTGGTCGGGGGTGCCGAGGTCGACCCAGCTCGGGGTCCCCGGCGCGTAGCTCGTCTTCTCGCTCATTGCTGTGTCCTCTCCTCGAAGCTTCCGTCAATGCGAGTGAACCGCGACGTCGACGAAGACTGGTCGCCAGTTGATCCTCCCACCGCGGCGGTGCCGGGGGTCAACCCCTTGTTACGGGACTCGGCCGGAGAGGCTGGGCCGCTAAAATCCGACTGTAGAAGTAGGATTAAGTCTCAACCCGCACTAGCCAGTCCCGGGAGCACCCGACCCTCTTGACCGAAACCGCAGGAACGACCATCTCAGTATGCCCAGCTGCCGAGCTTCCGCCCGGCGAGATGCGGCTGGTCGAGTACGACGGTCGCAAGATCGGCGTCTTCAACTGCGAGGGGGCCCTGTACGCGATCGAGGATCGCTGCTCCCACGACAACGGCCCCCTGGCCGAGGGCGAGTTCGACCCGGCGGCCTGCACCGTCGAGTGTCCCCGTCACGGCTCCCTCTTCGACCTGAGCACCGGCAGACCGAAGACGCTCCCGGCTTTCGCCCCGGTGCAAACGTTCCCGATAGCCATCGAGGACGACACCATCACCCTGGAGGTCGACTAGACATGGCAACGCCCGAGGTAGTAGCCGAGAAAAGAGAGCTCGCCGGCATCAACGCCGACTACAAGGAGAAGTTCGGATTCCACGACTCCGAGTCCGGCTACGCCTACAAAGCCCCGAAGGGGCTCTCGCGCGAGGTCGTCGAATCGATCTCCGAGTACAAGAACGAGCCGCAGTGGATGCGCGACTTCCGGCTCAAGGCGCTCGAGCACTTCTACTCGCGCCCGACCCCGGCCTGGGGCGGCAACCTCGCGCAGATCGACTTCGACGACATCCACTACTTCGTCCGCGCCTCAGAGAAGAACAGTCGCGACTGGAGCGAGGTCCCCGAGGACATCAAGAACACCTTCGACCGGCTCGGCATCCCTGAGGCCGAGCGCAAATTCCTCTCCGGCGTCGGCGCCCAGTACGAGTCCGAGGTGGTCTACCACCAGGTCAACGAGAAGCTCGAGGCCCAGGGCGTGATCTTCACCGACATGGATACGGCGCTGCGCGAGCACGAGGACCTCGTCCGCGAGTACTGGGCGACGATCATCCCGCCCAACGACAACAAACTGGCCGCGCTCAACTCCGCCGTCTGGTCGGGCGGCTCCTTCGTCTACGTGCCGGCCGGGGTCAAGGTCGAGATGCCGCTGCAGGCCTACTTCCGGATCAACACCGAGAACATGGGCCAGTTCGAGCGGACGCTGATCATCGCCGACGAGGGCTCCGACGTGCACTACATCGAGGGCTGCACGGCGCCGGTCTACTCGACCGACTCGCTGCACTCCGCGGTCGTCGAGATCATCTGCAAGCCGAGCTCGCGGGTCCGCTACACGACCGTCCAGAACTGGTCGCAGAACGTCTACAACCTGGTCACCAAGCGCGCCGTCGCGCACGAGAAGGCGACGATGGAGTGGGTCGACTGCAACCTCGGCTCGAAGCTGACGATGAAGTACCCGTCGATCTACCTGCTCGGGCCCGAGGCCCACGGCGAGATCCTCTCGATCGCCTTCGCCGGCGCCGGCCAGCACCAGGACGCCGGCGGCAAGATCATCCACGCCGCGCCGAAGACCTCGTCCTCGATCTTCTCCAAGTCGATCTCCAAGGACGGCGGCCGCTCGACCTACCGCGGCCTGCTCGAGGTCGCCGACGGCGCCGCCGAAGCCCGCTCCAAGGTGGTCTGCGACGCGCTGCTGCTCGACGAGGACTCCCGCTCGGACACCTATCCGACGATCCGGATCGACGAGAACGACGCCGACATCGGCCACGAGGCCACCGTCTCCAAGATCGGCGACGAGCAGCTCTTCTATCTGCAGAGCCGCGGCCTCGACGAGGAGGAGGCCTCGAAGATGATCGTCAACGGCTTCATCGAGCCGGTCACCAAGGAGCTGCCGATGGAGTACGCGGTCGAGCTCAACCGGCTGATCGAGCTGCAGATGGAGGGCTCCATTGGCTGAGCTGGCGACCCGACCGGGCTGGCTGGAGGAGAGGCGCCGTCGCGGCGCCTCTCTGGCGGAGAGCCTCCCGCTGCCCGATCACAGGGCCAAGGGCTGGGAATTCACCGACCTCGCCGGGCTCGACCTCGACGCCTACGAGCCGGTCGCGGCGGCCGCCGAGCTCGCCGGCGCCGAGGGGGCGACCGTGATCGGGCTGGGCGAGGCGATCTCCTCCCATCCCGAGCTGCTCGAAGCCCACCTCGGCTCGCTGGTCCCGGTCGAGGACCCGTTCGTCGCCCGCAACGAGGCGAGCTGGAACGACGGCGTGCTGATCCACGTGCCCCGCGGCGTCAGGCTGAGCGAGCCGATCCGGGTGCACGTCCCGGTCGAGGCCCGCGGCGGCGCGGTCGCCTGGCGGACCCTGATCGTGCTCGAGGAGGGCGCCGAGCGGAGGTCTGGGAGCACTGGTCCTCGCCCGCCGACGACGTCGACGCGGTGCTCAACTCGGTCGTCGAGCTCGAGCGTCGGCCAGGGGCGACGCTGCGCTACGTCAACACGCAGGACATCTCCGAGCGGGCCTGGATCTTCGCCACGCAACGCGCCCAGGTCGAGCGCGACGGGCGCCTCGACTGGGCCGCCCTCGGCTTCGGCTCGGCCCGCGGCAAGGTGCGGATGGAGACCAAGCTCGCCGGGCCGGGCTCCGAGGCGCGGGTCACCGGCGGCTACGCCGGAGGTCCCGGTCAGCACCTCGACTACGACACGACCCAGGAGCACGCGGCGCCGAACACCAACTCCGACCTCGCCTTTCGCGGCGTGCTGGCGGCCGGCGCGACGGCCGTCTGGCGCGGGATGATCAAGGTCGACCCCGGCGCACAGCAGACCGACGCCTTCCAGGAGAGCCGCAACCTGCTGCTCTCGACCGAGGCCCACGCCGACGCGATCCCCGGCCTCGAGATCCTCGCCGACGACGTCCGCTGCACGCACGCCGCCGCGATCGCCCAGATCGACCGCGA
Source organism: Solirubrobacterales bacterium (assembly GCA_046330295.1). Taxonomy (GTDB): domain Bacteria; phylum Actinomycetota; class Thermoleophilia; order Solirubrobacterales; family 70-9; genus VAYN01. The sequence goes on along the minus strand of JAXLTB010000003.1, from coordinate 103,918 downwards.
CCAGCTCTTCTACCTGACCTCCCGCGGGCTCGACCCCGCCGCGGCCAAGACGCTGATCATCGAAGGGTTCCTGGAGTCGCTGGTCGAACGGCTGGCCGCGGGGCCGGTCCGGGATGAGATCTCGGCGGCGCTCGAGAAGCGGTTGGCGGAGATTCTCTAGGGCTCAGACGCCACGGCGACGGGCCCTGCCCCCGGGCAAGGACCTGCCGGCGAGGTATTCGTTCTCGGCGCTTGCCCGGGGGTCACCCGTCGTCGGTCGTCTTCGAGCCAGGGCTCTCCACCGGCGCGTCGTCGTTCACGGCGCTCTCGTCAATGGCTGCTTCGGCGCGTTTGGCTCGTCTCTCCGACATCGTGGTCTTGAGGATGCCGGCGATCACGATCAGGACTGGGATGACGTAGAAGACCCAGAGGTAGTGGCCCACGTGGGCAAGGGGGAGCATCGGCATCACGATAGGTGGGCGGCGCTCACCCGTTGGCCACCGAGAGCAGGTAGAGGCCGAAGCAGGTGAAGGCGACCATCACCGCAAGCATCCAGTACTGGGAACGGGTGGCCAGGCGGTAGTCGGGCCAGAAGGCGAGGGCGCGGTCGTGGGCGAGGGTGAGGCCGAGGACGTGGCCGACGAGGAGGGCGCCGACCTGGACGTACCAGATCGCGGTCGAGCTGAGGACGGTGAAGTCGATGCCCGCCGAGGCGGTTCCGAAGAGATCGGTCGAGGCCGTTCCCAAGGGGTCGGAGAGCAGGTAGGTGAACTGGGCCTGCTCCTGGAAGACGAAGAGGCTGAAGTAGTGGGCGACCAGGTAGGCGAGCGCGATCGGGATCAGCGTGTGGGCGAAGCCTGTGTGCAGCTTGGCCAGCGACGGTGCCCCGCGCACGGTCCGCATCCCGCGCACGCCGAGCATGTAGACGAGGCCGACCCCAGCGAAGCAGAGCAGCATGAAGATCGTGTCGGTGAGGCGCATCGATGAGGTCAGGGCGAAGCCGCGGTCGACGAGCCATTCGAAGGTGCTTTCAATCGCGGTCTTGAACGCGCCCTCCTGGGCGCCGTCGAAGCTGGTCGAGGCGATCGAGGCGATCACCACCGCGGCCGAGCCGAGAACACGTCGCCCAGTGGGTGGCGGCGGAGAGCGGCCGGCGGCGACCAGAGCCGGCCGTCGCGGGCGGCGAAGTAGCAAGGCGGCCGAACATCGAAATAGACGCTGAACACCTCCCCCTCGCACCACTTCTCGACCCCGAACACGGCCATCATCGCCAGCGTGTAGCCGCTGTAGAGGAGGTCGCGACGGCCACCGCGTGAGGGCAAGGCCGACGGCGACGCCGCCGCTGGAGCCGTAGACGACCTCCAGCCAGACGACCGCGAGGAGGCCGATCGCCGCGAGCCATCGGCCCAGCGCCTCCAGATAAGCCGGGTGAGCGGGGCGCTGGCCCGCGACCGCGAAAAGCCCGCGCCAAGCGGCTCGGCCGATCGCGCGCCAGGGGTTGAACGGCCGGAGGGGGCGTCGCCGAGCAGGCGGGAGCAGGAACCCGAGCCAGGTGGTGACGAAGAGGAAGGTGAGCGCGAAGTTGCGGTCGGGGGCTTCGGTCCGCGCAGGCCGGAGTAGATCGCGACCCCGAGCAGGAAGACGCCGACCAGCCCGCAGAGCGCCTGCGCCGGCCGTCCGAGCAGGGAGCGCAGGCCCTGGCCACGAAGGGCCGCCAGTGCTCCGCTCGAATCGCGGCTTGCGCCATGCCGCAGGAAAGGACGAAGGAGACGATCAGGACGATCGACACCGCCCAGGCGAAGCCAGGCGGGGATCGGAGATCCTGCCTGGCCACCAGCGCGTGGGCGAAGGGATGAAGAAGCTCACGGGTTCACGCCCAGCTCGATGATCTGTTGCTTGCCCTCGCTCGGCCTCGAAGACGCCTTCGATCGAAGCCGGGAAGTCGAACTCGACCGTACCGCCCGCCTTGACGTCCTTCATCAGATCGTAGCCGTGGACATGTACCTCGTCGCTGACGTCGGATTCCACCTTGAAGCGGATCGATCTCCTTGTTGTAGGTGAGGTTCCGGATGCCGACCGGTTTTCCGTCCTTGACGACGATCGTCGGCACCTTGCCGGTGTCGGTGGCGCTCGATCCGCCGCTGTCGCCGTTCTTGAGAACGATCAGCAGCACGATCGCGACGGCGATCACGCCGATTCAGCCGGGCACGCGCAGCTTTCGCATTCATGGTTCGCTCCTTGACTCGAGGCCCGCCGGGTTGCCGGCGCACCTGTCCGCCGCGGCAGGGCCGCGAGCTCTTCGACCCTGGTGCCTACGCCGGGAGCGGCGGCGGGCGCTGCGCGAGGCCGAGAGGGCGATCAGCAGGCCGCCGCCGGGCGCAAACGACGGCGGCGGCAGCGGCAGCCGCGAACGTGCCGCGGCGAGCGGCCTCGAGCCCGAGCGAGCGGCAATGCGCTCCGAGAGCCGGACAATCGCCTCGCAGCCGGGATAGTGGCCCAGCAGCTTGGAAGGCGAGCAGCGCCAGCAGCAGCACGGCCGGCAGCAGGAAGGCACCGAGCTCAATCACGGCGGCCCAGGATAACGTCCCCGGGCGTGCGCCCCGGACGCGACAACATCGCCGCTCCCGACCTGCCGGCGGGATCTCCTGGGTCGGTGGCGAACCGGAGTCGATGCCGGCGCTGACCGCCGGCAAGGCCCGCGCTGATCCACTTCATCGACTTCGCCCAGCTCAACAGCGTCCGCACCCTGCACCCTGCATGAGCGAGTGGGCGCGCCGCTATCGCGAGGCGGGCCTGAGCGTAATCGGCGTCCAGGCCCACGCTTCCTTCGGCGCCGACCCGGAGAACGTCGCGGCCGGCCTGAAACGGCTCGGCGTCGAGTTCCCGGTCGCGATCGACGCCGAGCACGAGCTCTGGAGGGCCTACGGCTGCGAGGGCTGGCCGAGCCTCTTCCTCTGGAGCCTGGGCGGGGCGCTGGCCTGGGTCCATTTCGGCGAGGGTGAATACGCCGCCACCGAGGGTGCGATCCAGGACGAGCTGCGCGAGATCGACGCCCTGCGCGAGCTGCCCGAGCCGATGGCGCCGATCCGCCCCACCGACGCTCCCGGCGCTCGGGTGATGGCGCCGAGCGCGAGGTCTTCCCGGGAGGCTCATGCGAGGCGCGCCTGGAGGAGCGCCAGGCCGAGGGCGGCGAGGAGCTGGCGATCGACTGCAGGCGGGCGAGGCCTTCGCGACCGCGGAGGGCGATGGCGAGATCGAGGTCGAGATCGACGGCGCCGAGGCCGGCATCGTCCGGGTCGACGGCGCTGCTCTGTACCGGCTGGCCGAGCACTCGCGCCACCAGTCGCATTCGATCGTCATCCGCCCCTCCCCGGCCACCGAGGATCTGGTCGATCGGCTTCGCCGCAGGCGTCCCGTGACAGCAGGACGGTGATCGCCCAGCTCGACTTCGTCTCGCTTCGAGCTCTGGGTCGGCAGCTTCGTCCGGCTCGGGTCCGCGCCGCCAGCTCCTCGCGGATCTCCTTGGGGAGCATGAAGCGGACGTCCTCGTGGACGGTGCGCAGCTCGGAGACCTCGTCGGCGCCGCGATCGAGGAAGAAGCCGACAAGGCTCTCGACCAGCTCCTCGGGGGCGCTGGCGCCGGAGGTGATGCCGACGGTCTCGACGCCCACGAGCCACCCCTCCTCGACTTGGGAGTGGTTGTCGATCAGGTGGGAGGCGGCACCGTGTTCGCGCGCGACCTCGACCAGGCGGTTGGAGTTGGAGGAGTTGGTCGAGCCGATCACGAGGACCAGGTCGCACTCGCGGGCGAGCTGCTTGACGGCGATCTGACGGTTGGTGGTCGCGTAACAGATGTCGTCTGACTTGGAGCTGACGATCGCCGGGAACTTAGTCCGCAGGGCGGCGATGATCTCGGCCGTCTCGTCGACCGAGAGGGTGGTCTGGGTGATGAAGGCGACTTTCTCCGGGTCGGGGACCTCGAGCGCCGCCACCTCGTCGGCGGTCTGGACCAGGATGATGCTGTCGGGCGCCTCGCCGGTCGTCCCTTCGACCTCCTCGTGGCCCTCGTGGCCGATCATCACGATCGTGTAGCCCTGGGCCGCGAAGCGGCGGGCCTCGACGTGGACCTTGGTGACCAGCGGGCAGGTGGCGTCGATCGTGCGAAGGTTGCGGGCGGCGGCGTTGTCGTGCACGGCCGGGGCGACGCCGTGGGCGGAGAAGACGACCATCGCGCCCTCGGGCACCTCGGTCTCCTCCTCGACGAAGATCGCGCCGCGCTTGGACAGCTCCTGTACCACGTGCTTGTTGTGGACGATCTCCTTGCGAACGTAGACCGGCGCCCCGTAGAGCTCCAGCGCCCGCTCGACCGTCTGCACGGCGCGATCGACCCCGGCGCAGTACCCGCGGGGCGCGGCGAGGAGAACCCGCTTGGGAGCGGCGGTAGCGGTGTCGCCCATGACTGCAGGGTAGCGATGGGCGCCTTGCGGAAGACCGGGGTAGCCCTTCGGCCCCCGCAAGGCTAGCCTTGCGGGATGAGCACGGAAGGACGCCACCTCGACCGCCTGACGGCGCTGGACGCCTCGTTCCTGACCAACGAGAGCTCCTCCAGCCACATGCATGTCGGCGCGATCCTGATCTTCGAGGGACCGCCGCCCCGCTACACCGACCTGGTCGAGCACGTGCGGGGCCGGCTGGCCCTGGTCCCCCGCTTCCGGCAGAAGCTGGTGGTGCCGCCGCTGGAGGCCGGACGCCCGCTGTGGGCGGACGACGTCAACTTCAACCTGACCTACCACATACGCCACACCGCGCTTCCCGACCCGGGCGGGGAGATGCAGCTGAAGCGGCTCGCCGGCCGCGTCTTCTCCCAGCAGCTCGACCGCTCGAAGCCGCTCTGGGAGCTGTGGCTGGCCCAGGGGCTGGAGCGCGACCGCTTCGCGATCCTGACCAAGACCCACCACGCGATGGTCGACGGGGTATCGGGCGTCGACATCGGCACCGTCCTCTTCGACCTCGAGCCGGTCCCGGAGCCGGCGAACGCGAGCGACGACTGGGTGCCCCAGCCCGAGCCGGGGACCACGGAGCTCGTGGCCCGCGGGATCAGCGACGCGGTCGCCACCCCGGTCAAGCTCGCCGAGCGCGCCGTCGAGGCCGTCCTCCATCCCGAGGCCACGGCACGCAAGGCGGTCGAGGCCCTGGAGGGGCTGAGCGAGATCGTCAGCGCCTTCGCCGACCCGGCCCCCGACGTGCCGCTGAACCAGCCGATCGGGCCGCACCGGCGCTACGTTTGGGCGCGCTCGGAGCTGGCGACCTTCAAGCGAATCAAGGACGCGCTCGGCGGCACCGTCAACGACGTCGTCCTCGCCGTCGTCACCGGCTCCCTGCGCAGCTGGCTGCACCGGCGCGGAATCCGCACCGAGGGTCTCGAGCTGCGGGCCCTCGTCCCGGTCTCGATCCGGGCCGAGGACGAGCGCGGCAACCTCGGCAACCGGATCGCCCTGATGCGTGGGCCGCTGCCGGTCTACGTCGAAGATCCGGTCCGCAGGCTGCGGATCATCAGCGAGGAGATGGCCGGGCTGAAGCGCTCCAAGCAGGCCCTGGGGGCGGAAGTGATCTCCCGCTTCAACGACTTCGCGCCGCCGACCCTGCTGGCGCAGGCCTCGCGGATCAACTTCACCACCCGCCTCTTCAACCTGATCGTCACCAACGTGCCGGGTCCGCAGATCCCGCTCTACGTCCTCGGGCGCGAGCTCGAAGAGGTCTTTCCGGTGGCGTTTTTGCCGCAGGACCACACCCTTGCGGTGGCGATCATGAGCTACAACGGCAAGGTCGGCTTCGGCCTGCTCGCCGACTACGACTCGATGGAGGACGTCGAAGCCGTCGCCTCCGGCATCAACGACTCCCTCGCCGAGCTCGAGCAGGCCGCCAGCGAGGCGACAGCCGCGGCCTGAGCGCGGCCGGCTCGTGGGGCCGGCGCCGCGCCGTGGCTAGGCTTCGAGCATGTTCCTTCTCGTAGCCCTTTTCATCCTCGTGCCGATCGCGGAGCTGTACGTGATCATCAAGGTCGGCGAACTGATCGGCTTGTGGCCGACCCTGGCGCTGCTGCTGGCCGACGCTCTGCTCGGCTCGCTGCTGCTGCGCCACCAGGGCCGCGGCGCCTGGCGGCGCTTCAATGCCGCGATCGCCGAACGCCGCTTCCCCGGCAAGGAGGTCGCCGACGGCGTCCTCATCGTGATCGGCGGCACCCTGCTGCTGACCCCCGGCTTCCTCTCCGACATCGTCGGCCTCTTCCTGCTGATCCCCCCGACCCGGGCGATCGCCAGGAGCGTCCTGCGCCGCTTCACCGTGGCCCGCTTCACCGTCGTCAACTTCCCGGGAGGTCGCGGCCCGGGTCCGTTCGGGCCGGGCGGGGCCGGGCGGGGCGGCACCCGTCCCTACGACTTCGACGCCACCGCGGAAGAGATGCCCGTCAACGGCGGCGACAGCGAGCGGCAGCTGCCGAAGATCGACGACGAATGACGCGTTCTTCGGCCGCGGAGTGAGGAAGTTGACGCCAGTCGGACGTCAGAACCCGAGCGCGAACTTGGCGTCGTCGGTCATCATCTCCGGCGACCAGGCGGGGTCGAAGACCATCTTCGGATGGACGGCGGAGACGCCGGGCAGGTCGCCGACGAACTCCTTCATCTGCTCGGAGACCTGAGGGCCGATCGGGCAGGCGGGAGTGGTCAGCGTGAAGGTCACGTAGACGTCCTCCTTCTCGATCTGGACGTCGTAGACGAGGCCGAGCGAGACGAAGTCGAGGCCGAGCTCGGGGTCGATGACCTCCTCGAGCGCCTCGTAGACGTCCTCCTCGGTCAGGACTTCGGCCTGCTCAGGGGTTGCTGCTTGATCCTCGGACATCGGTCAATGGTAGCCGGGTTGCGGCGACGGCCTCGGTGGAGGCTCCGGCGCCCGGTCCGCCGGGCGAGCTGCGGCCGCGCGGCACGGCACCTTTTCGCGTCAATAGGCTCCCCGTCGATGAGCGATTCGGGCCAGATCCTGCGACGGTCGATCGGGATCGTCTTCTCCGACGGCGGGCTGCTCGCCCTCACCTCCTCCCTCCCCGCCGGTGGCAAGGAGCACGGCGACGAGAGGGTCGCCGCCGTCCTCTGCGACCCCGACGCCGCCCCGATCGAGTTCGAGGAGGCCCTGCTCTCGACCGAGTACGGCGAGGACGGCGTGCAGCGCCGCGCCAGCCTGGAGCTGTGGCCGAGCGCCGACGACGCCCGCCCGCTGCGTGGGGCCGGATCCCTGATCAGCTCGATCGCCGTGCGCCGCCACGGGTTCGACTCTGAGATCGCCTTCTTCCGCTGGTCCGTCGAGGGTCGCGAGGGGCTCGGGCACTACGAGGTGGCCCGCGCCGATGCCTGAGATCGAGGCGATCATCTCCGACTTCGGCGGCGTCCTGACGACGCCGTTGCTGGCCTCCTTCCTGGCCCTGCAGAACGAGATCGGGATCTCGCCGGAGGACTTCGGCGAGGCGATGCGGGCGATCCGCGAAGAGGACGGGGAGATCCCGCTCTTCGCGCTGGAGCGCGGCGAGATCACCGAGGTCGCCTTCCTCGAGCGGATGACCGACGCGCTGGAACCGATGCTGGGCCACCGACCGCACATGCACCGCTTCCGCGAGATCTTCTTCGACGCGCTCCACCCCAACGAGCCGATGATCGAGCTGATGCGGGAGCTGAAGGGAGAGGGCAAGCGGATGGCGATGCTGACCAACAACGTCCGCGAGTGGGAGCCGCTGTGGCGCTCGATGCTGCCGGTCGACGAGATCTTCGAGACGATCGTCGACTCCGCCTTTGTCGGCGCCCGCAAGCCGGAAGCGCGAATCTACGAGGTGACGCTGGAGAAGGTCGGGATGCCGTCCGAGGCCTGCCTCTTCATCGACGACGTCCTCCACAACTGCGAGGGAGCCCGCGAGGCGGGCATGAGCGCGGTCCACTTCCGCGATACCGAGCAGGCGATCGCCGAGATCCGCGCCGCGCTGACGAAACAGTAGGGGTCCGAAGGCCGAGAAGCGCCGGTTTGCGGGGCCCCGACTAGTTGTCTGAGCCGGCGCGGTCCCAGATGTACAACTCGACCGCCTCGACGGCGAGCTGCATCAGGCGCGGCGGCGCGAGGAGGCCGAGCACCAGCTCCAGTGCGTCCTCCTCCGTGACCCCCGCGTCGACGGCCTCCTCGCCGCGAAAGCCGGCCGCGAGCTTCAGCGCCTCACGGCGGTTCTCGCCGAGGGAGCCGAAGGCGCCCATCAGGAAGTCGCGGTTGGGGACCGGGTGGCCGACCTCGAGCGAGCCGTGCCAGGCGGCGAGCATCGAGAGGTCGTGCTCGTCGAGCTCGGAGATCGCCTTCGCGTAGTGGACCTCCAGCTCTGAGTCGGGGATCTCGTCGACCCAGGCGCGCACCGCCTCGCCGAGCAGCTGCCGGCGGGCCTCGCGGCCGACCGAGTCGGCGATGGCGCGGACCGCGTCGGCTGGATCTACGAAGCAGAGGGACATCGGCTGGTTCGCAATCTAGAGGCGGCGGTAGACGGCAAAATGGGGCCGCTCCGCCGCAGTTTGCGGGGAGTGCGCCGCCCCCGTCCATAGGCTGGGAGAGTGCCGCTCAAGCTGATCCACGGGCCCCCGAACTCGGGCAGGGCGGGTCTGCTCCGCAGCCGCTTCGCCGCGGCCCTCGACCGCGACCCGATCCTGGTCGTGCCGAACGTCGACGACGTCTTCGCGTTCGAGCACGAGCTGTGCGAGGGGGGGGCCATGCTGGGGGGCTCGGCGATGACCTTCGATGCGCTCTTCCGCACGATCGCCACCGCCGCCGGAGCCCCACCGGGGGCCGAGCTCACGCCGGCCCAGCGGTTGCGGGCGATCTCGGTCGCGGTCGGGTCGCGGCTGGGGCGGCTGGGCCCGCTGCGGCGCTCCGCCGCGCGGCCGGGCTTCTCGCGCGCCTTCCGGGGCCTGCTCGACGAGCTGCAGGCGGCCGGAATCGAGCCGGGCGCCGTCGAGGCCGGCGCGGCGACCCTCGAGGGCTCCGCATACCTCAGCGACATCGCCGCCCTCTTCGCCGCCTATGCCGAGGTCCGCGAGCGAACCGGCCGCATCGACTCGCACGGGATCGCCCGCGAGGCGATCGCCTCGCTGCGGCGCGACGGCTCGTTCTGGCGCCGCCGCCCGGTCTTCCTCTACGGCCTCGACGACCTCACCCGCAACCAGTTCGAGCTGATCGAGGCGCTGGCGGCTCGGAGCGAGGTGACCGTCGCGCTCCCGTTCGAGCCGGGCAACGCCGCGCTCGCCGCCCGGTCCGGCCTGCTGGGGGAGCTGCGGGGGCGGATCGGCGTCGCCGAGGAGACGGCGACCGTCGCCGACCCCGCGAACACCGAGAGCCCCCTGCTCTTCCATCTCGCACGGGGATTCGGGGCGGCGAAGGCCGAGCCACTGCCGGCCGGCGAGGGCCTGCAGCTGCTGCGCTCGGCCGGTACGCGGGGCGAGGCGGAGGCGATCGCCACCGAGGTGGCGAGGCTGGTCCACGCCGGCACCGAGCCGGCCGAGATCGCCATCGCCCTGCGGGACCCCGCTCGGCGCGGACCGGAGATCGCCGCCGCCCTGGAGGCGACCGGGATCGCCACCGCCCTGGAGGCGGAGGCGGAGGTGGCGGGCACGGCCGTCGGCGGAGCTCTGATCGCGCTGCTGGAGGCCGAGTTCGGCTCCGGGCGCGCGGCTGACCTGCTGCGCTACCTGCGGGGGCCGTCCGGCTTCTCGCACGGGCGCGTCGACTGGCTGGAGCGAGCGTTGCGACGGGCCCGGATCCAGGACGCGAAGGCGGCGCTGGGGCTCTGGCGGGGAGAGGATCGCGAGACGCCACGCGACCTTCGGCGCCTCCGCGACGCCGCGGCTGTCTCCCCTGCGGCCCTGGCGGCGGAGGTCGGCAGGCTCGCCGCGACGATGGCCTCGCGCCCCTGCGCGGCGAGGCGGACGGGCCGGCGCTGGGCCCGGGCGACGGCCTCGAGCTGCGGGCCGCCGCTCAGATCGCCGCCGCGCTCGGCGAGCTCTCGGAGCTCGGTGGGCTGGCGCCGCGCGCGGAGGAGCTGGCGGCGACCGTCGCCGAGCTCAGCTTCCGGGTCTGGTCGGGCCCGGTCGAGGGGCGGGTGCGAATCGCCGATCCCTATCGCCTGCGCGCCGGCCGCTTCGACCACGTCTTCGTCGCCTCGCTGCAGGACGGCGAGTTCCCCCGCCAAGACCGTGGCGGCGACCCCTTCCTCTCCGAAGCTCAACGGGCCTCGCTCGGCCTCGACCCCCGCCGCGATACCGAGGCCGAGGAGCGCTACCTCTTCCATGCCTGCCTCTCCCTCCCCCGCAGGCGGCTCTTCCTCTCCTACCGCGACTGCGACGAGAACGGCGCCGCCGAGGCACGCTCGCCGTTCCTCGACGACGTCAGGGCCCTGCTGGCTCCGCCGCCCGACGGAGCGCTCCCGGACCCGGTCGAGGAGGCGATCACCCGCAGCCGCGACCTGGCGCGGGTCGTCCATCCCCTGGCCGAGGCCCCCTCCGAGGACGAGTTGGCCCGAGCGCTGGCGAGCCACGGGCCGCAGAGCGACCCGAGGACCCTGCTGGCGGTCATCGGCGTCGAGGAGGCGCTGGCGGTGCGCCTGCTCGACCGGATCGCGGCAGCGCGGCGCGCCGAGGCCGCTTCCCGCGCCCCGGGGCCGCTCACCAATTCCGCCGTCATCGATTCGCTGGCGGCGGTCCCCGCCTACGGCGGCACGACCCTGGAGCAGTTCGACGTCTGCTCCTACCGATGGTTCACCGGCCACGAGCTCGACCCGCAGCCCCTGGACCCGGTGCCGGACCCGCTGGTCCAGGGCGGCCTGATGCACGCCGCGCTCGACCGCCTCTACCGCGAGCGCCCCGGCGGCGACCCGCTGCCACGCCAACGGTCGCTCGCGGCCTGGGTAGCCCGCGGCCGGGAGCTGGTCGCCGCCCTCGCCGCCGAGCGCGAACTCGGCTCCCACCCGGCCGAGCGGGCGATGGCGCGCCGGGTCGAACGGCTGCTGGAGCGCTTCCTGGTCGAGGAGGCCGAGCGGGAGACCGGCGGCTTCGAGCCCTGGCTCCTGGAGGCTGCCTTCGGCGAGCAACCCGAGGGCGAGCGGCCGACTCTGGAGCTGGACGGCTGGGGTCTGCACGGGGCGATCGACCGAGTCGACCGCGCCCCCGATGGGCGCGCCGTCGTCATCGACTACAAGCTCTCCGGCTCCGTAACGCCGCGCGGGAAGTTCGAGGAGCAGGCGAAGCTGCAGCTGCCGCTCTACCTGCTCGCGGTCGCCGAGCACTGGGGGGCGACGCCGGTCGGCGGGCTCTACCACCCGCTGCGGGGCACCTCGGTGCGACGCCCCCGCGGCATCGTCGCCGAGGAGGCGGCCGGCGACCTCGCCGACTACGGGCTCTACGAGAAGGACGTCGTCGATGACGAGGGGCTCGAGGAGCTGCTGGCTGAGTCGCGCCGCCGGGCGGGCGAGATCGTCGCCCGCATGCGGGCCGGCGACATCCGCCGCGATCCGGGCCCGCGCCGCGGCCTGCGCGGCCACGACGCCTGTCCCCCCTTCTGCACCTTCGCCCCGATCTGCCGCCGCGACCGTGCTCCGCAGTACGAGGAGGACGAGGAAGTGGAGGACCGGTGAGCGAGCGGACGGCCACCCCCGAGCAGGCGGCGGCGATCGCCGCCAGCGGCCTCGACGTCCTGCTGGAGGCGGGCGCCGGGACCGGCAAGACCGGGGTGATGGTCGATCGCTACTGCCGCCTGGTCTGCGACGCGGGCGTCTCCCCGGACGCCATCCTCGCCTTCACCTTCACCGACAAGGCGGCGGCGGAGCTGCGCCAGCGGATCCGGGCCGAGCTGGCGCGACGCGCCGGGCAGGGCTCCGAGCGCGCCGCCGAGCTGCTGACGGGCATCGGCGGCGCCTGGGTGACGACGATCCACGGCTTCTGCAACCGCGTCCTCGCGGCGCACCCGGTCGCCGCCGGGATCGATCCCGGCTTCCGGGTCCTCGACGCTCCCGAGTCGGCCCGGGCGGCCCGCGAGGCGTTCGACGATGCCCTGGCCGAGTTCCTCGCCGGGGGCGAGCCCGAGCGCGAGGAGACCGTCGCCGCCTACGACGTCGACGGCCTGCGGGGGATCGTCACCGCCGCCCACGCCGAGCTTCGCAGCCGCGGCGTCGCCGAGCCGCGCCTGCCGGATCCGCCACCGTCGGACCCCGAGGCGGCAATCCGGCGCGCCGCCGCGGCCGCCGCCGCGGCGCTGGAGGAGCTGCGGGACGCCGATCCCAAGCGCGACCTCCTCGAACGGGCCCTGGCGAGGCTGCAGGCGGCGGGTGACCCGCCGGGCCTCGACGAGCTGCGCTCGCTTCGCACCGACAGCAAGGCGAAGGGGGTGGCGCCCTACCGCGAGGCGATCGACGCCGCGGTGTCGAGCTGCGCGGAGGCCGGCGAGGGGGGCGAGGCCTACCGCCACCTGGCCGAGCTGCTGGAGCTGTTCTCGGTCAACTTCGAGCGGGTCAAGGAACGGCGCACCGGAATCGACTTCGAGGACCTCCAGATCCTCGCCGCGCGCCTGCTGGAGCGGGCCGAGGTCGGCGAGGCCTATCGCGCCCGCTTCAGCCACCTGCTGGTCGACGAGTTCCAGGACACCAACCGGCTGCAGCTGCGCCTGATCGAGGCGCTGCGCGGGCCGCGCAGCGAGCTGGTCGTGGTCGGCGACGAGTTCCAGTCGATCTACGGGTTCCGCCACGCCGACCTCGACGTCTTCCGCCGGCAACGCAGCCTGATCGAGGGTCGCGCCGACGCCGAGCTGATGGAGCTGAGCGGCAACTTCCGTTCGCGGCCGGAGCTGATCGCCGCCGTCAACCTGTTCGGGGAGAGGCTGCTCGGCCCCTCCTACCGGCCACTGCGGGTCGGGGCTCCCGCCCCCGGGGGGCTGCCCTCCGGAGCTGGGCCGCCGGTGGAGCTGCTGCTGACCGGGCGCGACGGCTGGGACGCCGAGGAGATCGAGCTGGAACCGGCGATCGACGGCCGCACGCCGCTCAACTGCCTGGCCGAGGCGCGCTTCCTCGCCGCCCGCCTGGGCGAGCTTGCCGACGCCGGCGTCGACCGTGGCGAGATGGTCGTCCTGCTGCGCGCCTTCACCCACCTCGACGCCTATGAGGACTCCCTCGAGCGTGCCGGCCTGCGCCCCTACGTCGTCGGTGGCCGCGGCTACTGGTCCCAGCAGCAGGTCTCCGACGTCTGCGCGCTGCTGGCGACGATCGCCAATCCGCTGGACGACCAGGCGCTCTTCGGCGCCCTCGCCTCGCCCGCCTGCGGGGTCGCTCCCGACACGCTCTGGCTGCTGCGGGCGGCGGCGGGGAGGCGGCGCCACGTCTGGGGCGCGGTGGAGCGAGCGGCGGGCCTGGGCGCCGATGAGCTGGCGGAGCCCGAGCGGCTGGAGCAGATCCCCGGCTCCGAGCTGGAATTGCTGCGGGAGTTCGTGGCGCGGGTCGCGGCGCTGCGCAAGCGAGGGTCGCGGCTGCCGCTCGCCGGCCTGATCGAGGCGGCGACGACCGAGACCGGCTATGACCTGGCGGTCCTGATGCGACCGGCCGGGGAGGCTCGCTTCGCCAACGTCCGCAAGCTGATGCGCCTCGCCGCCGAGTTCGAGTCGCGCGAGGGGCGCGACCTGCGCGGCCTGCTCGACTTTCTCGCCGCTCGCGCCGAGACCGACGTCGAGGCCCAGGCGGCGACGGCGGCCGAGGGCCACGACGGCGTCCGGATCATGACCGTCCACAACGCCAAGGGACTGGAGTTCGACGTCGTCGCCGTCCCCGACCTCTCGCGCAGGCTGCTGGCGGGAGCGCGGTCGCCACTGCTCACGATCGGCCGCGAGCAGCCGCCGCGGGTGGGGATGCAGCTGCGCCGCCTCGGCAGCGGCACGATCAACCTCTACGACCACGCCGAGCTCTGCGAGGAGCAGAAGGCGCGCGACGCCGAGGAGGGCTTGCGGCTGTTCCACGTCGCCGCCACCCGGGCCCGGGAGCGGCTGATCCTGAGCGGCGTCGTCAAGCCCGAGCCCGGCCGCGAGACCAAGCCGGGGACACCGGTCGTCGAGCGCCTCGTCGACTCCCTCGGGATCGGCCGCGAGGCCGCCACGGGCGTGATCGTGCCACCGGCGCAGCCGCGTCCCGGCCTCGAAGCGAGCTTCCCGGCGTCGGAGATCGCCGTCCGCGTCAACCTCCCCTCCCCGGAGCGCGCCGCCGCCCTGACCGCGACCCGGCGCGACGCGGTGGGCGGGCGCCCCCTCGGCGAGGGCCCGCCGCCGCTGGTCGAGAGGAAGCCACCCGTCGTCCCCAGCCGCCCCCTCTCCTACACCGCGATCTCCGCCTATGAGGAATGCCCCTACCGCTTCTACATGGAGCGCGTGCTCGGGGTTGGCGGCAGCGCTCGCAGCACCTCCCGCATCGCGGTGGAAGATGCGATCGCAGGCGGTGAGGACCGGGAGATGACGGCTTCCGGACGCGAGGAGCGCAGCGCCCGAGGCGCCGCCGTGCACGCGCTGCTGGAGTGGAGTCAGGCCAACGGCTGGGCCGAGCCCTCTGCGGAGCTGGCGCTGCGCCACGCCCTCGCCGCCGGGCTCGACCCCGGCGCAACCGACGCCGAGGGCCTGATCGCTCCGGTCCGCGACTGGCTCGGGTCGGCGCTGCTGCGCGAGGGGATCGGCGCCGGCGCGACTAGGGTGCGGGCCGAGGTGCCGATCCTGCTCGGCGTCGGCCCCACCGTTCTGCGCGGCTCGATCGACCTCCTGGTCGAGCGCGAGGGCGCGCCGCCGCTGGTCGTCGACTACAAGACCGATCGCCTCAACGGCTCCGGGCCCGAGGCTCACGCGGCCCGCTATGAGACCCAGCGGGCGATCTACGCCCTGGCGACGGCGGAGTCGCTGCGGGCGGAGCGGGTCGAGGTCGCCTACGTCTTCCTCGAGCGGGCGGAGGAACCGGTCGTCTCGGTCCTGGACGGCGCGGAGATGGCCGTGGGGCGCGAGCGCCTGGTGGCGACGATCGCCCGGATCGGCCGGGGCGAGTTCCCGGTCGCGCTGCCCCAGGAGCGCGACTGGAGCCTGTGTCGAGGGTGCCCTGCCCTCGGCAACCTCTGCTCAGGCCCCGGTCTCAGCGTCTAGTTTGGAGGCCAACTCGTCGAGGCGCAATTCCTTCAGGCCCTCGCCGACGGCGTCGAGCTCGGCGGCGCAGTAGCCGACCAGCTCGCGGCCCTCGCGGCAGAGCTCGAGCGTCTCCCGCAGCCCGGCCTGGCCGGAGTCGAGCCGGTCGATGATCTCCTCCAGCCGCTCCACCGCGACCTCGTAGGACTCAGGTCTCTCGCTCAATCTCTCCCTCGATCTCCGCCTTGACGCGACCATCCGCGAACCTCAGTCTTACCTCCCTGGCGGCAACCGCGGCGCCAGCCGTGGTCACCGGCTCCCCCTCGGAGCTCTCGGCCAGCGCGTAGCCACGCTCCAGCGTCCGCTCGGGGTCATGGGCCCGTAGCGTCACCGCAGCTCTTCTCAGCGCCTCCCGGCGCCTCTGCAACGCCCTGGTGGCGGCCCGCTCGACGGCGGCGCCGCGCTGGCGCTCGATGGCGAGAGCCGACGCCGTCCGCTGAATCCCGCGACGCCGCGCCCGCTCGAGCACGATCGTGGCGATCCGCCGCTGGAAGGCGCCCCGCTCGGTGAGCCCGCGTTCGGAGGCGGCGCGGATCTCGCGGATCTTCTGGTTGAGGCCGCCGCGCTCCCGCTGAAGCGCCCTCGCCGGGCCTCGCGCCAGGGCCCCGAGGTGCCGGGCGCGGGCGCCGACCGCCCCCTCCGCGGCGCGCCGCAGCGCCAACGCGGCGCGTCCCAGCTCTCGGCGGGCGAGATCGCAGTCGAGTGGCACCGCCGCTTCCGCGGCATGGGTCGGGGTCGAGCAGGCGACGGCGGCGACGTCGTCGAGCAGGGTCGTGTCGCGCTCATGCCCGATCGCGCTCACCACCGGCACCCGCAGCAGGGCCACGGTGCGGCAGAGCGTCTCGTCGCAGAAGGCCCACAGGTCGGCCAGGCTGCCGCCGCCGCGGGTGACGACGATCGCCTCGACCTCGGGCCGCGCCGCCAGGCCCTGCAGCGCCGCGGCGATCGCGGGAGCGGCGTGGCGGTCCTGCACCGGCGCGAACGCCCAGACCACGGTCCCGCCCCAACCGCGGCGGCGCAGGCCGGCGAGCAGATCGCGCCGTGCGGCTCCGGACTCGGCCGTGACCACGCCGATCGCCCTCGGCAGCAGCGGCCGGGCGAGCTGCTTCTGCAGCTCGAAGAGCCCCTCGGCGCGCAGCTGCTTGCGCAGCGCCTCGAGCCGGGCCAGCAGGTCACCCTCCCCCGCCAGCCGCACGTGGGTGGCGCGGAAGCTGAAGC
Source organism: Solirubrobacterales bacterium (assembly GCA_046330295.1). Taxonomy (GTDB): domain Bacteria; phylum Actinomycetota; class Thermoleophilia; order Solirubrobacterales; family 70-9; genus VAYN01. Next base: position 87,457 of record JAXLTB010000003.1, on the reverse strand, counting down.
TCGGCGACGCCTGGCCGCCTCCGGGGTAATAGTCGGGCCCACCGGCGATCACCAGTTCAGCGCCGTCCCGCAGCGCGCCCTCGGGAAGCCCCGCCTTCTCCAGGTCGTTGAGCCAGATCGCGCAGGGAACCGCGCCCTGGCTGTCTCGTAGCTCGAAGTAGGCCTGCACCTTGCTGCGGCCGACCCCGGTCACCTCGCCCATCAGCTGCACCCGCGCCCGCTTGCGCATCTCCTCCTGCAGCCGGCGCGCATAGCGCCCGACCGGGAACGGTCCCGGCAGGTCCGAACCTGGCGGGCCGGCGCCTTCCCCCAGCGCGATCTCCTCTTGCTTCACCCCGCTGAGGCTAATTGACGGTCCGGGTGGCGCGCGTCAGCCGGCGTTCTTCCAGTGGCGCGCCCACGCCTTCAGCTCGTGAATCGACGGCCCCAACCCCCGCCCCACGTCGGTCAGCGAGTACGTCACCCGCACCGGGGTCCCGGCTTCGACCTCGCGCTCGACCAGGCCTTCCTCCTCGAGCTCGCGAAGCCGCTGGGACAGCAGCCTGTCGGAGAGGCCGGGCACCACCTTGCCGAGCTCCCCGAAGCGCATCGGCCGCTCGGTCAGGGCACAGACGATCGCTCCCGTCCAGCGCTTTCCGATCAGCTCGATCGCGGCGTGGAAGTGAGGACAGACTCCCCTAGGGGGGCCGGCCTGGACCTGAGTCGAGGTAACCGGTTCCACTGGCTAGGAGCTTACTGAACGTAAGTGGTCGGCAAACCGGCTATCGGGTGCAGGGTCCGGTCGAGACCCATTCAGAAGTCCTGCCGAGAGCTTCGCGGACCAGCTCGGCCGGGATCGCGAAGCCGCCCGGGGAGCCGCTGGTGGTCGCGGCGAAGACCGTGCCGACCACCCTGCCCGCCGCGTCGACCAGCGGTCCGCCGGAGTTGCCGCTGCGGACCGTGCCGCTGAGGCCGGTGATGATGCGGTCGACCGGTCCGTTGCCGTAGGAGTCCTCGCTGATGGTCGCGCGGGTTTCGCCGATGCGAGCCGGAGAGAGCGAGTAGGGACCGTTCTCCGGATAGCCGAGCACCGCCGCGCTCGACCCCTGCGGCCGCCGCGAGGAGATCGGAAGGGCCGGGAGGCCGACGCCGACGCGCAGCAGCGCAAGGTCGTCCTTCGGCGCGTAGTAGACCGGCGTGGCGGCCAGCTCGACCCCCTCCCGGGTGGTCACGGTGGTGTCGTCGGCCCCCGCGATCACGTGGGCGTTGGTGACGATCAGACCCGGTTCGACGGCCCAGCCCGAACCCTCGATCCCGAGGCCGCAGGCGGTGCTGAGGACCCGTACGACCGAACTGCCAGCCCGCAGCACGTCGGGGTCGGAGGCGATCGCCTGGTCGGGCGGGGAGATCGGCGTCGCCGGCCCGGTGACAGAGGGCGCCGGATCGACGCGGTCGAGCGCGTTCAGAACCGTGCCCGAGGGCGGCAGGACGTCGTTGAGGCTGCGCAGGATCACCGATTCCTGAACGTCGGCGCGAAGGCGCTCGGTCGCAGGCGCGTGCAGGGCGACGGCGCCGAGAACCCAGGCGAGTCCGAGTGCGACCGAGGCGATCAACGCCGCGCCCCCGGCGCCATCGGCCAGGTGCAATGTGGGGCGGCGGATGATCTTCGCCCTCAGCCCGAGCGCGAAGCTCTCCACCCCCACCGCCATCAGCGCCCCCACCAGCAGCGCCCCCAGGGCGGCGCAGAGCGGCGCGTAGGGCGACTCCGAGCCCTTCGCCAGGAGCAGCGGCCCGACCCGGCTGCCGGCGAAGGCTCCGGCTCCGAATCCGACCAGGGTCAGGGCGCCGACTATCAACCCCTGCTTGTAGCCCCAAAGGGCGAGGGCGACGGTGAACGCTACGATGGCCCAATCCAAGACGGTCACCACTGAATAGAAGCATGTCGGAGACCGCTCTATTACCTTTCCACCGGTGAGCCGGTTGTCACCTGAGGTGGAGCGGCGCCGTCGCCTCCTCACCCGCACCCTCCCCCTCGCGCTGATCGCGATCGTCGCTTTCGTCATCGGGGCCGCGACCGGTGCTCCGGGGTCCCCGGAGAGGGAAGCGGCGAGCGGGTTCGCCTCCGCTTGGGCGGCGGGGAACTTCGCCGCGATGTACCGGGAGCTGAACCCCTCCTCGCAGGCAACGATCAGCGTCAACGACTTCGCGACCGCCTACAAGGAAGCCGAGCAGGTGGCGACCCTGCGCTCGCTGGAACCCGGCTCGGCGCAAGACACCACCAGTCGCGACGGCAACACGGTCGTGCCGGTCCCGATGACCATCGACACCGTCGCCTTCGGGAGCCTCGAAGACGAGCTCGAGCTGCCGTTCTCAGACGGCGGGGTGAACTGGGACCCGAGCCTCGTCTTCCCCGGCCTGCGGCGCGGTGAGCGCCTCGAAGGCCAGATCAAGCTGGCGCCGCGGGCGGCGATCCTCGCCAACGACGGCACGCCCCTGGCCGAGGGTCCGGCAGACGCCCGCGAACATCCGCTGGGCAGCGCCGCGATCGACGTCACCGGCGAAATCGGCAGCCCCTCCGCGGAAGACCTCCCGGCCCTGGCCCGGCACGGCTTCGCGCCTGGCACCCCGGTCGGGGTGACCGGGCTCGAGCAGGCCTTCAACACCCGCCTCGCCGGCAAGCCGGGGGGATCTCTGCTGGCGATCGACGAATCCACCTCCTCGGTTCGGGTCATCGCCCGGTCCGACCCCGAGCCGGGCGCATCGGTGAAGACGACGATCGACCCCGGCCTGCAGGAATCGGCCGTCTCGGCGCTGGCCGGGCGCGCCGGGGGGATCGCGGTGCTCGACGCTCGCAACGGCGACATCAGGGCCCTCGCTGGCCAGGCCTTCTCGGCCCCGCAGCCTCCCGGCTCGACCTTCAAGATGGTCACCACCACCGCGGCGCTGCAGAAGGGAATCGTCTCGCTCGATGACGAATTCGAAATCACCAACGGGGTGAACGTCGGCGGCCGCTTCATCAACAACGCCAACGGCGAGTACTGCGGCGGTACGTTCCGCCAGGCCTTTGCGGAGTCCTGCAACGCGGACTTCGCGCCGCTCGGTCCTCAGATCGGCAACGACGACCTGGTCGCCACGGCGGAACGGTTCGGCTTCAACTCTCCCCCCACCCTCTACGCGCCGAAGCACATCCGCGAAGTCGACCCGCCCGAATCGACGATCCCGACCGAGATCGGCGAAGAAGTCGACCTCGGGGTGTCTGCGATCGGCCAGGGCGAAGTGCTCGCAACCCCGTTGGAGATGGCGAGCGTGGCACAGACGATCGGCAACGACGGCGTCCGCGAGCCGACCTCGATCGTCAACAACAAGAAGCTGCGACCGCACGCCCAGCCGGTGCGGGTGATGTCGAAGAAGCTGGCCGGGGAACTGACCGAACTGATGATCGGCGTCGTCACCGAAGGGACCGGGACCGCGGGGGCCATTCCGCAGGCTCAGGTCGCCGGCAAGACGGGCACCGCCGAGCTGGGCCCCAGGCCCGGTCAGGAGAACGCCAAGAACCCGGTCCAGATCAAGGATGCCTGGTTCGCCGCCTTCGCTCCGGCCGACAAGGCCAGGCTTGCGGTCGGGGTGCTGTTGATCGAAGCCGAAGCCGCCGGCGGGGAAGTCGCGGCGCCGGCCGCTGCCCAGGTTCTCTCGGCGGGCCTCTGAGCGGCCGAGCCGCCGCTAGAGGTCGAGGGTGACGGTCGCGTCTTCGCCTTCGGAGCCCGGGATGTGAAGCGTCAGCGGGCGGTTGTCGGAGGCTTCCGCGGGCAGCAGGAAGAGCGCCACCGAGCCCTCGATCGGCCCCTGCTGGGGCGTCGAGTCGAGGACCGGGATCTGTTCCTGCGGTTCGACTTCGCCACCGAACGGCAGCGCGTAGAGGCTTTCGCTGGGGATCACGTCATAGGTCTTTTCGGCCGCGTCGGTGATCGTCAGGGTCGCGGGAAGCGTCTGCGGGTCCTTGCTTTCGTTCTGGACCTGGAAGAAGACGCCGAAGTAGGCGGAGCCGTTGGGGGCGGGCGGCTGGCCGACCAGGTAGGCGGAGTCCTCGCTGTCGTTCGGGTTGAGGTAGCGCGAGAAGACGACATTGAACTCGAGGTCGCCCAGCTTCACCGGCTCGCCCTCGACCACGTCCTTGGAGTTGCTCGAGTAGCCGCAGGCGCTGATGCCGAGCGCGAGCACGGCGAGCGTCAGGGCGGCGATCAGCGGCAGGAGGAATCTGCGGTTCGGGGACATCGGCGGCGAGAGTCTATTAAGGGACGCCGGTCGCGTAGCGGTTGCCCCCGGCGACGGCGATCCGCTCGCCACCGGGAAGATCGGACTCGAGCATGTCCCGGAGCCGCCTCAGAGCCTCGCGCCAACCCCTCTCCTGCCAGACGGAAGCCGCGCTCAGGACCTCGAGCGCCCGGTCCAGGGGGTTGGCCGGCTCGGTCCAGTGGGACACTCGCACCATCGTCAGCGACCCGGATCCTCCCGTCAGCTCCCAGACGGTGTTGGAGCGGATGCGGTTGGTGCGCCCACCGCGGCCCCGCTCGACGATGCGGAACGGCTCCTCCTGCTCGACGATCGTCGTATCCATCCAGACCGAACGCAGCGGCGCCTTGACCCGGAACCTCGCCCCGGCCCCGACGCCGGTCGACTCGATCCGGGTCAGGTGGAAGTCGGAGAGGAAGTGATCGGTGAACGAGGGCCTCACGGCGAGGTCACCGATCACCTCGAAGATCCGCTCGCGGGAGACGTCAATCTCGACTTCGGCTCTGATCGGACCCATCGCGGCGCGATTCTAGAGATCGGACTCTCGGTGAGACCGGATCATCAAAATTGAGTGACGCGTGGCCTCCGGGGCGCTAGGATCGAGAGGACGCCAGGAAGGAGGCCCCCGATCTTCGACAGCGTCGGCAGTAGCCCGCTCGATGACTGCGTTCCCGCCGGTTTCACCCCCGGTTCGGGCACTTATTTTTGCCTCGACTGCGGCTCCCAGCTCTCCTTGCGCGAGACCGATTCCCTGCCCGAATGTCCGCGCTGCAGCGGTTCGCGGTTCCGCCGCGACTCGATGTTCGAGTCGATGCAGGACCACGGCGCCGCGACCCGCGAATTCGCGGTTCCCAGCACACCGGAGCCTCCCGACTGGCTCGAGGAGGCGCGGCGGTCGCTGCCGCGGCGCGGCCGCTATCTCGTGCGGCGCGAAGAGGACGGCTCGATCACGAACTTCGCGATTGAGCGTGGCTGGACGCGGATCGGGCGCAGCGCCACCGCCGACCTGCGCCTCGACGATCCCAGCGTCTCCCGCCGCCATGCGCTGATAGTCGCCGAGCCCGACAAGGACCTGCGGGTGCTCGACGATCGCAGCCTCAACGGCGTCTTGGTCAACGGCGAGGCAGTCGAGTGGGGTGCGCTGTGCGACGGCGACGAGCTCGCGATCGGTCGCTTCAGGCTCTACGCGCTCGAATCCTGACCGGGCGTTCCAGCCACACCCGTCCCTAGGATGAACGCGGTGAACGCCGCTCCGAACCCGGTTGACCCCTCCCTGCCGCATGGGGCCCCGTCGATCTCCGCCGCCGCCGAGCGCGCTCGCACCCAGCTGCACGGGGAGATCGAGCGGATCCGCATCGGCGTCGAAGAGATGCTCGCCGAGCAGAATGCCCCGGTCGACGCCGACCTGCGCCGCGAGCTCGACGCCCTTCGTGAGGACACCCGCCTCTATGTCAAGAAGCGCGTCCGTCGCAGCGAGAAGAAGATCGAGCGCTCGGTGCGGAAGATCGACGAGCGCACACTCCAGTTGGAGCGGCGCATCGACCAGGTCGAGGCCGACCGCCAGGCGGCCGAGTGGCGGATCCACAGCGATACCGAGCGCATGCTCGACGAGCTCCTGCGCGAGGTCCGGGCGATCGCGGATCTGCTCACCCGGCCCTGACGAGGACGGGGCCGGGGCCCGGCCCTACTCGGTCGAGATCGACGGATCCGCCTGGACCTTCTGCGGCACCACCATCAGGAAGTTGCTGGTCGCGTCCGCCGCCAGCTCGAGGATGCGCTCGGCCTCCTCGTTCTGGGCAGTCGCGCGCAGTTCGTCCGCGTAGTGGCTGAGCAGGTCGTCGATGTCGATCAGGCCCTCCGCGTCGAGGTCCTTGAGCTGGACTTTTGCGCCCTCGCCGAGACGGCGTTCGATCGCCTCGCGGTCGATGCCGAAGGCGTTGTGGCGAACGTAGACGCGGCCGCCGGTCATGCCGGCACAGGCCCACGGGCCGAGGTCGCCGAGGACGATGGCGCGGCCGGAGGTCATGTACTCGAAGGCGAACCCCTTGGCGTTGGCGCGATCGACCAGACAGCCGCGCGCGTCGTCGATGGCCCGTTCGGGCTCGCCCGCGAGGACCACGTCGGCGCCGGAGAGGCGGATGCAGAAGCGCGAATCGGCCGAGCCCTGGACGAACAGGCGCCCGCGCTGGGCACCGTAGGCAAAGGACTTGCCGACGGAGCCGTTCAGCCGCTGGCCCTTGGCGCCCTTCCCCTTGAGGATCGCGATCGTGCCGCCGAGCATCGTCTTGCCGACGCCGTCCTGTGCGCCACCCTCGATCCGAATCGAGACGCCGTAGGCGTTGAAGGCGCCGAGGCCCTGGCCGGCGATGGAGCCGCCGTTGAAATCGAGGCGGGCCAGCACCTCGTCGCTGGACTCTGGCCCGTCGCCGAAGATCCGCGAGCGGGCGATCGCGCCCGCCAGCTCGGTCCCCAGCACACGATCGTTGGCGTCGGTCGGGCGCGGGAACTCGCTGCGAACGATGCTGCCCGAGCAGATTTCGGGCGCCAGAGCGCCGATCTGGGCGGAGGCCTGCTTGGACTCCATGCGGATCGGCCGGGCTACCACGAGGCCGGCTTCGGCCCGCGCCTCGGCCAGCTCCTCGGCGACCGGGAGGTCGAGTGGCTCGAGGTCGAGGAACTCCTCCAGCGGGGTGATCAGGGGCGCCAGGTCGATCCTGTCCTTGGCCGCAACCTGCTCCAGCAGGTCGTAGCGGCCGACCAGGTCCTGGGCGCGGTCGTAGCCGAGGGAGGCGACGACGCGCTTGACCTCCTCGCCCATCGAGGCGAAGAAGCGGGCACAGCTCTCGGCGGCGAGGTCGATCTCCTGCGGCGTGAACTTCTTCAGGCCGTGCTCCTGGGCCTGCTCGACCGTCTCGATCTGGGTGGCGATGCCGACGTGGCAGGTGTCGAGCTGGCAGCCGCGGCAGATCGTGCAGCCGATGCTGACCATCGCCAGGGTGCCGAACCCGACGCGGTTGGCGCCGAGGCAGTGCAGCTTGACGATGTCGTGACCGGTGCGGTAGCCGCCGTCGGCCCAGATCTCGACCCGGTTGCGCAGGCCGGCCTCCATCAGGGCACGGTGGACGGCGCGGGTGCCGATGTCAGACGGCAAACCGACGTGGCGCAGGGCGTGCTGGCGGGCGGCGCCGGTGCCGCCCTCGAAGCCCGAGAGGGTGATGATGTCGGCGCCAGCCTTGGCGATCCCGAGGCCGATCGTGCCGATGTTCGGGACGACCGGGACCTTGACCGAGACCCGCACGTCGGGGTTGACCGTCTTCAGCTCGTCGATCAGCTCGGCCAGGTCCTCGATCGAGTAGAGGTCGTGGTTGTTGGAGGGCGAGATCAGATCGGTGCCGGGAGCGGCGTTACGGGCCGCGGCGACCTTCTCGGAGACCTTCTTCCCGGGCAGGTGGCCGCCCTCCCCGGGCTTGGCGCCCTGGCCGATCTTGATCTCGGCGACGTAGGAGGAGTTGAGCATCTCCGCCGAGACGCCGAAGCGCCCCGAGGCGACCTGCTGGCCGCGCCACTTGCGGTAGTGCCCGTACATGTCGCGGATCTCCCCCTCGCCGTTGACGCAGAGGATGTTGGTCGCCTTGGCCGCCTCCGCGTAAGCGCGGAAGGCCGGCTCGGACTGGGAGCCGAAGCTCATCGACGAGATCACGATCGGGTAGTCGTGGTGGCCGACGCTGGCGTCGACAGCGGCCGGGTCGACCGGGTCGCGGTCGCCCCTCAGGGCCATGATGTGGCGCATCGAGATCGGGTTCTGCTTCTCGAGGTCGCGGACTTTCTCCGAGTATTCCTCGTAGGAGCCCGAGCCGTTGGCGGTGGCGATCGCGGCCTTGTAGACCTTCGGGTAGAAGCGGAACGTCTTCGCGGGCTTGGCGGCCTCGTCGTCGCCGCTGAGCGCCCTGGCGCGGGCGTTGGAGTCCTCGTCGAGGTCGGCGAAGCCGGTACCACCGGACGCCGAGGAGGCGAAGGCCTCGGTCTGGAAGATCTCGGCCAGCTCCGGCTTGATCCCGATCGAGGAGAACTGGCGGGCGTAGCCGCGGACCTCGTGGATGCCGATCGTCGAGATCACTTTCTCGATCCCCTTGGTAAGTGCGGAGCAGAGGTTGCCGACGTCGTTCTCGTAGTCCTCGACGCAGATCACCTCGACCATCGTGTACGGGCAGACGCCGTTGGCGCCGAGACCGAGGGCGAGCATCACGTCGTGGACGTTGCGGATCGCCGCCGAGCGCAGGACCAGGCCGCAGCAGCGGCGCAGGTTCTCTTCCCCGGCCGCGACCCGGAACTGCTTCAGCGCCTGGTCCACCGCCGAGGTCGCCAGGTGGGGATCGAGGTAGCGCCGTTCGCCTTCGTAGACGGTGCGGTCGGTGAGGACCAGCAGCTCGGCCCCGTTGCGGACCTTCTTCACCGATTCCTGCTTGATCCGCTCGATCGCTCCGGCCGTCGTCTCGGACTCCAGCAGGGAGATGTCGACCGCGGCGCCGCGGCCGCGGAACTCCTCCCAGAGGTCCTCGAGCAGGTAGGTGTGGTGGTCGCGGGCGATCTTTCGGTAGGTCTTGTCGGAGAGCGGGGCCAGTCCGTGGTGCCCGCCGAGGATCACCGGGAACGAGGTTTCGACCGTGCCGGTGTCCGTGCCGGCCTTGTCGATCGAGGGACGGCGCCCGAACAGGGCCCGGGTCGAGAAATGCTCGACCTCGCGCTCGCGGTCGATCGCCGGGTTGGTGACGACGGCGACCGTCTCCTTGAAGTAGTCGGCGAGATTCTGGCGCTCGGGCGAGAGCGCGGCCAGCGGGCCGTCGTAGCCGAGTGAGCCGATCGGCTCGGCCCCGTTCGAGGCCATCTGCTGGACCAGTTTGACGTCGTCGCGCTGCCAGCCGAAGCCGGCGAGGATGCGATCCGCGACCTTGACCGGCTCCTCGGGGCCGGCGTCGGAGTACCCGGGGACGTCCTGGCCCTCCAGCGGACCGCCGGTCTCCAGAGCCCGGTCGTATCCGGCGATCTCCTCGATCCCGTTGCGGCGCTGCCAGCTGTCGCGGACGATCCGCAGCATCTCGTCGTGCGGGAGCAGGGTCGAACGCCTTTCCTCACGATCGATCAGCACCAGGGCCTTCTCGCCGGGGGCGAGTGGCTTCGGCTCGGAGACCATCGAGCCGACCGAGACGACGCCCGGCTCGGAGCTGAACACGTAGTCGTCCTCGGTCTCGACCTGCCACAGCGGCCGCAGGCCGAGGGCATCGGCGGAGAACACGCACTCGTCGCCGTGGCGGGCGATCAGCGCCACCGGGCCCTGCGCGAACGGGCCCATCGCCTGGCGCAGGTACATGTAGAACCGGTGCAGGTCCTGGGGCAGCGAGCGAATCTCCTCGACGATCGGCGGCACGACCATCTCCATCGCCTCGGCGAGAGTGAGGCCCTCGCGGCTGACAAGGGTATCGATCGTGCGGTTGAGGTCCTGGGAGTCGGAGGAGTTCGGCTGGATCGGGACCGCCAGCATCTGCGCCTCCTGGCGCAGCTGCTCGATCGTGTTGATCTCGCCGTTGTGGCCGAGGGCAGAGAACGGCTGCACCCGCTTGAAGGACGGCCAGGTGTTGGTCGAGTAGCGGTTGTGGCCGAAGCAGCCGATCGTCTCGAAGCGCTCGTCGCTGAGGTCGGGGTAGTACGCGCCGAGAACGTTCGGGGCTCCCATCACCTTGTAGACGCAGGTGGTCGCCGAGAACGACGGGACGTGCACGTCGAGGCGCTGCTCGAGCTCGATCATCAGGTCGAAGAGGATCGGGTCGCGGCGCTCGGAGTCGGGCACGAGGCCGGCGATCTGCCAGAAGATCGGCTCCTCCTCGCGGGCGGTGGGCCCGAGAGCCGGGGAGTTGACCACCCCGACCCGCTCGGCGAGGACCCGGAAGCCGCCCTGGTTGAGCAGCTCGCGGGCGTCGTGCTGGACCTTCTCGCGGTTCTGTGAGCGCTCGATGAAGACGTGGGCGACGGCGAAGGCGTCGTCGAGGACGAGCGAGGGATCGTGGCCGCCGGAGCGGACCTCCTCGGCCCAGATCTTGCGCGGCAGGTCGAGCATCAGCCCGCAGCCGTCCCCCTCACCGTCGACGTTGCCGGCGCGGTGGAGCATCTTCTGCAGGGCCGGGATCGCGAGTTCGATCGGCTCGTGGCCGGGGGTCGCGTCCTTGCGGACCGAGGCGTAGATCGCGCAGGCGTCCTTGTCCTCGACGCTGGGCGGCGAAACCCGTGGCTTGTAGGAACGCTCCGGCGAGTAGCGCTCGGCGCTAGCGCCGGTACCTGACTGGGACTTCGGCATGTGACCTCCCGGTTTCCACGCCTTCTTCGAGCGGGCGCGCGACGGGTTGACGAGTCGGGCCATTATAAGCGGAGTCAGCCCCAGTTCACGCGGGTTCGGATTTGTTGCCGCTGGGCAGCGAAAACGCGGCCGGGGCGCTCAGCCCCAGGACATCGGCCGATAGCCACCCGAGGGGTCGACGCCGATCAGCAGCGCCATGACCTTGGCGTCGGAGCGGTTGAGGATCGTGCGGCTCGCGGCGGGCTCGATCGAGGCGAAGGTGCCGGCCGGCGCCGGGTGGTCCTCACCCTCGATCCGCAGGGTCGCCTCTCCTTCGAGGACCACGTAGAGCTCCACCTGCCCGCTCTCGGACTCGTCGTGCTCGGGGATCTGGCCGCCGGGTTCGATCTCGACCAGGTTGAAGCCGAAGGCGGAGGTGCTCAGGGCCTTCCTCGCCAGCCTCCAGGTCGAATCGCCCGAGCCCTCCATCGACTCGAACTCGTCGCGGTGCTTGATCGTGTAGCCGCCTGCCATCTATGGTGCGACCATACCTCCGCCCGGTACCGATTGGAAGGAGAGGCCGTGAGCGCGAACCCGAAGGACTCCGAGGCCTCGCTGCGCGAGACGATCGACCGCTACAACCAGGTCTGGAACGCTCACGACCTCGACGCCATAGTCGCGATGCACGCTCCGGGCATGGTCTTCTGCAACCACACCGCCGGCGAGTCGGCGACCGGCGAGGACGTCCGCGCCCATATCGGCTCGATCTTCGAGACCTGGCCTGACATCGAGTTCACGACCCGGCGCCTCTACGTCCGCGACGGGCTGGTCGCGCAGGAATGGACCGCGGCAGCGACGCACGCCACGACGATGCGCCGCGGAGACCTCACCGCCGAGCCGAGTGGTCGCCGGGTCGTGTGGGACGGGATCGACTCGATTCCCTTCGAGGACGGCCTCGTCAAGCGCAAGGATGTCTACTCCGACAGCGTTTCGATCCTGCGCCAGGTCGGCCTGCTCGGCTGACCCGCTCCCGGCTCAGAGGCTCCAGTCCGGTTCGAAGGCGTTCTTCGCCAGCACCTTGAGCTTCCCGCCCGAGTAGGGGACGCTGCCGACGTCGTGGTTCGGGCCGGGTTCGAAGCCGCCGCTGAAGCCGAGCACGGTCGCCCCGTCGCTGGAGAGCGCGGTGCCGACGAAGCCCACCTCGCCGGCCTTCTGGACCGGTCGCTGGGCGCCCGTCTGCGGGTTGACCGTGACCGCGTAGCTGGTGTCCTGGCCCTCGAACTCGGCCAGCAGGCGCCTGCCGTTCGCCGACCAGTCGGTCGGGAACAGCCCCTGCAGCAGCGGATCGACCTTGGTGTGGGTGAGGAGCTTCACCTGCTTGCCCTGCGGGTTCATCAGGAAGAGCTCGTTCTTGGGTCCGTACTTGCGCTGCTTGGCCCCGAGCGTCTTGACGAAGACGATCTTGCCGCCGGGGCCCCAGAGCGGGTCCAGTGAGTTGTGGTCGTGGGTGATCGCGACCGGCTTGCCGCCGGGGGCGACCCGGTAGACATCGCTGCGAGGCGGGTACCTTTCGCTTCCCGCCCTCGAGTAGACGAGTTCGCCGCTGCCTTCGGGGTCGAAGCTGAAGCCGCTGAAGTAGCCGCTTGCGATCTTCCGCTGGGTGCCGGTCGCTACATCGACCAGGACCAGCTTCCGCTTGCCCAGTTCGCCTCCGCGCAGGGCCGCGATCGTCTTCGAGTCGGGCGAGAAGGCGAGGTAGAAGCTGTCCTGCCAACCGACCATCAGCGTGCGCGAGGGACCGCCGGCGGCCGGGGCCAGCTTCAGTTCCTGGGCGTGGCCGGCACCTTCGTGGAGGTAGGCGATCGTCTGACCGTCCGGTGAGACGCGGGGACTGCGCCCGGACGCGACCCTGTGCACTGCGGAGCCGTTGTCGGCCGCGGCGTAGACCGCCGGGCGGAGGGGGCTGCGCACGAAGACCAGCGTCGCCTGCGCGGCGGCGGGAAGCGCGAGGAGCGCGGCTGCGGCGCCGAGCGCCGCGATCCATCTGAAGTTCAGCTTGGTTGGCATGGCACGATCGTATCCGCGGTGCCGGAGGATTCGGAGAATGTCCGGCCGACCGGCGATCGCAGCCTCGATCTCAGAGCTCGGGAACGTCGGCGCCCTGAGGAGTGAAGGGAAGGCGGCGCACCTCGGCCCAGCCGGCGCAGCGGTCCTGCAACGCGGCGACGACGCTGCCGGCGTCCTGCCAGGTGGTCCAGACGAGGACGGCGGGGCCGGCCCCGGAGATCGTCGCCCCGAGGGCGCCGAGCTCGGCGGCCGAGTCGACTATCTCCATCGAGCGGCGGTAGAGCTCGCGCCGCCGCGGCTGGTGGATGCGGTCTTCGAGGCCGCGTGCGATCAGGCCGAGATCGGCGCTTCGCAGCCCGAGCACGAGCAGCGCCGCGGAGGAGATGTTGGCGACGGCGTCGGCGAGCGGGACCTGGGCCGGGATCGCCTCGCGTGCCAGTTTGGTGGAGACCTCCTCGGGGGGGATGACGACGATGCCCTCCAGTCCCTCCGGCGGGTCGAAGCGGGCGGCGACCGGCTCGCCCCCCTCGCCGCCGCCACAGACGACGAAGCCGCCGTAGATCGCCGCCGCGACGTTATCGGGGTGGCCCTCCAGCTCGGCCGCCCGCACCAGCATCTCCGTGCGCGAGATCGCCAGCTCGAAGAGGTGGTCAGCGGCGAAGAGGCCGGCGACGATGGCCGCGGCGCTGGAGCCGAGCCCCCGTGCCAGCGGGATCTCGCTGCGCAGGCGGAAGGCGATGCCGTCGGCCGGGTGCAGGGACTCGAAGGCGCGGACGACGAGGTTGTCGCGCCCGCTGGAGACCTCGAGCCCGCCCGGGTCAAGTGAGAACTCGCCGGTCTCCTCGACCTCCAGGTCCAAGTGGAGCGAGACCGCCGCCGCCATCGCGTCGTAGCCCGGGCCGAGGTTGGCCGAGGAGGCGGGGACGCGGACGAGTCGCCGGCGTGCGGTCAATCGAAGAGGGCGCGCTCGACGGCGCTGAGATCGTTGTCGCAGTTGACGACCGCCGGAGCTTTGCCGAGGGCGGTATCGGGGTCCTTGAGACCGTGCCCGGTGAGGACGCAGACGACAGACTCGGGTGGGGCGGCGTCTTCGACGACCGGCAGCCCGTGGGCGAGCAGACCGGCCACGGCGGCAGCTGAGGCGGGCTCGCAGAAGACTCCTTCGGAGGCGGCGAGCCAGCGGTAGGCGTCGAGGATCTGCTCGTCGGAGACGGCGGCGACGCGACCGCGCGAGGCGGTGAACGCGGTCATCGCCTCCTCCCAGCGGGCGGGGTTGCCGATCCGGATCGCCGAGGCGACGGTCTCGGGGTTGGCGATCGGCGCGCCATACACCAGGGGCGCCGCCCCCTCTGCCTGGAAGCCGTAGAGGACCGGTGCCGAGCCGACCTCCTGGAAGCCGCGCCAGTAGGCGGTGACGTTGCCGGCGTTGCCGACCGGGATCGCCAGCGCCCCGGGGGCCCGGCCGAGGTCCTCGACGATCTCGAACGCACCCGTCTTCTGACCTTCGATCCGGTGCGGATTGACCGAGTTGACGAGCTCGATCGGGTGCTTTTGCGCCAGCTCGCGGACGAGCGTCAGGGCGTCGTCGAAATTCCCCTGCAGGGCGATCACCCGCGCCCCGTGCATCAGCGCCTGGGCCAGCTTGCCGATCGCGATCTTCCCCTCGGGCACGATCACCGCTCCTCGCAGCCCCGCCCGAGCCGCGTAGGCGGCCGCGCTGGCGGCGGTGTTGCCGGTGGAGGCGCAGATGATCGCCTCCGCTCCGCGCCCCTTGGCGCGCGAGACAGCCACCGTCATCCCCCTGTCCTTGAAGGAGCCGGTCGGGTTCGCGCCCTCGAACTTGAGGTAGGCGTGCACCCCGATCCGCTCCGAGAGCCGTGGCGCCTGGATCAGCGGCGTCGAGCCCTCGTTCAGCGTCACGACCGGGTCCCCCGGCTCCAGTGAGAGCCGGTCGCGGTAGCGCTCGATCAGCGGCGTCGGCACCTAGAACTGCTCCTCGATCACGTGGATGGATCGCGGCGGCCCCCGCAGATCGTCGAGCTCGCGCAACGCCTCCACCGCGGCCGCGAAGCGCGACTCGAGGCACTCGTGAAGGACCATCACCAGGCGCGCGTCGTCGCCGATCCCACGCTGGACGACGCTCTTGACGGAGACCTCGTGGTCGCCGAGGACCGTCGCAACCCGTGCCAGCACCCCGGGCCGGTCGGCGACCTCGAGGTAGAGATAGAAGGAGGAGGTGACATCGGCGACGATTGGCAACTCCGTACGGGTCTCGTGCACGGGGGCGTCGCCGGCCAGGATCGAGACGACGTCGCCGAGCACCGCCGAGGCGGTCTCGAGCCCGCCGGCCCCCGGTCCCGACATCGTCACCTCGGTGATCGCCGGCGCCTCGACCATGACCGCGTTGAACGGCCCCTCGATCGGGGCCAGCGGATGGCCCCGGTAGAGGAAGCAGGGGAAGACGCGGACGCTGATCCCGCCGTCACGCCGTTCGGCGACGCCGAGCAGCTTCAGCGAGAGCCCGAGCTCCTTCGCGTAGGCGAGATCATCCGGCTGGATCGCCTCGATCCCTTCGTAGGAGACCTCCGAGAGGGTGACCGGGCTGTGGAAGGCGAGCCGTGCGAGGATCGCCATCTTCGCCGCCGCATCGGCGCCGCTGACGTCGTCGGAGGGGTCGGCCTCCGCGTAGCCCAGCTCTTGTGCCTGGGCCAGCACGTCGTCGTAACCGGCCCCGCTTGCGGCCATCTCGCTGAGGATGAAGTTGGTGGTGCCGTTAACGATCCCGAACACCTTCGAGATCTCGGTCACGCCGAAGCTCTCCTGGATCGTGCGGACGATCGGGATCACCCCCGCGACGGCGGCCTCGAATCGCAGCTGGACGCCGGCCTCGCGGGCGACGCCGAAGAGCTCGTCCCCGTGCTGGGCGAGCAGCTGCTTGTTCGCGGTCACCACCGGTCGCCCGGCGCGCATCGCGTCAATCACGAAGTCACGCGCCGGATCGGTCCCTCCGATCAACTCGACGATCAGGTCGGAGCGCTCGAGGATCGCGCCGAAATCCCCCTCGGAGCGGGTGAGCACCCCGGAGATCTCCGGACGGCGACCGGTCGCGGCCTCGACCGCGCCGGCGCGCTCGGCGAGCAGCGCGGCGAAGGCAGCGCCGACCGTGCCCTGTCCCAGCAGCCCGATGCGAACGGGTTTGGAGCCCTCAGACATCGCGCGAGGTTAGGTCCTGGTAGGTCTCGCGACGAACCACGACCCGGGCCTCGCCGTCGCGGCAGAAGACGACCGGGGGCCGGGGGACGCCGTTGTAGTTGCTCGCCATCGCATAGCCATAGGCCCCGGTCGCGGGAGTGACGAGCACGTCGCCGACCGCCGGCTCGGCAAGATTCGCGTCGCGGACGAGGATGTCGCCGGACTCGCAGTGCATCCCGGCGATCGTCACCAGCGTGTCGGGCTGGGCCGCGGCACGGTCTGCGATCAGCGCTTCGTAGCGCGAGCCGTAGAGCATCGGGCGCATGTTGTCCGACATGCCACCGTCGACGGCGACGTAGGTGCGGACACCGGGAATCTCCTTCACGGTGCCGATCCGGTAGGCGGTGAGGCCGGCATTGGCGACCAGCGAGCGGCCGGGCTCGACGAGGATCCGCACTCCCTTGCCGAAGATCTCGGCGATGCCGCTGACCTTCACGTCGACGTAGGCGTCGATCGAAGGTGGCTCGTCCTCGGTCGTGTAGGCGACCCCGAGGCCGCCGCCGACGTTGACCACCCCGCACCAATCGCCGGCGAGCCCTCCGAGGGCGCGGATGGCAAGCGTGTAGGGCTCCAGCTCGAAGATCTGGGAGCCGATGTGGGCGTGCAGCCCGACCAGCTCGAGCTTGTCGGAGGCGAGCACGCGCTCGATCGCCCGCGCCGCCAGCCCGTCCTCGAGACCGAACCCGAACTTGGAGTCGAGCTGCCCGGTCTGGACGTAGTCGTGGGTGGAGGGCTTGATCCCGGGCGTGACCCGGATCAGGACCCGCTGGGGTCGGTCGAGGAGTCGCTCGCAGCGCTCGATCTCGTCGAAGGAGTCGAGGATCAGGTGGCGGATGCCGGAACGGGCGGCAAAGAGGATCTCCTCGTCGGTCTTGTTGTTGCCGTGCATGTGGATGCGATCCGGATCGAACCCGGCGCGCAGCGCCATGTGCAACTCGCCGCCGGAGGCGACGTCGACCGAGAGGCCCTCCTCGGCGAAGAGGCGGTAGGCCGCCGTGCAGGGCAGCGACTTGCTGGCGAAGAGGATCTCGAAGTCCTCGCTGCGCCGCTCGAAGGCATCGCGGTAGGCGCGGGCGCGGGCGCGGATGTCGTCCTCGGCATAGACGTAGGCGGGAGTGCCCAGCCCGGCCGCGAGCTCGACCATGTCGCAGCCGGCCACCTCGAGGTGGCCGGCCTCGTTTACGCGGCTGCCGGCCGGATATACCGCCGAGCCCTCGATTG
The DNA here is from genome assembly GCA_046330295.1 of Solirubrobacterales bacterium. Classification (GTDB taxonomy): domain Bacteria; phylum Actinomycetota; class Thermoleophilia; order Solirubrobacterales; family 70-9; genus VAYN01. The sequence goes on along the minus strand of JAXLTB010000003.1, from coordinate 70,320 downwards.
GATCGCCGCTCGCGACCGACCCCGCCTGTTCACGCTCCGCCATCGGACCGGCATTGTGACGGTTAGCGCCCCGGTCAGTGGTTGCCGGGCAGCAGGCCGCCGACCGCGCCGGCCGTTTCTTCGACGACGTGGCCGACGGTCGATTCGGGGCCGACGACACCTTCGGTCACGCCCGCGACCCCGGTGTTGTTGAGGGTCCCGCCGAGCGCGGTTTCATCGACCTGGGTAACCGTGTTGTTGACGGTTTCGGTGACCTGCCCGGAAGTCGAGGTGGTCGTGTTGGAGCCGGTGCCACCCCCTGCGCCATTGCCGCCGCCGCCGCCGGACGGGTTCGAGCCGGGGGAGCGTTCCGAGGAGCCCGGACCCTGGGCCGGCGAGGATTCCGAGCCCGCGCCCTTGCCTCCCGACCCGGCCGGTTCGGCGCCGTGAGAGCCGCCCGAGGCGACTTCGACGGTGTCGGTCAAGACCGATCCACCACCGGCGTTGGCCGCCGGTCCCCCGGTCGTCCCGGCACCGTTGGCGCCCGTGGACCCGGCTTCGGGTCCAGGCGCGACGCCTGCACCGGGGCCTGCGGCAGGTTGCGCCTGGGAGACGGCGCCGGTTTCGCCGCCGCCGCCGAGCCCGGCGATCGGCCAGTCCCTGAAGACCTGAGCGGAGACGAGCACGACGAAGACGGCGATGGCGATCGCGATCAGCGTCACTCCCGACATCGCGCCCACCAGATAGGTGTGCGCCTGGCGAATCATCCCGAATTGCTAAAGGTAACCCATCGGGTCGGTGACCTCGCCGTTTATACGAACCTCGAAGTGGAGGTGAGGACCGAGGCAGTAGCCGGTGCAGCCGGTGTAACCGATGATGCTTCCCTGCGACACCGGCTGCCCGGCCGAGACCGCGAAGGAGGTCTGGTGGGCATAGCAGGTGGAGAGCCCACCGCCGTGATCGATGCAGGTGTAGTTGCCGTAGCCGCCGCTGCTCGCCTCGGGCTCGGTGAAGATCACGGTCCCGCTGGCCGCCGCGCGGATCGGGGTGCCTTCGGGGACGGCGATGTCGATCCCCGGGTGGTACTCATAGGTGCCGTTGATGGTTCGCGACCCGAAGCCGGAGACGACAGGGCCGTCGACCGGCCAGATCAGACCGCTGCTGCCCCCCTGGATCGGACCAGCCGGCAACGGGACCGAGCCGGTCGCGGCGAGCTGAGCGGCGATCTTGCCCTGGATCGCGGCCACGGAGCCGTCCAGCTCTTGCTCGTGTTCACGGATCCGTGCCAGGGCCGACACGCGCCTGGCGCGGGCGCTGAGGAGGGCCTGCTGGTGGCTCTGGAGGGCGGTCCGGGCGCTCGCCAGGGCCTGCTCCTGGGAGGCGATCGCGTCGCGGGCGGCTTCGATCCGGTTCTTGGCGCCGCGAAGCCGCCGGACGATGCGCTGCACCTGGTCGCGCAGTTCGCGGACGCGGCCCACGATCGCCTCATCCATGCCATGCAACCGATCGAGATATTCGGCACGGGCCGCCAGGTCGTCGAGTCCGTTGGAGCCGACGATGACGCTGATCAGGTCCGGGTTGCCCGTCTCATACATCGCGACCAGCCGGTCGCGCAGGGCCACCAGCGCCCGTTTCAAGTGCGCGCGCAGCCTCTCCAGCCGGCCCCTGGCGTCGTCGAGCTCGGCGACGGCGCGATTCAGCTCGGCCTGTTTGGCGGCGAGCCGGGTGCGAACGGCGGCCTCCCGATTGCGGATTTCGGCGACCTCGGCGGTCAGCCGGTCGATCTGTTCACCGTAGTGGGAGATCGTCGTCGTCAGGACGCCTTTGCGTTCACGGACTTCGTCCAGCTTCGACTGCTTGGCTTCGAGCTTGGATCGGAGGTCCTGGGCGGGCGCCGCGGGGCTGGCGACGAGCAGGACGCATATTGCGACGGCAGCGGCTGTGAGCGCCGTCGCGAGAGGGCGAATCCTGGGCATCGCTCCGAGGCTAGCCAAGCCGGGATTCCGGTCAAGCGGCCAAGAAGTCCCTGCAATCGCGCTTGCGATCAGGCGGCGCCGTCAGGCGCGTTCTCGACCCGCAGCAGCCCCTGCTCGGCCTCCTCCTCCATCTGCAGCGTGGTGTGCTCGATGCCGAACCGCTCCCCCAGCGTCAGCTCGAGGCGGCGGCGGATCAGGTCGCGGTCGGCGCCCCGGGCGACGACGACGTGGGCGGCGATCGCGCCGAAGCCGGCGGTCACGGTCCAGACGTGGAGGTCGTGAACCGAGCGCACCCCCTCCTCGCCGCAGATCGCCGCCCCCACCCCGTCGACGTCGAGACCCGCTGGCGCCGACTCCATCAGGACGTCGAACGGTTCCTTGATCAGCCGCCAGGACGATGCGAGGACCAGCACCGCGATCAGCAGGCCGACGATCGGGTCGACAACCTCAGAGCCGCCGGCGAGGACGAAGGCGCCGGCCAGCAGGACGCCCAGTGAGCCGAGGGCGTCGGCGGCGCTGTGGCGGAGCACTCCCTCGAGGTTGATGTCCTGCCGCTGGCCTCCCGCCAGCACCAGCATCGCGGCCAGGTTGCCGGCGAGGCCGAAGGCGCCGAGGGCGAGGACGCCGCCGCCATCGATGCCCGGCGGGTCCGACAGGCGTCCGATCGCGGCGATGGCGATGCCGACGCCGACCGCGACCAGGAGCAGGCCGTTGACGAGGGCGGCCAGGACCTCGGAGCGCTGGTAGCCGAAGGTGCGGCGCCCCGCCGCCGGCATCGACGCGAGCCGAGCTGCGATCAGCGCGAGGACGATCGAGCCGACGTCGCCGAGCAGGTGCCCGGCGTCGGCGAGCACCGCCAGGGATCCGGTGAGGATGCCGCCGACGGCCTCGACCAGGAGAAGGCCGATGTTGATGGCCAAAGCCGCCCACATCCGACGCCTGCTGTCCTCGCGCCGCAGCTCCAGGGCGTGCGCGCCGAAGCCGTGGCCATGTCCTCCGTGGTCGTGCGCGTGCACGCTCCGAGCTTGGAAGGCGGCTACCGGCTCCTTGGGGGTGTCCATCGCCTTGGCGGCGACTTCGGCGCCGAAGGCGGGCGCTCGGCGTAGTCGCGGGCCTGCATGCGCGAGATGACCATGCGCTGGATCTCGGCCGTGCCCTCGAACAGCTGGTAGATCTTGGCGTCGCGGAAGAACTTCTCCAGCGGGAATTCGGTGTTCCAGGCGTCCGGTCCGACCAGGTCCATCAGCGTCGTGGTCGCCCACATCGCCACGTCGCCGCCCTTGAGCTTCGACATCGAGCCCTGGCCACCGCTCATCGGGACGCCGTTGCGACCCATCCATGCGGCGCGCTGGACCAGCAGCCGCGCCGCTTCGATCTCGGTCGCGACGTCGGCGAGCGTCTGCTGGATGCGCTGGGTCTTCAACAGCGGCACGCCCCCGTCGGAGCGATCCTCGAGGTACTCGAGGGTCCACTCGTAGGCCGCCTGGGCGATGCCGAGCGCGGAGGCTCCGACCAGGGGACGGGTTACCTCGAAGGTCGCCAATGCGTCGGCCGAGCGGGACTTCTGCCCGGCGCGGGCACGCTCGAGCTTGCGCTGCAGCTTCTGATCGCCCCCGAGCAGATTCTCGGCCGGGATGCGACAGTCGGCGAGCACGACCTCGGCGGTGTGGGAGGCGCGGATCCCGAGCTTGGTCTCCTTCTTGCCCTGGCTGAGGCCGGGCGTCCCCTTGTCGACGATGAACGAGGCCTGCCCGCGGGTGCCCAGCTCGGGGTCGACGGTGGCGACGACGACGTGGACGTCGGCGATGCCGCCGTTGGTGATGAAGACCTTGGTCCCGTTGAGGACCCACTCGTCGCCGTCGCGCTTGGCGGTGGTCTTCAGGCTCTTGACGTCGGAGCCCGCCTGCGGCTCGGTCACGGCGTAGGCACCGAGCTTGATCTCATCGTCGCTGCCGAAGCACTCCGGCACCCAGCGCGCGATCTGCTCTGGCGTACCGGACGCCGCGATCCCTGCCGCGGCGAGGCCGGAGCCGGAGATCGCCAGCGCGATCCCCGCACAGCCCCAGTGGAGCTCTTCGGCGGAGATCACCGGCATCTGCCCCTCGGGGTCCGCGGCCGAGTGCTGGATCCCCTCGAGGCCGCCGAAGCCCTGGCGGCGAGCCTCCTTGATCACCTCCCAGGGGATGCTCTCCTCTTCGTCGTGCTTGCGCGCGGCCGGGCGAATCACCTCGCGGGCGAATGTCCGGCACCGCTGCTTGAACTCCAGCTGCTCGTCGTTTAGTGCGAAATCCATTGCTTCCTTCCTCGGCGGGAACCGATTGACTGGTCAGTCAGCCAGTTTCCAAACCTTATCTGACCGGCCAGCCAACAAAGCCCATGTAGCGTTCGCGCGGTGAGCGCAGACCGCCCGATCAATGCGGACGTGCCGGTAACGCCCTCCCCCGCGCCCGGGCCCGCGAACGAGCCGAAATCGGGTACCGGGGCGGGGCCGAAGCCAGGCCCCGCGCCCAGGGCGGAGCCCGCTGTGGTCCCGCCTGCCACCGCCTCCAAGCCGCCGCGACCGCCACGGCGACGGCGCGAGCCGGTCCCGAAGGCGCTGAAGCTGATCGCGGCGCTGGTCCTGATCGCGATCGCCTTCATCGCGATCGCCGTACTCGCCGGTGGCGGCGGTCCGAGGGGGGCGTCCGGCGTCGCGGCGCCGGCGCCCATGGCGGAGAGCCCGGCGCCGGGGAGCCCGACCTCACAGACCGCCGAACAGCTCGGCTACCCGACCTTCGCCACCGGCAACACGACCCGGGTCGGCGGCTCGGACCCGGCCTCCAACGCCGCCGGGGTGGCGCTGGCCGTGTTCCCCTCGACCACTCCCTCCCAGCGTCCCGCTGCGGTGACGCTGGTCGGCGAAGACGACTGGGCGGGCGCGATCGCGGCCTCGGTGCTGATGTCCGCGCCGGTTCGGGCGCCGGTGCTGATTTCAGCGCCGGGCGAGATGCCGGACCCGACCTCCGAAGCCCTCGCCGCGCTCGACCCCGCCGGCGACTCTTCCACCGGTGGCGCGAGCAGCTTCGCGATCGGCGACGTCGCGAGCCGCGGCGGCGGGAAGGTGACGAAGGTGCCCGCCGGCGAGCCGGCGGTCGAGGCGGCGGCTATCGCGAAGCTGCGGGATCGGCTTTTCGGCGCCGCGCCGGCTCACGTCCTCGTCGCGCCCAGCACCCGGCCCGAGATCGCGATGCCGGCGGCCGCCTGGGCGGCCCGGTCCGGCGATCCGGTCCTCTACTCCGGAACGGAGAAGTTGCCGGGGCCGACCGCCGCCGCCTTGAAGCGGCACTCGAAGGTGCCGGTCTACGTCCTCGGGCCCTCCTCGGCGATCTCCTCGGCGGTCGTGCGCGAAATCGCCGCGATCGACGGCCGCGTCAAGCGCGTCTCCGGCGAGGACCCGGTTTCCAACGCGATCGCCTTCGCCCGTTACGGCGACGGCGGCTTCGGCTGGAACGTCAACGACCCGGGCCACGGCTTCGTCCTCGCCCGTAGCGACTCCCCTCTCGACGCGGCCGCGGCCGCGTCGCTCTCGGCCTCCGGCACCTGGGGCCCGCTCCTGCTCACCGACAGCGCCGCTACCCTGCCCGCGGAACTGCGCAGCTACTTTCTCGATGTGAAGCCCGGATATACGACCAACCCCACCCGTGCCTTCTACAACCACGTGTGGGTGATCGGCGACCAGGAGGCGATTGACGTGAACCAGCAGGCGGAAGTGAACGAGCTGGCCGAGCTGGCCAGGATCGGCGGGGAACAGTGAGCGAGTCGGAGGCCCCCGAGCTGCTCGGCGGGGCCCACGAGATCACCGCCGAGGACATCCGCGCCCTCGCCGGCGCCTCCACCCCCCACTTCGCACTGCAGGTCCGCAACCGGATCCGGCGCCTGATCGAGCCGCTGCCGACCGGGCACCCCGCGCGAATCGAAGGCGAACGCAAGATCGCCCGCCTCGAAGACCTCGCCGAGCACAGCGGCGACCCGCGCGGCACATTGGGAATCAGGCATTGAAGTACCTCGCCCCAGGGGTTTGGCGGCTGAGGGAGTTCCCCGCTCCCAGCATCAACGTCTACCTCGCCGGGGACGTGCTGATCGACGCCGGCAGGCGCTGGGACAAGGGGCGCATCTTCGCCGAGCTGGAGGGACGGGAGATCTCGATGCTGGCGCTGACCCACGCCCACCCCGACCACCAGGGGGTCGCCAAGGCCGTCTGCGAAATCCGCGGCGTCCCGCTCGCCTGCCACGCGGACGACGTCGAGGCGATGGAGGGAACGCGCCCGATGCAGGAGGCAGCGGCCAGCCACCCGGTCAATCGGTTGATCCGCAGCATCTGGCAGGGCCCGTCCCACAAAGTCGACCGCGTGCTCACCGAGGGCGACGAGGTGGCCGGCTTGCGGGTGGTCCACGCGCCCGGCCACGCCCGCGGCGAGGTGATCTTCTTCCGCGAGCACGATCGAGTCGCGATCTGCGGCGACGTGATCCGCAACATGAGCTACGCCACCGGGCTGCCGGGAATCAAGGAGCCACCGGCGATCTTCACCTACGACCCAGCCGAGAACCGCCGCTCGATCCGCAAGCTGGCAGAGCTCAACCCTTCGCTGATCCTCCCCGGCCACGGTCCCGCCGTAACCGACCTCGGCGCGTTCGAGAGCTTCGTCGCAGCGCTGCCCTGAGCGATCGTCTCACCGAAGCTTCGGCCCGGCCCTCGGGTTACCTGATTTCGCCTACCCCGCAGGGAGGTCGTCGGTTATCCGGCGACGCCGAGGGGTAGCCGCTACGCACGCCCCAACTGGAAGGGAGTCCAGATGAGAACGCTGAAGAAGTCCCGGCCCTCGCCGGCGATGGTGGTCGCCGTCATCGCCCTCGTCGTCGCGCTTGCCGGAACCGCGTACGCTGCCCAGACGATCAACGGCGGCGCGATCAAGAAGCAGACGATCGGCGCCGGCAAGCTGAAGCACAAGACGCTGACGGGCTTCCAGATCAACACCGACAAGCTCGGGGTGGTGCCGTCGGCCAAGCGCGCGGCCCACACCTACTGGGCGGTCGTGAACAACCCCGGCGGCACCGGCAACGCCGCGCTCGCCCGCGCCAGCGACGCCGGCATCGCCGCGACCGAGGGGGGCGGCGCCGTGACGGTCACCTTCCCGGTCAACGTCGCCGCCTGCGCCGACGTCGCCGGCCGCAACAACGCCGGCACCACCGTGCCCGGAGCGGGCACCGCTCAGACCAACGGCTCGGCGGCGAACCCCAACGCGATCGAAGTTCACACCCGCGACGAAAAAGGCGCCAGCGCCGACGCCGACTTCCACCTGATCGTCGTCTGCCCCTGACGGGCTCGGATCCCCGGCGCGCCGAGACGGGCGCGCCGGGTCGGCGGGAAGGTGTCAGGCGCCGGGCCCGAAGGCGTCGATGATCCGGCTCTGGACGCGGCGGGAACCGCGGCGAGGTCGCCGCGGCGGAAGGCGTCCCCGGCGGCGACGGCGTTGTCGGCGAAGCCGTGCAGGTCCCACAGGGGCATGTAGGTCCTCACCGTCGCGCTAGAAGGAGATCGTCCGGCGGGCCATCTCGATCGCCCGCCCCCCGTCCTGGTCGATCGCGCAGCAGACGGTCGGCAGGCACGGTGGCGGTGTAGATAGGCACCGCCTCGCGCGCCGCCGGGTGCGGACGCACCCAGCCCCTGATGTCGATGCCCTAGTTGTCGCCCTCGTAGCGGATCGGCTCGCCGGCGCTCGCCTGTCGCGTGTCAGGCGGGTCGCCTCGATCGCCTCGCGCAGGTGCGGCGCCGGCTTGCCGTAGTCGGCGTTGTGCCAGGCCTCGTTCAGGCGCTTGACGCCCGCCCCGATCCCGAGGCGGAAGCGCCCGCCGGACATCTCGTCGATGTCGAGCGGAACAGCTCCGGCACCCACACGCACTCGACGCCCGTCGCCTCGGCACGCAGCGTCTCCGCCTCGAGCTCGGCAACCGGGGTGCCGATCGCGGCGACGGAGATCCGGTCGAGAGCGCTTCTGAGCCGGGAGCTCAGGCGGCCGCGGGCTCGGCTGCGCGAGCGAGCACGGCGTCGGCGACGCGTTCGCGGTGCCACTTGGCGTCGCCGAAGATCGCTGCGTTGGCGCGGCCGCGCTTGAGGAAGAAGTGGAGGTCGTGCTCCCAGGTGAAACCGATCCCGCCGTGGACCTGGATCGAGGCGTTCGGAACCCGCCAACCGGCGTCGGAGGCGTAGGCCTTTGCCATCGAGGCGGCCAGCGGCAGCGACCCCGGCTCGGCGTCGGCGGCCCAGGCGGCGCCGTAGACGGCGGAGCGGGCGTTCTCGGTCTCCAGCAGCATCTGAGCGCAGCGGTGGGAGACGGCCTGGTAGGAGCCGATCGGGCGACCGAACTGCTGGCGGTCTTTGGCGTAGGCGACGGCCATCTCCATCGTCCGCTGGGCGATCCCGGTCGACTCGGCGGCGAGGGCCACACAGAGCCGGTGGAAGACGGGGTAGTAGTCGACGTCCTCGCCTGGCAGGGTGGCCGCGGCGGCGACGCGGACACCGTCGAAGCGGACCGAGGAGAGGCGGCGGGTGAGGTCGATCGAGGGTTCGGGGGTGACGCTGACCCCGTCGGCATCGCTCTCGACCAGGTGGCGCCTGCCGTCGGAGGTGGCGACGAGGAAGAAGTCGGCGCTTGGCGCGTCCATGACCAGCACCTTGACGCCGTCGAGGACGGTGCCCTCGCCGTCGGCCTTGGCCTCCATCGTGAAGCCCCCAGGCGTGGCCGGCGAACCCGCGTCCCAGAGCGCCGGCGTGCCTCGCTTCTCGCCCTCGGCCAGCGGCCGCAGGTAGCGCTCGCGGAGCTCGTCGGAGCCGCAGCGGGCGAGCGCCAGGCCGGCGACCGTGTTGGAGAAGAGCGGCGAGGGCGCGAGCGCGTAGCCCATCTCCTCGAAGAGAACCGCCAGATCGACGATTCCCAGGCCCTGCCCCCCCCACTCCTCCGGCAGCGCAAGGCCCGGCCAGCCGAGCTCGGCCATTTCCTTCCAGCCGCCGGCGTCGAAGCCGTCCTCGTTCGCGGCCAGCTCTCGGATCCGCTCCGATTTGAAGCGCGAGGCGAGGAAGTCGCTCGCGGTCGACTTGATCGCCTGCTGCTCGTCGGTGAGGTCGAAGTACATCAGCGGAGCCTCGGCAGGCCCAGAACGCGCTCGGCGATGATGTTCTTGAGGATGTCGGTGGTGCCGCCCTCGATCGAGTTGGCGCGAGAGCGGAGGAAGCCGTACTGCCAGGCGCCGTTGTCGATCGCCTGCTCGGCGCCCCGGGCCAGCGGCGCGTAGGCGCCCTCTATCTCCAGCGCCAGCTCCGTCAGCCCCTGGTTGATGTCGGCCCACTGCCACTTCCCGAGTGAGCCCTCCGGGCCCGGGGTACCCGACTGCATCGTCTTGGTCAAACCCCGATAGGCGTTGAGGCGCATCGTCTCGGCCTCGATGTGGAGCTGGGCGATCCGCTGCCGGTAGTAGCTGTCGTCGGCGGCGCGGCCGCCGTTGACGCGAATCTCCGTCGCCAGCTTGGCCAGCCTGCCGAGGCTGTTCTGGATCCGGGAGATGGCCCCGAAGGCGAGCCCGGCGCGCTCGTTCATCAGGGTCGTGATCGCCACGCTCCAGCCGTTTCCGACGCCGCCGACGACATTTGCGTCGGGGATACGCGCCTCATCGATGAAGAGCTCGTTGAACTCGCCCTCCCCGGTTATCTGCACGAGCGGGCGGACCTGGACCCCCTCCTGCTCCATGTCCATCAGGAAGTAGGTGAGGCCTTGGTGCTTCGGCGCGTCGGGGTCGGTGCGGGCGACGAGCATGCACCACTTCGCGTACTGGGCGAAGGTGGTCCAGACCTTCTGGCCGGTGATGACCCATTCGTCGCCGTCCTTGACCGCGCGGGTCTTCAGCGAGGCGAGGTCGGAGCCGGACTCCGGCTCCGAGAAGCCCTGGCACCAGATCTCGTCGGCGGTGAGGATCGGCTCCAGGTAGCGCTGCTTCTGCGCGTCGGTGCCGTGGGCGATCACCACCGGCCCGCCCATCGCCAGTCCGAGCACGTTGGCGGGGCTGGGAGCTTCCTGGCGGGCCGCCTCGCCGACGAAGATCGCCTGCTCGATCATCGTCGCGCCGCGCCCGCCATACTCCTTCGGCCAGGAGATGCCGGCCCAACCCGCCGCGTGCATCTCCTGCTGCCACTGGCGCCGGAAGGCCATCAGCTCGTCGAGCCCGCCCTCGGGCTCGGGGCCGGGGTTGTTCTCGCGCAGCCAGGTGCGAACTTCGTCGCGGAACTCCTCCTCTGTTGGCGAAAGCGTCAGATCCATCGGTCAGGAGTCTACATTTCGCAACCACATGATGAAACGCGACCGCGACCTCAGACCCTCTGAATCAGCGTCCCGGTCCCGAGCCCGCCCCCGCAGCACATCGTCACCAGGCCCATCTCCTTGTCGGAGCGCTCCAGCTCGTGTAGCAGGGTGGTGATCAGGCGCGCGCCGGTGGAGCCGAGGGGGTGGCCGAGGGCGATCGCGCCGCCGTTGACGTTGACCCGGTCCATATCGGGGTCGAGCTCACGCCGCCAGGCGGCGAGCACCGAGGCGAAGGCCTCGTTGATCTCGACCAGGTCGATGTCCTCCATGGCCATCCCGTTGCGCTCGAGCAGCTTGCGGGTGGCGGGGATCGGCCCGGTCAGCATGATCACCGGGTCGACCCCGACCGTGGTCTGGTCAAATATCCGCGCCCGCGGCTTCAACCCCAGGGCGTCGGCCTTCTCGCGCGCCATCAACAGCACCGCGGCGGCGCCGTCGGAGACCTGGGAGGAGTTGCCGGCGGTGATCTTGCCGTCCTCCTTGAAAGCGGGCTTGAGCTGGGCGAGCCCCTCCAGGGTCGTCTCGCGCAGCCCCTGGTCGGTGAGGTAGGTCTCCCCGTTGACGGCGAAGGGGACGATCTCGCGCTCGAAGCGACCCTCCTCGGTCGCCTGGGCGGCGAGCTGCTGGGAGCGCAGCCCGATCTCATCGAGCTCGGAGCGGGGGATCTCCCATTGGTCGGCGATCATCTCCGCCGAGAGCCCCTGCGGGATCAGCTGGTAGCGCTCCAAGAGCTCGGGGGAGAAGGCGAAGCCGTGCTCCTTCATCACCTCGAGCCCGTCGGCGAAGGAGATGTGGCCCATGTGCTCGACGCCGCCGCCGACGACGACGTCGTGGACGCCACTGGCGATCAGCGCCGCGGCGAAGTTGACCGCCTGCTGGCCCGAGCCGCACTGGCGGTCGACCGTCGTCGCCGGGGTCTCCTGGGGCAGGCCGGCCTCAAGCCAGGCGTTGCGGCTTATGTTGTAGGTCTGCTCGCCGATCTGCTGCACGCAGCCGCCGATCACGTCGCCGACCTCCTCGGGGTCGATTCCAGAGCGCGAGATCAGCTCGGCGAAGGTCTTGGCGAGGAGGTTCGAGGGATGCACGTCGCGGTAGTAGCCCTTCTCGGGATGGCCGCGCCCGATCGGGGTGCGAACCGCCTCGACGATCACTACTTCGCGACCACCGAATCTGCCTTTGCCGTTATCCATCGCCCAGCCTCCGTTCTTCTCATGTTCGTCGGCGCCCGCCGCGCCGCATCGCTCCAAGATAACCGACTGACTGATCAGTCAATGGCCGTGCGGACCGTGCGACACTTCCCCGGGTCACCGCGACGGCGTCGCGTCATCGGCCCGGGACAGCGTGATAGGAACCCGTCCAATGAGCACCAATCAGGGGTACGAAAGTCCGGGGATCGCGGGGAGCGGGGCAATCGCCACCGGCCTGGCCGCGGTCTCGACCACGACCGCGGAGACGATCCTGCTCGCCCGCAGCGAGGCCTCCGCCTGGCGCGCCGAGGAGAAAGTCGTGGCCGCCTGCGCCAAGATCGAGGGCGCCGAGCCGTCGCGATTGCGCGTGACCACGGATCCGGGCGACCTGGCGGATTGCGACATCGTCGTCGAGGCCATCGTCGAGGAAGTGGAGCCCAAGGGCGAGCTTGTCTCGACCCTCGCCGAAGCCTGCCCCAAGGCGGACGTGGCGACGACCACCTCGTCGCTCAGCATCGCCGAGATCGCCGCCGCGGCCGGAACCGAGCGCCTCTTCGGGTTCCACGTCTTCAACCCGGTGCCGCGGATGCAGCTGGTCGAGGTCTGCATCCCCGATGCCGCCGCCGCCGCCCGCGAGAAGGCGCTGGCCTGGTGCGCAGCGCTCGGCAAGACCGCGGTCGAGGTCCCGGACCAGGCGGGCTTCGTCGTCAACCGCCTGCTCTTCCCCTACCTGTTCGCCGCGGTGCGGCTGGTCGAGCGCACCGGCATGGAGGCGGGCGAGGTCGACACCTGCATGAAGCTGGGCGCCGGTCATCCGATGGGGCCTCTGGCACTGCTCGACTTCGTCGGGCTGGACGTCGCTGAGGCGATCGGCGACGCCCTCTACGCGGACTCCAACGAGCCCGCCGACAGGCCCCCGGGCATGATCGTCGAGATGGTCGGCGAAGGAAAACTGGGCCGCAAGAGCGGCGCCGGCTTCTACTCATACGACTAGGCAGCGGCAAACGTCGTATTTCGGCGTTCTCGGTCGCTCGCGCGCGGAGCACGCTTGCTCCCCCGCGTCCTTCGACTACTCGGCTTTCGCCACTTTCCCCTTTCCGGACAGATCCCAGATCACATCGGCCTCTGAGATGCCCTGGCGGCGGGCGACGATCTCGACCTCCTCCCAGGGGAGCTCGGCCTCGGGCAGCTCATCCCAGCGGGCAAGGTCGAGTGCCTCGATCGAGCCCTTCAGCGCCGGGCCGAGATGCTCCTCGGAGCGCAAGAGCGCCCTCAGGACCTCGAGCTGCTTGTCGGTCAGGCGAACAACCCACATGCTGGACCTCCAACTTTCGGCGGATCGCGGGTTGCCCGGAGAAACTAGGCGGCGGGACGGACGGAACCGCTGATCCGAACCGCCTCGATCCGGTTCTCGCGGACCGCCTCGACCCGGATCGTGTAGCCGTTGGTGACGATTGAGTCGCCCCGCCTGGGCAGCCGCCCCAGCTCGCCGAAGACGTAGCCGCCGACGGAGTTGTAGGCGTCGGTGTCGACCGGCAGCTCGATCCCGGCGTCGGCGAGATCGCCGAGCGAGACGTGGCCGCGGACGAACCAGTCGCCATTGGTCAGCTGCCGCAGTGCCGCCGCGCGGGGATCGGTCTCGTCCTCGATCTCCCCCACCACCTCCTCGAGGATGTCCTCGACGGTGACGATCCCGACCGTGCGCCCGTACTCGTCGACGACAACCGAGAGCGAGGTGCGTTGAACCTGGAGATCATGAAGGAGGTCGTCGAGCGGTCGCGTCTCGGGGACGATCAGGGCGTCGCGGACCACGGTCTCGATCGACGCCTCCGGGCCGTCGCTCATGTAGAGCCTCGCGATGCTGTTGTTGTGGACGATGCCCTTGACCCGATCCGGGTTGTCGTCCTCGATCACCACAAGGCGGGTGTGACCGGAGGTGACGCAGCGGCGCAGCGCCGCCTCCGCCGTCTCGGAGGCGTCGACGGTCACCACCGCGGGGATCGGGGTCATCACCTCGCGGGCCTCCTGCTCGTGCAGGTGGAAGACGCCGCCGAGCATCCCGGCCTCGCCGGGATCCAGATGCCCGCCGATCCTCGAGCTGTCGATGATCTGCTTCAGGTCCTCGGACGTATGGTGCACTTCGAGATCGGACGGGTTGACGCCGAATAGTCGGACGATCGCATTGGAGACCCAGCTCAGCCCCATCGTCACCGGCGCGGTCGCCACCCGGAACCAGTTCAGCGGCCTCGAGACCCGCCGCGCGGTGCGCTCGGCGTTGGCGATCGCCAGCATCTTCGGCACCTGCTCACCGACGCTGATGTGGACCGCGGTGACGAGGGCGAAGGCGATCGCCAGCGAGAGCGCCGCCGCGGCCCCGTGGGAAAGGTTGCCGAAGACCGGCTCGATCAGCTTCGAAAGCGAGGGCTCGCCGAGGAAGCCGATGCCGATCGAGGCCATGGTGATCCCGATCTGGCAGGCCGACAGGGATTCGTCGATCTTGTCGAGCTGCTCGACCACGGCCTCGGCGCCCGACTCGCCTTCGGCGGCGAGCTGTTCGATCTTGCCGCGGCGACTCCGGACCAGCGCGAACTCTGCGGCGACGAAGAAGCCGTTGATCGCGATCAACAGCAGAAGGAGGACAAGCAGGAGGACGCTCATCGGCTATGCGGCCCGGTACTTCGGGCTGGGACGTCCTCGGCCATTCGGCGAACGGAATATAGCTGTCCGCCTCCAGGGGGTTTTCGATAAATGCGATATTGAGCGAATAATGCGGGTCGCAACACTCAGCGAGATGCTCGAAGAGGTGGTTCGCCTCGGCGAGGCGACCGGCATGGAAGAGCAGGCGCACGAGCTGCGTGGGGAACTCGAGGGGAGGCTGGCGATTGTGCGGGCGGCGGTCTCTGGGGCCAGCAGCCCGCGCGTGATCGCCCTGCAGCGGCTCGACCCTCCGCGCGTGGCGGGCTTCTGGATTCCGGAGATGATCTCGATCGCCGGCGGCGAGGACGTCGCCGGCGACCCCGGACTGAAACCCCCCGACGTGGGCTGGGGCGAGCTGTCGAGCCTGGGGGCCGACGTCGTCATCGTGATGCTCGCGGGCTCAGTCCAGAACGTCCAGGCCCAGGCGATGGAGCACTGGGAGCGGATCGCGTCGCTCGGCGCCGGCCGGGCCTTCGCCGTCGACGCCTCCGCCGCCTTCCTGGAGCCGGGCCCGCGCCTGGTCGACGGAGTCGAGCTGCTCGGCCACCTGCTGCACCCGGACCTGATCGACCCTCCCGGCAACACCGCCTTCATCGCCCTGCGGGCACCGGTGCCACGGCCGTCGCAGGGCGCCTGAGCGTTCAGGCGACGATCAGGGCGCCGACGACCGAGACCGCGGCGACGAGCGCCATGAGGACCAGCTCCGCCGCTCTGTGCCGTCGACCGAGCCTTCCGCGCTCGCCGGCGACGATTGCCAGCGCGCAGACCACACCCCCGATCAGGCCACCGACGTGCCCACCGACGCTGATGCCGCTGGCGCCGAGCGTGAAGACGAGGTTGAGCACGATCAGGAAGCCGAGCTGGGTGGCGATGACATCGAGTCCCCGCCCGCGCGCGATCACGAAGGCGGCGCCGGCGAGACCGAAGATCGCCCCCGAGGCACCGACGGTGGCGACCAGCGGATTGGTCACGATCAGCGCGCCGAATGCGCCGGCGAGAAGCGAGGCGAAATAGAGGACAAGGAAGCGAGGCGTTCCGAGCGCTGGCTCCAGCAGACGTCCCAGGAAGTAGAGCAGCAACATGTTGAAGGCGAGGTGGGGAAACAGGGTGGCGTGCAAGAAGCCTCCGGTGAGCAGTCGGTACCACTCGCCTTCGGCCACCGAGACGCCCCGCAGGGCAAAGTCGTTGATCGACGAGAAGCTCGGGTTGTTGATCCCACCCCCGCCTCCGGCGATCTCGAACAGGTAGGCGGCGACGTTGATCCCGATCAGGACGACCGTCGCCGGAAAGCTCCCGAGCCGGCCCGCGCCCCCGCCGACCCCCCGCACCACCCTGGTCCGCTGCTGCATGCACTCCGGGCAGCGCATCCCGACCGGGGTGGGGGTCATGCATTCCGGGCAGATCGGTCGCCCGCAGGAGGAGCAGGAGACGCGGGTCTCGCGGTCGGGGTGGCGGTAGCAAGTCTGGACCATCGGGAGGGGGAGCCTACAATCGGCGCCGATGGAGGCCGCCAGCCCCGCCCGTCTCTACGCGACCGTGGTCGGCGCGTTGCTCGTCGTGCTCGGCATCGTCGGCTTCTTCTACAGCGCCTCCTTCGGCGGCCCTGGAGCGGTCGAAACGGCGCTGGGAGTGCTGCGGGTCAACGCCTGGCTCAACCTCCTGCACATCGCCACCGGGGCGCTCGGGCTGGTGGCCGCGAGCCATGGCTCGCGGCGCTACGCACTGGTCATCGGGGCCTTCTACACGGTCCTGGCGATCTGGGGATTCGCGATCCACGGCGGCGATGCGATCCTCGGCTTCCTTCCCACCGCCGGCGGCGACGAAGCCCTTCACCTCGTTCTCGGCCTGCTCGGCCTCGCGGCCGCAGCCGGGACCCCGAAGCGGAGCGCGTCGAAGCGGGCCCGCGGACTAGAGCCGCGAACGCAATTCGTCGGCAAAGGCCTTTAGGCCGCTCTCGCTCTGGTGCTTGCTGCGGCGGCGCAGCTCGAGGAGGACCAGGGCCCCGGTGGCGACGCTGCCGGCGCCGACCGCGATCATGGGGCGCACCCAGTTACGAGGATCGCGCAGCGCGCGCAGCTCGCCCTCAGACAGTTCCTCGGCCCATTCGGACAGCTCCTCCGCCGCCGCCTGCGTGACAGCCGAGAGAGTGTTCTCGACCCGGCTGGAGAGGCGCTCGGATGGCTCGATCGGGCGCAGCGCATCGGACAGCAGCTGCTCGACGTCCCAGCTGCTCGTGCTCAGCCGCTCACTCGTCTCGCTCATCGCTCATCTCCTCCTGCAGCTGCCTGATGGCGCGATGAATGAGGACCTTGGTGGCACCGTCGGAGCGGCCGAGGGCGCGGGCGATCTCGCGGTTGTCCATGCCGAGAGCGAACCTCATGATCAGGGCCTCGCGCCGGTCGTCGGATAGGTGCTCGAGGTTTGCCATCACCTGGCGCAGCTCCTCGCGCCCCTCCGCGATCGCCACGGTGTCGTGCCGGGCCGCGAGAGGGTCGGCGTTCTCCAAAGGCGTCTGCGGTCGGCGCGAACGGTCCCGGAAGTAGTTGGAGGCGAGGTTGTGGGCGATGCGGATCAGCCACGGCCGCAGTGGCCGCCCGTCGGACTCGCGCCGGGCCCGGTCGAAGTGCCGGTAGGCCTGAAGGAAGGCCTGCTCGGTCAGGTCCTCGGCGTCGTGATGGTTGCCGACCCGGTAGTAGGCGTAGGAGTAGACGTCCCGCAGATGGGCCCGGTAGAAGTCCTCGAAGGCGCGATCCAGCTCCGCCTTCTCCGCCGGCCCGAGGTCGCCGGGCTCGACGTTCTCCTTGGGGCCGCTCACCGGTCAAGCCTAGTCCCCATCGCATCAGGCGGCCCGCCTGGCCCGCTCCACCCGGCGCAAGCCGGCGACCCACTCCTCGGCGTTGACTTCGCCGCGGATCAGTTCGGTGAGACCGCTGAGCGCGTCGGCCGGCACGCCCGACGCGCTGACCGCCTCGGCCAGCAGCGGGGTCGTGTCGAGACCCTCCGAGGCCTGTCCGATCAGCTGCGGGATCTCCTCGGCCGGAGTGCCGCGGCCGAGCAGCTCGCCGGCGCGGCGGTTGCGCCCGGCCGGCGCCATCATCGTCGCCGTCAGGTCGCCGACGCCGGCCAGTCCCGAGAACGTCTCGAGCTCGGCGCCGCGCTCGATCGCGTACTCGATGCACTCCCGCCAGATCTCTGCGACGGCGATTCCGGCCGCGTTCAACCCGTGCGGCTCGGCGGCCGCGGCGGCTAGCGCGGCGGCGTTCTTCGCGGCTCCGGCCATCTCGACGCCGGTCACGTCGCGGGAGCGCTCGCAGACCAGTCCGGCGCGATCGAAGACCTCGCCGAGCTGGACGCGCAGGTCGGGGTCCTCGGACCCGAGGACGAGGGCCGCTGACCCCGAGACCGCCTCACGCGCGTGGGCGGGCCCGCCGAGGCAGGCGATCGCCCGCGCCCGCACCCGTTCGCCGACGTATTCAGCGGGAAGCTGCCCCTGGGGCGCGATCAATCCCTTGGTCAGCAGCAGCACCGACGAGCGGCCGCTGACACGATCGGCGATCGCGCCGACCGCCTGCGGCAGGGATTTGGACGGGATCGCGAGGCAGATCAGGTCGAGGCCGGCGAGCTCGATGTCGGAGGTATGGCGGACGTCGATCGAGTCCGGCAGCGGGACGCCGGGGAGGTAGCGGCGGTTCTCCTCCTGCTCGATCAGTTCCGCGACCCGCTCGTCGGTCCGGGCGCCGAGCTGAACCTCGAGGCCGCCGCGGGCGAGCAGGACCGCGACCGCGGTCCCCCAGCTGCCGGCGCCGATCACCGCTGCGCGGCGCATCGGAGGAAGGCCGCCGAGGTCTTCCCACTGGAGCTGGACGTTGGGCCAGATTCGCGCCGTCACGGTTTCGGCCAGCGCCTGCGAGGGCTCCTCGGCGCGGGGGAAGGTCATCGCCCGGCCGAGCCTTACCTTCACCTTGCGGGGCCGGATCCGCCAGCCGCGGCGGACATGTTCGGTGCCCAGCACCGCGGCCGGGATCACCGGCGCGCCGGTCTGCAGCGCCAGCCGGCCGACTCCGCGGCGGGGGCTGCCGAGCGTGCCTCGCCGGATCCGGGTTCCCTCGGGGAACATGCAGAGGGCGCCGCCGCGTTCGACGATCATCCGCGCCGTCTCCATCGACTGCTCGTCGGACTCGCCGCGGCGGATCGGGAAGGCGCCCAGCCGCGAGAGGATCCAGCCCTGCCAGGGCCGTCGGAAGAGCTCCACCTTGGCGACGTAGTTCATCGGCCGCCGCCAGGGCAGGCAGCCGCCGATCACGAAGGGATCGAGGAAGCTGCGGTGGTTGGCGGCGACGATCAGCCCGCCCTTGACGCGCGCGTGACTGCGCCCGGTGCGCGCATAGCGGAAGTAGACGAGGAAGAAAGGCTCGAGGAAGAGCCTGACCACGAGGTAGAGGGGCCAGTTGACGCTGTGCTTGCGCGTGTAGTCGTGGTATCGGGCGAGACGCTCGGCGGTCACGCAGAGCGCTACACGGGCAAGGCGATGGGGTTACCCGGCGCTCACCCGACCGCCTGGGAGCGCGGGTTCCTGATCGGCTTCAGATTCGGCTCCACCTCGGCTCGAAGGTGCTCGTAGTCGGGCGGCAGTGAGAGCTTCTCGCCGAGGTGCTCGAGTGGCTCGTCGACGGTGAAGCCCGGCCCCACGGTCGCGATCTCGAAGAGGACTCCGCTTGGCTCGCGGAAGTAGATCGAGCGGAAGTAGAACCGGTCGATCTCCGGGGTCGGCCGGGCCCCGGCCGAGATCGCCCGCTCACGCCAACCCATGTGCTCGTCAGGAAGCGACGCCCAGGCGACGTGGTGGACGCTGCCGGCCCCCTGCAGGCCGCGCTCGGGCGGCGGCGGATCGAAGAGGTAGCGCCCGCCGCGCTGCTCGCCGCGGGCTTCCCAGGCGCCGTCCACCTGCTCGAACTCGAGCGCCTCGAGCAGTCCCCCGCTCGCCTCCGGCGCCGCGCTGAAGGCGCGAACGGCGTGGAAGCCCTGCAGCGCCAGCTCGACCGGGATCTCCGGATGCTCGGCGACCAGGGGGGCGTCGGGGACGTCGACCACTAGCAGCTCGTGGTCGAGTCCCTCCGGGTCGGAGAAGACGAGACCGGTCCCCTCGCGGCGGGACTCGATGCCCTTGGCCGCGAGTCGCCCCGCCCAAAAGGCGAGCGAATCCTCGGAGGCGACACGCCAGACGATCCGGTGGACCATTCCGACGCCGGCGCGGCCCTGCGGGACCCCGGGGTACTCGAAGAAGGTCAGGTCCGAGCCCGGGTCCCCGCCCTCGTCGGCGAAGAAGAGGTGGTAGACGGTCGGGTTGTCCTGATTGACGGTTTTCTTGACCAGCCGCAGGCCCAGTACTCCCGCGTAGAAGTCGACGTTGCGCTGGGCGTCCTCGGTGATCGCGGTTATGTGGTGAATGCCCTCCAGCTTCATTGGTCACGTATACCATCCCGGCGATGAGCCGCGGACGCCGACGTACGGTCAAAGGGCTTGTGATCTTTGGCTCGGTGCTCGCCTTCCTCAGCGTCTTCGCGATCTGGATCGAGCGCCAGGCACTCAACACCAACGACTGGGTCTCCACCAGCGACCGCCTGCTGCAGAACGAAACGATCCGCAGCGCGGTCGCCGAATATCTGGTCGACCAGCTCTACGAAAATGTCAACGTCGAGAAGGAACTCAAGGAAATCCTCCCCGGCGACACCAAGGAACTCGCCGGCCCCGCGGCCGGTGGCCTGCGCCAGGTGGCCGGCACGGGCGCCGAAAAGGTCCTGGAAACCTCGACTGCCCAGTCGCTGTGGGAGGACGCGAACCGCTCCGCCCATGAACAGCTCGTCGCCGTGCTCGAAGAAAAGGGGGAAGCGGTCTCGACCGAAAACGGGAACGTCAGCCTCAACCTCGGCAGCATGTTGACCAACCTCGCCGGCCAGGTCGGCATCGGGCAGAGCCTGGCGGAAAAGCTCCCCCCCGACGCCGGCCAGATCGAGATCCTCCACTCCAACCAGCTGAAGACGGCGCAGAACATCGCGATCGGGGTCAAGGGCCTCGCCCTGGTGCTTTCGATCCTCACCTTCGCCGTCTTCGCGGCCGCCATCTACATCTCGCGCGACGGGCGCTGGGTAACCGTCCTCTTCAGCGGGATCGGGCTGATCGCCGCCGGCTTCGCGGTGATCGTCGCCCGCCAGGTCGCCGGCGGGATCGTCGTCGGCCAGCTCGTCACCACCGAGAGCGTCAAGCCGGCGGGCGAAGCGGCCTGGACGATCGGCACCTCGCTGATGACCAGCATCGCCACCACCGTGATCATCGTCGGCGTCCTCTTCGCCGCCGCCGGCTGGCTCGCGTCCCCGAGCAGGCCCGCCCGAGCCACGCGACGGGTGATCGCGCCGACGCTGAGGCAACACGCCGCATATGTCTACACCGGGCTGGCGATCATCGTCGGCATCTACTTCCTCTCCGGGCCGACCCAGGGCCTGCGCTCGTTCCTCACCACCCTGATCGTCGCCGGCATGGCCGCCTTCGGGATCCACGAGTTGCGCAAGCAGGCGGCCGAGGAATTCCCCGACGCCGAGTACGGCGACGTCTTCGGGCAGACCAGGGATCGATTGGTCGGGGCGGTCAAGGACGCCAACATCGGCGAGCGGGCCGCGAAACTGCGGCTGCCCGAGATGAGACGCCCCCCGGCGGGTGGACCCGCCGCCGCCGAGGCACCTACGGCGGTGCTCGAGGGGGACGCGGAGGACGCCCGTCTACGGCGCCTGGAGCGCCTCGCGGACCTGCGCGAGAAGGGCGTCCTCACCGACGAGGAGTTCGCGGCCGAGAAGGCCCGGGTGCTGAGCGATCCCGATTCCTAAGGGGATGCACCCCCATCGCCGACCGAAACGATGAGGGGCGCTTGAACGCGGTCCCCCGCACCTTCGCGGCCGGGCCTACCCGATCACCTTCACGCTGACCTTGGAGCCGGGCGGGAGCACCTTCCCCGCCTTGGGGCTCTGCTTGACGACCTTGCCCTTCTTCCGTCGAGCTCCCCTGACCTTCTTCACCCTGCCGAGGGTGCATTCGGCCTGCCTCAAGCGCTGCTTCGCCGATCTCAGGCTCCTGCCCCCCAGGCCCGGGACCACGCAGGCGGTGTAGGTGAAGGCGTCGGCCTTCACGATCGCACTGGTCCCGGCGAGGGTGGTGGCGCTGACGTCGACCTTGCCCGGCTTGGCGCGGGCCGGAGCAGTCGCGGTGATCTGGGTGTCGGAATCGACCGTGAAGCTGGACGCCGACTCGGGGCCGAAACTGACCTTGCTGGCCGCGGTGAGGTTCTTCCCGGTGATCGTCACCTTGGTGCCACCTGAGACCGGGCCCGAGCTCGGCGCGATCTCGGTGATCGCCGGAGCCGGCTGGACTTCGGCGCTGAGCTCGATCTCCCGGCCCGTTTTGGTTCCACTCGGGGCCACGGTCGAGCCGTCGAAAGGCGGCGGGAAGATGAAGGCGTAACTGGCTCCCGGTACTTCCGCAACTCCGATTTCGTCAGTCGGGCCGGTCGGATCGATGCCGATCAGGTCGCCGGCGTGGATCGGCAGGTTCGTGGTGAATGTCTGGAGCCCCGCTCCAGACGGAATCGCCGGCAAGCTGGTGCCGGTTGCTTCATATGCACCGGTGCCGTTGGGATGGAGCACCCGCAGGAAGAAGGGGCCGCCTTTGGCTCCCTGGACCCGCCAGCGCACGATCGCGCCGGTCACCGGCGAGACCAGGTTCGCCCCCGGCTCCGGCAGAGCGGTGTTGAGCTGCGTCTTCACCTGTTCGAATTGGGTCGGAGTGAAGGCGATCGGGAGGACGCTGCCAACCGTCACAGTGGAGGCCTGCGCCGCCGTCGCCGCGAGCAGCGCCCAGGCGCTCGCCACCACGAGCGCCGCGACGCCGAGCCGGCCCCATCGACTCCGCGCGACGCGCGGACGCTCCACCTGCTGCTGTCGGCCCATCATTCACCGTCCTCCTTTGATTGGTCCCGGCAATGGGAACACGCTGCTGCCTCGGTGACGGTAAACAGAGAACTCAACCAGAGTTGCGGCAAGCGAGCAGCGCAAGGAACGGTCCGCCGAGCCACCAAGGGCGACGGGGCCGGGTCCCCCAAGCCCGCCGCCGGAATCGAACCGGCAACCTCCTGATTACAAATCAGGTGCTCTTCCAGGTTGAGCTAGGCGGGCGCACTGCCGAGAATAGGCAGATGGAGGTGACGTTCAGGTTCCTGAACCCGACCGAGGGTAGCGTGCTGACCGGGGCGATCGAAGCCGCGTACGGCAAGACCTACGACGTCAAATGGGTCTACGACAGGGCCGAGGTGGAGGCGCGACTGGCCGACGGGAGATACATCTCCTGCGTGGCCGAGACGGCCGCCGGGGAGCTGCTGTGCCACGAGGGAATCAGCCTCGCGGCGGCCGGAGACTCGGTCGCCCACTCGGGGCAGGCGGTCACCCTCCCGGCCGCCCGCGGCCAGCACCTGTTCACCCGCACCAAGCGGTTCCTGATGGATTGGGCGAGGGACAGGGGGCTGGCGGGGATGTACAGCGAGGCGACCGCCGCCCACCCATACAGCCAGCGCGCGAACATCGAGCTGGGTGCGCACGAGACCGGGTTCCTGCTCGGCTGGATCCCGGCCACGGTCTCCAACGACGCAGCCGCCGCGGCGCCGCGGAAGCGGCAGTCGGCGGCTCTCTTCTACGCCAAGCTGAACGACGGCCATGAGCGCGCTGTCTATGCGCCCGAGCGCCACCGGGAGATCGTCGGCCGGACCCTGGAGCTCTGCCAGCTGCGCGGCTCGCTGGCCGAGCCGCCGGCGGAAACCGAGCTCTCCTCGCGCAGCGAGTTGCAGGTCGAGGTCGACGGCGACCACAATCTCGCCCTGATCACCGTCCATGTTCCCGGAGCCGACCTGGAGACGGCGATCGCGGCCGAGCGGCACCACCTCTTCCACCGCCTCAGCCTCGATGCGATCTACATCGATCTGCCCCTGGAGAAGCCGGCGACCGCGCTGGTAGCCGATCACCTGGAGCGGCTCGGCGTCTCCTACGCCGGAGTCTTCCCCAACAGTCGCACCGACGGCGACGTACTGCGGATGCAGTCCCTGCACAGGGTCCGAGTCAAGGCCGACGACATCGCCGTCGCCTCGGACCATGGTCGCGAGCTGCTCGAGTACGTCCTCGCGGACGCCGGTCGGACCTAGACCGCGACCTCGCGGGAGGCGAGGTGGTTGCCGACCTTGCGCTTGACGCGCTGAAGCGCGTTGTCGACGGTCTTGGTGTCGCACTCCAGGCGCTCGGCGATCGCCTCGTAGGAATGACCGTCCAGGTAGAGCGAGAGGACGCGGCTCTCGAGATCCGAGAGCACGCCCGAGACCCCCGACAGGCAGGAGACGAGGCTGGACAGCTCTTCGGTGGCGATCACCTGGTTGACGGGGTCGTGGACGCTCGGTCCAGGCAGGATCTCGTCCAGGGTCGTTTCGGAGTCCCCGGCCGCCGCCGGCGTCTGGCTGAAGGAGACGTACTGGTTGAGGGGGGTGTGCTTGTTGCGGGTCGCGGTCTTCACAGCGGTGATGATCTGGCGGGTGATGCAGAGCTCGGCGAAGTTGCGGAAGCTCGACTCGCGGTCGGTGCGGTAGTCCCGAATCGCCTTGTAGAGGCCCAGTAGCCCCTCCTGGATCAGGTCGTCGGACTCGCCTCCGAGGAGGAAGTAGGACGAGGCCTTGAGCCGGACGAAGCCGCGGTAGCGGCGGACGATCATGTCGTAGGCGTCGGGCCTTCCCTCCTTGGCAAGGGCGACGAGGTAGTGGTCATCAAGCTCAGCTTGAGGGTTAGCTTGAGCTGCCCGAGCGTGGCCGGAGCGCCCAGCCGCGGGGACTCGCATTTCGTGCGTAGGCGTAGTTAGAGCCACAGATCCTTCTCCTTGCTGAAGGGTCGTGGCGCCGCTTACCTCCCCCGAGGCGCCTCTTATCGGCGGGTGCCTCACACTCAAGCTGAGGTTCACCCTTGTTAGGCCGCTAGTTTACGTGCGCGCGGAGTTCTGTCAACCCCCAACTTGCGCAGATGCAACCGCCGTTGCATCTGCTGGAGGCTGTGCGGAGAGCGCTATGTCCGCTGGCGCATCGCCTCGAACAGCAGGGCGGTCGCGGCCGCCGAGACGTTCAGCGACTCCACCACGCCGCGTTTGGGAAGCGCGATGAGACCGTCACAGGAAGCGGCCACTCGCGGACGCAACCCTCTGCCCTCCCCCCCGAGGACGAGGACGGTAGGGCCGGTCAGGTCGACCGACCAGGGGCTCTGCTCGGCGTCGGCGTCGGCGCCCCAGATCCAGAAGCCGGCGGACTTGGCATCGGCGAGCCAGTCGGCGAGATTGCGGACGTGGGCGACCTGGATGTGCTCGACCGCGCCCGCCGACGCCTTGCAGGTGGCGGCGGTCACCGCGGCGGAGCGGCGCTCTGGAACGACCACGCCGGCGGCGCCGGCGAACTCGGCCGAGCGACACACAGCCCCGAGGTTTCGCGGATCCTGCACCTGGTCCAGCGCGACCAGCAGCGGGTCCTCGCCTCGCAGCAGAGCACGCGGGTCCCCGTATGGATAGGGATCGACCTCGGCCACCACTCCCTGGTGGTCCGGCGACCGGCAGAGCCGCTCCAGCTCCTCGCTTGCAGTCTCCGGAGCGCGCCAGACGCGACGTACGCTGCGCCTCCCCCGTTCGGCCTCCTCGACCGGCCGCTTTCCGTAGATCAACTCGGCCATCTCATCGCCGGACCAAGCGCGGGCCAGAGGCGGAATCCCGCACCTCCCAACCCAGCCCGGCGAGCCGGTCGCGGATCGCGTCGGCACGCTCGAAGTCCCTGGCCGCCCGGGCCTCCTCGCGCTCGGCCATCAGCACCTCAGCCTCCGAGCCGGCGGACTCCTCGGTGGCGGCCAGCGAGCCGAGCCCGACCAGCTCGAGCATCTCCCGCAGCGCCACCGGCGCCCCGGCCACATCGCCGCGGTTGGCTTCGGCGACCAGCTCGAAGGCCTTGGCCATCGCCCGCGGGGTGTTGAAGTCGTCGGCGAGGGCGTCGCGAAAGGCCGAGATCCGCGCCGCCGTGGCGTCGGAGGGCGACGCCCTGTCTTCCTCGCCGATCGGGTGCTCGCGAAAGAAGTTGCGCAGGCGCTCGACCCGGGCCACGGCCTGCTCCATCTGCGCGGGGCCGAACGCGAGCGGCTGCCGGTAGTGCCCGGAGATCAGGTAGTCGACGACGGCCTCGCGGCCGTAGGCGTCCAGCGCCTCGGAGAGCTGGAAGATGTTGCCCTCCGATTTCGACATCTTCGCGGCGTCGGCCTCGACCATGCCGTTGTGCATCCAGATCTGGGCGAAGGGGCGCCCGGCGGCCTCGGACTGCGCGATCTCGTTCTCGTGGTGGGGGAAGACGAGGTCGGAGCCGCCGCCGTGGATCGCGAACGACGCGCCCAGCTCCTGCTCGGCCATCACCGAGCACTCGACGTGCCAGGCCGGTCGGCCGCGGCCCCAGGGCGAGTCCCAGCTCGTGTCCTCCCCCTCCTTGTGCGCCTTCCAGAGGGCGAAGTCGAGCCGGTCCTCCTTGAGCGAGGCCGCGCCTGCCTCCTCGCCCTGGTCCATGTCCTCGGTTCGTCGGTTGGAGAGCTTGCCGTAGCCCTCGAAGCTGCGGACGCGGAAGTAGACGTCGCCGCCGGACTCGTAGGCGTAACCGGACTCGACCAAGTCGGCGATCAGGGCGACGATGCCGCCGATTGTCTCGGTCGCCAGGGGCTCGGCGTCGGGGCGGCCGAGCCCGAGCCGATCGGTGTCCTCGAGGTAAGCGGCGGTCATCCGCGCCGCGAACTCGGCCGAGGGCTCCCCCATCCTTGTCGCGGCGGCGTAGATCTTGTCGTTGACGTCGGTGACGTTGATGACCAGCCGGGTCGCGTAACCCTCGGAGCGCAGGAAGCGGGCGAAGAGCGAGAAGACGACGAAGGGCCGAGCGTTGCCGACGTGGATGCGGCTGTAGACGGTCGGCCCGCAGGCGTAGATCCCCACCTCCCCGGTGGGGTCAAGTGCCCGCGGCTCACCGCTGAGCGTGTCCCTGATCCGCACCTCGCGCATCGCGGGGCCGAGGTTAGATCAAAACGTGCGGTAGCCCGCCGTCGAGGCGTTTGACTCGCTGCGCAGCCAGGCGGGGGCCGTCTCCTCGGCGGCCGCCTGGGCCTCGCGCCTGGCGCGGCTCACGCTGGCCTTGATCTCGTCCTCGGTGGCGGCCCTCGCGCGCTCCTCGCGCCGCTGGGCCTGGATCCGGATCCGATCGGACTCGACGCGCAGCTGGTCGTCGGCCCGGGCCCGGGCCGATTCCTCGGCCTCCCGCTCGACCTTCTCGACCAGCTTGCGGACGCTCTCCTCCGCTTCCCGGCGAACCTCCTCGGTGCCCTCCATCACCCGCCGCTCGATCTCGGTCTCCAGCCGCACCGCGGTCTCGTGGGCCTCGTCCGCGCGGGCCTCGGCATCAGCGGCGCGCTGCTCGGCGGCGGCGACGCGGCGATCGGTCTCGGCCTCGATCTCCCGGCGCGCCTCGGCGACCCGGCGGGCCACCTCCTCGTCGATCTTCTCCATCGCCTCGGAAACCTTCTGCTCGGCCTGGCGGCGCGCATCGGTGGCCTTTCGCTCGGCCTCGGCGCGGGCCCGGGATGTCTGGGCCACGATCTCTCCGCGTTCGAGCTGGGAGCGCTGCTGGAGCTCCTCGAACGCCTGCTCGGCGCGGTCACGGCCCTGCTCGGCGCCGGCGACCCTGACCTCGGCCTCGCGCCTCGCCTTGCGCTCGGCGGCGATCCGCTCGCGAGCCTCCGAGGAGACCGTGCGCAGCGTTCCCATCGCCCGCTCCTTCAGCTCGGCCCGGATGCGCTCCCCGCGTGCCTCGGCCTCAGCCACCCGCTCCTCGCTGACGCGCACCCACTCGAGAGCCTGCTGGGCGACGCCGTGGATGGTCTGAGTCGCTTCTCCGACCACTTTCAGCTGCCTCGCTGGATCACTCATGCCTGGGCAAACTACTATGGGCGCCGGAAGTGACGCCACCCGGGACGCAGCCACTTTGCCCGCAATTTCCGCGGGATGGCCCTCAGCTGGACCTCTTCGCCTCGCGGGCGTGCAGCTCGCGCTTGAGAACCTTGCCGGTCGCGTTGCGCGGAAGCTCGTCGAGGAACTCGACCTCGCGGGGCGCCTTGTAGGCGGCGAGGTTCGCCTTGACGTGGGCGCTGAGGTCGGCGGCGGACAGCTCCACCCCGGCCTTGGCGACCACGAAGGCCTTCAGCCGCTGGCCGAACTCGGCGTCCTCGACGCCGATCACCGCGACGTCCGCCACGCCCCCGTGGTCCGCGATCAGGTCCTCGACCTCCCGCGGGAATACGTTCTCGCCCCCGGAGACGATCATCTCGTCGTCGCGGCCGTCGATGAAGAGCCTGCCGTCAGAGTCGATATGGCCGACGTCGCCGCTGGAGAGCAGACCGTCGATCGCTTCTTTGTTGCCGCCGCCCGTGTAGCCCTCGAACGACATTTCGTTGCCGACGAAGATCCGCCCGACCGAGCCGGACGGCACCTCGTTGCCGTCGTCGTCGTAGAGGCGCACCTTGGTTCCGCGGGGGGGCCGGCCCGCGGTCCCGGGAGCGGCGCGCAGGTCCTCGGGGGTCGCGACGGTCGCGTAGGCGACCTCGGTCGAGCCGTAGAGGTTGTAGACAGTGTCGCCGAAGCGGTCCATCCAGGCGATCGCCAGCTCCCCGGGCAGGGCCGAGCCCGAGAGCGAGGTGATCCGCAGCGACGATAGGTCGTAGGAGGCCAGCGTCTCGTCGGGTAGCCCGAGGATCCGCTGGACCATCACCGGCACCGCGGCGAGCACGTCCGCGCGGCTGCGCTGGACCGCGCGCAGCGTCCCCTCGGGATCGAAGCGGCGCTGCAGCACCATGGTCGAGGCGGTGGGCAGGCTGATGATGAAGTGGAAGAAGCCCCAGGAGTGGAAGAGCGGTGCCGCGATCATCATCGTCATGCGACTGCGGAAGGGAATCTTGTCGATCAGCGCCGCGACCGTCAGCAGGCGGTCCGGGCTCGATCGTTGGGCGCCCTTCGGCGTGCCGGTCGTGCCCGAGGTGAGGATCACGAAGCGCGGTTTGTCGGGCGGCGGCTTCAGGTCGGTGTCGTCGCCGGCGGCGATCAGCTGGTCGAGGGTGACCGCTCCGGCGGCATCGCCGTCGGTCCATGCCACCACCCGCGCGACCGACCGGTCGACCCCCTCCAGCAGCCCGGTGAACTCCTCATCGTGGACCAGCGCCTTCGGCCCCTCGCGCTGCGTCACCTCGGCCAGCTGCGGGCCGGCGAACATCGTGTTGAGGTAAAGCGCGCTGGCCCCGAGCTTGGCTGCGGCCAGAGTCGCCTCGAGGAAGCCGCGGTGGTTGCGGCACATGATCCCGATCCCGTCCCCGTAGCCGACCCCCATCTCGGCGAAGGCGTGGGCAAGGGCGTTGGAGCGCCGGTGCAGGCGTTCGAAGCTGAGCGAGCCACGTTCGTCGATGACGGCGATCTCGTGCGGGTAGTGGATCGCGGCGGTGGCGATGCCGGTTGCCGGGGAAGCGCCCCAGCGCAGGAAGGTGGACCCGATCTTCAGCGCCTTGTCGGGACGCATCGGCGTCAGGATGCCCGCCTCGCGCAGCACCTTGGCCTCGAACAGGGAATCCTCGATCGAGGTTCGCAGCCTCGACACGTTCAGGCTCAGATTCGCCATCGAACGATGAAGACTATTCGCTCCCGACCATCGCAACGGCGATGCAGGCGATGCCCTCGCCCCGCCCGATCCAACCCATTCCCTCGTTGCTGCTCGCCTTGACGCTGACCCGGGCCGAGGTCGCCTCGCCGAGGATCCTCTCCATCTCCGCCCTGTAGGGGCCGAGGCGAGGGCTCTCGCAGATCAGGGTGGCGTCGACGTTGACGATCGGCCCGGCGATCGTCCCGACCACGGTCCGCAGCAGGTCGATCGAATCGGCGCCCTTCCACTGCTCCTCGTCGTCGGGGAACATCGTGCCGATGTCGCCGCCACCGCCGGCGCCGAGGATCGCGTCGATCACCGCGTGGGTGAGGACGTCGGCGTCGGAATGGCCGGCGAGGCCCATCTCGTGCTCGATCTCCACCCCACCGAGCACCAGGCGGCGCTCGGCGGCGAAGCGATGGCTGTCGTAGCCGATCCCGACCACCGTCAGCGCACCCTGTTGCCGAGCGGAACGAGGCGGCGCTGGCGCTGCTCGAAGACGCATATCTCCTCCACTCCGAGGCCGTCGAGGAACTCGAGCGCGCGGTCGTACTCGAAGCCGACCTGCTCTGGCAGGTGTGCGTCGGAGGAAAGCGCGAAGGGCGCGCCGGCCTCGATGCACATCTCCGCGAAGCCGCGCGCCGGGTAGAGCTCGCCGACCGGCTTGCGCAGGCCGGCGGTCGAGATCTCGACCGCGATCCCGCTCTCCGCGATCGCCTCGATCGCGGGCTCGTAGAACCCGCGCAGGTCGCGGTCGGGGAGCGGCCGGGCGCGGCCCCAGACCTTGACCAGATCCGGGTGGGCGAGGATGTCGAAGAGGCCCGAGCGCGCGCATCCGGCGAGCGCCTCGAAGTAGCGCCGCCAGATCTCGTTGGCGTCGTCGCCGCCCTCCCAAACGTCGAATCCGGTGTGGTCCACCGCGGCGTCGCCGTCGCCGACGAAGTGCACGGAGCCGACGACGTAGTCGAATTCGCGCGCCTCGAGCAGCGCTGCCGTGCGCTCTTCGGCGCCGGGGATGAAGTCACACTCGACCCCGAGCCTCAGCGGGGTGGAGCGAACGAACTCGCAGTAGGCGTCGATGTCGTCGTGCGCGTTTTCGAGCCAGAGCGGATGGCGCCAGAGATCGAGGGCCTGGCGGAAGCGGTAGACGTGCTCGGAGACGCCGAGCTCCTCGATCCCGACCTCGGCCGCCGCCGCCAGGTAGCGGTCCACATTCTCGGCGCTGAAGAATCGCTCGGCCGGCGTATCGCCGTCGTCCGGGCGCAGGTGGAGGTGGTAGTCGGTCAGCATGGAACGAGCCTAAGACAAGCAGGCTCCCGGCGGTGCGTCGACCCTGCTGCGCCGGGAGCCTAGACTCCGCCGGGCATGGGCCGCCAGCTACTCCTCCTAGCGCTCGCCTTCGCCGCGGGCACCGCCGTCGCCGAGCTGCTGGGCGCGGTCAGCCTCGGCGTCGCCTTCGGAGTCGGCCAGCTCAGCTTCGCGGCGGTCCTGGTCTGGGTCCTGATGACGGACTCGCGGCGCTCAGCACCGCCGTGAGGGGCTAACGCCGGTCAGCGCGGGCCGGCGGACCGTTCCGCGAGCAGCATCTCGGCGACGCGGAGGTCCAGCGGCGTCGTCACCTTGAGGTTCTCCGGCCCGGTGGAGTGGATCAGCACCGCCCCGCCCGCCATCTCGATCATCATCGCCTCATCGGTCGCCTCGTCGAGCTTCTCGGGCGAGCCGCCCAGCGCCTCGCGCAGCGCATCCGTTCGGAATACCTGAGGCGTCTGCGCCGCCCACAGCCGTGACCGATCGACGGTCCTGCTCACGACGAGACCTGCATTCGGCACGGCATGCGTGCCCAATGCAGGTCTCGTCCCCTCCCCGGCCTCCTTGATCGTGTCGGTGACCGCGGTGGCGGCGATGACGCCCGCGGCCTCCGGCGAGTCGTCGAGGCTGGCCACCAGCGCTTCGACCAGCTCCGGTGTGAGCAGCGGGCGGGCGGCGTCGTGGATGGCCACCAGCGCGGTGCCCACGGCCTCCATCGCATTGGCGACGGATCGCGCCCGGGTGGCGCCGCCGGAGACGACGCCGAGGTCGTGCCCGGCGAGATCGTGAACATGGCCGGGCGGCGCCGCGACGACGATCGAGTGCACCGAATCGCACGCCCTGAAGGCGTCGATCGACCATTCGATCATCGGTTTTCCCGCCAGCGGCACGAAGGCCTTCGGACCGCCGGCTCCGAGACGCTCCCCGGAGCCGGCGGCCGCGATGAGGGCCGTGACTGCGGCGGCTTTACGCCGTGGTCGCGAAGCGCTCCTCCAGCAGCCCGTCCAGGTACTCCTCCGCGCCCTCCTCATCCTTGTCGAGCGCGTACATGAACTCGGACGCGAGGATCTTCTTCGCCCGGGTGTACATCTGCTTCTCGCCGGTGGAAAGGCCCTTCTCCATCTCTCGGATCGCGAGGTTTCGAACGACCTCGGCCAGCTCGAAGACGTCTCCCGTCTTGATCTTCTCGCGGTTGTACTTGAAACGCCGGTTCCAGTTCTTCGGCATCTCCGAGACGTCGTCGGTGAGGACTTCCGTGACCTTCTTGATTTCCTCCTCGTCGATGACGCGCCGCAGGCCGGCTTTACCGGCGTTTTCACAGGGGACCATCACCGTCAGCTCGTTGTGGAGGATCTTGATCGTGAGGTATTCACGCTCGCTCCCCATCAGCTCACGGGTCTCTTTCGTCAGCACCAGGCCCGCCCCATGGTGGGGATAGACGACCTTGTCGCCCTCCTCGAAGTCACAGACGTAAACGACGTCCTCCTCGAAGACTGCCTCCATGGCCTCGTCTAGCTCGGAAATCGGTGGCTCCTTTCGTCTTCGACGGCGTCCATCGCCGTCGGATCTATAAGTACCGATCGACCAGATCGACCTCTTGGAGCCGGCGCAGACCCTCGCGGATGTCCTTGGCCCGGGATGGACCGACACCGTCGACGGCGGCGAGTTCGGCGTCGGAGGCCGCCAAGACCTCTTCCAACCCGCCCAACTCCTGAGTGATCTTCTGGACGACAAGCTTGGGGATGCGGGGCACGCGGCCCAGTACGCGGTAGCCGCGCGGCGCGACCGGGAAGTCCAGGGTGTTGAGCTTGCGGTCATAGCCGAGCAGTTCGGCTAGACGACCGAAGTCGAGCACGTCCTGGTGGGGCATCCGGCTCAGCGCCTGCAGCACCGCGGTCAGGTTCTGCTCGGAGTCCTCGACCGAGTAGTCGCGGATCAGGGCGGTCTTGTCGGCGGCGACGCCGACCATCGTCTCCTCCAACTGCATCTCGATCAGACGGCCCTCGGTGCCGAGCTCGACGATGTAGCGCTCGACCTCGACGGCCATCCGGGTCACCAGCTCGGCCCGCTGGAGGACGGCGAGGGCGTCGTGGAGGACGCCGCCGCCCTCGAACTCGAGCACGGTGAGGCGGGCCGAGACCTGGTTGAGGCGCTCGCGGTACTTCTCCAGGGTCGCCAAGCCCTGGTTGGCTTTGGCGAGAACGGCGGGGATCTCCTGGAGGATGTACTTGGTCCCCTCTACATAGAGGGAGACGACGTCTCGCCGCTGGGAGATCGCGATGACCAGCGCCGGGGTCTGTTTGGAGACGCGCTCGGCGGTGCGGTGACGGGTCCCCGTCTCGGAGGAGAGGATCGTCGGGTCCGGCATCAGCTGGACGTTGGCCCAGGCGATCTTGGTCGCTTCGCCGTTGAGCACGATCGCGCCGTCCATCTTCGCCACCTGGTAGAGCATCGCCGGCGTGTAGTCGACGTCGAGCTTGATCCCTCCCGAGAGCAGGTGCGAGATCTCGTCGAGGTCGCAGACGACGAGCAGGCCGCCCGTCCGCGAGTGGACGATGTTGTCGATTCCCTCCCGCAGCGAGCCGCCGGGGGCGACCACATCCAGGGCCCTCAGTAGTCGAGGATCCTGACGTTCAGAAAGCTCATGGAGCTCATCCCCGGACAAAGAAGGCATCACGTCTAGGATGGCAAAAAGCGCTCTGGAATGCGGCCCGCCGATATCCGAGTGGACAGGTCGGGATGGATATTGTCAAGGCGGACGGCTGGCTCGGGCGCGGCGACTGCGCCTTTTCCGGCGCTCAGAGGTGGAAGCGCCGATGATGACGATGGTGCTGAAGCTCTCCCGGCGGCGGCTGCCCGGCGACGGCGGGGTCGGGCCCGGGCCAGCGCGGGTCGCCGACGAAGGCCCAGGTGAAGCCGACCCCGAGCGTGCAGAGGACGACGACGACCCAGGTGGAGCCGGCGAGCGCCGCAGAGAACGAGTGACCGCCGCCGAGCAGCGCGTGGAAGACGGCGCCGGTGGCCGCCAGGGCGACAGCGCCGGCCAGCACCCTGTCCATCGCCAGCACGCCGGAGGCGATCCCCACCTTCTCCCCGGGCATCGCGGCCATAGCCGCGGTCGACATCGGCGCGTAGACGAGGCCGAGCGCGACCCCGAACAGCAGGTAGCCGGCCAGCAGCAGAGCGTAGGAGCTGGTCGCCTCCAACTGGGTGAGGACCAGCAGCCCGGTGACCCCGCAGGCCATCCCGGCCGTCATCAGCCGGCGGGCCCCGAAGCGGGCGATCAGCCGGCCCGAGAACGGCGAGATGAAGATCATCGGGACGGTGATCGGGAGGATCATCAGGCCGCTGGCGATCGGTGAGTGCCCGCGCACGTCCTGGAGGTACTGGGGCTGGAAGAACATCACCGCCCAGTAGGCGCCGACCAGGCAGAAGGCGGCGGCGCTGGCGCCGAAATATGGCCGATTGCGAAACAGCGCGAAATCGACGATCGGCTCCCGGACGCGGCGCTCGATCGACCAGAAGGCGAGCAGCGAGGCGAAGCCGAGCAGTCCCAGGCCGATCACGGTCGCGGCGCCCCAGGCACGGGACTGGACCAGGGCCAGGACGACCGCGGTGAGGCCGCCGCTGAGTGCCGCGAGCCCGGCCCAGTCGACCCGGGTCCCGGCGCCGGGGTCAGTCGACTCGGGCGCGGCGACGGCGGTAATCGCGACGCCGACCGCGGCTACCGGCAGGTTCATCCAGAAGATCACCCGCCAATCGATTTCGATCAGTACGCCGCCGACCAGAGGCCCGATCGCCAGCGCCACCGCGGAAACCGCAGCCCAGATGCCGAGGGCGCGCGGCTGGTCGGCCGAGGAGAAGGCGTTGCAGACGAGGGCCAGTGAGAGTGAGAGCATCGGCGCCGCGCCGGCTCCCTGCAGGATCCGGCCGACGATCAGCTCCACCTGGTCGCCCGCCGCCCCGGAGACGACTGAGCCGATCGCGAAGACGGCCATGCCGGCGATGAAGACGCGCTTGCGGCCGAACATGTCGCCGAGGCGGCCGGCGGTGACGACCAGCACCGCGATCGTCAACAGGTAGCCGTTCATCACCCACTGGAGGCCCTCCGCGCTGGCGCCGACGTCGCCGTGGATCGCCGGCAGCGCCAGCGCCACCACGGTCGAGTCGAGCATCAGCAGGAAGAGGCCCGAGCAGGCGCCGGCAAGGGTCCACCAGGGCCTGCGCTTCGCGTCGATCACTCAGCCGGCGGTGGCGACCAGGTCGCGGCCCGGATCGATCCCCCAGCGACCGCCGACCTCGGCCAGCTCATCGCTGAGCGGCCAGGCGTCGGCGCGCTCTTCGCCCTCATGGACGGGGCTCGCCCCCTTGAGCGCCATGCAGCCGCTGTTGTCGCCGATCGCCCGGATCTCCGCGACGTCCTCCTCGCTGAGGCGCTGCTCGGCGGGCGTGGCCGCCAGCTCGGCCCGCTTCTCCTCGACCGGCCGCGCCTCCGGGCCGGCCTCCTGGATCAGCGTGGGCGCGACGCACTCGACGGCCGGGTGGGCGAGGTTCCACTGGCAGGCGAGCTGGATCGGGGTCAGCCCGGCGCGTTCCCCGTACGGCAGCACCCGCTCCAGTTTCTCGAGCCCCACCTCGATCCAGCCAGCGGGCCGGAAGGCGCGGTGGTCGGCGGACGGAAGCTCCATGCCGCGTCGCATATCGCCCCAGAAGATGCCGCCGAAATCGACAACGCGAGTGAGGACCCGGACCCCGTGGCGCTCGGCGGCCTCGAGGCAGAGCTCGCCGGGCCAGGGCTCGAACGGGTTGAGGATGATCATCGCCCAGTCGATCCGCTGGCCAAAGCGCTCCAGGCAAGAGATGAGGTCGAGCGTGAAGCCGTTGGCGGGACCCGGCGCGACGCCGATCTGCTCCGCCAGGCCCGCCTCGCGCAGGGCCGCCATGCCGTCCCAGACCGCTTCGCTGGT
Organism: Solirubrobacterales bacterium; assembly: GCA_046330295.1. GTDB lineage: Bacteria > Actinomycetota > Thermoleophilia > Solirubrobacterales > 70-9 > VAYN01. The sequence continues at coordinate 34,998 of JAXLTB010000003.1, read as the reverse complement.
GTAGCCGATGCGGTCGGGGTTGTGGAGCAGCAGGACGTCGAAGGATGAGATGCCGATCCGCTCCAGGCTGCGCTCGGTCGCCATCCGCAGGTAGTCCGCATACCGATCCGGCCCCCGCAGCCGCGGGTCGGTGAAGCGCGGGAAGCCCTTGGCGCCGTCGCGCTCGCCCTCGTAGAAGTCGTGGCCGACGGCGCCGACCGCGGTGTATGACTCGCGTGGCACGCCTCGCAGGGCGATGCCGAGGACGCTGTCGGCGCCGCCCTTGCCGTAGGCGTCGGCGCTGAGCACGGTGTCGATGCCGTCGCCGGGGCGCAGCAGCGCGGCGAGGCGATCCTCCTCGATCGCCTCGCCGAAGTGCATGAACCGGCCGCCGCTCCAGGTCCCGACAGCGCTGCGGCCCGGCTGGCTCACGGCAGCGCCTCGCTCAGGACTCGGTGTCGCCGAGAGGCGAGGAGTGCCGCCCTCGGGCCCGTGCTCGCCGTCCGCGCCCTTCTTGGCGCCCACCTGACCTTCTGGGCTCAGGCTTCTGCAGCGGCTTCCTCTGCGGTTTCTTCGGGTCGATGATCTCGAGGCTGAGGGGGTGGTCCTCCTCGTCCCCGGAGGGATCGCGGGCTACCATCACGGTCGAGCCGGGGGTCATCTGGCCTTTGCGCAGGACTTCGTCGGCAAGCGGATCCTCGATGTAGCGCTGGATCGCCCGGCGCAGCGGACGGGCGCCCATCGAGGGGTCCCAGCCCTTCTCCACCAGCAGGTCCTTCGCCTCGTCGGTCAGCTCCAGCTGCAGTTCGTGCTCGGCGACCTGGACGCGGACCCGGTTGATCATCAGGTCGATGATCTCCTTCACCTCGTCCTTGGCCAGCTTGTGGAAGACGATGACCTCGTCGATCCGGTTGAGGAACTCGGGCCGGAAGACTTTCTTCAGGTCGGCTCATGATCCGGTTCTTCATGTCGCCGTAGGACATGCCGGTCTCGTCGGAGACGGTGAACCCGATCGAGGTGTTCTTGGAGATCTCCGAGGCGCCGATGTTCGAGGTCATGATCACGATCGCGTTGCGGAAGTCCACGGTGCGACCCTGGGCGTCAGTCAGGCGCCGTCCTCGAGGATCTGCAGGAGGATGTTGAAGACGTCCGGGGTGGGCCTTCTCGATCTCGTCGAGCAGCAGCACCGAGTAGGGCTTGCGGCGCACGGCCTCGGTCAGCTGACCGCCCTCGTCATAGCCGATGTAGCCCGGGGCGAGCCGACCAGGCGGCTGACCGCGTGCTTCTCCATGTACTCGGACATGTCGATCCGGACCATCGCCTCCTCGTCGCCGAAGAGGAAGTCGGCGAGGGTGCGGGCGAGCTCGGTCTTGCCGACCCCGGAGGGCCGAGGAAGATGAACGAGCCGGCCGGCCGCTTCGGATCCTTGATCCCGGCGCGGGAGCGGCGGATCGCTTTCGAGACGGCGGTGATCGCGACCTCCTGGCCGATCACGCGCTTGTGGAGTTCCTCCTCCATCCGGATCAGCTTCTTGGTCTCGGCCTCGGTCAGTTTGAAGACGGGGATCCCGGTCCACATCGAGACGATGTCGGCGATCTCCTCCTCGCCGACGACCGGGCGCTCGCCGTTCTCGCCCTCGGCCCACTCGTCTTCGAGCTGGCGCTTGCGGGTCGTCAGCTGGCGCTCGGTGTCGCGCAGGTTGGCGGCTTTTTCGAACTCCTGGGCCTCGATCGCGGCCTCCTTCTCGCGCCGCGTCGTCTCGATTTCCTCCTCGAGGTCGCGGTACACCGGGGGCGTGCTCATCGATTTGATCCGCATCCGCGAGCCGGCCTCGTCGATCAGGTCGATCGCCTTGTCGGGCAGGAAGCGGTCGGAGATGTAGCGGTCGGCGAGCTCGGCAGCGGCAGCCAGCGCTTCGTCGTTGATCGTCACCCGGTGGTGCTGTTCGTAGCGCTCGCGCAGGCCTTCGAGGATCCTCACGGTGTCCTCGGGGGAGGGCTGGTCGACTTTGATCTGGGCGAAGCGGCGCTCCAGGGCGGAGTCGCGCTCGAGGTACTTGCGGTACTCGTCGAGCGTGGTCGCGCCGATCGTCTGCAGCTCACCGCGAGCCAGGGCCGGCTTCAGGATCGAGGCGGCGTCGATCGCGCCCTCGGCGGCGCCGGCGCCGACCAGGTTGTGGAGCTCGTCGATGAAGAGGATGATGTCGCCGCGCTGGGTGATCTCTTTCATCACCTTCTTGAGGCGCTCCTCGAACTCGCCGCGGTACTTCGAGCCGGCGACCAGCGCCGCCAGGTCGAGCGTGTAGATCTGCTTGTTCTTGAGCAGCTCGGGGACCTCGCCTTTGTTGATGCGAGCGGCCAGCCCCTCGACCACGGCGGTCTTGCCGACGCCGGGCTCGCCCAGCAGCACCGGGTTGTTCTTGGTGCGGCGGGAGAGGATCTGCATGATCCGCTCGATCTCGGTCTCGCGGCCGATCACCGGGTCGAGCTTGCCCTCCTCGGCGAGGCGGGTCAGGTTGCGGCCGAACTGGTCGAGCAGTTTCGAAGACTTCTTCCCCTCGCCCTGACCGCCGCCGCCACCGCTGCCCTGACGGCGCCCGCCGGGGCCGGACAGCATCCGGATCACCTCATTGCGGATCTTGTCGGAGTCGGCGTCGAAGTCGAGCAGGATGCGGGCGGCGACGCCCTCGTTCTCACGCACCAGGCCGAGCAGGATGTGCTCGGTGCCGATGTAGTTGTGGCCGAGCGAGAGCGCCTCGCGCAGCGCCAGCTCGAGCACCTTCTTGGCGCGCGGCGTGAACGGGATCTGCCCGGAGGTGACCTCCTCGCCGGAGCCGACGATGCGGACGACCTGCGAGCGCACCCTTCCGACGGTGATGTCGAGGGACTCGAGGACCCGGGCGGCCAGGCCCTCCTCCTCGCGGAGCAGGCCGAGCAGGATGTGCTCGGTGCCGATGTAGTTGTGCTTGAGCGTCCGGGCCTCCTCCTGCGCTAGGACGACGACCTGACGAGCCCGCTCGGTGAATCGCTCGAACAAATGAATCCTCTTCTGGCTCGAACCCGGTAGGCCCGAGTTAGTACCGGCAGACGCCCGCTCCTTATCGGAAGGCGCCCTTGTGTCTCTTAACGATACCGGGACCGCCAGTCCGGCTTGCTGCGGCGCCTCTCCGGTAAGAGCGGCCTTTGCGGCGCCGGGCGAAAGGAAAAGAGTCTCAATCCAACCGCCCCCCACGATCGGGATCGCCGCGCGACGGCATCCCAGCCCATCGCTCAGGTCTTCATCGCCGGAAACAGCAGCACTTCACGCAGGGTCGTCGCCCCCGTGAAGAGCATCACCAGCCGATCGATGCCCAGCCCCGCCCCGCCGGTCGGCGGCATCCCCTGTTCAAGCGCCTCGATGAACGCCTCGTCGAAGGGCTGGGACTCTTCGTCGCCGCGCTTGCGCTCGGCCGCCTGCTGTTCGAAACGGCGCCGCTGCTCGTCGGGGTCGTTCAACTCGGTGAAGGAGTTGGCGATCTCGACACCTCCGGCGAAGGCCTCCCAGCGCTCGACCATGCCCTCCTCGGAGCGATGGGCCTTGGCGAACGGCGACAGCTCGACGGGGTAGTCGAAGATGAAGGTCGGCTGGATCAGTGCCGGCTCGACCTCGCGCGAGAGCAGGCCGTCCACCAGCTTGCCCCAGCCCTCGGCCGGGTCGGGCTCGGTGCCCATCGCCTTCGCCAGCGCCTCCCTGGTGGGATGCTCGGCGATGTCGAGGCCGGCCCGCTCGAGGATCGACTCGCGCAGGGTGGTCCGGCGCCAGGGAGGGGCGAAGTCGATCTCGACCTCCCCGCGCTGCACCTTGGTCGTGCCCAGCACCCGCTCGGCGACCTCGGCGACGAGCAGCTCGAGGTCGTGCGCCGTCTTCTCGTAGTCGCCGTAGGCCTCGTACCACTCGAGCATCGTGAACTCGGGGTTGTGCTTGTGGGAGACGCCCTCGTTGCGGAAGTCCTTGCCCAGCTCGTAGACGCGGTCGACGCCGCCGACGACCAGTCGCTTGAGGTAGAGCTCGGTGGCGATCCGCAGGTAGAGGTCGCGGTCGAGCGCGTTGTGGTGGGTTACGAACGGACGCGCCAGGGCGCCGCCGTAGAGGGGCTGCAGGACCGGGGTCTCGACCTCGACGTAGCCGTGTTCGTCGAACCAGCGCCGGACCTCGCTGACCGCGCGGGCGCGAATCCGGAAGATGCGGCGGCTGTCCTCGTTGGCGATCAGGTCCAGCTCGCGGCGGCGGAACCGGGTCTCGGTGTCCTCGAGCCCGTGGAACTTGTCGGGCGGGGGGCGCAGGCTCTTGGCGAGCAGGCGCCAGTGATCGAGAGCCAGCGACAGCTCCCCGCCACGCCGCGTCGCAAGCGCCGTGCCCTCGACGCCGACGATGTCGCCGAGGTCGAGGTTGACCAGGAGCTGGAAGGCCTCCTCGCCGAGCAGGTCCTCGCGGGCATGGAGCTGGATCTGGCCGCTGCCGTCGCGGAGGTCGAGGAAGCAGGCCTTGCCGTGGCCGCGACGGGCGACGATGCGGCCGGCGACGCGGTGGCGCGAGTCCGTCTCCATTCCGGGCGCCAGGCCCTCGTGGGCGGCCCGCACCTCGGCGATGTCCTCGCGCTGGGAGAACTCGTGCGGGAAGGGGTCGATCCCCGAATCGCGTATGCGCTCGAGCTTCTCCCGCCTGTCGCGGAGTACGTCGGAGGGTCTGGGCTCGGCCGGCTCGCTCATCGCCGCGCGAGCCTATCGACCGTCAGACCTTCTCGATTTTGGTGATTTTGAGTTTCTTCTTCGGCCCGCGCGGAACCTCGACGGTGACGACGTCGTTGCGCTTGCGGCCGACCAGCGCTTTGCCGATCGGCGACTCGTTCGAGAGCTTGTGCTCGACCGGGTTGGCCTCGGTCGATCCGACGATCTGGAATTTCTGCGAGTCGCCGGTCTTCTGGTCTTTGACGTGGACGACGGAGCCGAAGCCGACCTCGTCTGTGCTGAGTGCGTTCTCGTCGATCACGGTGGCGCGACGCAGGCGCTCTTCTAGCTGGGCGATCCGCCCCTCGAGCAGGGCCTGTTCGTTCTTGGCGTCGTCGTATTCTGCGTTCTCGGAGATGTCGCCGAATTCGCGCGCCTCTTTGATCCGCGCCGCGACCTCGCGGCGTTTGGTCGTCGAGAGGAACTCGATCTCCTCTTTCAGCTTCTCGAGCCCCTCCGGGGTGATGACAGCCTGACGACTCACGTGAACGACCTCGCTTTTGGGTTGGGGAGAGCCGCGAACCGACTCCCTGAGCGAAAAAAACGCCCCGGTGTGGCCGCTTACCTCGCCACACCCGGGCACAGAGTCGCGGGATTATAGCGAGGCTCCGAGCCCGGCAATCAGGGACCCTCTAGGCAACGGCGACAGGTTCCGCGAGAGCGCCGATCAGCTCCCTGGCGCGGGTCAGGTCGGCGCGGCGCTGGAGCTCCTCGGCGACGTCCCCCAGCGCCCGCAGGCGCTCCGCGTACCAGGGGTAGAACTTGCGCAGGTAGCGCTCGGCCCTCTCCGTTCCGAGGTGCTCCTCGGCGCGATCGATCACCCAGAGCAGCTCGGCGACCACCTCGTCGCGACTCGGCGGCTCGGCGCGGCGACCGGTCAGTTCCTGGAACAGCCATGGGTTGCCGAGGGATCCGCGGGCGATCATCACCGCGGCGGCGCCGGACTCGCGGTAGGCCGTCCGCGCCGCCTCGGCCGTGTTGAGGCCGCCGGAGACGATCACCGGCACCTCCACGCGCTCGACCAGTGCGCGGGTCAGCGCATAGTCGGGGTCTCCCTTGTGACCCTTGGTCGCGGCGCGGGGATGGAAGCCGATCGCGGCCACCCCGGCCTCCTCGGCCAGCCGCACGGCAAGGTCGAAGCCGGAGCGGTCCCCCGCCTCGATCCCCGAGCGGATCTTCACCGTCACGGGGAGGCCGCTGCCCTCGGCGGCGCCGCGGACCAGCGCCAGCGCCAGCTCGGGGTCGCGCAGCAGCTGCGCCCCGGCGCCGGTGCGGCGGACCTTCGGCACGGGGCAACCCATGTTGATGTCGATCAGGTCGGCGCCCGCTTCGGCGGCGATCGCAGCGCCGGAGCGCATCACCTCGGCGTCGTGGCCGAAGAGCTGGACCGAGACCGGGTGCTCGTCGGGATGGATTCGCATCAGGTCCCGCAGGGTGCGCTCGTTGCGGTAGTGCAGGGCGAAGCTCGAGACCATCTCCGATACGGCCAGGCCGGCGCCGTGTCGCTTGGCCTGCAGCCGCACGAACCAGTTGCCGATGCCCGCCAGCGGCGCCAGCAGGACCCGGTTGGAGATCGGCACGCCACCGATCTCCAACGGCGTGGTGAGGCCGACCGCCCCCCGACGCCGGAGCGAGGGCACATCCACATCTGGCTTCTCGACTCCTCGCCGGAGCGGAGGAGGCGGCTGTCTATTGGTTGCGGTCATAGATCAGCCGGAGCCCTTTCAGCGTAAGCAGGTCTTCGACCTCGTCGATCATCTCGGTGAAGGGAACGATGACGGAGGCCAGCCCGCCGGTGGCGAGGAAGCGTGCCTCGCCGAGCTCTTCCTCGATCCGGCGGGCGATGCCGTCGATCAGGCCGGCGAAGCCGTAGACGACGCCCGACTGGATCGCGGCGCGGCTGGAGCGACCGATCGCCGCCTCCGGCTCCCCCAGCTCGATCCGGGGGATGCGCGCCGCACGTTCGACCAGGGCGGTGAGCGAGATCTCCAGCCCCGGGGCGATCGCGCCGCCCAGGTACTCGCCCTTGGCGGAGACGGCGTCGAAGTTGATGCCGGTGCCGAAGTCGACGACGACGCAGGCATCGCCGACCACGTCGTATGCGGCGACGGCGTTGACCAGACGGTCGGCGCCGACCTCGAGCGGGTTGTCGATCCGGATCGGCATGCCCGTCTTGATTCCGGGAGCGATCCGCAGGCAGTCGGCCTCCAGGTAGCGCTCGGTCAGCTGCTCGTACTGGGTGCCGAGCGGCGGAACCACCGAGGAGACGCAGACGGCGTCGAGTTCGCTCAGGCCCATGTCCCGCAGGGCCATCAGCCCGCCGATCCGCTCGGCGAGCTCGTCGCCGGTCGCCCCGGCGCGGGTCTGGAAGCGCCAGTGCTCGACCAGTCGCTCGCCCTCGAAGGCGCCGAGATGGGTCTGGGTGTTGCCGATATCCACGGCCAGCAGCATTGGCGAAGTATTACCGGCGTCGCCGGCCCGTTACGAGTGCATAAGATGGTGCAGTGGAAGCCAGGCTCTACGTCATCCCGGCATCGCACCCGAGCATTGCCGCGCAGCTGATGCTCGAGCACAAGGGGATCGCCTACAAGCGGATCGACCTGCTGCCGGTGATCTCCAAGATCGCGCTGCGCGCCCTCGGCTTCCCGGGCATCACCGTTCCCGCTCTCAAGATCGAGGGGAGCAAGGTGCAGGGATCGCGCCAGATCGCTCGCGAGCTGGAGCGGCTGCGCCCGGACCCGCCGCTGTTTCCGAGCGACCCGGAGAAGCGCTCCGCGGTCGAGGAAGCAGAGCGCTTCGGTGACGAGGAGCTGCAGGCGCCTATGCGCCAGATCCTCTGGTGGGCGATCAAGCGAGACAGAACGCCGCTGCGCAGCTACTCCGAGGGCGCGAAGCTGGGTCTGCCGATCTCACTGGCGATGAAGACCGCGGCGCCCATCGTCGCCCTCTCGGCCCGCTTCAACGAGGCCGACGACGACCACGTCCGACGGTCACTGGCCGAGCTCCCGGCGATGCTGCGGCGGATCGACGACTGGATCGCGGCCGGCGTCCTGAACGCGGAGCGGCTCACCGCCGCCGACTTCCAGATCGCTCCCAGCCTCGGCCTGGCGATGACCCTCGACGACCTCCGCCCGGCGATCGAAAGCCGCCCCGCGGGAGCGCTGGCGAAGCGGGTCGTGCCGAACTACCCGGGCCGCACCCCGCCGATCCTGCCCGCGGCCTGGCTCGAGCCGCTGCGCGGCGAGGCGGCGACCGCCTAGAGGGGACCGGCCCGGTCCGTGCGCTGCCCTGGCGGTAGCGCCGCGAGCGCGTCGGCGAGCCGGGTCCCGTCGGGAAGAGTCAGCCCGGGGTCGAGCTCCAGCAGCGGTGCGAGGACGAAGCGGCGGCTGGTCACCTCGGGATGCGGCAGGGTGAGGCGATCGGTCTTCAGCTCGATATCTCCGAGTAGGAGCAGGTCGACGTCAAGCGGGCGCGGGCTGTGCCGAGGGGCATCGAAGGAGCGCCCGCGCTCGGCCTCGACGGCCTTGCAGACGTCCAGTAGCGCCTCGGGCTCCAGCCCGGTGCGGATGCGGATCGCGGCGTTGAGGAAGTCGGGCTGGTCGAGGATCTCGCCGACCGGCTCGGTCACGGAGGTGGAAGAGAGGGCCTCGACCTCGACGCCCCCCGCCTCCAGCAGCTCGATCGCCGCCCGCAGATGGGTGGCCGAGTCGCCGACGTTGGAGCCGAGGCCAAGGTAGCCGCTGCGCACCGGCTACCCCTCGGAGGACTCGGTGTCCTCGTCGACCGCGCGCTCCTGGGTGACCTCCACCGCCACCTCCTGGATCGCCAGCGGCAGCGGCGGCTCGGGCTTCGCGGCCCGCACCCGGACCGATTCGCAGCCATAGCGCTCGATCAGACGGCTGCCGATCACCTGGGCCAGGCGCTCCAGGGTGCGGTAGCTGCGCTCGGTCGCGGCCAGGGCGACGATGTCGCAGACCTGCGCGTAGTCGACCGTGTCCTCGAGCCGGTCGGTCAGCATTGCGTCGCAATCGGGGACGTCGAAGGAGATGTCGAACTCGAGCCGCTGCCCCACCTCCTGCTCGGAATCGCTGACGCCATGGTGGGTGTAGATCGAGAACCCGCGGATCTCGACTTCGGCGCTCGACTCGATGCCGTTGCCGTGAGCCTCCATCACACGGTTTCGCGCTTGGTCGCCTGCACGAAGAACCAGATGTGCGCGTTCGCTCGCTCCGCCCTCATACCGGCAACCTATCCGAGTATCGCGGTGGCGAACGCCATGGCCTGGGCCACCTCGGCGACGTCGTGGACGCGCAGCACCGCGGCACCCTCGACCGCGGCGAGGACCGAGGAGGCGATCGTGCCGCCGAGCCGTTGTGGCGCCGGCGAGCCGTCGACGCGGCCGATGAAGCTCTTGCGCGAGGTGCCGATCACCAGCGGTCGCCCGAGGTCGCGCAGCTCCGAGAGCCGGCGTAGGACCTCGAGGCTGTGCTCGGCGGTCTTGCCGAAGCCGATGCCCGGATCGAGCCAGATCCGCTCCTCGGCGACGCCGGCGTCCAGTGCCACCTCGACCCGCTCGGCGAGGAAGGCCTTGATCGCCTCGACCACATCGTCGTAGACGGGGTTTTGATGCATCGTCCGGGGGCTGCCCAGCATGTGCATGAGGATCACCGTGGCGTCGCGCTCGGCGCACAGCGCCGCCATCTCCGGGTCCCCCCGCAGCGCGGTCACGTCGTTGACGATCGTCGCGCCGGCGTCGAGCGCCGCCTCCGCGACGGCGCTCTTGGAGGTATCGATCGAGAGCTCCGCCTCCACGCCCTCGAGCCCCTCCATCACGGGCAGCACCCTGCGCAACTCCTCCGCCTCGCCGACCTCTCCTGCCCCCGGACGCGTCGATTCACCCCCCACGTCCAAGATCGCGGCCCCCGCCCGAACCAGCTCCGTCCCATGCCGGACGGCCAGCTCGGGCCGCAGGTACAACCCACCATCCGAGAACGAGTCCGGCGTCACGTTCACAACGCCCATCAGCCGCGTCTTCACAAGCTCAGTATCCAAGGCGCCCCCTCCGGCGGGGTGGCCCGGGGCACGGGCCGAGAACGAAAACCTCGCCCGCAGGCCCCTCCCCGGGTACAGGAAGCGCCGGCCGGGGCCTCGGTCCTTAGCTCGCGTCGCCGCCGGCGAAGCCGGGGCGGGGACGAGGCGAGGGCCGTGCCCCCTCACGCTGGGGGCGCTCCGGCTCCAGCTCTGGGTCGGCCGGCTTCGCCGGCTCCTCCTCGTCGGTGAAGACTTCCTCGGCGGCCTTGCCCTCGAGCAGCGCGGCGAACTGATCGGCGTCGATCGTCTCCCGCTCGAGCAGGAGCTTCGAGATCCGGTCGAGCTCGTCGTGGCGTTCGTTCAGCAGGCTCTTCGCCGTCTGGTGGGCGCTCTCGACGATGCGCCGGATCTCGTCGTCGATCTCGCGCGCGATCTCGTCGGAGTAGTCGGGCTCGGCGGAGAACTCGCGGCCGAGGAACGGCTGGCCGCGGTCATGGCCGAACACCCGGGGCCCAAGCCGCTCCGACATCCCGAACCGCATCACCATCTGCTTCGCCGTCTCGGTCACCTTTTCGAGGTCGTTGGAGGCGCCGGTGGTGATCTCGCCGAAGACGATCTCCTCGGCGGCGCGGCCGCCCAGGGTCATCGCCATCGTGTCGGTCAGCTCGGCGCGGGTGGTGAGGAACTTGTCCTCGGTGGGCAGGCTGATCGTGTAGCCGAGCGCCTGGCCGCGGCTGATGATCGAGATCTTGTGCACCGGGTCGCAGTTGGGCAGCAGGTGGCCGACGATCGCGTGCCCGAGCTCGTGGTAGGCCGTGATCAGCCGCTCCTTCTCGCTCATCACCCGGGTCTTCTTCTCGGGGCCGGCGATCACGCGCATGATCCCCTCCTCGAGCTCCTTCATGCTGATCTCGCGGTTGCCCGAGCGAGCGGTCAGCAGCGCCGCCTCGTTGATCAGGTTGGCGAGGTCGGCTCGGTGAAGCCCGGGGTCTGGCCGGCGAGGGTGTCGAGGTCGATTTCCCGCGCCAGCGGCTTGCCGCGCGTGTGCACCTCGAGGATGTGCTTGCGGCCCTTGCGGTCGGGCCGGTCGACGACGACCTGGCGATCGAAGCGGCCGGGCCGCAGCAGCGCCGGATCGAGGATGTCGGGCCGGTTGGTGGCGGCGATGAGGATGATGTTGTCCTTCATCTCGAAGCCGTCCATCTCGACCAGCAGCTGGTTCAGCGTCTGCTCGCGCTCGTCGTGACCGCCGCCCATGCCGGCACCACGGTGGCGACCGACGGCGTCGATCTCGTCCATGAAGATGATGCAGGGCGAGTTCTGCTTGGCCTGCTCGAAGAGGTCGCGGACGCGGCTGGCGCCGACGCCGACGAACATCTCGACGAAGTCCGAGCCGGAGATCGAGAAGAAGGGGACACCAGCCTCGCCGGCGACCGCGCGGGCCAGCAGGGTCTTGCCGGTTCCGGGCGGTCCGTAGAGCAGGACGCCCTTGGGGATGCGGGCGCCGAGCGCCTGGAACTTCTTCGGGTTCTCGAGGAATTCCTTGATCTCCTCGAGCTCCTGGACCGCCTCGTCGACGCCGGCGACATCGCGGAAGGTGATCTTGGGGGCATCGACGGACATCCGCTTGGCTTTCGATTTGCCGAAGTTCATCACCCGCGAGCCGCCGCCCTGCATCTGGTTCATGAGGAAGATCCAGAAGCCGAAGAAGAGGACGAACGGGAGGATGTAGGTGAGCAGCGAGAGCAGGCTCGAGCCGCCCGTTCCGTGGACCTTGGTGACGGTGGTCCCGCTCGCTTCGCCTTCTTCGAGCACCTTCAGCAGGCTCGCTTCGGTGTTGGGCGGGTAGCCCGTGGAGAAGCTTTCGCCGTTGGTCTTCTTGACGTCGAGGGTGCTGTCCTTGACGTTGACCGAGACTTCTTCGACTTTGCCGCTGGCGATCAGGCCGGTCTTCGGCTTGACGAGCTCGGTGTAAGACGGCGCTTCCGTGCCGGGGTCGTTGGTGATGACCCGCTGGGCGATGAACGCCAGGATCACGACCAGCAGGATCGGAAATGCCGCACTTTTGAAAAAACGCCTCAAGGGTGAAATCAGCGTACCAGGGCAGTTTTCCGGTCTACTCCACGAGCGCCGCCACGTAGTTGAGATTGCGATACCGCTGTGCGTGGTCCAGCCCGTAGCCGATCGCGAACCGGTTAGGGATCTCAAAGCCGACGTATCGGGGCGAGAGGTCGACCCGCAACCGCTCGGGCTTGGTCAGCAGGGCGCAGACCTCGAGCGAGGCGGGGTTGCGCGCCCGCAGGTTCCGCATCAGGTAGTGCAGGGTCAGGCCGGAGTCGATGATGTCCTCGACGATCAGCACGTGGCGCCCCTCGATCGAGGCGTCGAGGTCCTTGAGTATGCGCACCACACCCGATGAGTCGGTCTGCGAGCCGTAGCTGGAAACGGCCATGAAGTCGATCTCGCAGGGGACGTCGACGCTTCGCATCAGGTCGGCAAGGAACAGGACCGCCCCCTTCAGCACGCCGACCATGACCAGCTCGCGGCCGGCGTAGTCACGACTCACTTCGCGACCCAGCTCCGCGATGCGGCGCTGGAGCTCCTCTTGGGTGACGAGGGTCTCGCCGATCGCGGGATCTGCCATCGCGGCCAGTCTAGATATAGAGGCGCTTCAGTCGCACTCGGCGCGCAGCACGCCGCGCTCGGCGACGGCGCGGACGCCGCCGCCGAGGTCGAGCTTGGCGATGCCGGTGCGGCGCAGGGCGGCGACCTCCTCGGCGTGGCGAGCGGCGCCGGGAACCGGGCGCCCGGCGGCGCCGTCGGCGAGCCGCTGCACGACGAGCCGACGCAGCGCCGGGCGCAGCTCCGAGAGGCGCCCCAGCTCGATCTCTCCCCGCGCCGAGCCGCCCGAGCCGTCGAGCTCGGCGTCGACGAGGGCGTCCAGGACCTCGGCCTCGTCGCGCAGCAGGGCCGCCGTGCGCAGGACGTTCGCCGCCGCGGCCGGGTGGACCTTTGCCAGCTCGGGCAGGAGGCCGTGGCGGATCCGGTTGCGGGCGAAGGCGTGGTCGGCGTTCGAGCGGTCCTCGCGCCAGCTCAGTCCCCGCTCCTCGCAGTAGGCGGTGGTATCCGCCCGCGTGGCTCCCAGCAGGGGGCGGGCAAGGCTGCCGTCGTGCGGACGCATCCCGAGCAGGGCGCGGCGGCTCGGTGAGGACGCCAGCCGGTAGAGGATGGTCTCGACCTGGTCGTCGGCGGTGTGGCCGGTGACGATCGTCGCCCCCAGCGGCATCGCCAGCCGCGCCGCGGCCGCGTAGCGATTGTCCCGTGCCCAGGCCTGGAGGTTGCCGGGGCCCTCGGGCCGCCGCGGACGCTCCACCACCAGCCTCGCGCCGAGCGACTCGCAGAGCTCCGAGCAGTGGCTCTCGTCCTCGTCGGAGTCGTCGCGCAGGCCGTAGTTGACGTGGAGGGCGGTCACCGCTTCGGCGCCGCGGGCGCGGATGGCGAGGTCGAGCATGCAGACGGAGTCCCGGCCGCCCGAGAGCATCGCCACGACGGGCGCGGGGGGCGCGATCAGCCCTCCGGTGACGACATGCTCCAGCAGTCGGTCGGCATCCATGGTCTGAGTCTAGGAGCGAACGCTCAGCCGGCGGCGCGAACGACGAACAGGTCGGTCGGGACCGGGAAGCCCTTGAGCGTGACCTGGCCGATCGGCTCCAGGCCCAGCCTTTCCCTGCCCCCGATCGCCGCGGCGACGCTATCGGTGACCAGCACCTCGCCGGCGAGGGCGCGGTTGACGACCCGGTGGGCGAGGTTGACCTGGCTGCCGAAGTAATCGCCGTCGCGATAGACCGCGTCGCCGCAGTGGATTCCCACCCGCGGCTGCGGGCGCTGCGAGAAGCGGCCGAGGAAGTCGACCGCCCATTCCGTCAGCGAGGCGGCGTCGGGCGAGACGACCATCACCTCGTCGCCGATCGTCTTCACGATCGTCGCCTCGGGGGGCAGCGTCGATTCCACCGTCGCGACGAAGTTCTCGACCACGTCGAGCGCCTCGATGTCCCCCTCTTCCTCCGTGTAGCGGGTGAAGCCGGTCAGGTCGATGAAGCAGAGGGTCATGGTGACGTGCCCGAGTTCCATTTCCGCCGTGTCCACCCCCGCATCGGTCTCCATGTGGCCAACGACGTCCTGCTCGAGGAAGTAGCGCAGGTAGCGGTTGTGCAGGTACTCGGTCAGCGGCGGCGCCAGCGGCAGGATGTCCGCCGCCAGCTCCCCCATCTCCTCCGCCATCTCCAGCTCCGGGACGGCGTCGCGGATCATCGGCTCGTGGACGTAGAGGTGGAAGAGGCGGACCTCGGCGTCGGCGATTCGGCGCATCGACTGGACGTAGACGCGCAACAGCTGCAGGAAGGCGACCAGTGGGAAGCCCGCCGCGAGGACGCGTGCGCAGTGGCGCAGCGCCGCGGCGTCTTCGGGGCTGAGGCTGCGCTGGCGGGCTTTCGGGGTGCCGAGGATGACCAGGATCCGTTCGACCAGCTCCGGCTCCAACCCGGTCTCCTCGGCGATCGTCGCCACCGAGGCGCTCTCCTCGTCGCCGGAGAAGAGTTCTTCGGCGAAGCCGAACGCCAGCCGGCCCTCGCGGCCGGCCTCCTTGAGGTCCGCCAGCGAGTAGCCGCGCTCGCGCATCCGCGCCACCACCCTCGCCTGGGCTGCCGCGGCCGGCGTCCAGCGGCCGCGCCGCACGGGCACGATCCGTTCTTCCGCCCAGCGCTTGAGGGTGCTGGCCGGTACGCCCGAGCGTCGCGCCGCCTCGCTCAGCGATATGCGCTCGTCGGCCATCGCTTCGAGGCTAGCGGCAGCGGCAGCGAGCGGGGGCGGCCTGGGCCGCCCCCGCTTCCCCCTCACCGGTGTCCTGGATCTACCGTGAGGAGGGGCGAGGGCCCTGCTGGTGGCACTAGGGTCCATCGCACCGATGCCGGCCCGCCTCCGCCCAACGGCCCCGATCGCGGCCGACGCCATCCTGGTCGGCGACCCCGGTCGAGCCCTGATGCTGGCCCAGGAGCTGCTGGAGGAACCGAAGATGAGCAACCACGCCCGCGGGCTTTGGGGCTACACCGGGCCGGCCAAGGCTGGCGGCCGGCTGACCGTACAGGCAACCGGGATGGGCGGCCCCAGCGCCGCCCTCGTCCTCGCCGACCTGGCCGAGCTCGGGGTGGGCCGAGCGGTGCGAGTGGGTACCTGCACCGCGCTCGATCCGGCGCTCGAGCTCGGCCAGCTGCTGGCGATCACCGAGGCTTACGCCTGGGCGGGACCGGGAGCAAGGGAGGGCGAGGCCGTGCTGCCGGATCCGGCGCTCTCGGCCCTGGTCCGGGGCCGGCTCGCCGACGCGGCACGAGAGGCCATGGTCGCCAGCCTCGACCTCCTCCACGGCGGCGGCGCCCCGGCGCCGGTTCCCGCAGGCGACGCGGCCGACATGCAGACGGCGGCGCTCCTCGCCCGCGGTCGCCAACTCGGGGTCGCCCTCGCGGTCGTGCTGATCGTGACCGAGACCGCGAGCGGGAAGCGGATCGGCGACGAGGAGGCCGGCAGCGCCGCGAGGAGCGCCGGAACGGCCGCCGCCTCGGCGCTCTCTAACCCTGAAGTCGAAGGTTAGTCTTTAGCGTCCCTCGCCGCCTGGCGGCGGAGCGCCCCGATCTCGCGTCCGAGCTCGTCGATCCGCTCCTCGACGTCCTCCAGCCGCTGCGAGAACGACCTCAGGCGACGCTCGAGGCGCTCGACGTCGCTCGCCGAAGGCAGGTTGAGGGCGCTCATCGCCGCCTGCTGGGCCTCGATCGCCTTCTCACGGGCCCCGAAGGCGGCGGAGATCGCGTTGTGCAGGGTGGGGTTATCGATCAGCGCCTGCGCGATCTCGCCGATCGCCTGCTCCGATCGGGCCCGGAGGCCGTCCTGCTCGTCTTCCTCGTGGCTCACGCCGGCCGCCTTTCACCGCTCATTCACGTCAGCTTAACGAGCCCATCCGATTCGGCTGAAACGCTGCCAGCCGCAGGCATGACGCGGTTGCTGATTAAGGCCATGTTGGGGGACGGCAGGTGCCGTTGCGCCCCCCATGGCGAACAAGTAGCGTGGCCTCGAGTGCCGTTGGGGGGGGTCGTGGTCACGGTTTCCGCACTCCGCGGCAGCGGGTATCGAGGCGCACCGGGATGAGAACCAAGATCGCACTGATCGTCGTGCTCGCCAGCTTTCTGGCGTTCTCGGCGCTGGGCGTCGCCGGCGCCAGCGCCGAACCGCTCCCCGCAAGCCCCCCGGTCGACCCATCCGCCGCGATCATGACGACCGCGGTGCCGTCGCTGCAGGCGCCGGCCTGCTCCAACGGAACCGACGACGACGGCGACGGGCTCGTCGACATGGCGGACCCCGACTGCACCTCTCCCGAAGACGTCAGCGAGGCGACCGCAGCGGGCGCGGGCGCGGGCCAGTCCGCTCCCGCCCCCGCGAACGAATCGAGCTCCGGCGAAGTCCGCAGGGGCGCGACGATCGGGGGCGGCCAGGGCGGCGGCGAAGACGTCCGTGGCGGCGTCACCCACAACGAAACCATCGGCGACTCCAGCGGCGGCGGCGGATCTGGCGGCGGGGTTCGCGCGCCGGGCGCCACCGGCGGCGGCGACCAGCCCCTTGCCGAAGGCGCGAACGGGGGCTCCCCCTTCTCCGCCGGAGGATCACCGACCACCGCCAACCCGACGACGACGATCGCGCCCTTCGGTCCGGCCCCGATCGGCGTCCCCAACTTCGTCATCGACTCCTTCGAGATCCCGCCCTTCCTGCTGCCGATCTACCAGGCCTGTGGAACCGAATACGGGATCCCCTGGGAGGTGCTCGCCTCGATCAACAAGATCGAGACCGCCTTCGGCACCAACCTCAACGTCTCCAGCGCCGGCGCGGTCGGCTGGATGCAGTTCCTCCCCTCGAGCTGGGAAACGTACGGGCTGGACGCCAACGGGGACGGGCGAAAAGACCCCTACAACCCGGTTGACGCGATCTGCGCCGCGGCGCACTACCTCAAGGTCGCGGGCGGGACCAAGGACCTCTACAACGCGATTCTCGCCTACAACCACGCCGACTGGTACGTGCAGGAGGTCCTGCTCTACGCCCGCGCCTACGGGAAACTGCCGTCCGACCTGGTCGGCTCGCTGACCGGACTCACCGAGGGGGCGCACTTCCCGATCGCCGCCAACGCCCGCTACGCCGACGACATCGCCGCGCGAGCGGCGCTGAAGCGCTCCGGCGGTTCCTACGGCAACGCCGCCGAAGTGATCTCCTCATCGCCGACGCGGCGCGGGATCAACATCTTCTCCCACCGTGGGGCGCCGGTGGTCGCGGTCAACGACGGCGTCATCCGCAAGCTCGGGAAGACGCCGAGGCTCGGCAACTTCATCGTCCTCGAAGACACCTACGGCAACCGCTACACCTACGCCGAGCTCGGCCACGTCGTCCGCGACCACCGCCTGCTGGTGATGCCGACGGGCAAGGAGAAGCGGGTTCCGGTGGAAAGCCAGAACCTGCGCCCGCGGCTGCGGGCACTGCCGGGGAGGGTGAAGGGTGAAGCCAAGCCGGAGGCCGAAGGTGCGTCCACCGAAACCACCGCGCCGGCGCCCGCCGACGGGTCGCTGCGGGTCGGCTCGAAGGTCATCGCCGGCACCGTGCTGGCCAGGGTCGGCGAGGGCAAAGCCGGCACCGACCCCCACATCAACTTCTCGATCCGCCCCGCCGGCAGGGGCGCTCCGCGGATCGACCCGAAGCCGATCCTCGACGGTTGGAAGCTGCTCGAGGCGACCGCGATCTACCGGGCCAAGGGCAAGAACCCGTTTACCGCGCGCCTCAGCGGCGCCGGGGTCCTGCTGCTCTCCAAGGAGGCCCTGCAGAAGCGGGTCCTCGCCGACAAGGGCCTCTCGATCTACGAATGCGGCCGCGAAGACATCGCCACCGGGCAGATCGACCGCCGCGTCCTGGCGATGCTCGAGTACCTGCGCTCGAAAGGCTTCGAAATGACGATCACGGCGCTCAAGTGCGGTCACAGCTTCCTGACCAGCTCCGGCAACGTCTCTGAGCACGTCAGCGGCGACGCCGTCGACATCGCCGCGATCAACGGGGTTCCGGTCAGCGGACACCAGGGCCCGGGGACGCTGACCGACGAACTGATCCACGACGTGCTACAGCTGCAGGGGACGATGCACCCGCACCAGGTCATCTCGCTCGAGAACCTGCCCGGGGAAACCAGCTTCGCGCTACCCGACCACTACGACCACGTCCACGTCGGCTACCGGCCGATCGCGACCGGGCTCGAAGCACAGTTCTCGGCGCTGCTGAAACCGGACCAGTGGCAGCGCCTGATCCAGCGTCTGGGACAGATCGAAAACCCCGAAGTGCCGATCAAGCCCTCGAGGTACTCGCTGCCGGACAAGCCCGGCAGGGGCCAGGTCGGCGGCGCCTTCCCGGGTGGGGACTAGTGCCGGTCGACCGCTAGCCGAAAGAATCCCGGCTTCTGGCCAAGCTATTCGGATTCGCGCAGCTCGACTTCGCCGGCGCACTGCCGCTGGCGGACGGGCGCTACCTGGCCCGCGACGAGGAGGAGGGCGGCGCCGAGAGCGTCCTCGTGGTGAAGACGCTGGGGGCGCCGTCCCCTCCATCCAGGCGGCGCCGGCGGCCGCGGCGCGTCGACTCCGGCGCCGAGCCGTCCCCCCTGCCGCTCACCCGCGCCACCGCGATCCGCGCCTTCGCGCCCTTCGATTCCGAGCGGGAGGCCGATCAGTGGCTCGACGAAGCGACCGAGGCGGGCGGGACCGCCGACGTCTTCGTCGGCGAGGGGATGCGTTTGCTCAACCGTGTCCTCCACGTCCTCGCAGTCGCCGGCGCCGACCCCCACGCGCACGAGCTGACGCCGGAGCGGGCGGTGGCCGTGAGGATCGGCTTCGGCAGCGGCGAGGAGACCGCCGAGGGTCACTTCACGGACGCCCGCGAGGTCGACATCTGGGCCAGCGGCGCCTCGCGGCGGCGGCGGCGCCAGGAAGACCTCAGGCCCCAGGAACGGGTCGCCGCCGTGCTCGGCGGGCGCGAGCGGGTCGATGTCTGCGAGACCCTGCTGCTGCGTGCTCGCGCTGACATCGACGCCGGGCGCCGACGTGAGGCGGCGCTGCAGCTGCGAGTCGGCCTGGAGGCCCTCCTCGCCGACCTCGCGGGCGCGCTCTCCGACGGCGGGCACGAGGAAGACATGGGAACGCTCAGGGGGCGCCGCCATGAGGCGGGCGAGGCGGCCAACGAGGCAATTCGAGGCGATCTCGGCCCAGAGGCCCGGCGAAACACGCGCGAGTTGCTCGAGATCTGCGAGCGCGTGCTTCGGCGGCGCCGGATCCTGGCCGGCCGATAGCTGACTCTAACCTTTAAGTTGAGGGTTAGGGTGCGGCTCAGAGCGCCAGTTGGCGGGCGATGACGGTGTCGAGCAGCGACTCGGCCATGTGGTGGGCCTCCTCGAGCGCCACCCCCTCGATCGACGGGACGCCGATCACGGTCAGCCCCGCCGACCGCGCTGCCGCCACCCCCGTGGGCGAGTCCTCGAGGGCGACGACAGCGGGCCCCGGCTCGACTCCGAGGCGGCGACAGGCCTCCAGGTAGGGGTCGGGGGCCGGCTTCGGCGCGGCCACCTCGTGGGCGCTCAGCACGACGTCGAAGTGGTCCTGGAAGCCGACCAGCTCGAGCGATCGGCGCACGAACGCGAGCGGTGAGTTGGAGACCAGCCCGATCGGGGTTCCGCGCCCCCTCAGCGCGTGCAGCAGCTCCCGGGCTCCGATCATCGCCTCCACCCCGTGCTCGAGCTCGGCGACGACGAGCGCGTTCAGCTCCTCGATGAGCTGCTCCGAGCGACCGGGTTCGTCCAGCCGCCGTTCCAGCACGCCGCCGGCGATCTCGGGCGAGGTTCCGACCAGTTCGCGCTTGACGGCGGGGGTGAACTCCAGGCCGCGCCGCACGAAGAGGTCCTGCTCGGCCCGGGTCCAGACCGACTCGGTATCGAGCAGCAGCCCGTCGTTGTCGAAGACGACGGCGGCGGGCAGGTCGGCGGCGGGCATCGGCGGATCATCCCATTCGCCGCCGAGCGAGCGAAGGCGCTAGCGTCGCGAGGCATTGATGTTCCACGTCGAAATCAGCGGCGGCTTTCACCGGGCCCGGGTCTTCAACCTCAACCACGAGGACCTGGTGGCGAAAGTCATCGAGCCCTGGCTGGAGGACAGGGTGATCGAGATGGGTGACCGTGAGTGGGAGCCACGCGACAGCAGCCTGAGCATTCTCGAGGGACCGCGGATGGAGGCCAGGGACCTCGCCTTCGGTCAGGGCTGGGCGAATGCCGAGCGGGGCTCCAGGAACGTGACCCGCGAGATCCTCTCCCAGGCGCCGCCGCCCAGCGTGCCCGACGCCTTCGTGATCGAAACCGCCACACCGGAGACTGTGACCGCGGACGTCGTCGCCGAGCACGACGGCAAGGCGATCCCCTGGGGCGAGGCGCGGGAGACGATCGACGGCCGCGGTCCGAAGGTCGCGGCCGTCATCCTCGTCGTCAGGCGACCGCAGCCCTGACTCAGGCTGCCGGTGCCGGGGACGCGGCGAAGCTGACCGTGACGCCGCGCGGGACCACGAGGACCGGGTAGGTCGCGGCCTCGACGGCGAAGTCGCTCGAGGCGCTGAGAACGACCCTGCCCTCTGGCGCCTCCGGGCGCGAGCCGACCACGAGCAGGTCGACCGGACCGGACCCGTGCTCGGCGACCGTGGCCCCGAGCGCGGTCGCGAGGCTGTTCGCGGTCTCCCGCGCGGCCTCATCCCCCTCGTCGATGACGCCGACCGTGTTGACGCTCAACGAGGGGTTCGAGCGCAGCCCCGCCGGTGCGACGGCGATCGCCGCCGGTCCGCCCAGCAGCAGTTTCGCGGCCGAGATGCCGGGCTTGACGATGCCCGCGGCGGTGCGGTATTCGGAGCCGAAGACGATGATGTCGGCGCTCTCTCGCTCGGCCAGTTCGGTCAGGCCGATGCTGGTCGCTGGATTGATGACCACGTGGCGCGGCATGTCCGGGGTGCCGACCGATGCAGCCCCGCGGGCGAGCAGCTCCTCCGCCTGCTTCCGCTCGAGCGCCGTGTCGCCGAAGGAGTGGCGCACGTAGGCGAGCGAGAGCTCCCCACCGGAGAAGGCGAGCAGACGACCGAGCGCCAGCGCGTCGCGATCGTTGTCGCTGTCGTCGTAGGAAACGATGATCTTCAGTGCCATGAGGTGCCTCCTTGAGTTGCCGAGAAACGCGAAGTCCGAAGCGATGGTGGCACCGGGGCAGCATTAGTGCAACTGCTATTGCCTATCCCTAAGATCAGTTTTACTTATGTTGAATGCCAACCGCCTCAACGTCTTCCGCGAGGTCATCGCCCGCGGCTCCTTCTCGGAGGCCGCCGACGCCCTCTCCTACTCCCAGTCGGCGGTGTCGCAGGCGATCGCCACGCTTGAGGGCGAAGCGGGCGCGGCCCTGATCGAGCGCAGCCGCGGCGGCGTCCGCCCGACCGCGGCCGGTGCGGCGCTGGCCGGGCACGTGGGTGGGATCCTGGCCCAGATGGAGACTGCGGAGGCCGAACTCGCGGCGATCGCCGCCGGGCACGGCGGGCGGCTCAGGACCGCCTCCTTCCCCACCGCGGGGGCGACGCTGATGCCGCAGGCGATTGCCGGTTTCCGCGCCTCCCATCCCGGCGTCGACGTGACCCTCTCCGAGGGCGAGCCGGAGGAGATCGCGCCGCGACTGCGGGCCGGCGAGTTCGACCTGGTGGCGCTGTTCGAATTCGAGGGCGTCGGCGAGAGGCTCGGCGCCGGCATGCGCCGCTTCGAGCTGCTCGAGGATCCACTCCATCTGGCGTTGCGCCCCGACCATCCGCTGGCCGAGCGCCGGCAGCTGCGACTCGAGGACCTGCGCGAGGAGTCCTGGGTCCAGACCTCCGCTGCCAGCCCCTGCGCCCGGCACGTGATCCGCTCCTGCCACGCGGCCGGCTTCGAACCGGCCGTCTCCTTCGAAAGCGACGACTACCAGACGGTGCAGGGCCTGGTGGCCGCCGGGGTGGGCGTGGCGCTGATCCCGCAGCTGGCCCTTTCCACCGTGCGACCGGACATCCGCGTTCGCGCCCTGCATCCCCGCAGCCCGGTGCGGAGGGTCTTCGCGGCGACGCCCCGGGCCGCGGCGGCGACGCCGGCGGTGGCGACGATGCTGGACGTCCTGCGCGAGGCCGCCCGCCGCGGCGGAGACGCCGGCTCCTGAGCGGTGCCGAAGCGCGGAACCGCCCCCGAGGAGAGACCGGGGGCGGTTCCGTGGAACGGTTCGGGGCTGGTGAGGTCGCCGCCTATGCGGCTGCTCCGGGCGCCGGGGTGACAGGCCGAGGCGGGTAACCGTCCGGGTATCCCAGGGAGGGGACGTCGGACGGGTAGACCTCGTGCCCGTGGACGGCGACGTCGCCCTCCTCCATTTCGGCCTCGCTCATCCGCAGCGGGACCACCAGCCCGACCAGCCTGAGGAGGATGAAGGTGCCGATCGCGGAGAACACGATCACCCACAGCGCGGTCAACGCCTGCCAGCCGAGCAGGTGCAGCCCGCCTCCGGAGATCGTTCCGGCAAGCGCCGTTTCCGCCATCGCGCTGTTGGCGAAGATCCCGACCAGGAGGCCGCCCAGCAGGCCGGCGAACCCGTGGGTGTAGACGACGCCGAGAGTGTCGTCCACGTTGCGAAACGGTGCCACGCGGCTCAGGTAGTTGAGCGCGAAGTAGACGATGGTGCTGGCGACGACGCCGATGATGATCGCCCCCAGCCGTTGACGAAGCCGGCCCCGGGGGTGATCGCGACGAGGCCGACGATCATCCCGTTGACGCTGCCGATCAGGCTCGGCTTGCGGCCGGTCATGTAGTCCCAGGCGACCCACACCAGGAGGGCGACGGCGGTGCAGAGGTTGGTGTTCAGCACGGCGGCCGAGGCGATGCCGCTGGCTTCGTACCAGTCCCCTCCGTTGAAGCCGTTCCAGCCCAGCCAGAGCAGGCCGGCCCCGACCGCGACCATCGCCAGGTTGTTCGGTGCGTCGACCTCTCGGTCACGCTTGAGCCGCGGTCCGATCACCCAGGCGGCGACGAATCCCGAGACCCCCGCGGCGAGGTGGATGACGTAGCCGCCGGAGAAGTCGACCGCGCCGTGCTGGGCGAAGAAGCCACCGCCCCAGATCAGGAAGGCGTTGATCGTGTAGACGAGCACCGTCCAGAGCGCGACGAAGGGGATCCACGCCTTGAAGTTGATCCGCCCGAGCACCGAGCCGAGCATCAGCAGCGGCGTGATCGCGGCGAAGACGATCTGGAAGTAGGCGAGCGTCGACTCCGGGAAGGCGAATTCCAATTCGCTGTACTCCGGAATGTGCGCCTGTCCGAGCAGACTGGAGCTGCTCAGGATCGAGCCTGGCCGGCCCCACATGTTCCCGAAGAAGCCGCTATCGGCGCCGAAGATGTGAATCGGGTTCCCGAAAGCCATCTTGAAAGCGAACAGGCACCAGAGGATCAGCACGATCGCGAAGGCGACGAACGCCATCATCATCGAGTTCACCGACCAGCGTTTCTGCATTACGCCGCCGTAGAGGACCATCAGCCCCGGGATGCTCATCAGGCCGACCAGCGTCGCGGCAGTGAGCTGCCACGAGTTGGCGCCTTCGCTCAACCATTCCATAGATCCGCTGTTCCTTTCGTGGCTTCTCGGGGCCTGCCGGACACCTGACGAGAGGACTCCCCGCCGGTACTGTGCGCCCACTTGGACTTGCCTTAACCCTTCCGCCGCCCCCTCCTCGCCACTACGTACAGGTGTCCAAAGATCCGCCCGAGAGGTTCTCCCGAATGGCGGTTTCGCCCGTCCAGTCGGCCGCTAACCTGCCCGCCATGCCCCTGGAAGGACATTGGCGGCGCACCAACACGCCGCTGCGGCGGCTGTCGGCGCGCGAGCGCAACGTGGTCATCGCGGGTCTCGCGGTGACGCTGGTCGCTCTCGTGGCCCTGCTCCTGGCGACCGCTGGCGATTCGCGGCCCGCCCCCGCGCCGGGGTGCATTCGCGTCGTCGTCGCTGGGCGGGTGGGTGGCGAACTGATCCACGGCTGCGGCGCGAAGGCGAAGGCGATCTGCGCCCGCAGCGCTACCTTCGACAACGAACGCGCTCGCACGATCGTGGCCAACTGCGAAGAGCGTGGGATCGGGTTCTGAGCTGGAGGCGGCGCTAGCCCAGCGCCGCCAGCAGCGATTCGAGCTCGGCGTCGACTTCGCCGCCGAGCTTCGGCTCGGCGGCGTCGTCATACGGGGTCTCGCCCTTGGTGATGATCGCCAGGCGTCCGCCGCGCTCGAGGGTCAGCTGCGGCAGCCCGGCGACCGGGTGGACCGCGAGCGAAGAGCCAACGCAGATCATCAGATCCGCCCGTCCGGCGAGGTCGCGCGCACGCACCATCGCGCTCTCGGGGAGCAGCTCACCGAAGAGGACGACATCCGGTTTGACCGCCCCCCCGCAGGTCGCGCAGAGGGCGACCCCGTCCCCGTCGAAGAGCGCCTCGACCTCCTCGATCTCGAAGCTCGCCCCGCAGCGCCGGCAGGACGAGGTCTCGATCGAGCCGTGGACCTCGACCACGTTGCGCGAACCCGCGGCGCGGTGGAGGCGATCGATGTTCTGGGTGATCACGCCCTCGATCAGGCCCCGCCGCTCGAGCTCGGCGAGCGCCTCGTGGGCGGCGTTGGGCCGTTTGTCGCCAAGTGACTGGAAGCGCGGTCGGTAGTAGGACCAGAAGCGGGCGGGGTCGCGCTCGAAGACGTCGATGTGGGCGACCTCCATCGGGTCGACGTTGGCCCACAGCCCGGTCCCCGGCGTACGGAAGTCGGGAATCCCCGACGGCACGGAGATCCCGGCCCCGGTCAGGACGACCGTGCACCCGGACCCCCGAACCAGCTCCGCCAGGCGCAAGACGCCCGTCGACGGGACGATTTCCGCTGATATGGACCGGTTTTCGTCCCGTCGGCCCAAGGTTGTGGCTACCTGCCGGCCCATTTCGGGGCGCGCTTGGCGAGGAAGGCGCCGATGCCCTCCTTGGCGTCCTCGCTGTTGAAGGCGGTGGCGAAGCCCCCCTTCTCGGCCTCGATGCCCTGGTCGAGGTCGCCCTCGTGGGAGACGGCCTTGATCTGGCCGACCGCGACCGGCGCCTGGCCGCCCAGCTTGCGGCCCCACATCAGCGCCGTCTCGAAAAGCTCATGGTCGGGGACGACCCGGTTGACGAGGCCGAGTTCCAGCGCCTCCTCGGAGAGGATCGCGTCGCCGATCAGGTTCATCTCCAGCGCCTTGCTCGGGCCGACCAGGCGGGGCAGCCTCTGGGTGCCGCCGAAGCCGGGGATGATCCCCAGCTTGATCTCCGGCTGGCCGAAGACGGCGGCCTCGGCCGCGATCCGCACGTCGCAGGCCATCGCCAGCTCGCAGCCGCCACCGAAGGCGATCGAGTTGACGGCGGCGATCGTCGCCACAGGGGCCTGGCCGAACTCGCGCAGCAGCGCGTGGCCGTTGTTGATCAGCTCCTCACCGCTCGCTTCGTCCATCGAGGTGAAGGCCTTGATGTCGGCGCCGGCCGAGAAGACGACCGGGATCGAGGAGGCGATCACCATCGCGCCGACGCCCTCGGCGGCCTTCACCCGCTCCCAGACGGTGGCGAGGTCCCGGATCACGTCCGGGGAGACGGCGTTCATCGGCAGGTTGGCGAGCCAGGCGATCGCGACCTCGCCGCGGGTCTCCAGCTTCACCGTCTCCGGCTGCTCACCCTCGTCGGGTTGAGGGTAGGGATAGAAGCCCTGGCCGGCGGCGAGGCCGAGGCGGCCCTGGGCGACCAGGCGCTTCAGCGTCACCGGCGGCGCGAAGCGCTCGCCGAACTTCTCCTCCAGCTGCTCGATCCGCTCCAGCACCTTGTCGAGGCCCTCGACGTCGGCTTTCCAAAACGGCGGCAGGAGGCCACGGCGGGGATCGAGGCCGGCGCCGGCCATCATCCCGAGGTCGATGTCGCGAACCGAGGCGACCCCCTCCTCGACCAGGAGGCAGGACTCGATCAGGGCGCGGCAGGTGAACATCGCCACCAGCTCCTCGGCGTCGGGCGAGGCATCCCCGGGAATCGTCTGCTCGCCGTCCTTGAAGAAGCCCTCGCCGCCGCTCTTGGCGCCGAGCTTGCCGTCGGCGACCAGCTGCCTGAGCCCCTGGTGGACGTAGAAGCTCTCGCCGTATGCCTGGTTCAGATGCTCGGCCACGTGCAGCACCGTGTCGAGCCCGAGCAGGTCGGTGAGGAAGAACGGCCCCATCGGGGCGACCTTGGCCGCCGCGATCGCTTCGTCGATCTCCTTCAGGGAGAGGCCGTGCTCCTCCTGCGAGCGCCAGATCTCGCCGATCGTCGCCATCAGGACTTTGTTGACGACGAAACCGGGAACCTCTCCGCAGACGATCGGCTGCTTCTTGATCGCCTGGGCGAAGTTGTAGGCGGCTGTGGCCGTCTCCTGAGAGGTGTCCTCGCCGACGATCACCTCGACCAGCGGCATCACCGACGCCGGGTAGAAGAAGTGGAAACCGACGACCTTGTCGGCCCGCAGCGTCGCCTCCCCCATCTCGGTGATCGAGAGCGAGGAGGTGTTCGAAGAGAGAATGGCGTGGCCCGGCGTCGCGGCGTCGATCTCGCGGAAGACCGCCTGCTTGATCGCCAGCTTCTCCGGTACCGCCTCGACCACGAAGTCGACGTCGCCGAACTCGTCGTAGGTCGTGGTCCCGATGATCTTTTCCATCACCTCGGCGAGGCGTTCGTCCGCCTGCTCCTGGGTCAGTCTCTCCTTCTTGACCTGGCTGGCGAGCTGGGCCTGAGTGACCGCGCGGGCCTTCTCGACGGCGGCATCGACGAACTTCTGGTCGATGTCCTTGACGACGACAGGGATGTCGGCGGCGGCGACCGCCTGGGCGATCTCGCCGCCCATAGTGCCCCCGCCGACGACGGCGGCCTTGGAAACGAACATTGCGTGTGAGTCCTCCGTATTGGCTTGGCAGTGCGGCGCGTGCCGCGAGCGGAGGCTATCCGGTCGGACCGGCCGGCCAACTCCCGATCTGGTGGCCGCCGACAGATGGGACAACCCCCAACCTGCAAAGACTGTACGGCCGTACAAACCCATGTCAAAGTTGGGCCATTAGGCTCTTTTGGCTCCTCATTAAGGGAGTGAGACAAAATTCCGACCGCGCTCAGCGACTGGGCGCGCCGCCAAGCGAGGGACAAGCCAAGCGATGACTCGTATCCGCCAGCAGAACGTGACCGCCGCGCAGTGGAGCTCCAACGGGGAGTCCCTCGGCGCGCTCGACCTGACCCTTCCCGAGAACGAGGCTTTCGGCGCCAACGTCTTCTCCGTCTCGGTGCAGCGCGAACGCCTGCCGAGCGACGTCTTCGAGAAGCTGCAGGCGACTCTGGCCGGAGGCGAGGCGCTCGACCCGAGCCTCGCAGACACGGTCGCCGAAGCGATGAAGGACTGGGCGCTGGAGAACGGTGCCACCCACTACACCCACATGTTCCAGCCGCTGACCGGCTCGACGGCGGAGAAGCACGACTCCTTCTTCGAGCCGGCCGGCGAGGGCCAGGCGCTGGCCGGCTTCTCGGGCAAGGAGCTGATCCAGGGCGAGCCGGACGCCTCCTCGTTCCCCACCGGCGGCGTCCGCGCCACCTTCGAGGCCCGCGGCTACACGGCTTGGGATCCGACCAGCCCCGCTTTCATCCTCGAGAACCCGAACGGGGCACTGCTCTGCATCCCGACCGCGTTCGCCTCCTGGACCGGTGAGGCGCTCGACGCGAAGATCCCCCTGCTGCGCTCGATGGACGCGCTCTCGCGCTCGGCGATCAAGGCGCTGCGCCTGCTCGGCGATGAGGAGAGCCAGCGTGTTCACCACGGTCGGCCCCGAGCAGGAGTACTTCCTGATCGACGAGCAGTACTACTGAGCGGCCCGACCTGATCGCGACCGGCCGCACCCTGTTCGGCGCCAAGCCGCCAAAGGGCCACGAGCTCGACGACCACTACTTCGGCTCGATCCCCGAGCGGGTGCTGGCCTTCATGCTCGAGTCCGAGCTGGAGATGCGCAAGCTCGATCCCGGTCAAGACCCGCCACAACGAGGTCGCGCCCGCCCAGTATGAGATCGCGCCGATCTTCGAGAACTCCAACGTCGGCTCCGATCACCAGCAGCTGTTGATGCAGACGCTGGAAAACGTGGCGCGACGCTACGGGCTGGTCTGCCTCCTGCACGAGAAGCCGTTCGCCGGCGTCAACGGCTCCGGCAAGCACAACAACTGGTCGATGGGGACCGACACCGGCAGCAACCTGCTCAACCCGGGCGACACGCCGGCGGACAACATCCACTTCCTGTTCTTCTGCACGGCGGTGATCCAGGCGGTGAACAAGCACCAGGGCCTGTTGCGGGCCTCGGTCGCCAACATCGGCCAGGACCACAGGCTCGGGGCCAACGAGGCGCCGCCGGCGATCATCTCGATCTTCCTCGGAGCCGAGCTGGAAAAGGTGTTCGAGGCGATCTCCACCGGCGAGGGCGACCCCAACACCCCCGCCTCCTTCCTCGACCTGGGAACGACCGTGCTGCCGCCGCTGCCGATGCACGGCGGCGACCGCAACCGGACCTCGCCGTTCGCCTTCACCGGCAACAAATTCGAGTTCCGGGCACTGGGGTCGAGCATGTCGCTCGCCTTCCCCAACACGGTCCTCAACACGATCGCCGCCGAGGCGATCGACGAGCTGGCAGGCAGCCTGGAGAAGAAGATCTCCTCCGGAACGGGCATGCCGGAAGCGGTGATGGAGATCGTCAAAGAGTCATACCTCGCCAACAAGCGGGTCTGCTTCGGCGGCGACAACTACTCCGAGGAATGGCACACCGAGGCCGACCAGCGCGGGCTGAAGAACCTGCGCACGACCCCGGACGCGCTGCCCGAGGTGCTCAGCGAGGGCACCGTGGCGGCGTTCGAGAAGTATCACGTGCTCTCCAGGCGCGAGCTCGAGTCACGCTACGAGGTCTGGGTCGAGCAGTACTCGATTCGCGCCAACATCGAGGCCGAGGAGACCTTCGCGATCGCCCAGACGATGCTGCTGCCGGCGGGCTTGCGGCATCTGGCCCTGATCGCCCAGGCCGGCGTCTCCAGCCTCGAGGGCGAGATCCGCGAGCTGGTCGACGAGCTGGTCTCCGCGCTCGGCGAGCTGAAATCGGCCAACTCCTACCCGGACGACGGGCTGGAGGGCATCGATCTGGCCGTCTACGCCCGCGACAACCAGCTGGCGGCGATGGCGAAGGTGCGGGAGGCGGCCGACAGGCTGGAGAAGGTCGTCGCCGACGACCTCTGGCCGCTGCCGAAGTACGAGGAGATGCTGTTCATCAAGTAGGCGTCAATCATCGTCGGGGTCGTCGTTGTCACGCGCGGCGCGGACGATGATGTAGCCGATCGCGATCAGGCCGGCGATCGGGATCAGGCCACCGAAGATGGCCGGCCAGGCCTCGGTGGCGAGGACCGGAGTCACGCGCTCGGCAGCCCCGGGCCGCCGTGGAGAGGGTTGAGGTCGGCGAGCATCTCGAGCAGGCGCGGCTGCGGCTCGTCCTCATCGATCAGCACCGCCGTCCCCGGCCAGGCGTAGCGCAGATAGCGGGCGTAGGCCTGCCGCGAGCCGAGGTCGGGCTCGTAGATCCAGGAGCCGGTGTTCCAGTAGCGGGTGCGCGCGTCGCCGCTGGATCGCACGTCGGCGAGCGGCTGATGGGTGTGGGCGAAGACGATCTTCTCCGCCTCCTCGCCCCAGCCGAGGTTGGCGACGACCTGGGCGAAGGCATCCAGCGCCCGCTCGGAAGGATCGCTGCGGGAGACCACCGTCGGCTCGGGGTAGATCGGTCGCGACCAGGGTGGGCCGGAGAGCGGCTGCTCACGAGCCTGCCGCTGAGCCTCGTCGCGGACGACGGCGTCGAAGTGCTCCTCGCTGGGCAGCCCGTCAAGGGTTGGACCGATGCCCCTGTCTCGCAGCTCGGCGGCCAGCCGCTTGGCGCCTCTGGCCGGGAGGGCCAGGACGGAGCCGAAGCGCCCGGCCCGCTGGGCGGCGCGGAAGACGTTCTGCTGCGCGTGGGTGCCGTGCGGCATCTGGGCGGCGATGTAGAGCCACTCGGTCAGCAGCGTCGTCACCGACTCGTAGTCCTCGAGGCGCCTCGGCTCCTCCGGCCCGCCCGCGGCGATCGCCCAGAGCGTCCTCGTCAGCAGCCGGTCCCCGCGGGAGCCGCCGAGCCGGGCGTGCGGATCGAGATAGTGGCCGTGAGTGCAGAGGACGCCGGCGAAGCCATAGGTGGGGTAGGCGATCTCGACCTCGATCCCGGGCAGGCGACGCTCGAGGAAGGCGCGGAAGAACGCGGGCCCCGGCGACCCGGGTGGCGCCTCGCCCCCGGCGAGCCCCGCCTCGAGGCGGTCCTCGTCGTCGCGGTGGACGAGGTGGTGATCGTGGTTGCCGGCGAGGAAGACGAGCCGCCGCCCGGCCATCTTCTCGGCGATCAGCCGCAGCAGCCCGTCGGCGGAGTCGACCGCCTCCTCAACCGAGCCGAAGAGGAAGTCGAAGAGGTCGCCGAGGAAGATCAGCTCGTCGATTCCCTCCAGCCGCGGCGCCAGCCGCTCGAGGAAGAACTCCTCCCGCAGCAGGTCCCGCCCGGTCCAGGCGCCGAAATGGGTATCGGAGATGACGAGCGCGCGCATCCCCCGATCTTCGCCGATCGCAGCCGCGTGGTGAGCACACGGGCCCGGCTCCGGTGGATGCTCGAGGTATCGCCATCACCCTTGACGGAGTCCCCACCGCCACCGGTGCCCTCCGTTCCCGGAGCCCCCCGCTCCCGGTCCGGTGTCCAGTTGCGCCGGCCAACCCACGTTGCCGACGTCGTCGACCGCTCGTATGGCGACGTAGCGTTGGTGCGAGGGAACCTCGAAGGACTCGACCGAACCGGCCGCCCCGGGGGTCGGCGCCCCGCCGAGGGGGGTCGCCGAGTCGAACTGGTCGGGCCCGATCGGCGAGTTGGAGGTGACCGCTTCGTAGGCGGTCGCGGTTCCGCAGCCGGCGTCGTCGCCGGGTGCGGTGAAGCGCAGGGTCGTGCCGCTCAGAGCGAGACCGGTGGGGGTCGACGGAGGCGTGCCGTCGCGGTCGTAGTTGCCGCTGCCTTGTTGGTCGTGGCGATAGCTCGGCCACTCGGTCTGGCACGGCGGCAGCGCCGCGTCGTCCCACTGGAAGAGATAGCCCTCGCGGGTGATGGCGGCGATCCGGCCGTCGTCGGAAAGGGCCGCCGGAGAGTAGAGCCAGCCCCCGGTCACCTTGGGGAAGCCGGCGACGTCGAGCCCGGTGAGGCCGTCGTAGGCGTGAAGGAGGCCAAGCCCGGTTCCCGCCAGGACCTGGTTGGCTTCGCCGGGAACCACCTTGGCGACGTTCGAGGAGGAGAGGAACTGGAAGTCGTCGGTCACCCGCGGGAAGGCCGGCAGCGGCAGACCCGTCTGCGAGTCGTAGGCGCCGATCAGGTGGTTGTAGGGGCTGTTCTGCCCGACCAGGAGCAGGTTCGAGACGTCGCCGAGGCTGAGCCCGTACTTGACGATCGCCGGGCTCGATTCGGTCGGCATCAGCTTCCCGAGCGAGGCCGACTCGAAGAGGTTGATGGTGCCGCTGCGATCGGTGGCGTCAGAGCCCGGCCCATAGGCGCCCTGCTGGACACTGCGGATCAGGCTGCCGTCGACCGCATGCTCCTCGATCGTCGCCGACCCGGTGGTGGAGACGACGATCGTCTCCTTGCCGCCGATCTTGGCGATCGAGGGGTTCTGGCCCGGACCGATCAGTGGCAACGTGGACTGGATCGCTCCGTTGAGCTTGATCGGCCAACCGGGAAGGAAGTGGCCGGTTGCGCCATCGATCGCGTAGACGCGCGAGGAACCGCCGGCGGCGCCGGCGAGCAGGTCCGAGAGGCCCTGGCCCAGTAGCCCGCCGATGTCTTCGCCGGAGGGCGGCTTGGCTTCGTAGGTCTCGTTGGTGGCGACGACGATGTCATCGATGCCGTCGCCGTTGAGGTCGCCGATCGCCGGCTCGTTGATCGACTCGGCGGTCATCCGCCCTCCGGCCGGGACCGAGAGGTCGACCAGGGCGATCGGGTAGCCGGGCAGCGAATTGCCGTTGCGATCGAAGGCGTAGAGGTGCCCGTCGAGAGAGGGAATGACGATGTCGAATGGATGGCCGGGCCCCTGCAGGCGAGCCACGGCGGGGCTGGCGAGGAAGCCGCACTTGGGGTGGGAGAGCGGCTGGCTCTCGAGCGGCGGGCCACAGTTGGAGAGGTTCTCGGAGACCGGGAACCCGGGGCGCAGGGATCCGTCGGGCTCCCAGGCGTACACGTGGGGGCCGGCGCTCTCGATCAGCTCCGGCCGCCCGTCGCCGTCGAGGTCGGCGACTACCGGGCCGCGCGGCGCCTCGCGGGGCGGCGCGACGGCGCTGACCGCGGCGAATCCGGGCGCGCCCATGTGGCCCTGCGCCTGCAGCTGGGTCATCGTGTGGACCGGCCAGCCGGGCAGCTCGCTGCCGTCGGGCTCGTAGGCGTGGACGCTCCCGTCCTCGGTCGGGACGATCAGCTCCTGGATGTTGTCGCCGTTGAGGTCGGTGTAGCGGATCGGCGCCTCGCCGCCGGTGCCCATCCGCTTCGGGAAGCCCGGGCGCAGGGTCGGGTCTTCGGCCGAGGTGAGTACGCGGCGGTCGATGCCGGCTGTCGCTATGCCCCGACCCCTGACGATCACCCGCACCGTGAACTCGTCCTTCAGCGGGTTGCGCGAGACGGTGGAGAAGGTCGGCCCGCCGGGGTCCGCCGGGGGCGTGTAGGAGGCGATCGCCGCCCGGACCTGGCTGAGGTCGATCGCCCCGAAGTCGGTGACCTTTCCGGTCGATTCGCCTTCATGCGCGGTGGTCCAGGATTCCGGTTCCTGGCCGACCCCCCACTGCAGCTCCAGTGGAAGCGGTTGCCGGTGGCGAGCCGGGCCCTCGCCAGGCCGCCGATGTCGACGCCGGCGCCGGTCAGCGGCGCGTACCAGTCGGGGCTGTCGATCGCCGCCTCGGGCGGGATCTGTCCGCCGCGAGCCAGCGAGACCGCGGCGCCGAGGTCGACCCGGCCCCAGCCGAAGTGGGCGGTCCACTGGTCTTCCGGCGGTGCGCTCGGGTTGGCGCCGCGATCGGGGAGCCCGAGCCCGGCGACGTTGCCGCCGGCGCCGGCGGCGCCGGCGGTGACCCGCTCGGCGGTCTGCTCGAGGATCTCGCGGGTCTCGTCGGGACGCAGTTCGATCGACGGTTCGTGGCCGAGCGCCGAGCTGATCACCAGCGCCGCCGCACCGGACGCCTTGCCGGTGTTCTCCGAGCCGGTCGCCCCCTCCATTGAGATCGAGCTCTTGCCGCCGTACTGGGTCGTGTTGGCCCCCCTGAAGTAGGTCCCCACCGGGACGCTGGTTCCGGGGCAGCCGATCGGCAGTTCGATCGGCCCGGCCGGCGGATCGCAGAGACCGGCGAGCCCCTGGGCGACCCGGCTGCCGGCGTCTTCGCCGAGCCCGAGCGTGTCCGGCACGGTGCCCTGGATCAGCATCGCATGGCCGTAGTTCGCCGGGTAGTTGTGGTTTGCCGTGTTGAGGTCGTCGCCGGAGAAGGTCTGGACGACACCGTGTTCGTAGGCGTACTGGGAGGCGTGTTCGGCGAAGGCGGAGTGGTAGAGGCTGCCGTTGGCGCCCTCGATTACCTTGGCGCCGTTTTCGGCCGCGTAGAGAATCCCCATCGCGAAGGTGTTGCCGTCGGAGACGAAGGTGTCCCAGGTGCGGATCGGGATGATCTGGCAGTGCGGGCAGACGCCGATTCCCCCTTCGCCGTCGTTGCCGCGTTCGACCGCCTCGCCGGCACGGCCCGAGCCGTGGTTGGAGGCGGCGAAGTAGCTGGAGGCGTCGTAGGGGTCGTTGTCGTTGTCGAAGAAGTCCCAGCCGGCGATGTCGTCGACGAAGCCGTTGCCGTCGGCGTCGGTGCCGTCGCTGAATTCGGCGATCAGGTCCTCCGGGTCGATTACCCCGGGAACCCCATGCGCCCCGGCGTTCGGGTTGACCGTCGAGCCGGCGTAGTCTTCGACGTTGAAGGCGCCGTCGCCGTTGCAGTCGTAGCTGTCAGGCGCGACGCAGGAGGCGCCCACGACGGCGGGCTTGGGCAGCTCGCCCCTGTTAAGCCTCACCTGGGTTCGCAGGCCGGGCCGGTTCCACTTGATCCCGGTGTCGAGAATCGCGATCGCGACCTGCGGCCGGCCCCGCTCGAGCTTCCAGGCGCCGGCGGCGTTGAACCCGGAGATCATCGGCTTGCCGGCATGCGGGCCCTCGTGGTAGACCGCGGTGGCGCGGGTGCGCGCCGAGGGAAAGCCGAAGAGGCCGAACTGCTCGTCGTAGAGGTTGGTCGAGCTGACGCCGTCGGGGTCGTCGGGCTCGGCCCGGTCGTATTCGGGGTCCGTCGGCGTGTCGGCGCGTTGGGGGCTTACCGCTTCGAACTGCTGCGAGGTTTCGCTCGATGCCGGCTGGTCGAAATTGCGCGCGGCCGCCGTGGCGGCCGCGCACAGGAGGGAGATGAGAAGCACGGAGACCCAGGCCGCAAGGCGCAGCCCGGCAACCGATTTGAATCCCCGTACCAACATCTGGACGAAGAGACTACTTGATTTTTAGTAGTCAATGCCTGACCGGTCTCAGAGCGGCGGCGGCAGCTCGGCCGCAGCTCCCCGCTCGCGGACCCGCATCCGCAGGCCGCCCTTGGGCGAGAGGGTCGGCATCTGGCGAATCGTCATCGTGCGGCCCGGGAGGGCGTCGAGACGCAGCCGCTGGAGCAGCATCGCCGCCACCAGCTTCACCTCGGTCTGGCCGAAGCGCTTGCCGATGCAGATGCGGGAGCCGCCACCGAAGGGGACGTAGGCGCCGCGGGGGAGCGCCGCCATGCGCTCGCGGGTGAAGCGCTCGGGGATGAAGGCCTCCGGGTCGGGGAATACCTCGGGGATCCGGTGGCTCGCCCACGAGCAGTAGTTGACGTAGGCGCCGAGGGGGACCGTG
>JAXLTB010000029.1:0-16797 GCA_046330295.1 Solirubrobacterales bacterium | reverse complement strand
CAACCTACTCCGGCCCCCAGCAGGCTCAGCGCACCCAAGAGCAGCGGCATCGAGGCGCCAACCCAGACCGGGATGTACCACCACGGAGGGTGCTCCGTGAGCAGCCGCCCAGCGGTCAGCGTGTACCCCTGCCACGGGTATCCGGCAGCGCTCGATACCGTGCCCGAGAGCGCATCGATCGGCGTCGAGGCCGCCGTCGGATAGATGGCGGCGATCG
Source organism: Solirubrobacterales bacterium (assembly GCA_046330295.1). Taxonomy (GTDB): domain Bacteria; phylum Actinomycetota; class Thermoleophilia; order Solirubrobacterales; family 70-9; genus VAYN01. The sequence goes on along the minus strand of JAXLTB010000029.1, from coordinate 16,580 downwards.
CGCCCAGTCCCGCGGCCACACCGCCGGCCACCGCCAGGTCCACGGCCATCTTCCCTGCCAACCCGCCGAGCCGGCGCTGCCCGAGGCGTAACGCCGCAAAGCCGACCAAGGTCAGAAGCAGCGGGGGTATGAGGGAGAGCCGGGTCCCGGCAGCGATGAAAAACCCAGCCGCAACCAGAGTGCCGACCAGCCAGCGAAAACGCGACGAACCCGCGCCGGGATGAACCAGCGCGAGAACGAGGCCAAGGGTGAAGATCGTGTACCCGCTCGCTACGGGCACGTCCTTGGGGTTGAAGAAGCCCTGGCCCATCCACTGGGGGATCGCGAGAAGAGCGGCAGCAGACCAAAGCGCGAATCGTCGGGAACGGCAAACCACCCACACCGTGGCACCGACGGCCATGGCCGCGAGAGCCGCCAGCAGGGCAACGACAAGGTGGCGAACCGCGTATGCGCCCCGAGACTCGCTGATCTCGTCGATTCCCTCATTGCCAACGACAGCGTTCACAGCGTGAGCCACCGCCTCGTAGGCTGGCCCGTAGACGAACGGGCTCGCGAACTCGTTGTCGGGGTCCTGCCGCCCATCCACCACAAGTCCCTCAGGGAGATACCAGCCCTCGTGAATCCACGACCGCGCCTCTTCAGCCTCGATCGGCTCGTCGGTGGTCACCCCAGTCGTCAGCGCCCCGGCAACCAGCTCGATGGCGCCGACCACGAGCAGCAGAACCGCGACCGCACTGATCGGGTCCAACCTACGGAGGCTTCGCACGCGCATCAACTTCGGTCGACGAGATGCTCAGGGTCGCCGAGCTGGCCGTACTGAGCCGGCAAGGATCAGGCGCAGCGCATTAGGCCGATCTCGAACGACGCCCCAGGCCGCTCCACCACCAACCACATCCATACCCAGGATCGCACCTCTGGGCGTCCAAGCTCGAAGCCCGTTTGCATCCACCCCTGATCGCTCCTGGAGCATCTGCCTCCTCCCGTGCAGCCATAGCTGCAGTTCCCCCTGCCCCCGAGCCTTCGATTATACGTCGCCGATTCCCTCGCTCGGCGACGAGACGACGGGTGGCCTTGGAAGAGTCTCGGTGCGCGGTGCGCCCCATGCAGCATCCGCTGGTTGTCGAGTATCGACATGTCACCGCTTCGCATCTCGAAGTGATCAATCGCTTCGACCTCCTCGAAGGCCGACTCCATGGCCTCCAAAGTAGAGAACCCTTGGCTGTCCGGCTCACGCCCAAGAGCCTGATAGCCGGTAAGGATTCGCAGCCTGTGCAGGCGACACCGTGGCTCCGCTTCGTCGCCGGCGAAGACCGGTGCCCACGTGACCTCATCTGGATCGTGCGGCGGGCCGGCGCCCATGACGGCGAAGGGAAATCTCTCCCATAGCCGTTGAGCCGCCCTGGTCGGTGTCGCTTGAGCCAGTCCAGCAGGCGCCGAGCCTCCAGCAGACTGCCGCCCGCTCGCCTGAGACTGACGACTTGCCCGGCCCAACGGGGCAACAACTACACTTAAGTTCAACTGCCTAAGTATTTGCTACGGTTGCCCCATGGCCGTTGCCGACGCCACCCTCGACCGCGCGTTTCGTGCGCTCGCCGATCCCAGCCGCCGCTCGATCGTCGCGCGGCTCAGCCGGGGGCCGGCGTCGGTGAGCGAGTTGGCCGAGCCCCTTGCGATGTCGCTCCCCGCAGTCGTCCAGCACATCGACGTGCTGCAGAAGAGCGGGCTCGTCGCCTCGGAGAAGCTCGGCCGGGTGCGCACCTGCCGGCTGGAGCCCACGCCGATGCGCGCGGTCGAGCAGTGGGTCGGCGAGCGCCGCACGACCTGGGAGAAGCAGCTCGACCGGCTGGGCGATGTCCTCGAAGCCACCTACGGAGGGTCCGAATGAGCGTCACCCACGCGGAATTCACGATCGAGCGCCGCTACCCGTTCGCGCCAACGCAGACTTTCAGCGCCTTCGCCGACCCCGAGCTCAAGCGCCAGTGGTTCGCCAACCCCGGGGGGTGGGACAACGCCGAGTGGGAGCTCGACTTCCGTGTCGGGGGCGGCGAGGTGAGCAAGGGCGGTCACCCCGGCGGCCGGTACAACGAGTTCCGCAGCCGGTTCCACGAGATCGTGGAGAACGAGCGAATCGTCTTCGTCTACGACCTCCTTCACGATCACCGGCTGATCTCGGTATCGCTGACCACGATCGAGCTTCTCCCGGCCGGCGAGGGGACGATGATGCGCTTCACCGAGCAGGGCGCGTTCCTCGACGGGCCCGACGCCGCCGCCGAACGTGAGCACGGAACCGGGCTGCTCCTCGACGCGCTCGGCCGCTTCCTCGCGGGGGAACAGGTGCGATGAGCCTGACGCTGCACGAGCACCCCTTCGCGTCCTATTGCTGGAAGGCACTGATCGCGCTGTACGAGCGCGATGTCCCCTTCGAGCGCCATTTCGTCGGCGGCCCCGAGGACCGTGCGCAGCTCTCACAGCTGTGGCCGCTCGGCAGCATCCCGGTGCTGGTCGACTCCGCCGGGCCTACGCTCCCCGAGTCGACGGCGATCATCGAGTACCTCGACCGCCACGGCTCCGCGCCGCCGCTGATCCCGGCCGAGCCGGATGCCGCCATCCGGGCGCGCCTCTGGGACCGGCTCATGGACGGTCACGTGATGACGCCGATGCAGAAGATCGTCGCCGATGCGCTGCGGCCGGAGGGAAGCGAGGACCCGTACGGGGTCGAGGAGGCGCGCGCCCAGCTCGACGCCGCCTATGCCCTGCTCGACGATCGCCTCGCTGGCGAAAGCCGCTGGCTCGCCGGCCCGGGCTTCACCCTCGCCGACTGCGCCGCCGCGCCCGCGCTCTACTACGCGCGAGTGGTGCACCGCTGGGACGAGGCCGAGCTCGGCGCGCTGACGCGGTACTTCGAGGCACTGACCGAGCGGCCGTCGGTCGCGCGCGTGATCGACGAGGCTCGGGAGTTCCGCCCGGTCTTCCCGCTGCCCTGGCCCGAGCACGCAGGCTAGAGGCTTGATGCGGGTTAGACGCGCACGCGTCTAGCCTGTCAAGCCTCTAGGAGCGACCGCCCCCATCAGCACCCGGTAGCCCAGGCTGGAGCCGCCAGCGAAACGCGGCACCGACATCGACCACACCTGGCTGAGGTAAATGTCAGATGCACTCAAGAAGACGAGCCGAGGTGGGCGGGCCGGCGCACCCGAGGGCGGAGCGGAAGCCCGCCAGGAAGCACCCGCGGCCGACCGCATCCCAAGTCGCGGTTCCTTACGGACGTCCTGCTTCCAAGGAACCGCGGGATCCAGCGCGAGCGCGCCCCGCCCCCCAAGTCGTGGTTCCGCTGTCCAGAGGAACGGACAAAGGAACCACCAGATCCGCCACCGGCCCCAGGCGCCCTTGCGAGATTGACCTGGCTGAAGATGGAGGAGCTGTTGCGTTGACTGCGCCCGAGGCGGCCGGGGTAAACGTCCGGATGCGCGATCGGCGGGCGCGACATTGACGTGCGCTCAGATGTGGTCAATGTCGCGAGCGCCCACCGCACCCGTCGGGAGAGGCGGTGCAGCGGCGGCAGGGACCAGGATCCGTCGAGCGCCGACGGCGCCAGGCGTAGAGGCGCATCGTGATCCCGCTCGACCCCTCAAGCGATCACGACCAGGGCTCGAAGGATCAGAAGCGCCCCCAGCCCGGCGGCGAATCGGGAGCCGGCCCGGCGCCCGTTGCGCTCGAGCCAGAGGCGGAAGGAGGTGACGGCGGCCGCGGTGCGCTCGGGCGAGGCGTAGCCGATCAGCGGCAGCTCGAGCAGCAGCAGTTGGATCAGGCAGAAGCCGACGACGAGCAGGACACTGGGGAGGACGGCCGCTCCCAGGCGATCGATGTGGGTCCAACCCGATCAAGTAGGAAGCGCCGGGGAAGCTGAGACGATCCCCGACCGCGAAAGCGACGCGGGCCGAGCCTCGCCCCAGGATCCGCATCGGCGAGCTTCCTTCTCCTCCTTCTCCGAGCTCGCCTTGCGCGCGGCTCGACGCTGGCGAAGTCCTTGCCCCTCCGTCCCCGAGAGCGACCGCGACGACGATCAGCAGCAGGCCGATGACCAGGTCCTCAGCCGGGCTGACCGCGTTCTTGGTCGTCTCGACCGCGGAGGAAACTTCCTGCAGCGCGTAGAGGATGACGATCCCGCAGCTGATGCTGGCCAGGTACGCGCCGAGGAGGTAGCCGAGCATCAGCCGCCTCGGGCTCGGCAACAGCAACATGACCGTGACCGCCGCGAGCAGCGTCGGGTTGGCCATCGAGAGGACCGCCAGCCCGAAGATCTGAAGCAGATCGCTCATCTCCTCCCCGCCCGCGCGCGAGCCGGGCTGGCGACCGCCAACGCCGCCGGCGTCCTCCTCCAGCAGCTGGCGCCGGTAGAGCTCGGTGCCGGCAGCGGGCTAAACGCGAAGACGAGCACCCCGAGCGGTTTGTGGAAGGCGGCGACCGGCGCCCAAGCGATCAGCGCGAGGAAGATCCAGCAGCGCCGCGCCCCAGAGCCCGGCCGGACTGCGCCGTGCGTAAGGGGCAACGTAGCGGATCGTCACCGCGACCTTGCTCGGGCCGGCGAGGACCGCGGCGAGCGCGACGAGCAGGCCGAAGACGATCGCCGAGGTTGCGATCGTGACCAGCTCCGAGGTGCCGATGCTCCAGACGGCTTCGATCGCGCCGGGACCAGGCGGGTGTCGTCCCGCTCAACCCGCTGACGACGGTGCCGGCGAACCCACGCAGCCCGAGCGAGAGCAGCCCGGCGACGACGAAGGCGAAGCCGACCGAGCGCAACGCCTCTCGCCAGGCCGGCGAGGAGGTAGACCGCGAGCGCGAAGCAGAGCAGCGCGGCGAGCGTCAGCGCGATCGGCAGCTTGCGCAGCGGGTTGGCGACGTCCTGCGCCAGCGAGAGCTCGTCGGACTTGAGGATCGGCGATCTGGCCGGCTTCAGGCGGCGGCGCCGAGAGCAGCTCTTCCCCGACTCCCGAGCCTTCGCCGATCTGCGCGAGCACGGGGCCGAGCTGCAGCTTCACTTCGCCGTTTTCGGTCGAGACGGTCGAGCTGCCGCCGTTGAGGACTTTCAGCAGCGATTCGTGCGCTTTGCGGTTGGCCTCTTCCCACAGCTCCTGGAACTTCGGCGTCGCGAAGAGCCGCTCGGCGACCTGCGGCGCGGCTGCGCCAGCCCGCCCGCGGCAGCGGTGGCCAGCGGCTTGAGGCGCGGCGGCAGCGCCGCTTCCAGCTCGGCGGCGACGTCGGCGTTGGCGACGAGCTGGTTGGCGAGGTAGTCGGCGAGCTGATCGCGGATCTCTTCGTTTTGGATCAGGCGGGTGCTCGTGTCGGCCAGTTGTCGGTGTTGAGCGCCTGCCGATTCGCAGATCGAAGATCGCAGCGAAGCTGAGAATCGTGCCGAGGACGATGAGCGCGGGACAGCGCGGATGCCGCTTGACCTGCGCCTCGTCTGGGTGAGGTGATTTCGATCGCATCGCCGTCCCCAAGCTCCCAGGCCGCCCCTTGGCGCACCAGCGTGCGTGCATGCCTTTTGGCGGGGAGGCCGGCGCCCGCTGGGCGGGCGAGGCTGGGCTGCGGCCGCGAGCCGACGCAGTCAGGCTCCCGGCGATTCTGTCGGGGGCTCAGCGCTGCCTTCGCTTCCTCTAGATGTTGCCTCCGCTTCCTCTAGACGACTGATTCCCAATCCCCGCAGGCCCGGATGACGTGCCTGGCACGGCACATCTCAGCGTCCTCGGGCTTGCCCTTGCCACCGGCAACCAGCTTTCGCCCTGCGTCCTTGACCTGCTGGGCCAGGCCCGCCCCGGTCACACGGGGATCCAGGGAATCAGTCGTCTAGCTTGCCCCGGCGTCGAGCGGCTGCGGGTCGGGCCGGATCACGACCGTGTCCACAACCTCCAGGATCTCGTCGGCGGGCATGTCCACGCGGGCGGCATGCTGGCGGACCGCCTCGATTCCACTCGCCTGGTAGATGCAGACCGTGCCCAGGGTCCCACCCGGCTCGCTGATCTCGTAGCTGCGGATCCAGAGGATGTCGTCGGGGAACTCGCTGGCGGCCACCTGCTTCGAGCGCTCCGCAGTGGGCGTCCCAGCTGCTCCGGCCCCTCCCAGGCTTTCTCCCGGCGGATCACGTAGGTGTTCATCGACTTCCTCCAATCACGGTGCGGTTGTTGAGAGGCCCAAGCCCGGGGGCGAGGGCGGCTGCGAGTGCAGTGCGAGTGCGGCCGAGTGCGAGCACTGCAGCCGCACCAGCGCGGCGTCGCCCCAGCCATCGCTTGAGCATCGAGCTCCTCCATCGGTGGGACCGGGTCCCGGACGGCAAGACAGCTGACGCCCGGGCCGAGACAAAATACCGACCATCCGTCGGTAAATGTAGCTTTGCCCCTGATGGAAGTCAAGCCCAGCCGACCCAGGGGGCGACCCAGCAGCGGCGCTCGCGAGGCCGTCGTCGAGGCCGCCCATGACCTCTTCCTGGAGCGCGACTACGAGCAGGTCTCGACCGGGGAGATCCTGGCTCGCTCCGGGGTCAGCCGGGGAGCGATGTACCACCACTTCCCGACCAAGCTGGACCTGTTTCGCGCGGTCTACGAAGGCGAGCAGCGGGTGCTCGGCCTGGTGGCGGGTGAGCTGGCGGGCGCCACCGATCCCTTCGACGCTCTGATCCTGGGCTCGAAGGCCTACCTGCGCCAGGCGGAGACGAATCCGGAGCTGCGGCGCATCGGCCCTCGGCCAAAGCCGGGCGGTACTCGGCTGGGCACGCTGGCGCGAGGTGGCCACCAACCTCGGCCTCGGAGTCGTGCGCGCGATGGTCATGGCCGCGATCGAGGCGGGTCAGATCTCGCCACGCGACCCCGGATACGACCGCCCACATCCTGCTCGGCGCGCTGATCGAGGCGGCGATGCTGATCGTCATCGCCGAGGATCAGGCTCCGCCCGCCGCGAATCGGAGGCGGTTGTCGTCGAGCTGATCGAAGGCCTGCGCTCAGGATGACGGCAAGCTGACGGCAACCGCCGAGTCGCATCGCGCGCCGATCGCGCCTCCGACATCGACCACACCTGAGCGTGGTCAAGGTCGGAGGCGCGATTCGCGGCTCTGGCCAGGCGACGAGGTGCTGATGAGCGCTTCCCTTCGCGTCCCTTGCCCCGCTTTGCCCGGCGCCCGCCAGCCGCTCACGGGGTTTCGCCAGTCCCACCTAGGACGGGGGCTCGGCCCAGCGCGGCCGCCGCGGCGAGCGCGGGCGCGGCCGAGCTCGAGCGCTCGCGTTCCGGCGGGCCCGGGTTGCGGAAGGCGAGCTCGAGGACGCGGTCACCGAGCTCGACGAGGAGGTCGGCGGCCATCGGCGGGGTCTCTTCGGGCCAGAGCCCGTGGTCGATGATCAGCCTGCGCAGGCGGACGGCCAGCTTGTGGTTGCGGGCGCGGATGGCGCCGGTCACCGCCGGGGACGCGCGGCCGCCGAACCACAGCGCCGCGGCAGGTCGGGTGCCGCTCGTAGAACTCGACGTGAAGGTCGAGCTCGAGGCCGATCAGCTCCTCGACCGTGGCCGGGCGCCACTCCCCGCTCGAGCGCCGCGGCACGCCGTCGAGGTCGACGACCATCTGTTCGAGGCAGCACCGCGTCGAGGATCTCGTCACGGTCGGCGAAGAAGCGGTAGAGGGAGGGGATTGCGACGCCGGCGCGCTCGGCGATCGCGCAGGTCGTCACGGCCTCGACGCCCTCCTCGCCGACGATCTGCTCGGCGGCGTCGAATCCGCCGGACGGTGCGCCGGCTGCGCTCCTGGGCCCGGAGCCCGACGTGCTCTGGCCAGCGCGCTCGGCTCTCGGAGAATCGCAGGGCGCACGGATGGGGGCCCTTGCGGGCCACGCTCGGCAATTGCCCTTGACGTCGGCATGACGATGAATTAGAACAATAGTCGTGTTTTAATTCTTGCCTGGCCGCCGAGGATCGGCGGCGCCTTCAACCGCGATAGGGAGACCGTTCGATGACTGAGATCACAGGTGGCGAGCTTCTCGCCAGGGCCCTGCAGGCGGAGGGTGTCGAGTTCCTCTTCGGGCTGCCCTCGCCCGAGATCGACCCCCTGCTCGCCGTGCTGGAGGAGCACGGCATCCGCTGGTGACGATCCGCCACGAGGCGGCCGCCGCTTACATGGCCGAGGCCTCTACAAGACGACGGGCAGGGCCGCCGCGGTCCTCGGCGGCCAGGGCCAGGCTCGGCCAGCCTCGTCCCGGGCGTCTGGCCGCCCTGCACGAGGGCATCCCCCTGCTGGCGATCACCTCCCAGCACCGGCTCGGCCTCGTCTATCCTCCACGCCGCGACCTTCCAGGGGTCAGGACCAGCTCGACCTCTTCCGCCCCGTCGTCAAGTGGGGCGGCCCGGTCTTCGAATGGCAGCGCCTGCCGGAGGTCGTCACGACGGCGTTCCGCCAGATGTGGAGCGGCCGGCCCGGCCGCCCACATCGAGCTGCCGGCGCCGATCCTCTACCAGCTCGGCGATCCCGAGCGCGCCGACCCGCCCGCCCCAGGTGACCCGCGCGCCCGCGCCGTGCGCCGGCCCGCCCAGCTCGACGAGGCCGCCTCGCTGCTCGCCGGCGCGCAGCGCCCCGTCGTGATCGCCGGCAGCGGCGTCGATCGCGGCGGCGCCAACGAAGCGGTCGTCGAGCTCGTCGAGCTGCTGGACTGCCCCGTCATCGCCAGCATGGCTGGCCGCGCCGCCGTGCGCTCCGGCCACCCCGGCTTCGTCTTCGGCTCCGGCCCCGCCGGCGGCCTCGCGCGGTCCGGAGGCCGACGTCCTGCTCGTCGCCGGCTCGCGCATCAACTGCCTCGACACGCCCTTCGACAAGTACTGGGGCGATCCGTCGGGCCGGCAGCTGATCCAGATCGACCTGGAGCCGCGCCATCGGCGTCAGCCAGCCGGTCGACGTCGGCATCGTCGGCGACGTGCGCGACGCCCTCGAGGGCCTGGTCGGCCGGCTGCAGGCGACGGACCTGGCGCCGCGCGACCCGAGGTCTGGCGCGCTATCGCGCGCTCGACGAGGAGACCCGCGTCGAGCAGGCCACGCCGATCATCGAGTGGCAGGGCCCGGGCATCCGCCCGGCGCGATCGGCGCGATCGGCGCGGTCTTCGGCGAGGACGCCGTCTACACCGTCGACGGCGGCAACACCTCCCTCTGGGCCTACTCGGTGCTGCCGCCGACCAGGCCTAGCGCTCCTACCACTCGATCCTCGAGCTGGGGATGCTGGGCACCGGCATCCCCGCGGCGATCGGGGGCCAAGCTCGGCGCGCCCGAGCGCGGGGTCGTCTGCGTCAGCAGCGACGGCACCGCCAGCTTCAACGTGATGGAGATGCAGACCGCCGCCCGCGAGCGCCTGCCGATCACGGTGATCGTGATGGCAGAGGGCAGCTGGACGATGGAGGAGATCAGCAGGCTCGACCGGTACGGCCGGACCTTCGGCACCCAGCAGGGCGAGATTCGCTGGGACCTCGTCGCCCAGGGCCTCGGCTGCCACAGCGAGTACGTCGATCGCATCGAGGACCTCGACGCCGCCCTGCGGCGAGCCAGAGCACCAGGGCCCGAGCCTCGTCTGCATCCGCAGCGACCGCGAGGCGAACCTCTCCATCCCCGCCGAGACGACGACCCGTTTCTTCGAGGTGTGCCTGGGGCCGAGCGAGGAGGCCGTGCCGGCTGCCGGCCCGGCTGAGCGAGAGGCCCACCGTGGGGGCCGTCGTCTGCCAGAACGCCGAGCTGCGCGTCGAGCAGCTGCCAGAGCCGGTGCCGGGGCGGGGGGCAGGGGTGCGTCTGCAGGTGCTGCGCTGCGGCATCTGCGGGTCGGACCTACGCGCGAGACGGCTGCGACGAGTGGGCCGAGATGGCCGCGCAGCGGCTATGACCGGTTCGCGCGCTCCGATCAGCGTGATCGTCTTCGGGCACGAGTTCTGTGGCGAGGTCGCCGAGTACGGCCCGAGACACGCCCGGGTGCCGGCCGGCACGCCGGTGGTGGCGATGCCGCTGCTGCGCAACGACGGGGTGGTCGATGCGACGGGCCTCTCGCTGCACGCGCCGGGCGCCTACGCGGAGCAGGTGCTGGCCGAGGAGGCGCTGATGACGGCGGTGCCCAACGGGCTGGCGCCCGAGGTGGCGGCGCTGACCGAGCCGATGGCCGTCGTCTGGCACGCCGTGCGCCGCGCCGAGGTCCGCAAGCGCGACGTCGCGATCGTGATCGGCTGCAGCCCCGTCGGCCTCGGCGACATCCTCATGCTCAAGGCCAAGGGCGTGCGCGCGGTCGTCGCCAGCGACTTCTCGGCCGGCCGCCGAGCGCTGGCCAGGATCTGCGGCGCGGACATCGTCGTCGACCCCGCATCAGGCTCCCCTACGCCCTCGCACCGCACGAGGGCAACCTTCCCAACATGTCCGCGGCGATGGAGCTCGCCCTGGAGACGCGCGAGAAGCTCGGGCGCCTGCCCGTCGGCTGGTGGCACCTGTGGCGCCTCGGCGAAGCGCTCGGCGCCCAGCCCAAGCTTGCCGTGATCTTCGAGTGCGTCGGCTTGCCCGGCGTGATCGAGCATCATCGACGGCGCGCCGCTCTTCTCGCGCCTGGTGGTCGTCGGCGTCTGCGTCGGGACCGACCGAGTTCACGCCGGCGATGGCGGTCAACAAGGAGATCGACCTGCGCTTCGTGTTCGGCTACACCCCCTCGAGGTTCCGCGACACGCTGAACCTGCTCGCCAACGGCAGGTCGACCCCCGGCCGCTGCTCACCGGCACGGTCGGGCTCGACAACGTCGAGGCGCGTTCGCCACGGCTCTGGCGACCCCGAGCAACACGCCAAGATCCTCATCGACCCGCAGCTGCGCGCTAACCTGCAGGGCCTTTTCCTATCGCGGGGGCGGGATTCGAACCCGCGACCTTCGGGTTCTGAGCGCGAGCCTTGAGGTCAGCTGGACTACGTGGGGCGCAGGGAGCGAGCGGTTCCGCAAGATCGAGATCGGCTGGGATCGACTGGAATATGTGGGGCGCGTTGCGCTTGTTGCCCCCATTTCCAAGCTCTGAAGAGCGATGTCGGACCGGGTTGATCAGGCGTTATCGGCCGTCGGTCGGCTCCAGCTCCAAGCTCAATCGCGACACACCGTGAAGCGCCTCCGGAGCAGGGTCGGTGAGCGCGACTGGATCGCCAACCTCGACCAGCTCACCACGACCCTCGAAGACGACGAGCGCAGGCTGGCCGTCGAGCCGAGAAGGAAAGAAGCGCAGAGCGCCGGCGTTTCGGCGGTCGAAGAGATCAGCGGCGATCGTCTGGGTGACGACTCGCCGCCGCGAGGCGCGATCTCGTGCAGGTCAGGTGGGCGAGGCCGTGCTCGATCAGGAGGATGCGTGGCGCTGTTCGAGGTCGGCGCGGACCACCGGATCGGTGAGGTCGATCAACTCGGCATCGAGCACCATCTCGGCGGGCGCCAGCAGGTGCCGGCAGCAGGCGGTCACCGGCGCGGCCGGAAGATCCTCGAGCGCCGCGGCGCACCGAAAGCCTCGGCGAACTCGCTGAGACTTGAGGTTGGGACGGAGGTCGGCCAAGACCTCGCGCAGCGAAGTCTCGGGGCGCTCGGCGCAGTAGACGGTCCGAAAACGCCGCCGAGCGTCATCGAAGAAGCGGTGATTCCAGGCGCAGAGCTCAAATGGCGTGAAGGCCAGTGGGTCACCGCGATGCCCGACCCGCAAAGCTCTCCCCCGCTCACCCCTCGAAGCTAACAAGCTGCCTGGCGGCGGCGCGGACCGCGGCGAACTGCGCCGGGTCCTCGGCACGGCGCAGAACGTCGATCAGGGCCTCGTCGTCGAGGCGGGTGTTGGTGCCGAAGAGCCAGGCGCGCGCCGTCTTCTCGTCGAAGCTCTCGACGATCATGCGGACGATCTTGTAGCCCTCACGCAAACGCAGGTTGGTGGTCTGGTTCGGCGTCGGCCCATCCGGCTTGCGGTAGCGGCCGATCTGCTTGGCGTCGGCGCAGGCCGGCAAGATGGGCGGCAATCCGCTGGCCGAGCTGATCCTGCAGGTAGCCAGCAACCTCGGAAATCGGCAGCGTCGTCGCGTCTTGGTCGAGTCGCTCGGCTGCTGGGGGCGTGAGTACGGGCATGGTGGCTCTTTCCGATTAGCTTGATGGAAGACTACCATGAAGTACACGGAAAATACACCGGTCGTGGGAAGCGCTACATCGTCAGCGGCCTCTTGAGCTGCGGAGATGGCACCGCTGTCCGCAGGGCGGGGCGAGACGTTGACCGGCGAGCCGATGCCCAACCTCGGCCCCTGCCGTCCGGCGCTCCCGCGCCACCGCTGAAGCGGGCTGGCCGTAGGCGCGAGCGCGGTGGGTCGGGGACTTCGCTCGACTGCGGTCAACACCCGGCCGCAACGCGGTGATCCCGCCTAGCCCCAGGCTGCCAACCAACTATGGGGCCAGATCCACGACATCAGAGAGAAAGGTCTTGATGTCCTCCGGGATCGACTCCCCATCCATTGCACTCGCGACATCGACTGCACTGACCGAAAGCTGCCCAAGGACTGCTGGGCCACCAACGACCGGCAGGATCTCTTTTCCGCGGACATCCATCAGTGCCTGCGGCGCGGCACCGTCCACGAACGTCTCGCCGACTGCGATCCCATGTAGGTCCGTCAGAGAAGTCCTAACTTCGTCCTCCGAAAGCCAGGCCGCAGCGATCGCTGGGGGCCAAATTAGGTAGCTCTCTCTATACCGACGTCTCCAGCGACGTGGATGGAACTCGGGATCGTTGACCACGGGATTATCCGGTAGATCCGAGCCGACCGTAGCTAGCGGTTCATCGTCCCGGTCGCGCAGACTAGAGCCCCCAGCTCGGGGATCTCTTCCTTGAGCGCCAGATAAGAGCTGGCGACGTTCCTTCTGTCCTTGAACCGTCCGCCATTCGATCCAAACATCAGACCAGGCGATCCCAAGGGTCTTGGCCAAGATTTTCAGAATCCTCACGTCGCTTTGCCCTCGACGAACAGAACCCGCTTCGTCTTTTTCGCGCCGTCCACTCGTGGCGCGTAGTCGGTACCCATCCCCGCGAGCATGCCGACCTTCTGATTCTCTTTCTGGAGGTAACGACTCCTGCGCCGCGAACGCGGAAGATTGACTCAGGCTCTGCATTTCGCAGGATCTCCGTCGAGTGCGTAGCGATAAGAACCTGCGTGCCGCTTTTCTTCGAAATCTCCTGGAGGAGCGTCACGAGTGTCAAGTCGCGAGTCCGTTGCACCACAACTTGCGACTTGACTTGCCGGACCCCGCGTTGGCGCGTCGCCGGGAGCCGCTTTATTCGTATTCTCGCGGGCTAACGGTCAGAACAGCTGAATGGAACCCGGACCGCGGCCGGTCCGGGATCACGCTGGAGCCAGGCGCTAGCCGACAGGATCTTCGCCTTCTTCGCCTCGAACTCGGCCTCGGTGAGGACGCCGCTGTCGCGGAGCTCACCCAGCTGACGGAGCATCTCCATCTGCTGGGCCATCTCCCCGCCGGCCGGCGGGTTCCGGGGTGGCGCCCTGCTGCTCGGCTTCGGCTGCTTGGTCCTGGGCGGCCCAGCGCTGCTGCTGACGACGCTGCACACGACCGTGGACGCTGCTGGCCACGGCCACCTTCGCCGCCGTCTTCGAGTCCCATCGCTACCTCCTCCTCTAGCGCCGCTCGGCGGCGTCGATCGCCTCGATCAGTCCTGTACGGAAACGCCGCCGTCGATCAGCAGCCGTGCCCCAGATCCGCGCCAGGCATCGACGATGCCCAGCAGCCACCGCTGCTCGATGAGCATCACCGCCGCGAGCTCGCCCGGCGCCAGCGCCGCGCAACCTCGGCCACGTCTTCCTCGTCGAGCAGCCCCGAGTTTGCGCCAGCCCAGAGATCGGCGTCGAAGCCGGTGGTGACGGGGAGCCCCCGGCCGGCACGGTGCGCGGGCCGGAGTCGGTTGCCGCGACGAACTCCACGTCGAGGATCCTGGATGACCTCGGTCGACCAGATGGACGAGCATGTCGAAACCTTCGGATGGGGCGCTCCATCGGGGAAGCCGACGACGATGACATCGACGGGGCCAAGCTCGCCGGCGTGCGTGCCAGCCCGTTTAGGGCCGGCACGATAGTCGATCGCGGTTCGCCCCCAGCGGGACGACTCGGTCAGAGATCCCGACCGCAGCTTCCGTCGGAGGCGGACGCTCTCGGCCGCTCAGCGGGTGCCTGGACGAGGCTAAGAGGCTAGCCGTCGGATCAGTCTTCGGGACGGGTCAGTCGCCTGAGCGACGTTTTCCCGGGATCCCGCTCACCTCGGACCTAAGGCCGACCCGTAGCACCATCGAGGCGACCAGGACGGCTCGTCCTCCTCCCACGGTCCCGGCTCCCAAAGAGTCGCCCTCCATCCGAGGCCGGTTGCGTAAACGATCAGCGCACCGGCCAAGACATAAGGAAGGGCCACTGCCAAGGCGACTAGTGGGGGAGTTATCTGGCTCAGGCAGTAGACCGTGAGAGCTACAACGATCAGCACCACCGGGGCAACCATTATGACGAACAGGTAGGGGAACGGAAACCGCCGGAATGACCCAGCTCGAAAGATCACCAGAGGTCGCCGAGCCCGCTGCCACGAAAAAGCCGGTCGATGAAGGTCGTCCAGCCGCAAATCAAATCCACACATGTCGATCTGCCGCTCCAACGCCACCATGTACGCATAGCGCATCGTTGCTTCGGTCCCGATCAGCACCGCAAATGCAAGCACTGCAAAGGCTGGCGCAGGTGCAATCGCAAAGAGCAACTTCGGAATACCGGTACAGCTAGTCGCGCCGGCCGTGCAGTGGCTCAGAAGTTGAGTTGCCTCCGCAAAGACGACTGCAACCAGGATCGTGAACAACGCCGCGAGCGCCAACGTGTGCTGGCGCTCGTCATCACGGAGCAATGCGTAATCAGCTATGAGCGCATGAAGGCGCTCGTCTGAGTCTGACGCAGATGGCGACGACATCTAGGTCAGGCCTTGAGTCCAGCAAAGAACTTCCAGATCGCCTCAGAGCTATTCAGCTCGGCCACAAGCGCCCCGTTTTGGTATCTGTCCTTGACCAGGATCGACGTGGCCTCGTGTCTCCCGTCGGGGCGAAAGTGGTACTGCCGGCCGTCCTCCAGATAGAGGCCATAGCTTTCCGCGCCAGGGTGACTCTGCCGAAGTCGATGCACGTGCTCGTCCCTCGCCAAGGGGCATCCGAGCAGAAGCGAAATCGCCGTCTCCAGAATCAGCGGCACGGTCCCAGGCGTGTGATGACGGGCGCGTTTGATCGCTGCCGTCGGCTCTGGTCCTTCAACTTGGATCATGCGCTCTCCCGCTCCAACTTGCCCGGTGGCTCCCCCTGCTTCCGAGCGTCGAAGGTAGGGGAAAGCTCTGTGTCTTGTCAAGACGTGCCTCGCTCTGACCACTCCATCCCCTCACGAGTCACCAAGCGAACCGAGAACGATATTTGCGTTAACTAGATGCACCGCGATTGGGCTTTGATCGAAAATAAGGAAGAAATCGACAGATGACTATGCAAGGATAAAATTACTGCGGGTCACCGTGATTGCCCGGTGACCTCGCCGAACTTCTATCCGGTTGGTGGAGCGTAGAGACGATGCGAGTGACGCACTTGAAGATTGCAGGGGCTCTTCTGTTTCTCGTAGGACTCGCAGGTGGGGCTGGCTGGAGCAGTGCGGCAGCGGGCGCATCGGACATAGAGCCGCCGACCGTAGTTGCTCACGGGCAGGCTGGCTCACATAGCTGGTACGTGGAAGCGTTTGAAGAAGGCAGTGGAATCTGTCTTGAAGTGTCCGTATTTGGGCGGAACAAGGAAGTGGCCGAAAGTGGCCTAGGTCAATGCTCCTTCCCCGCGAAGAGGCGGGGGATTGTGCTCGTGGCGGCGAATCGTCAGAGGGGTCAATCGCGACCATCGGTGATGGTGTTGGGCGGGGCGTTCAGTCCGGCGGTCAAGCGCATAGTCTTCAGCGACTTCAAGGGACTTGTGCATCGCTTGACCTTGCGGTCTGCGCCGGCCGGCGCGCCGTCGCTCCTATCGCAATTTCACTACGCATCGGTCGCTGCTCACGGCCCCCTCTGCATCGAGCGCTTTACGACGCTCGATCGTCACAACCATCCTCTCTGGACGGTCGGCTGGCGCGTGCTCTTCAGTGACTGGAGGGGCGACCCGTCTTTCAATCCAGCCGCGCTGTGCCCGAGGAAGTGACGAGATGTCTGGCTGGTATCACCGCTGTGTGGGCGGTTTCTGGTCGGTCTAGCTAGCTGCTGAAGCGGGCGCAGCGACGGGCCGCGGCCCATGCGGCGGGGCGCGCGGGGCCACAGCTTCGTGGCCCCCAGTGGCAGCTCGATCGTCAACGTCAGCTTGCGGCTGGCGCACGTCGGTGTCCCCACCATGGCCTTCTACGGCGCCGCCAAGGGGGCGATCGAGGCCTTCACGCTAAAGAGGCGTCCCCATCGAGCTCCATCAGCGCCCAGAGGACTCGAAAGAGGGTGTTGACAAGGACCTCCAGGCAGCAGTCGCGGAGATCACGGCGGCATCCC
>JAXLTB010000028.1:0-17322 GCA_046330295.1 Solirubrobacterales bacterium | reverse complement strand
GCCAGGTACATGACCCGGAGCCGCGGATGGTTGCGCAGGATGTGGTGGCCGATGGCGTGGAGCAGATGAGTCTTGCCGAGGCCGACTCCGCCATAGAGAAACAGCGGGTTGTAGCTGTGCGAAGGGCTTTCGGCCACTGCGCGCGCCGCGGCGTGGGCGAACTGGTTCGAGGAACCGACGACGAAGGTCTCGAACGTGTAGCGCGGATTGAGCAGGCTCTCGGTGTCGCGATCGTCGCGCAGGGGCTCGGCTGGACCGCCGTCGGCGCGGTCGAACTCGCCATCGACGGAGAACAGAACTTCGAACCCGGGACCATCGAGGCCGGCGATGGCCCGGTCCACGGCGGGGCGGTAACTTTCCTCGAGGGTGGTCAGGAAGCGGTCGTCGGGAGCGACGAGGATCAGGCTTTCCGGGGCATCACTACGGACCCGGAGGGGCTTGAACCAGGTGGCGAACTCCTCGGGCTCGAGTTGGTTCGCCAACTGCTTCTGGAGTCGATTCCAACGGCTGCTCTGAACCATGTCAAGTACAGGTACACCAGTAATTTTTCCACAGGAAATCCACAACCTGTGGAAACTCCTGCTCCGAGGGAGGGGATCCGGCCGGAGACGATGGCGCGGACGTGACAGGGGGGGATAGTAGCACACCGCCCGAGCGGCACAAGCCCCGGCGCGGGGTTTTTTGGAACCTCAAGATAGCTTTTGTTTTGAGTGGTTTACGAGCTGAAGCGGGAGCGGCGCAGGGGCTTGGACACAGCCCTCCCTGCTTCTATTGACGGTCGGGTCCAAGACATTTCAGGACCGTCGTTCGGGGTGGTTTCGCCAGTGTCGCTGCCATTCCCCGAGCGTCTCGGCAGGGAGCCGTGCGAGGTGACAGACGGCGTCGCCCGGGTGCACCAGGGGCAAGCGCGAAAGACCGAGCACGATGCCTGCCGTGGGGGCTCTCAACTGGCTCCGCTCGCGGCCGAAGGGGTTGGTGCCGATCGAGAGCAGCTGCCCCCGGCGGACCGGCTCGCCCAGGGCCACCTGGAGATCGATCATGCCGCCTTCCGGGGCCCGGAGCCAGGAGCTCTTGGCGATCTCGATTCGCACCGGGGGCTCGTGGCAAGCGCCCGGGAGCATCCTCAAGTGGCGCATCACCGAGAGCACGCCGGCGACGCCGACGTCGATGAACGGGCGTTCGAAGACCCGTGGGCTGCCCGCCTCGTAGACGATCGTGGGCACGCCGGCGTCGAGAGCCGCCCGGCGCAGGGACCCTTCCGGCCCTTTGCCGTCGACGATGAGGGGGCAGCCAAAGGCGCGGGCGAGTTCCGCCACGGCGGGCGAGGACAAATCGGCCCGCACCTGGGGATAATTCGAGTGCTCCCCGCCGGCGGTATGGAGATCGATGCCGAAGTCGCTTCGCCTCAGGATGTAACGGTGGACGAGATGGGCCAGTCGCGCCGTGAGGGAGCCTTCCGGCCGGCCGGGAAAGGAGCGGTTCAAGTCTCGCCGGTCGGGCAGCATGCGAGTCTGGTGGAGGAAGCCGGGGACATTCACGACCGGAACGGCGATCAGGGTTCCGGCGAGGTCCGAGAAGTCGTGGTCGATGAGGAGATCGCGGATCACCGCGACGCCGTTCAACTCGTCACCATGAACCGCCGCGGTGACGAAGAGGGTCGGTCCGCGGCGACGGCCGCGCACGATCGTCACGGGGACCAGGATCGGGTCCGAGGTGTAGAACTCGGAAGCGGCGAGACGGATCTCGACCAGCGAGCCCGGGGCGACCTGGTGGTCCTTGAACCGCATCGCCCCCCAGGCCATCAGGCGCCACCGCCCGGAGAGTCCGACGGCGTCCGGCCAGCCCGCCGGCTGCCCTCGCAGTGGGCGAGCACGTAGTCGAGCATGGCCCCGGCGACGTCGATTCCCGTCGTCGTTTCGATACCCCGAAGCCCGGGCGAGCTGTTGACTTCGAGGACCATGGGCCCGTCGTTCGAGGGCATGAGGTCGACGCCGGCGATGTTGAGGCCCAAGACGCGCGCGGCTTCGAGGGCGGTCTTTTCGAAGTCGGGCTCGAGCTCGACCGCCACCGCGGTGCCGCCGCGGTGAACGTTCGAGCGGAACTCGCCCGCCACCGCCGTGCGCCGCATCGCGGCGACGACCCGATCGCCGACGACGATGGCCCGGATGTCCTGGCCGCGGGCTTCCTTGATGAAGGCCTGGATCAGGATGTTCTGGTTGAGCGAGTGGATGGCCTCGACGACCGAGCGGGCCGAGGACACGCTCTCGGCCAAGATGACGCCGACGCCCTGGGTGCCCTCGAGCAGTTTCAGCACGACCGGGGCGCCGCCGACGCGGCGGATGGCGTCCGCCAAGTCCTCCGGGCGCCGCGCGAAGGTCGTCTTGGGGATACCGATGTCATGACGCGAGAACAGTTGGAGGCTCCGCAGCTTGTCGCGACTGCGCGCCACGGCTTGGCTCTCGTTGGCGGCGAAGACCCCCATCATCTCGAACTGGCGCAGTACGGCCAGGCCGTAGAAGGTGATCGAGGCGCCGATGCGCGGGATCACGGCCTCGAGGGACGAGACCGCGCGGCCGTGGTAGTCGACCTCGGGGCGCTTTTTCGACAGGTTCACGACGCAGTGGAGGGGGTCGATCACCACCATCTCGGCACCGCGGGCGCGACCCGCTTCGACCAGCCGAGAGGTCGAGTAGAGCGCGGGATTGCGCGACAGGATCGCGACCTTCTTGGTCATGGCGGGGACTCCGGTTCTCGGACCGAGGCGTGGCGCCGACGGGGCCGTCCGAGTAAGTACTTGCGCCCCACATCCACGACGAAGGAGCCCTCGAGGCTCTTTCGCCCGAGGATCATACGGAAGAGCATCGACGATCGATCGGTGAGGGTGAGACGGATCCGTTTCTCGACCGGACCGAGCCGCAGGGTCGTTTCGATGAGCGGCCGGATCTCGCGATGTCCACCGGAGTCGATCACGGCCACCCGCGCGATCTGGTGAACCTGGACCTCGTGGGGGCGCTCGGGATGCCGGCGATCGGGGGCGAGGCGCAGCAGGAGCTCGGCCGAGCCGTCGGCGTGTTCCTCGAGAGTGTGGATCGCATCGACGTGGAGGGCCGAGGAGCGGGCGCCGGTGTCGATCTTCGCCTTGAGCGCGCGGATTCCGAGCTCCGGTAGGTGCAGGTACTCCTTCCAACCGACGGTGACGAGACCGGCCGAGTCGTCGCTCTGGGGTGTCACGGCGGGTGCCATGCTAGCAGCGCGTGCCACGTCGGGCCGAGCGTGCGCACATTTGGCGTCTCCGGGCGCGGAGCGAGTCGCCGGCGACGAATCCTCGTCGGGGCGTGGAAAAGTCTTTCGGGACTGGCACTTGCAGGCATAGCAATGAACCTAGGCATCCTCCCCGAACCGCGCCCATGGGGCTGGCACGGCGCCTGCATCAGGCCCAGTCACGTTCTTTGATGGCACCGGGGAGGTTCCACCCTCCACTTTGATCCAACCTCAAGATGCGGAAGCCCGAAAAGGCTTCCTCCTCTAACTCCCCGCCAAAGTCCCCTAGCAACAGGGGTAGATCCACGAAAGTTCCAACCTGAATCGGAACCTCCCCTACCCATATCTCCGGTGCCATCCCGAAGCTCTCTCCCCCCCGATTCAACGAACGGTATCCAGCGAATTGTCGCAGCGCGGCAAAATCGCACCGCGTGCCGGAACATCGCGCCGGAATGGCGCGCATAGAATCCCCGGGTGTCTCCCGCCTCCGCGCTCCTCTCCTGGTACCGTCGACATCGTCGTGACCTGCCTTGGCGGGCCTCGGAGGACCCTTATGGCATCTGGCTGTCGGAGGTCATGCTCCAGCAGACCCGAGTCGAGACGGTTCTTCCCTACTACCGGCGATTCCTCGAGCTCTTCCCGACGGTCGAAGCCCTGGCGGCAGCGCCGATCGAAGAGGTCCTGGCCGCGTGGTCGGGCCTCGGGTATTACCGGCGGGCCCGTTTCCTCCATCGGGCGGCCGCGGAAATCGTAGCCCTCGGCGGCTTTCCACGCACCGTCGAAGCCCTGCGGCGGTTGCCCGGCGTCGGCGACTACACGGCGGCGGCCGTGGCGAGCATCGCCTTCGGGGTCGTCGAGCCGGTCTCGATGGCAACGTGGACGGGTTACGGCGCGGTGGCTGGCGCTCGCGGGGGACCCGAAGAGCGGCCCGACGCCGTACCCTCCGCGCGGCGGCGGGCGAGCTGCTGGATCGCGATCACCCCGGCGACGCCAACCAGGCCCTGATGGAGCTCGGCGCCACCCTGTGTACGCCGCGCCAGCCGAGGTGCTTGGTGTGCCCGCTCGCGACGAGCTGCCGGGCGCCGGGCCGAGGAGATCCCGAGGCCTACCCGTCGCCAGGGCGAGCGCCGGAGCGAGCGCCAGGAGCGGGTGCTCGCGCTGGTGTTGAATGCCGAGGGTCGGGTCTTGCTCTTCCGGCGCGGGGACGACGAAGCGCTGCTCGCGGGGACCTGGGAGCTACCGTGGGCCGCCGCGGGGCGCGCCGCCCGCAGCGAGCTCGCGGCGCGCTACGGCGGGCGTTGGCGACTTGGCGAGGAGGCCGGCGTGGTGCGTCACGGCATCACCTACCGCGCGCTCGAGCTGTCCGTGCGCTGGGCGACCTGCGAGGGGGACGAGGGAATCGTGGCCGAAGGACCGGAAGCGGGCTGGTTCGCACCCGCCGAAGTGGCACGCCTGCCGCACTCGGCGATGCTCGACAAGGCGCTCGCGATGGCTGGTCTACTCAGCGATTCGAAACGCCGCCGCCGGCGAGGATGAACCAGCCCACGAGTTTGTCGTCGAGCTCGCGGAGTCGCTTGGCGACGAGCGAGCAGAGGATCTTGAGCAGGCGCAGGGACGACAGCTTCTGAATGTCGAGGATGCCGGAGAGCACCTCGCGCGGGATCGCCAGCACGACGGCACCGCCCTGATCGGCGGCGGCGTCGGCCGAGCGGGGCTGGCGATCGATCAGGGCCATCTCGCCGAAGTAGTCGCCACGCTCGAGGAAGGCGAGGGCCTCCTCGCCGGCGCCGGCGATGTACTTGCTGATCATCACGCGGCCGTCGAGGACGACGAACATCTCCTCCCCCGGGTCGCCCTCGCGGAAGATCGGTTGCCCGGGTTCGAACTTGCGCTCCTGGGACAGCGACGCCAGGAAGTTGATCTCGAGGCCGGATAACTTCTGCTCTTCGAACAACTTCCGCTTGTCTGCCACGGACAGCCGGAAGCTCGGATCGCGCTCGCGCGCGGCGGAAAGCTCGGCGCCGCCGGAGCGACCGGTCTCGGCGAAGAAGCCGGTCAGGTGGGTGTTGGTGGCCCGCAGCTTCTTCGAGAGGCTCTTCCAGAAGGCCCAGTAGAGACCGAGTGCAAGCTTGCGATCGGCTTCGAAGAGGCGCTCCAAGGACTCGAGCCGAAAGGCGATGAGCTCGGTGTCCCCCTTGGCGAGCGCATTGGTCGAGCGCTCCTTGTGGTCGATGAAGGCCGTCTCCCCGAAGAGGTCGCCGGTGCCGAGCTCGGCCAACGTGTATTGGCCGTACGGCGTGTCGCGCAAGATGGTGACTGAACCGGAGTCGATCAGATAGGCGTCATGGAGGGCGTCGCCCGGATCGGCGCCCGGCCGGGAAAGCGCATCGCGGCAGGCGCCTTCTCGAGAGCACCGAGTTGGTCGTCGGTGAAGTGAGCCGAACAGGTCGACCCTGCGCAGGGAATCTCGGTCTGCGGCTGCGCCAGGTCTATACCCGAGGACAAGGAGGAAGCCATGGGGCGGACGCACCCGCCGCCACACGGCGTCGAACACGCGGTCGACCCAGCCATCGCGATCGGCCGGGTCGAGCTCCAGGGTGGAGCAGCTTGCGAGTTCGAACTCGCGCGCGAGGAGCTGGTCGACGGCGTCTTGGAAGGGCCGGATCCCGTCGGGCGGTGACGTCGGGGAGGGGGCGTGGATCACCAGGACCCTTCACGAGGAGGTCGTAGGTCGCCATCCAGGCGGCGAGGAAACCCTCGAGCGGCGGCTGCGCGCCGGCCGCGAGGAGCAGGTAGACGTAGTTGTCGAGCGCGCTGCGGTCGCACAGGACGACCAGGTAGCGCGCGGCGGCCAGCACTTCCTCCGCGGCCTGGGTGTGGAGAATCCAGGACTCCGGGCCACCGAGGTCTCCCTCGTTGATCGGCGAGGGCAACGACGCGCCACCTCGTGGACGACTTCGACGGCGACGTCGCGGGCCTTGAGCCGAGCGGCGGTGGCGTAGCGGAAGGTGGTCTTGCCGACTCCGTGGGTGCCGATGAATGCGAGTTTGAACGCAGCGGGGCATCCCGGGCATTCTACAGTGGCAGAGTGGCCAGGGTGTCTTCGAGGAGATCAAGGGCGAGATCGGGCTGCTCGGGGGTGATCACCGCAGGCGGCACCAGCTGGGCGACAGCCTCCCGGTCCGCCCGCGCGGAGGAGCACGCCCCGCGTCGGCGCCGGCCGTGAAGTGGCTCGCCGGGGCGCCGTCCCGGAAGACGGCCGCCTGGACGAGCCCGCGACCGCGCACCGCGGCCACCGGCGGGAAGCGCCCCGGCCACGTCGCGGTCCGCGCCGCGAGGCGGGCGCCGAGCCGGCGCGCGCGGTCCAGGCGAGCCCTCGGCGGTGACGGCGTCGAGGGTGGCGGGGGCGGCCGCCGTGGCCAGGGGTGAGCGAGGAAGGTCGCCGTGTGGCGAGCTTCGCCGTCACTGGCCCAGGCCGCCAGGATCTCCTCGCGGCCGATCACGGCGGCGATCGGCAGGCCGCCACCGAGAGCCTTGCCGCAGACGAGGAGGTCGGGCCGCAGGCCCTCGGCGTCGACCGCCCGGTGGCCGGTTTTGCCGCAGCCGGTGAAGATCTCGTCGACGGCGACGAGTGCTCCGGTGGCGCGGGCCGCGGCGGCGAGCTCCGTGGTCAACCGACGGGCGGTACGAGAATGCCCTCGCGGCCCACGAGGGGCTCGACGAGCACCGCGGCCACGTCACCGGAAGCGAGGGCGGCGCGGAGCTCGGCCGGTGGGGCGCCGTAGGGCGTGGCGCACCCGGTCGTGGGTGGGAACGGAAAGGCGCTTGGAACTCGCTGCGGGAGCTTGCTGCGAGGGCGCCGAGGGTGAGGCCGTGGTACGACGGCTCGAACGCGAGGATCACCGAGCGGCGGTGGCGAGGAGCGCGGTCTTGAGCGCGATCTCGACGGCGTCGGCGCCAGGGCCAGCAAAGTAGACGCGGGCGCGATCGACCGGCGCGAGGGTGATCAGGCGGTGTGCCAGCTCGATGCGCTGGGGTGGGCCGCGACGTCGCCGAGGCCGTGCACCAGGCGCGCGGCCTGGGCCGCCACGGCGGCGACGACGGCGGGGTGGCGGTGACCGACGAAGGCGACGCCGAAACCGCTCGTGAAGTCGAGATAGCGATTGTCGTCGACGTCGAGGACGTTGGCTCCGAGGGCCTCGGACCAGACGATCGGGGGCTCGCCGCGGTAGAGCGTATTGACCCCCCGGCGCCTCGGTCTGCGCCAGCTCGGCGGCGAGGGCGCAGAGCGCGGCCCCAGGGGCACGACCCGGATTGCGGGCGGCAGGTCCCGCGCTCGAGGGTGCAGCTCGCGCCGGCCCGCGATCGAGCGACCGAGGGTCACCTCGTCGGTGAATTCGATGTCGCCGCCGACCGGCATGCCGAAGGCGAGGCGGGTGACGCGGACCCCGCGGTGCTTGAGCAGGCGGGCGAGGTAGAGTGCCGTGGCCTCGCCTTCGACGTTGGGGTTGGTTGCCAGGAGGACTTCTTCGACGCCGTCGAGGCGGCCGAGGAGCGACGCGATGGCGAGGTCGTCCGGGCCGATGCCGCGCTGGGGCGAGAGGGCACCGAGGGCACGTGGTACGGGCCACGGTACTCGCGGGTTCGCTCGATCGGCCCCAGGTTGAAGGGCTCCTCGACGACGCAGAGACAAGGAGCGATTCCCGCGCGAGGTCGGTGCACAGCCGGCGAGGATCGACGGCGGTGATGGAGTTGCAGACGGAGCAATTGGAAGAGACGCTCCTTGACCTCCCGGATGGACTCGGCCAGGGCATGAGCCTCGGCGGGCGAGACCCGCAGCAGGTGATGGGCGAGGGCGGTTCGCCGTCTTGGGTCCGATCCCCGGCAGACGCGAGAGCTCGCCGACCAGCCAGGCCAGAGGGTCGTCGGGCGGGGGGCCGGGGTCATGGCCGAGGGTCAACTGAAGGAGGCAGGCCGGAGGCGATCGTCCCCATGCGGTTCTGGAGCGACTCGTCGACCTTGCGGGCGGCCTCGTTGACGGCGGCGAGCAAGAGATCCTCGAGCATCGAGGGGTCGCTCGGATCGAGAGCCTCGGGGTCGATCTTCACTTTGACCAACTGCTTGTGACCGCTCATCGAGACAGTCACCATGCCGCCACCGACGCTCGCCTCGACCACCAGTTCGGCGAGCTCGCGCTACGGCCGCTCCTGCATTTGCTGCGCCTGTTTCATCAACTGCCGGATATTGCTCATGGGGAATTCTCCTCGTTGGGCTCGACGCTCTCGACGGTGCCACCGAAGATCTCGAGAACGGTTTGAACGGTTTCGTGGTCCTCGACGGCCGGCGTTCGGGCGGGCCCCGGCGACTGCTCCGGGGAGCCAGCGGACGGGGACGCCGTGCTCCCCGCCGGCGGAGTTCCACTCGGCGGTTTCGACGATCTCCCACCGGCCGTCAGTCCGAAGAAGGCCGCAGGAGGCGTTCGACGACTTCGCGGTTGTCCTCGCGCTCGAGTCGCCGGCGCGGTGTCGTATCGCCAGGCGGCACGTGCGAAAGCCGGAGGATGCCTTCGTCGAAACGCGGCTGGCTTTCCCGTGGAGTGGGCGCGAGCAGTGGTTCTCATTAAGGACAGCGTCGAAGAAGGCGTCGGCCAGGTCGCCGGAACTCGAGGGCCGCGGGGGCGGCGCCGGTGGCACCGGCGCGGCCGGGGGTGCGGCGCGGAGCGACGGTTCCGGCCAGGCGACGATGCGCGGGGGCGGAGGAGGTCGGCGCCGGGCGTCGACGGCGCCGGGAGCGGATGGGAGGCCGCCGCCCGCGGCGAGCAGCTCCTCGATCGCGACCACGCAGAGCGGCTCGGCGGCCCGCAGCCAGGCGATTTCGAGGGCGATGGCGGGCGCGTCGCTGCGCCGGACGAGGTTCTCGGCCGCGAGTAGCTGATGGAGCAGACGCAGCAGGTTGGCCGAGCCGGCGCCAGCGGCGAGCTCGGTGAGCGCGTCGCTTCATCGCGCGGCAGGTCGAGGCGGCCCAGGTCGCCGCCCAGGGCGAGATGGAGCGCGCGTCCCGGACGTAGGCGAGGAAGCGGGCGAAAACGTTGCGCAGGTCCCACCCTCGGCTTCGATGTGCGAGCCACCAGTCGAGCCGTGAGCACGCCATCGCCGGCGACGATGGCCGCGAGGACCTTCTCGAACAGTGCCGTGTCGAGGCCCCGAGGAGCCGGGCGGCGTCTTCGTCCGCGATGCGGCCGCCGCGAAGATGGCCGGCTGATCAGCCGACCCGGCACATCGCGCATCGAGCCCTCGCCGGCGCGCGCGATCATGCGCGGGCCGGCTCGGCCACTTCGATGTGCTCCCGCTGGGCGAGGTCGGCTGAGATGGGCCGCGACCTTCTCGACCGGCACGCGGCGGAATTGGAACTCCTGGCAGCGCGAGAGGATGGTCGCCGGGACAGCTTCGATCTCGATCGTGGCGAAGATGAAGACGAGCGGGGCGAGCTCTTCAGCGACCTTCAACAGGGCGTCGAAGGCACGACGCAGGCGGTACCTCGTCGAGGATCCCGACCATGTAGCGATCGCGCGCCGGCGTGCTGCTGGCGGAGTCCCTCGACGAGCTCGCGGACCTGCTCTCCACCTTGGAGTAGGTGGCGCGGCATCGACTTCGAGTACGTCGAGATCGGCGCCGGCCGTGATGTCGGCACCGCGCACTCGTTGCGGGGGTCGGGGAGCGGTCCGCGCTCGCAGTTGAGGCCTTGGCGAAGACCCGGGCTGCCGTCGTCTTGCCGACGCCGCGAATGCCCGAGAAGAGGTACGCTTGGGCGATCCGACCCTCGGCGATCGCATTGCGCAACGCGGTGACGATCGGCTCCTGGCCGATCACGCTGGAGAAATCCTGGGGGCGCCACTTGCGGGCGAGCACTTGGTAGGCCATGGCCACCGGGCCGAAGGGGAGAGGGCTCGGCGAAGGGCTCGGCTGATCTGCGGCACTCGACCGCCCGACCTTATCGCTGCTCCCTTCCGGGCCTGACGAGGTTCGATCGTGACCGATGCACAGGACCCGAACCCTTCGCCCAAGCCTCCCGTCCGAGCGGCATCGTATGTGTCGGGGCGCGGGAAGTAAAGAGCGGGTTTGCTCTCGGCGGAGGTGTCGGCTACAATCACGCGCTCCGTCCGCGAGGGGCGGGATTGAAGGTCGTTCCAGGTCATGCCGCCAAGCGACGAAGACTGGATGCGGGAGGCCCTGGCCGAGGCGGAACACGCCGCGGCCTTGGGCGAGGTTCCCGTCGGGGCCGTCGTCGTGCGCGCGGGTGAGGTCGTGGGTCGCGGGTACAACCGGCGCGAGAGCGACGGCGATCCTCTGGCCCACGCCGAGGTGCTGGCGATTCGCGAGGCCGCGCGGTCCACAGGTGGCTGGCGCCTCGACGGAACGACGCTGTACGTGACGCTCGGGCCCTGTGCGATGTGTGCCGGGGCGCTGGTGCTCGCCCGCGTCGACCGGCTGGTTTTCGGCGCGCGGGACCCGAAGGCGGGGTATTGTGGAAGCTTGGGCGACCTCGTTCGAGATCCGCGGCTGAATCACCGCTTGGAGGTCACGGACGGAGTGCTCGAGGCTCTGCAGGAGCGGCTGCGAAGCTTCTTCCGGGAGCTTCGGAAGCGATCGGGCACGGTTCTTTGAGAGATCTGAAGTGTCCGAGTGGCTTAAGGAGCACGCTTGGAAAGCGTGTGTAGAGCCCTACCGTGGGTTCGAATCCCACCCTCTCCGCCAAGTGGAAACGAGGAGATTTCGGGAGAGGTGCCGGAGTGGTCGATCGGGGCGGTCTCGAAAACCGTTGTACGGGCAACCGTACCGTGGGTTCGAATCCCACCCTCTCCGCCATATCCTTCGTTCCCGTTTGACCAGGGTCGCCGAGATTCGGCAGATCTCGCCCCTTCGAAGAGTTGTGAGCGGCCGGTAGGCGCGCTCAGAAAGGCGTTGCACCGTGAAGCGGACTTTTCAGCCCAACAATCGCCGGCGGAAGCAGACCGCGGCACCTCGTGCGGATGCGGACCCGCTCCAGCCGAGCCGTCACATCCGGCCCGGCAGCAAGGGTCGCCACCGTTTGAGCGTCTGACGGTTGCGGGGTCGCCACGACCCCGCGTGCGTCGTCTGAAGTCGAAGAGATGAGCGACTCGCCAGCACCTCCAGCGACTTCCTGTCACCCCCCCACGCGCGACGAGCGTTTGCCGCGCGTCGAGACCCTCGAAAGAGCGCCGACTACCTGCGGGCCTATCGCCGCGGCCGCCCGCCTCCATGGCGGTGTGGCGCTCGTCTACACCCACCCGAACGACAGCGGGCGAGCGCGCCTCGGCATCACGGCCAG
This sequence comes from Solirubrobacterales bacterium, assembly GCA_046330295.1. Classification (GTDB taxonomy): domain Bacteria; phylum Actinomycetota; class Thermoleophilia; order Solirubrobacterales; family 70-9; genus VAYN01. The sequence goes on along the minus strand of JAXLTB010000028.1, from coordinate 5,712 downwards.
TCGCAAGGTCGGCAAGGCGGTCGTCCGCAACCGGTTGAAACGCCGGATTCGCGGGGTGTATCGGCGCTGGCGGGGGCGCGGGGAGCTGCCGGCACTGGATGTCGTGGTGCACCTGAAGCCGGAGGCCAAGAAGGCCGGGTTCGACGAGCTGCGTCGAGGTTGCTGCAGCTTTTCTCGATGGCGGGGCGGCGGGGATGAGCGGGCCCTCGCTCGGCGCCCGGGCGCTGCGGCGCTCGCGGGAGCTACAAGCGGCGGCTGTCGCCGTTCTTGCCGCGTGCCTGCCGGTTCTCGCCGACGTGCTCGGAGTACTCCCGGATCGCGTTCTTGAAGTACGGCTACCAGAGGACTGGTGCTCACGGTGGGCCGGCTCGCTCGCTGCCAGCCGCTTTCGGCCGGTGGGATCGACCTGCCGTGAGGAGCGCCGGTTTGACCTCCCCCGGCGTCCTTCCTAGAATCCCGGAGCGCCGGGTTCGGCCCACGCCAGTTCGTTGGCCAACGGTCGCGTGATGGGCCCCGTGGATCACCCCGAAGACCGACGAAAATCGAACCGACGACCCCACCCCGCGGCACGGCCGCGGCGCCACGGCGGGGTGTGTCGCTTTCCCATCCTCGCGGCTCGAGGTTAGGTCTTGAGGAGTCCAAGTGGACAACCGACGTTTGTTGCTTGCCGCCGTCCTGTCGATGGGGATCTTGATCGGCTGGCAAGTGTTGTTTCCGCCCCCGCCACCACCGAAGACGGTGGAGCCGGCCCCGGTGAGCGCGGGGGAGGCGGTCCCAACAGGTGCCGCGGCGCCGGCGGGCCCTTGCCGGCCGAGGTCGCCGCGACGAACGGCGTGCCGGCGGCTCCAGTCGTAGCGACCGTGGAGGCTGTCGCCGAGGAGCGGCGGGTACTCGAGAACGACGAGGCCCGCGCGGAGTTCACGAACCGGGGCGGCGCCTTGGTGTCGTTCCGGCTGAAGCGGTTCGCCGAGCGCGGCCAGCCGGTGGAGCTGGTGCGGGCCCGGGCGGAGGGTGCGCTTCCGCTGGCCGTGGTCGGTGCCGACGGCGGCGCGCTCGGGATCTCGACGGCGCTCCATCAGGTGACGGAGGGCGTGGATGCGGCCGGCCGACCGAGCCTCACGTTCGAGTATCGAGGCCCCGAGGGGGCGGAGCCCGCAAGACCGTGGCGCTCACGGCTCGCGGCTCCTTGATTCTCGGGGCCGAGGCGAATGCAAGGGCCCGTAGAGGTGCTGCTCGGACCGGGGGTGAGGGAGCTGACGGCCGAGCAACTGGCAGGCCCGTACTCGCTGCGGTTCGGGGTTTCGCCGGCGGTAGCTCACCGGAGACGCTGGCGGCCAAGACCGTCGAGCCGAAGAGGAGGTTGCCGGGGTCGGACTGGCGTGGGCCGGTCTCGAGGACACCTACTTCCTGTCGGCATTCATCCCGTCGAGTGAGCTCGATCGCGTGCTGTTTCTGCCGCGGATGCAGGTCGCGACCCAGGGGGATGCGGGTTGATCCGCTCCCGAAGGAGGCTCTCACCAAGGAGCAGAAGGCGCTGCCGCGCGAGCTGGCGATGGTTGCCGTGGCGCGGGGCGGCAAGCTGGCCGGGGAGGCCTTCCTGGGCGGCAGGACTACGACGTTCTGCGCAGCTACGGCGTGGGGCTCGAGCGGTCGGTCGGTTCGGTTGGTTCGGCTGGTTCGCCAAGATCTTCCTGCAGTCCCTGCAGTGGATTCATGGGCACATCGTGGGCAATTACGGCTGGCGATCGTTCTCCTGACGGTGCTCATTCGCCTGGTGTTGCTGCCCTTCACTCACCAGAGCATGGTCTCTGCCCGGAAGATCGAGCGCTCGGCCAAGGTTCAGGCGATTCGGCGAAGTACAGCACGAAGCTCCGGGACAAGAAGGGCGCGGTCAACTTCGAGAACCAGCGCAAGATGAGCGAGGAGATCAACGCGCTGTACAAGACGGCGGGAGTCAACCCCCTCGGCGGCTGTCTGCCCATGGTCATTCAGCTGCCGGTGCTGATCGCGTTCTACAACCTCCTGGCGAACGCCATCGAGTTGCGGGGTGCGCCGTGGCTGGGTTGGATTCAGGATCTCTCCGTTCACGACCCGCTCTTCGTGCTGCCGATCGTGATGGGTGCTGCGCAGTTCGCACAGCAGGCTCTCGCTCCCGCCGTGGGGGACCCGACGCAGCGGAAGATCTTCATGATTCTGCCGGTGATGTTCACCGTGATGTTCGCGAAGGCACCGAGCGGCCTGGTGCTCTACTGGCTGGTCAACAATCTGCTGTCCCTCGTTCAGCACAGGGCGTTCTACCAGCGGTGGAACGCCCGGCGGGCCGAGGCTTCGGCGTCCTGAGGACGGCGGGAGGGTAGCGTGTCGGACGGGGCACGAAAGTTTTCTCGGGCAAGACCTTGGAGCAGAGCTCTGCTGCAGGCGGCGAGCCACTACGGCCTGCACGGAGCGAAGAGGTTCGATGCCGGGAGGTCGAGAAGCGCACGGAGTTCACTCGGACGCCGAAGAACGTGAAGTCGCCGTCGATCCCGAGAGCCCCGTCGCAGTGCGGAGGAGATCCTGACGGCCCAGCGCGAGCCGCGTGGCCAAGCCCGGCGGCGCCGAGTGCGCCGCGGTCGCCCGGCAGGGGCGGCCGGCCCGCAGGCCGAGGTGGGGAGCGTGGCGGGAAGGTCGCGAGGATCGCCGGGTTTCGGGGCGGCGGGCGATCCGAGGATCGCCAGCATTCGCGGGGTGGTTTTCGGAGCGGCCCGCCACGGCGAGAGGAGTCTCTGGTCACCCTGCCGGTGGCGCCGGTCAAGAGGGCGGAGACGCTGGCCCGCGCAGAGGGAGCGGAGGCCGAGGCCGCGCGCAAGGCGGTCGAGTTGTTGCTTCGCTTCGTGGGCGTGGAGGCCGAGGCCGATCTGTACCAGGCAGCGGAGCGCATCGAGGTGGAACTCTGGGGTCCGGATGATCGCGTGCTCCTCGAGCAGGAGGGCCGCGTGCTCTTGGCGATCGGGCACTTGGTGCCGCGGATGATGCGGGGTCTCGGCGCCGAGCCGGTCGATGCGGGTGGACTGCGACAGCTTTTCCGCAGTCGGGAGGAGCGGCTCCGGGGACCCCTCCGCTGGCAAGTGGCAGCAGAGGTGCGTACCGGGCAGTACCAGATCCTCGACGAGCTGGACCCCTCGGAGCGCCGGATCATCCACGTCACCCTGAAGGACGACCCGGGCGTGGCCACGGAGAGCCTGGGCGACGGCTACTTCAAGCAGCTCAAGGTCATGTTGACGGCGCCGCCCGATGCCGGCGAGGAACCGGACCTCGAAGAGTGAGGAGAAGGGCCGGTCGCGAGATCGGCCTTTTCGTTACAGGTATTTCACGGGAAACAGTCTGCCAAGGTGATGAGCTGTTTTACGTGAAACACCCCCGTGCGATGATCCCCGGCGATGTCGATGACCTGCCCAGTCTCTCGGCAGACCTTCGCTTCTCGATTGCGGGCTGCCCAGCCCGCCGGGGTGTCGGAGCGGACGCTCGACGCCCTCTTCGCGCACTGCAAGAGCTTCAGCGCTGGGCGCCAGTCCTGTCCCTGGTGGGACCGGGTGCGGGAGCAGAGATCGTCGAGCGGCACTACGCCGAGGCCCTCGCGGCCCTCGGTGGCTGCTTCCCAGCGCCCGAACTCTGGTGGACGTGGGCTCGGGGGCTGACTTCCCCGGCTTCGTACTGGCGGCGGCGTGCCCGATCTCGGTGACCTGGTCGAGCCCCGGGAGCGCCGCTGGTCTTTCCTCTCCCCCAAGCGGCCCGCCGCGCCGCGTTGAACTTTGCCGGTGCCTGAATGCTAGAGTCGCCGCCCCGCTGCCGAAGGGCTGCCAGCCCGGATCGACGTCGTCGCTTCCCGAGCGCTCCGACCCGAGTCCGTCCTGCCGCCTCTCGCCGCGCGCCTGTCGCCGGAGGCCCAGGTTCTGATCTGGGCGGGTGAGGGGAGATCCCGAGGTTTGCGAGGGTTCGCCCTCCGCCGCAGTCGCGAACTGGCAGACAGCCGTGTCCGCCGGCTCCTCGAAATCGTCCCGGTGACCGAGAAGTGAAATCGATGGCCACGACAATCGCGATCGTCAATCAGAAGGGTGGGGTCGGCAAGACCACCACGGCCATCAACCTCGCAGCCGGCCTTGGGCGCGCTCGAGCGCAGGTCCTCCTGGTCGACTGCGACCCCAGGGCAACGCCACCACGCGGCGTCGGCCTGCGGGCCTCGGCGCCCCACTTGTACCATGCCCTGGCAGGGGAAGTACCGGTGGGTGAGGCGATCAAGCCGAGCGGCTTTCCCAACCTCGACCTCCTGCCGACGGACCGCAATCTGGTCGGTGTGGAAGTGGAGTTCGTTGGTCTCGAGCGCTGGGAGTACCGCCTGCGGGAGACGCACGAGCCCCTCCGCGAGGCCTACGACACCATCCTCCTCGACTGCCCACCGTCGCTCGGCCATTTGACGGTGAACGCCCTCACCGCGGCGGACGGCGTGCTGGTGCCGCTGCAGTGCGAGTACTTCGCCCTCGAGGGCGTCAGCGAGCTGGTCTCGACGATTCGCCGGGTCAAAGCAACGCTGAACCCTCGGCTCGAAATCGCGGGCATCCTGCTCACCATGTACGACGACCGCACGAACCTGTCGAAGCAGGTCGCCGACGAGATCCGCCGGCACTTCACCGGCCAGGTCTACGAGGCGGTCGTGCCTCGCAACGTGCGGCTGGCCGAGGCCCCGAGCCACGGCCTGCCGATTTTCGAATACGACATCAAGTGCCGCGGCGCCGAGGCCTACCTCGATCTCGCTCGCGAGTACCTGCGGAGGGCCGCGTGAGTGCCGCCGTCAAGAAGGGGCTCGGCCGCGGCCTCGACGCCCTGATCGAGCAACAACCAGGACCGATCGAGAAGCTGCCCGTGGGAAGCCTCGGGCCGAATCCGTTCCAGCCCCGCACGGAGTTCGACGACTCCGATCTCGTCGAGTTGGCGGCCTCGATCCGCAGCCAGGGCCTGATCCAGCCGATCATCGTGACCGCCTCCCGGGAGCCCGGCCGGTACTGGATCGTCGCCGGCGAGCGCCGCTGGCGAGCGGCTCAGCGGGCCGGCCTGACGGAAGTTCCGGTCGCGCTGCGCGTGGTCAAGGACGACCAGGAGCTTCTCGAACTGGCCCTCGTCGAGAACATTCAGCGCTCGGACCTCAACCCGATCGAAGAAGCCGAGGCATACCGCCAGCTCCGCGACCGCTTCGGCCTCACGCAAGAGGCGATCGCCGCTCGGGTGGGCAAGGCGCGCACCACGGTGGCCAACTGCCTGCGGCTCCTCCAGTTGCCGGACGAAGTGGTCGACCACCTGCGCGCCGGCCGCCTGACCGCGGGCCAAGCCCGCCCCCTGCTCGCCGTGGAAGATCGCGGCCGGCTCCTCGACCTGGCGCGGGAAGCCGTGGCTAAAGGACTGACGGCACGGGAGTTGGAGCGCGCGAGTGCGATCGCCAGCCAATCCCCTCGGGGGGCTCCGAAGCCCGCCGAGCCCCCCGAGGTTCACGCCGCGGCCGCGGCCGAGAAGCTCACCCTGCGGTATCAGACCAAGGTCGAGATCCGCCGCCGTGGGGCCGGCGGTACCGTGCTGTTCCATTTCCATTCCGAGGACGAGCTGATCCGGCTCTACGAACTGCTGAGCCAGCGAGGAGGTGCGTCATGATTTTCCAGAAAGGCTCGGCCAGCGAGCTCAACG
>JAXLTB010000027.1:0-19088 GCA_046330295.1 Solirubrobacterales bacterium | reverse complement strand
GCAGCATCGCCGAGACCGCCCATCGCCGGCTCGGCGGGCTCGACCAGTTCGTGACGATCCGCGGCAGGAGCGCCGCCAACCCGCCGCTGATCATGCTGCACGGCGGCCCGGGGCTCAGCGAGACGGCCCTCTTCCGTCACTTCAACTCACCGCTCGAGGAGGCCTTCACGGTCGTCTACTGGGACCAGCGCGGCGCCGGCAGGTCGTTCGACCGCGGTATCCCGCGAGCGTCGATGACGGTCGAGCGGTTCATCTCCGACCTCGACGAGCTGGTCGACGGAATCTGCGCCCGGCTCGGCCGGACGAAGGTGGCGATCTTCGGCCACTCCTGGGGCTCGGCGCTCGGGGTCCTCTACGCCGCCCGCTTCCCCGAGCGGGTCGCGGCGTACGTCGGGAGCGGGCAGATCGGCGACTGGGCTGCCGGCGAGTCCGCCTCCTACGAGTTCGCGCTTGCCGAAGCCCGCCGCCAGGGCAACCGCAGGGCGGAGCGGAAGCTGCGCGCGATCGGCCCACCGCCGCACGAGCCCGCGGCCCTGTGGACGCAGCGGACCTGGCTGTCGCGGCTCGAGGGCCGCATGAGCCCGGGAGCGCTGTGGGAGCTGGGACGCGCCGTCCTCGGCGCCGAGGAGTCCTCCGTCTTCGACCTGCCCGACGGCTTTCGCGGATTCCGGTTCTCGATCGACGCGATGTGGGCGGAGGTCTCGAGGCTGAGCCTGATCGAGCTCGCGCCCGCGCTCGAGATGCCGGCGTTCTTCCTGCTCGGCCGCAACGACCACTGGGTCCCGTCGGAGACCAGCGTCGCCTACATCGAGGCGCTGACCGCCCCTGCCAAGGAGATCGTCTGGTTCGAGGAATCCGGCCACGAGCCGTTCGTCGACGAACCGGCTCGGTTCAACGCCGCGATGGTCGAGCTGGTCCGCCCGAGCCTGCCCTGACGGCGATCGCGCTCGCGGAGCGCCGGCGTCGCGGTCGAGAAGGGCGTGGTTGCAGAGTCCGCGCTTGCGGGCGCGTCTCGCGGGTAGATGGTCGAGAGAAGAGTCGGCGAGCAGAGGAGATCCGAGTGGGAAGGCTGATCGCGAGTGCGCAGGCCACCGTCGACGGCGTCGTCGATCCCGTCGGCGAGTGGGTCAACCCGACGGAGACCACGGCGATTACTCGTTCCCCGGCGCGGAGGGGGGATCAGGCGCGGTCCGCCGGAAATGAACTCCTGGGAGCTGGGGCCCCGAGGAGCTAAGGGTGCCCATGCCAGGCCAGGGCTCAAGGCCCAGGCCAGGCAGGACATGATCAGCACCCCGTCTGAAGGCGTCAGCTCAGACCATTGCTCCGGAAATACACTGGAACTTGCACCCTTTGCTCGACACCAGGCACTCAGGGACTCGATCCCAAGCTCAAGGACCGAGAACGGCAGCGACACCTGACTCATGGCCACAGGTAGCAGTTCTTACTCTAATCAGGAGGGAACTGATCCGGCTGGTGAGGTCCCCCTGATTCACACTCGTCAGGGCACGAGAGGGGCATCATTCTCAGGCAGGGCTCTCAGGAAATGGGCTGGGACGCAAAGGCGAGACCCAAACTGGAACATGGTCAGCAGCATGCTGTCCCCATTGTGATCCGACAGGCTGGTGGCGGCCCCTCAGGCCCCTCTCTAAAGGCCTCATGGCTGGGACCATCATGGCTGGAGGCTGGAGAGCAGGAGGAGCAGCTAAAGGGAGGCAGCAAGCTAATAAACTGGTCATCTTAGCAGCATGGCACCAGTCACTGCTAAGCCAGGGCAGCGAGAATGAACAAGGCTCATTCAGATATCTGGAGAAGCACTCGGGCATCCAGGCCCAGCCGAGCAGGGCACAGCCTGGCTGGAACACGATGGCGGGAACAGGGGATCAGCAGTGGAAGGGCCCAGGCAGGGCGACACCGCGCAGGCGCATGGCCTGCGCTCTGCCCATCACCGCGCAGGCTTGTTCTGGATGGAGGCTGGCGTTCCGCTTCGTCCTGGTAGGATCGAGCAGGGAAGCGGGCGAAGAAGGCGGCGGTGTCGCAGGCCGAGAAGGACATCATGCTCCCAGGCGGCACCCAGGTCATCGGCTGGTACAGCAGCAGGCTCTGGACAGGCTCCAGGCTCCATGCAGCCAGGTACTGCTGGCGGCGGCGCTGCTGCTGGGCGACCTCGCGGTGGCGCGCGGGGATCAGGCTCGGCGGATCAGGCGAGACCAGGGCGCAGGCGATCACCCGCCAGGCCAGGACGATGGAGATGGGCGCCGGCGCGCACCGCGCAGCACGGCGCTTTCCAGCTCGCGGCGGCGCAGTCCAGGGATCGAGCACCAGGGCGAGACCAGGCTGCCGAGTCCAGCCGCTTGCTGCTCGGCTGCTCTTCCAGGCGCTGCAGGGCTGGCACGTTGCGGCAGGATCGGTGCCCAGGTAGGGCCGGCGCAGCGGCGCCGAACAAGCCGCCCGGAGCCTGATGGCTGATCCTGATCGTCACGTCGGTCAGCTCGCCGCGCTCGCGCAGGATCCAGCGCCCGCGGTTGTCGATCCCGCTGACATCGGTCCAGGCGAGCTCGTGCGGCGGGGTCGGAACACGACCACCTCGACAGTGCCGCCGAGGTCGATCAGGCCGACCTCGACGTCGACCGCGAAGCGCGACCGCAGTCCCGAGTCCGGCGTTCGCCCTCGACGTGCTCCCAGGTCGCGCCGACCATGAAGCCCGAGTAGCGCTGCGGCTCGGAGACCAGCAGCGCCAGATGCGCTCGCGCCCAGGCCGCCACCCTGATGCTCTCGTCGATCCTCACAGCCGGTCCTCCTCAGCCCACGAACAGGAGGCGGCGCTCGGCGCAAGTACGTGGTCGAGCTGCTCCTGCATCAGGAGGTGACGGTCGTAGACCTCGTCGTAGTCCCGGCTCGCGGGCCGGCGCGCCCGCCCCAGGGTCGATCAGCTCCGCCGCCTCGATCGTGATCTTGGCCGGCGCCGGCCGGTGCCCGAGCATGTCGCCCACGTTGAGGCCCCAGGGAATCGCGATCGAGAGCGGCAGGACCTTTGGCGGAAGAGGCGGTCAACTGGAGCACCGCGGCGAGGCGCTCGCCGCGGGTGGCGACGCCGTCTCGGCCGCCGAGCGCGACCACCGGCACGATCGGCACACCGGCGTCGAGGGCGAAGTGCACGAAACCGTTGCGGCCGGCGAAGTCGATCTTGCCCGACTGCCAGGAGGGGCGAATTGGAAGTCCCGGTCACCGCCCGGGTAGACGAGCACGGCGGCATCGCGGTCGAAGGCCAGCTTCGCGTTCTCGTGGGAGGCCGCCATGCACCCGAACTTGGTCATGTTGAAGGGCAGCGGCAGCATCAGCGCGGGTTGGCCGAACGAGCGGTGCGAGCGCCTCCACCCCGAAGTGGGCCGCGAAGGCGAGCGTGAAGATCACCGTGTCGGGGATCGCGTTGCCGCCGGAGTGGTTGCCGACCAGGGCACCGGACCCTGGGCCGGGATCCGCTCCAGGCCCTCGGCGGAAGTAGAACAGGGGCAGGCATCCACAGGCCCGGCATGTACTCCCGGATGTAGTCGGGGTCGCGGTCGTCGAAGATCGGCGGCCGGGATCCGCTCCCGGACCGTGCTTTGGACCAGGCGGCCGAGCCCGTCGCCCAGGCCCATCCACCAGCGGCCCGCGATGCGATCGGGGCCGCGGCGCGGCTCGCGGACCTCCTCGAACGAGTATTCCGGCGGTTCGGTCTCCTCGACGAAGGCGGTCAGCTCGTCGACGACCGACTCGGGCGCATCGAGCATCGGCCAGTGACCCGAGCCCTCGATCTCGACGTAGCGGCTGTGCGAGACCACGTCATGCGCGTGGCGGCCGTGCTCGACCAGGATCACCGGGTCGTCGCTTCCACAGATCAGCAGGAACGGGATCTGGTCGGCGAGGTAGAGCGGTCCATGGCCGAGACCCGCTGACCGTCGGGGCCGATCACGCTGCGCATCGTCTGCAGGAAGGCGTCGCGGGCACCCTCGTGGACCAGCGTCGCGAAGCCGCGGGCGAACTCGGCCAGGCCGGGCGGCACGTTCCAGTCCGAGCCTCGCCGCCGCGCCGTGGACCGCGCCGGCACCGCATGTCCCAAGCCAGGCGCCAAGCGGCCGGCAACACCCACTCGAGCCGGGCAGGGTGGCGGCGCGGAGCAGGGGATGGACCTCCTTGCCGAGCCCGCCGCTCCGGATCAGGGCCAAGCGTTCCACGTGCTCGAGGGCGGGTAGGCCAGCTGCATGGCGATCCCGCCGCCGAGCGAATGGCCGACCACGGTGCCGGTCTCGAAGCCGAGCACTCCGAGCAGGTCGCGGACGCCGGCAGCGTAGGCGCCAAGCGAGTAGTCGCCCCGCGGCTTGGCCGAGCGGCCGTGGCCGATCATGTCCGGCGCGACAACCGTGTAGCGCTCGGCGAGCGCCGGCATCACCTCCCGCCAGGCATCCGAGGTCGAGGTGATCCCGTGCAGCAGCAACAGCAACGGACCCTCGCCGGCCGCCTGAAAGCCGATCCTGTGGCCGTGGAGGGTTGCCTCCTCGTAGGACTGGCGGCTGCTCGGGACCGCCCCAGGTCGAGGGCCGCTCCAGCTCGTTCGCTGTCGCCATCGGCTCCCAGTCCCCTCCGTGGCCGAGGTCCGGTCGATGCCGGGACGGGCGCCGGCAATGGCGAGCTGCACCTGGGCGCCGCGCACCTGCTCGGCGCCGACCGGGAAGACGGTGGGGCCGGACCCGGGCGCTCGCACCGCGACCCCGTGCGGGCCAGATGCAGCACTCCGATCGCCTGAAGGTAGAGCTGGTTGGCGCGGAGGTCGGCCTCGCCCTCGGGCACCTCGAGCTCGCGGAGCACCGCCGCGAGCCAGCCGACACAACGGCCGACCTGCCGGCCGAGGCGCAGCAGGATCGCGTCCGGGCTCGGCGCGCAGCTCCTCGGTCGGCGGGCCGGCGCAGCGGCGACAGGGAGCCGTGGAGAGGCCAGGTGGGTGATCCCGTGCAGGCGGGCGATCACGAAGCCGCGGCGCGGCCTCGGCCAGATCACCGGCGTTCTCCTCGTCATCGCCTCGAGCGGACGATCGCCTCCAGATGGCTCGCGATCGATCAGGGCGGGCAACTCCTCTTCGACGAAGTGCCGGTGACCGACGAGCGCCGTTGATGCCGACGGCGAGCGATCGTGCGCAAGGCCTCGCATCCATTACCGCGAGATCTCGTCGGGCACCAGCTCGCAGACCGCCGCGACGATCGCGCGCTCAAGCGCTCGCCGAGACCGTCGCGCGAGCGGTCTATCGAGATCGATTGTGCGCCGCCTGGCCGTTGCCGGCCGATCGTGCCAACCATCGTTTGCGACCAGGCGCCGGTGCTGGCCTGGCGGCGCCGACGAGAACTCGACGAGGCTCCATCCGGCATTCGCGAACGACCACGTCGAGGCCTCTGGAAACCTGCCGGATCGTGGCGCCATCGGACGACATCCAGGGATCCCCGCGCCACCGCCGCTGCGCGGCGCTCGGCCAGCTCGCGTTCGCGAACCTCGACAACCACTCGATGCGCCGAGTGGTACAGGCACGGCCTCGATCTGCTGCCGAGCGGCGGGACGATCTTCGCCGGCCCTCCGGCGGCGCGGGTCAACGGCCTGCCCGCGCCGCTGTTTGCAGGCGCTGGTTGATCGACGGCCGCGAGCGGGTGCAGATCGAGCTCTTCCAGTTCATCCATCCTCGCCCGGCGACCAGGCGAGCGGACGAGACGGCCCTTGATCATTCCACCGGCGGGCCGGCTTCCGCGTCGACGATTTCCGACGCGACCCTCGCCCGCCTGGCGGGGGCTCGGATCCGCTGCCGTCGGCCCGGTCCTGGGCGGCGACTCGAATCGCGGGGCCTGCGTCCGTCCCGAGGGGAACTGGATCGAGCTGATGGAGGCGGACCCGATCACAGGCCGCGCCGAGCCGAGCGCTGGTCCGGCGCGGGCTCCAGGCTGCGGTCGGTGACGATCTGCGTTGATCAAGCCGCCTCGCAGGGCTGGCACGACGGAATCGGGCTGCCCGACGCGGCATCGGCCTGCACGCTCCCGAGCACGAGGCGCTCCTGGGGCCTCGAGGGCGCCGAGGCTCGCTCCCGGACGCTCGATGCGGGAACCACGCTGATCGAGCTCGTCGCCTACGAGGATGGCCTCGGCAACCCGACGCCGCCCGGCCGCCGGCTCTGCGACCAGGGAATCATGAACGTGGCGTTCGTCGCTCGTGATCGCGAGCAGTTCGACGCGACGTTCGACCGCTGGGTCGGCGCTGGATTCGCCCCCACCGACCGGACCCCGCTGGAGGTCGGGATCTTCAGGGTCATGTACTTCGACCTGCCGTCGGGCGAGAACGTGGAGCTGCTCTATCCGCGGCGGTGGGCGTGGCGCCTGACGGGCTTCGTGCCGTCACCGGCCTGGAGGCGAACGTGAAGGTGTTCGTGACCGGTGCTCTCGGGTTCGTCGGACGCGCCCTGGTCGAGCGCTACCGGGCGGCGGGAGCCGAGGTCCGCGGCGTCGATCGGATCGCCGACCCCGAGCTGGGCGTCCTCGCGGGCGACGTCCTCGACGCTGCCGGATGGAGCGGGCAGATGTCCGGCAGCGATGTCGTCGTCCACACCGCGGCGGTGGTCTCGAACGTCGCGCCGGCCCACGCCTTCTGGAACGTGGCGCGTCCTCGGTACCGGAGGTCGTGAGGCGGCCGCGACCGCAGGGGTCGGCCGGCTCGTGCACCTATCGTCGGTTGCGGCATTCGGGTTCGAGCTCGGCGACGACGTCGACGAGAGCCACCCGGTTCGGCCGAACAGGAACCCGTACGTCGACACCAAGGTCGCGTCGGAGCAGGTCGTGCTGCAGGCACACGCGGCCGGTGAGGTCGAGTGCTCGATCGTGCGACCGACCGACGTCTACGGTCCAGGCTCCCGCCCGTGGACCGTTCTCCCCGTCGAGATGCTGCGATCGGGCCGGCTGCTGCTGCCCGCAGGCGGGAAGGGGGTGTTGAGCCCCGTCTACGTGGAGAACCTCATCGACGGTCTCGAGGCCGTCGCCGCGTCCGACGCCGCCGCCGGCCAGGTGTTCACGATCGGCGACGGCAGCTCGCTTGCGGCTCGCGACTTCTTCGGCTATTACGGCCGGATGCTTGGCGGCGCACCCGTGCGGACCCTGCCGACCCCCGTCGCCAAGGGGATCGCAGCCCTCGTCAAGACCGGCTTCGACCTCGTCGGCAGGGAGACCGAGGTCAGCGTCGAGACGATGCGCATGCTCGCGCGGGACGGCGGCTACTCGATCGGGAAGGCCCGGCGCCTGCTCGGGTACGAGCCCAGGATCGGCCTCGAGGAGGGAATGCGTCGGACCGAGCGGTGGCTGCGCTCGGAGGGTCTGCTCGGTGACGATGGGAGGCGGGGCCGATGAGCAGCGCGCCGGGATGGGACCGGGCACTGATCAGCGGCGCCGGAAGCGGGATCGGGCTGCGCCTGTCGGAGATGCTTCGCGCCCGAGGGGTCGCGGTGTCGGCTTTCGACCTCCGTTTCGGCCCGGAGGCCGAGCACCGGCTCGCGGTCGACGCAGCGGCGCCGCCCGCGACCCTGCGCGAGGTCGACGTGACCGACGGCGCCGCCCTCGGGCGTGCGGTCGAGGAAGCAGTCCGGGCCGGCGGAGCGCCGAACCTTGCCGTGAACTGCGCCGGGATCCAGGCCTCCGCCGCATTCGACGAGCTCCCCGAGGATCGCTTCCGAAGCGTGATCGAGGTGAACCTGATCGGCAGCCGCAACTTCGCCGCGGCCACGCTCCCCGAGCTGGCGCCGAGCGGGCAACTGGCGCTGATCGCCTCCCTGGCCGGGATCGTCCCCAACTACGGCTACGCCGCCTACAGCGCCTCCAAGTTCGGAGTCGTCGGCCTCGCGGGCTGCCTCCGGCTCGAGTACAAGCCGCGGGGCGTCACGGTATCGGTCGTCTGCCCCCCCGAGGTCGAGACGCCGATGGTCGACGAGGAGCGCCGGACCGGGAACGCGGTCGGCCTCGAGATGAAGAAGTTCTCGGGGACGCTGCAGCTGGACGATGCCTGCGAGCGGATCCTCGACGGGCTCTCGCGACGCCGCTCGATCATCGTGCCGGGACGCCGGGCCCGGTTCACCCGGCACCTCGCTCGATTCGCTCCCGGGTTGATGAGCGCGACGAGCGACCGGATGGTTCGACGCGAGTTGGCCAAGCGCCGCCCGCCGGAGGAGTAGGGCAAAGAGAGACGGCCCCGTCGAGTGGCGGGTCACCTACTCCCTCGGAGCCCGAAGCTCGACGATCTCCGGTTGCCGGCCGCGCCGAGTCCTCACGCGTTGGCCGAGCGGCCACTGTTCTGGACCGTCGCACATTGGCACCCTTTCGCTTCGGCCTGTGGTCCCAGCGATCAAGCGTCCACCGGAACGGGTCAGGTCCAGTTCGGTATCCGCCACGGAGTCGAACCGCGGACAAGGCCCGATGGCTTCCTCGCAGTGCCGGCGCGAGGATGGGCCGCGTGAGGCGAGCAATCGCGAGAGCAGCGCTCGTGGCGACGACGTTCGCACTGGTGCTGGCGTTCGCCCAGCCCGCCGCCGCCGCCAACCCAGCAGGCTCGCGAGCCGCTCAACCGCCGCTGGTCGGCGGCGCGGGAAGCACCTGCTTCTGGCACTACGGCCCGATCGGTGCGCCCCCGAGGGCCTTCAACATCGCCACCTTGGATCTGAACACCACCTACTGGGCGGCGGTCCTGCGCCGGCCCCCCGGCTCGACGCTGAAGCTGCACGGGGAATTCCCGTATGCCCGCTACACGTCGCTCATCTCCTACGACGCACTCGGTCAGGTCGCCGACGGGCTTGCCGACTACCAGATTGATCCCGACCGCGGCTCAACCAATCCGTTCCGCCCGGGCGCACACCGTCTCATGAAGAAGAGCCACCGCAACTACACGGTCAGCCTCCGTGACCACGAGAATCTGGACCCGGCGACCGGGCAGCCCATCTTCAACACCAGAGACCCGCGGAGCAACGAGAAGCCGCGCAACTACCTTTACGTCAAGCCGACCACGCCGTTCCAGGAGACCGTGGGCGGGCAGACGTATCAGCTCGAGACCCTGATGGTGCGGGTCTTCGTCCCGAACAGGGGTTACGGAATCAGAGGAGGCGTGCCGCTGCCGAAACCCGAGCTGGTGCTGGCGGATGGGACCACCGTCAAAGGCAAGGCGCTCTGCAACAGCCTCGACACGGAGGCGAAAGACAGGCTCGCCAACGGCCTCGGCGAACGTCTCCCAGACCCCACCGCTCTGCTCATTCAGCCCAGCTTCTACGAGGCGCTTCGCTATCCCGACAGGCTGTCCGAGCCCTGCGACGTGACAGCACGCTTCGTGCCCACCTGCCCAACGACGTTCACCGTACCGCCGGCGCTGGTGCAGGTACCGCGCCAGGTTCCGGCGACGTTCCCGGCTCAGGATCCCGTTCAGTGGCGAGCGGATTACGACCGGCGCTACCTCTTGCAGCTATATACGGGTGACGACGCGCCCGGCGCGAACCTTGACCCCGGCCGATCCGGTGCCGCCGGCTTCTTCCCCAATCCCCACGTCAACTACATGCGAGCTGCGCTGAACAGGAAGTTCGGCAAGGTGATCGCGTTTCGCGGGAGGATGGCGACGACACCCCGAACCTACGCCGGTACCCGGGTAATGCGCGCCACGCAGCTGCGTTACCAGTCCTTCTGCATGACCCAGTCGGTGGCGACGACCAAGACGACGGACTGCGTGTACGAGGAGCAGATCCCGCAGACCGGTCGGCGCCGCTACGTCGTCGTCGCGAGTCGGAAGGCGGATCGGCCGCGCAACGCGCGCCGCCGATGCGGGGTGGCGTGGATCCGGTGGTCGAATCGAGGCGACGGTGCCGGCGATCGCGACTTCGGATGGCTGCAGATGCGCAACATGCTGCCTTCCCCAGGCTTTCGCCATTCGATTCAGGACACGCAGAAGCCCGGCGACGAGAAGCAGGTCCTTGGCTCCCACCTGCCGCGGGGAACCTACTACGACAACAAGCGAGCGTTCGAGCGGCTCGGCTGCCCTGTCAAACCCCACGCGCGATGATCTTCCCGGAAAGGTCTGGGACCCAGGCGAGATCCATCGACGCGGTCCTGACCAAGGAGAAGCTGGGCTAGCCTGGGGATCTGGGCCTCAACCCGCGTGAACAAGCGGTGGCAGCGAGAACCGATACCCGACCCGATGCGTCTCTCGCTGCAACGCACGGATCATCGAGACATCGGCCGTCCAACGGCTGAAACAAGACGCAGTCCGCTTGGGCCCCGGTGATACCTGATTAGGCACCGAGAATCTCCTTGCCAGCACGCACAGACGCTGATTAGGATGGCCGTGATTCGGGGTCGCGATTGTCGGGGGCCCCAAGAGCGGAGGAGGGGAAGTTGCTGAGGAAGCTCAAGGAGCACATGGGAATCGCTGCTCTGGTCGTCGCCGTGATGGCGCTGTTCGTGGCGCTGAGCGGGATCGCCGGAGCCCTGCCAGGCGGCGAGAGGAAGGCGCCGAAGCTGAAGGTGGTTGAGCGAACCGCCGAGTTTGGTCCCATCGCCAGCGGCGCCGCCGGTAACGGCGTCGCCAATTGCAACGGGGGCGAGAAGGCCGTTGGCGGTGGCTTCTCGGCGGAGTCCGGCTTCGGCAGACTCGACGGCAGCCGGCCGGAGTTGACGAACGGCAAGCCGACCGGATGGCACGTCTTCGTCGGCAACAACTCTCCCGGGAACGCCACATTCGAGGTCGAGGTGCTCTGCGCCAGCACCAAGTAGAGCGAAGACTACGAGTCTGGGAGGAACGCCCCGCCTCGCGCCGGCGAGCTCGGGCGGGCGGGGCGCCCAGACTTCGAAGGGTGAGTGGGACGGACTCCCACAACGTCGTCCGCAGCCGTCGTGCTTGTGGGGGCGACTCGAAGTGAGACTGGGACCATGATGAGAAGAAGCATCTATGTCGCCGCAGCCGTCGTGGCCGCCCTGGTAGCCGGCACCGGCTCGGCGCAGGCGCTCTCGATCGCGGTCTCCGGCAGCCATCTGGTCAACGACAACGGGAGGACGGTCCGCCTGATCGGGGTCAACCGCTCGGGCTCGGAGTACTCGTGCGCCGGCGACGACGGTCATGGCGGACGCGGCTACGCGGTCTTTCAGGGCCCGGTGTCCGATCGGGCGATCAAGGCGATGAAGAGCTGGAAGGTCAACGCCGTGGCGATCCCGCTCAACGAGGCCTGCTGGCTGGGCGGCTACGGCGGCCTGAAGCCCGCGTTCAGCGGCGATGCCTACCGCGATGCGATCGAGGGCTACGTCAACCGGCTGAACGCCCACGGGATCTACGCGGTGCTGCGACTCTCCGGCGCCGGGCCCGGGAACCACGTCTACGGATCGGTGCAGGGGAACGCGGAGTCGCCGATGGCCGACGCGGACCACTCGATCGACTTCTGGACCTCGGTCGCGACACGGTTCCGCGACAACCACGCAGTCCTCTTCCACCTCTACGACGAGCCCCACAAGGTCAGCTGGCAGTGCGTGCTCTTCGGGTGCCAGGTCAACGCGAACGGCTCCGACGGCGAGCCCGTGTTCGGCCGCTACGAGGCGGTCGGCGGCCAGCAACTCGATCAGGCGATTCGCAGCACCGGGGCGACCCAGCCGATCATCGTCTCGGGGATCGACTTCGCGGGCGACGTCAGCCGCTGGGACCAGTTCCTGCCCAACGACGACCCAGTCGAGGGCGAGGTGGTCGGCTGGAACTCCTTCGACTACTCGGGCAACTTCGAGGCCTCGAAGACGCACCTGAAGACGCTCGCCCGGAACTTCCCGGTCCTCGTCGGCGGGTTCGGCGACACCGACTGCAACTCCGACTACAGCCGAAGATCGGCGTGCTCGCCGACTCGCACGCCATCTCCTACCTGGCCTTGACCTGGAACACCGAGGCCGACTACGGGGCTGCTCGAACGCTGCCTCGGCCCGAGGCTCTCCGCCTACTTCCTGGCCACCCGAGTGGGCTACGGCAAGGGCGTCCGCAAGCACTGGCTATGAGCATCTCTCACCGCTGACAACCCCACGCGTCGTAGTCCGAGCCGGCTGGCGGACTCGCCACGGCGCAGGCACCTGATCCGGGCGACTGATCGCTCCGCTGCGACGCACGGATCGTGGACCGGATGCGCCTGGCCGCCTGGCCGAGTACCTGCCCTCGTCCGATCAGTGCCGTTCCCGATGGTGCTCCGGCTTGGCAGGGGACCATTGAGGCACGCGCTTCAGCTACCGGTGCCCAGGAGGAAAGCGGACGTCCAGCACCTGCGACCACGGGGCTCCACATACCGGCCGTAGGCGCGACCAATCGGGCTCGGTCAGCGCCTCGCCGACAGCTCTCCCTGTACGGCCTCGACGGCCTCGTCGAGCGTCGAGTAGAAGTGATCGCGGTCGAGGGTCTCGAAGAGCCCGACCCCGAGGCGGCCTCGAGCTCGGCGAAGGCGAGGTGAACACCGTCTGTGCCCGGCTCTCCTCGTCGAGTTGACGGACCACGTCAGCGGCGGTGACATCGAGGTCGGTGATCGCCTCGCACTGGAGGATCACCCAATCGGGGCTCCGCTCGCGGACCACCTCCCTGATCTGCGTGCGGAAGATCCCCACGTTGGCGAAGAAGAGCGGGGCCTCCCAGCGATACACGACCGCGCCCGGGATCTCCCGCGCAGAGGGGTACTGGTCGAGGCTGTGCCAGCCCTCGACGTCGTCGGTCATGCCGAGGACCTTCCCGTGCGGCCACCAGTTGCGGTGGAAGAACAGCAGGATCGCGAGCCCGACGGCGACCAGGATGCCCTGGAGCACGCCGAGGAAGATCACGCCGGCGCTCGCGACCAGGGAGATGACGACCGCGCTGCGCCGCACGTTCCACATCCGTCGCAGGGCTCCGAGATCGGTCAGCGAGAGGGCCGCGACGATGACCACGGCCGCCAGGGCCGTCTGCGGGAGGTCCTTCAACAGCGAGTTGAGGAACAGCAGCAGCATGGCGACAAGGAGCGCACCGACGACCCCGGTGAGCTGGCTTCTGGCGCCCGACTGCTCGGCGACGGCCGTGCGCGAGCCGCTGGTCGAGATCGCGAAGCCCTGGAAGAACCCGGCGGTGACGTTGGCGGCGCCGATCCCGACCATCTCCTGATCGGGTTTCACCTCCTCGCCGCGGCGCGACGCAAAGCTGGTCGCCGTCGCGATCGTGTCGGTGAGGGACACGAGCGCGATTCCCAGGGCCGCCACCAGCAGCGGCACGACGTCGCCGGCGTCGGTCCAGGGGAGCGATGGGCTCGGAACACCCTGCGGCAACACGCCGACGGTGGCAACCCCGTCGGCGGAGAGATCGAGGAGCGCCGACAGCCCAGTGACCCCGACGATCGCCACGAGAATCGCCGGGACCCGCTCGGTGATCCGCGGGAGCGCCAGCAGGACGACGCTCACGCCGAAGCCGACGATCAGCGTGGTCGTGCTGGTCTGACCGATTCCCGCCAGGAACTCCCTGATCTCATCGAGGAAGCCGTCGGCGTCGGTCGAGAACCCGAAGAGCTTCGGAAGCTGTCCGACGACGATCGTCAGCGCGAGCCCGTTCATGTAGCCGATCTGCACCTCCTTGGAGAGCAGGTCCGCGACGAACCCGAGCTTCCCGAGCCCGAGCCCGATCTCGACGAGTCCGACGAGGATGGCGAGCATCCCCGCGAGGGCGATCGCGGTCCCGGGGTCGCCGCCGGCGACCAGCAGCGGCGTGATCGCGGCGAAGATCAGGGGCGAGATCGACGAATCCGGACCGAGCACCAGCACCCTCGAGGGGCCGAAAAGGGCGTACCCGAGCAGGCACGCGATCGTGGTGTAGAGGCCGGTTACGGCCGGCAGGCCGGCGAGCTCCGCGTACGCCATGCCCTGGGGAACCAGGATCGCCGCCAGCACGAGGCCCGCGACCGCATCCGGCCGCAGCCATGCGCGATCGTAGCCGCGGGCAGCGATGCCCGCGGTCCATCGCCCGGCGCCGCGAGCCGCCCACCGACCCCTCATCCCGCGACCAGGTCCGGGCGGATCCGTCGGCGGCACCTGCCATCGATCTGGAAGCGGTGGTTCCCCATGTCGCGGCTGCGAAGAGGCTGAGTCTCCCGCCGGACGGATCAACGCCGCAACCTAGGTCCAGCTCTGGTGATCGTGATCGTCGGGTCATGTAGCTGCCGGGGGAACCGGTTGGCTCACCCCGAATCGGACGAGGTCGTGGTGCCGTTCCCACTCACCTTCAAGGACCTAACCGTCGACGCGCCGGCGTGGCGGACGCTGTGGGAGAGGATTCCGCGATGCGCTTCTCGCCGCGGACCGCCCGCTCCAGCTGGCCCCGGCCACGGCCTCGACTACCGCGAGCAAGCACGGCGGCGGATCCCCCGCCAGAGCCAGGGTGAAGGTGCTGGGACCCCGAAGATGCTCGCCGGGCGGCTGCGGCGGGCGTCGACGGCATCGTCGTCTCCAACCACGGCGGCCGCCAACTCGACCTGGTCCTGCCCAGCGCCTACGTGAGCGCTACCTGCGATCGCCGCGGTCGGCGAGGAGGTGGAGGTGCTCGCCGATGGCGGCGCGTCCGATCGAAGCCGACGGCGTGAAGATGATCGCCTTGGCGCGCGCGCCGTCCTGATCGGCCGCCCGAAAGCCCGGGCGGTGGCCGCCCGGGGCGAGCCTGGCGTAGACCCTGCCGGAGGGGCTCGGGAAAGACATCGACACCGCACTGGGCTCGACTGGCCACACGTCGATAGCCGACGTGGACGCCTCCGCCCTGTACGACCACGGCTCGGGCAGCCCTTCGAGCTGACCCCGAGACAAGAAGGCCCTCAGCCAGTGGAAAGCGCCCCGGCGGAGGGCTCAGCGTCGTAGTGGCGAACACAGCGGGGACCTGATTCGTCTCTCGCTGCGACCGGATCGTCGAGCGAACCCGGGTGACGGCCTGATCGGCCCGGCGTCTGAACCGTCGCGAGCGCGGTCCTCGTTCATCGTCCTACCGGTCTGGCCACGGCCGATAGATCCAGCCGCGTCACCGAGCCGGAGGACATAGAAGAGAGCGAGAGGACGTCCACGATGGCGATCGTCCAACGCAATGTCCAGATCAAGGCCTCGCCACAGGAGACCATGGTGCTCTTGAGCGATGCTGGCCGCTGGCCGGACTGGTACCCGGGGATGACGGAGATCAACATCGCCGGTCCTTTCCCCGAAGAAGGGAGCAAGGTCGCTTTCAAAGTGAAGTCGGCCGGCGTGTCCATGCCGATCACCGAGACGGTCCTCGACTACCAGCCGGGCAAGCTGCAGCTTTTCCAGATGGAGGGCATGCTGTCGGGGCGCGCTCGCTGGGAGCTCACACCGGAAGACAACGGAACACGCCTGACCACGACGTTCGACTACGCGCTGCCGGGCGGCGTGGTCGGGAAGCTCGCTGATGCACTCATGGTCAAGCGCATGAACGGTAAGAGTCTCGAAGAAGCTCTCGACAACTTCAAAGCGTCGGTGGCCACAAATAACAATATGGTAGCTCGTTGTAAGTGGAGCTGCTGCGTTACCGCGTCCGCGCGCTCTACCGCAGTTCTTGAATCGAGCGCGATGAGTGGGCTTATGGAGAGCTGCGAACAAGCATGGCTGGCGCTGGGGAACCTGCGCGAAGCCCATCGATCCTGAACAGGAACTGATTGTCGAGGATACGTTGAGCGACCCCCTCGGCGGTCGCAGAGGCCTTCGAGAACGCGAAAGCCCTTGCGGAGGCCGAGCGCTCTACCCCGATATCGGAACATAGCGGGGACCCGATTCGTTCTCTCTGCGACGCACGATCGTGAGGATGGCTTGAGGACGAGCGTCAGGTCTGCGAAGCAGCTTCCGACTCTCACATCCGGTGAAGGCAGCAGTCCGTGACAGGCCCGCGATGTCCATGGCGATTGGCACTGGGGTCGCCACTACGGCTACCTGACGTGCTGCATCGCGATGTACTGCTGGATCGTCTCTGGAATCCGCCGCCGGCACTGACGCGTTGCTGCTCCCAAGGCATTGATCCTCCGGAGTCAACTCTTGGCTGGGTACCCTGCGGCATCTTCCACGACGGAGGTTCGCCACTGGCTCGCTGAACGGCTGCGCCGGATTCTTGCTTTCTGGCATTCGGGAAGCCGCCCTCGGCGCCGATGTGGAGACGATCCCCGAGATCCGCAGCAAAGACTGGTGGCCCCCGTACATCCCGGTGGCCGACGGTCATCGCTGGCCCATCGACATCGAGTGGGCGCGAGCGCGAGTATCCCTGGGCCAACGGAGGAGGCGTTCGTGGAGCTGGAGGCCTGATCTACGACCTGGAAATGGACTGGCGATAATCGGCGCTTGCCCATGGTCTCGTTCTTCCGTCGCGTCACCCGATATCCAATCGGCGACATCAACCCCAGGGAAACCGCTCGACGGAGTCGTTTGCCTTCGTCCTTACGGAAGTCGACGACCCTGCGCCGTACTTGATGAGCCTCTACCTGGCCTGGGGCCGAGCTCCGGGAACTCCAAAGCTCGCGTCCACGCAACGTCCTACCAGCGGCGGCCACTTCATTGACCTCGAGCTGCCCGCAGCCGCCTGATCCGAACTGCCGGTCTGGATCGAGATCAAGCACGGTTCCGGGATGAGTGGCGACAGTCAACTCGGCAACTATCTCGACGACATCCAAAGCGATCGGGAATTGCCGATCCGGACCGCCGGCATGTTCTATTGCTCGCCCCAAAGAAGTCTTGAGTTCGATCCCACCGAACGTCCAGAGGTGTTACTGGGACGAGACGTCCGCGGCGGTACGTGACTTAGCCGACGAGCTACCAGCCGCACGCCAGAAGGATCGGTGGCCGCTTCGTGAGTTCATTCGCTATCTAGAAGAGGAGCAGTTGATGGAAGAAGATCCGTTGAACCCAGATCACCTCGCCTGCCTCGACGTCGCCCCAGAAACCTCGAGCTGATGAACCGTGGTTGCTTGATCGCGCTGATCATTTCCTCGGCGCGCTTTGGGCGCTCCCGATTCGCCCTCGTAGCCCGCGGAGTAACCCCTGGCTCGGCTCATGTGGACTTCCCCATCACCGAGACGGATCTCTTCGCCCGCATGGCTGCAGTTCTCGATCTATCCCGATACCGGCTATGACCCTGCAGATCCTGATCGGCGAGGAGCCGCAAGGCCGACTTGCGTTCTTCGCCGGGCCTACCTTCCCAGACGGTCGGAATGGCCTTCGGCTCCGCGGCCGGCAAAGCGCTGCTCGCCAAGGTGCAGGAGTATGTTCGAGTTTCAGCGACGAAACTGGCTGGCTTGTGATGAAGCGTCGCTATCCGGCGACTGCATGGTCAGGCCTGCTCAACGCTTGATGCCCAGGCCCAGGAACTCGCCCATTGGGTTAGTGCGACCTTCTCAGAGCTTGACACTCCGGTCGGGTCTTGACCCGGACACCGGCACCGGCATGAACGGCTGACGCGGCGACAGTGACGAGTACCTGACCCGATTCTTCACTGCGACCCCCGGATCGTTGAGCGAATGGCGGCGTGAGGAGGCGCGGGTCTGCGCGGACGCCGCACCCGACCTGGCATCCGGCAAGCCAGCAACTTGGCAGATCCCGCGAGGTCCGTGGGGACTGGCGCTGGGGCAGTCGATCTACACCGTCCAGCAGCAGCTACACGCGGACATTCCCGCCAGATCGACGATCGACCGTTGTGGACACCCCGACGAGGCGGCCCACCGCGAGGCAGCAGCCAGCGGCCGCGTGGTACGACCGCTGGTACCGCGATCGCTCCGGAATGCATCCAGCATGTCGCCCGCGACCCGCTTCGAAGCGGGCTCACGGACCGATCGGGCCCCTGGACACCGTTCCGCTGGCCCATACCTGGTGAAAGCTCAGGACGAATTCTGGGCGATCCGGGTAGGCGCAAGAGGTCGATCCTGCGAGCCCTCCGGCGACGACGGATGGCGCTCGAATCGCCCAGCCACCTGATTACCGCCCCTGCTCGCGGAATTCCTTGAAGGCCTTCAACAGCTTCATAGTCGCCGGCTGATCCAGTTCGGTGCCTGAGTACCTTGCCGTGTAAAGGCCTTGGAGGTTGCTTGGCAGGCGGATCCCTTCCTCGACGAGAAGGATGAACTTGTTGCCGTACAGCGCCATGGCCGCGCCGATCTCGATGAGGACGTTCTCGTTGAGCATCACATGCTCCTCGCCATCCTGATCGAGCACCCTTCTCTCCCCGCTGACGTGAATGATCGCGGCGGAGCAGGATCGCATGTCATTCATGACCTTCAAAGGCACAGGCTGCGCGGTCGTCTCACGCTCTACAGCGACAACGGGCTCGAAGTCTCCAAAGCCAAGGATCTCCTTCACCTGGTTAACGATCTTGTCGCCCTTCTTTCCGTGCGTGATGAAAACGCGGCGGTCCGCCGGGTCGGAGGTCGTCGGCGTCGAGGACGTGTCCTGGGGCTCCATCGGCTGATCCTCGACAAGCCGGATGGAAGATTCGGCGGGGCCGGGGCCGTCGGTGCCGTCATTGTTCGCCTGCTCTGTGCCGACGGGACCCTGGGCGCCGAGGCTGACGTACTTGACGCCGTTGATCTCCCGGAGCATGCCGAGGTTGTCAGCGCTCGTCTGGATGAGGTTCAAGGTCCGCTCAGTCGCCTTTGAGATAACGCCCATGCCCTCCAGAACGTTCTGACCGATATCCGAGCGGGGAAGCCGCGACCCGTCGTACTTGGTCAAGAACTCCCGAACGACCCGCGGACGCATCAGCGCCTCGCGCTTCGCTTCCAGATCGTCGCCTTCCTCGGTGGGGGCGACCACCCGCCGACCCAGGTCAGTGAGGGAGATCGTGTCCGCCTTGGAGCCCCCCTCGGTGAAACCGTATGCGACCGCAGCCCCGGTCAAGGTGATGAAGCCACCCGTCGTCGGGGCCATTCCCATCGCCGCTGCGACGTCGATCGGCTTCGTCGGCTGCTTTCCGTAGTTGTCAGCGATGGCCTTCACCACCCGCAGGGCTTCATCGATTGTGTGCCGCGGGACGTCCGTCTGACTGACGTAGTT
>JAXLTB010000026.1:0-19119 GCA_046330295.1 Solirubrobacterales bacterium | reverse complement strand
GCTGCTGGGTACCGACGTCCAATCGGTGCTGACGACGCTGACCGCCCTCGACGTCGACGTGATCGGACTCAACTGCTCGACCGGCCCGGAGGACATGCGCGACGCGATCCGCTTCCTCGGCGAGACCAGCCCGCTGCCGGTCCATTGCATCCCCAACGCCGGCCTGCCGCTGCAGGGGCCCGACGGCGAGACGATCTTCCCGGAAGAGCCCGAGCCGCTGGCCGCGACGCTGGGCGAGTTCGTCGAGCGCTACGGCGTCGGCATCGTCGGCGGCTGCTGCGGCACCACCCCCGAGCACATCGCCGCGATCCGCGAGCGGGTCGGGGAGAGGGCGCCGGGCGAGCGCCCCGCGCCGGGCCCGATCGAGATCTCCTCGATGATGACCTCGACCCCGCTCGTGCAGGAGCCGCGCCCGACCCTGGTCGGCGAGCGCGTCAACTCCCAGGGCTCGCGCAAAGCCAAGGAGCTGCTGCTCGCCGACGACTACGACGGCCTCGTCCAGGTGGCCGAAGACCAGGTCGAAGGCGGCGCCCACGTGCTCGACGTCTGTGTCGCGCTGACCGAGCGCCAGGACGAGGCCGAGCAGATGAGCGCGGTCGTGAAGCGGATCTCGCTTACCCAGCCGGCGCCGATCCAGGTCGACTCGACCGAGCCCGAGGTGATCAAGGCCGCCCTCGAGCAGATCCCCGGCCGGGCGATCGTCAACTCGATCAACCTCGAGGCGGGCCGCGCCAAGGCCGACGTCGTCGTGCCGATCGCCAAGGCCCACGGCGCAGCGCTGATCGCGCTGACGATTGACGAGGTCGGGATGGCGAAGACGGCCGCGCGCAAGGTCGAGATCGCAGAACGGATCCGCGACATCGCCTGCGGCGAGCACGGCCTCGACCCCGAGGCCCTGATCTTCGACGCCCTCACCTTCACCCTGACCACCGGCGACGAGGAGTGGCGGCCCTCGGCGGTGGAGACGATCGAGGGCATCCGCCGGATCAAGGCCGAGATCCCCGGGGTCAAGACCTCCCTCGGCGTCTCCAACGTCTCCTTCGGCGTCTCGCCACGGCCCCGGGCCGTCCTCAACTCGGTCTTCCTGCACCACTGCGTCGAGGCGGGGCTGGACCTGGCGATGGTCAACCCCAATCACATCACCCCCTATGGCGAGATCCCCGACTCCGAGCGTGAGCTGACCGACGACCTCGTCTTCAACCGCCGCGAGGACGCGCTGGAACGCTTCATCTCCCACTTCGAGTCGAAGGGCGGGGAGGCCGAGAGCGAGGCGGCCGACCCGACCGCGGGCATGGGGCCCGAGGAGGCCCTGCACTGGCACATCCTGCGCCGCAAGAAGGATGGCGTCGAGAACTGGATCGACCGCTCGGTGGAGAAGATCGGCGCCGTCCCGACCCTGAACGAGGTGCTGCTGCCGGCGATGAAGGAGGTCGGCGACAAATTCGGCGCCGGCGAACTGATCCTGCCCTTCGTCCTGCAGTCGGCCGAAGTGATGAAGCGTGCGGTCGCCCGACTCGAGAACTACCTGGACCGGATCGACGGCCACACCAAGGGCAGGGTCGTGATCGCCACCGTCTTCGGCGACGTCCACGACATCGGCAAGTCGCTCGTCAACACGATCCTCACCAACAACGGCTACACGGTGATCGACCTCGGCAAGCAGGTCCCGGTCGACGCGATCATCGACGCCGCCGTGGAGAATGATGCCGACGCGATCGGCCTCTCGGCCCTGCTCGTCTCGACCTCCAAGCAGATGCCCACCTGCGTCGCGGAGCTGCACCAGCGCGGGCTGGAGTTCCCGGTGTTGATCGGCGGCGCCGCGATCAACCGCGACTTCGGTCGCCGCACCCTCTACCCGAAGGGCAAGGAGTCCGAGGAGGTGTACGAGCCCGGGGTCTTCTACTGCAAGGACGCCTTCCAGGGCCTGGACACGATGGATGCCCTCGTCGACGCTGAGGCGGGTGCGGCTCTGGTCGAGCGGATCAGGGACGAGGCTCGACAGCTGCGGGAGAAGCCGGTCGTCGTCGACGACTCGCCGCCGACCACCGACGACAGCGTCCGCTCGGCCGCCCGCTCCGACGTGCCGATCCCCGAGCCCCCGTTCTGGGGCGTGCGGGAGATCCCGATCGACCTCGATGAGGTCTTCCCCTACCTCGACCGCCACGTCCTCTTCAAGCTGCACTGGGGCGGGCGCGGTGTGAAGGGAGAGGCCTGGCGCGAACTGGTCGAAGGCACCGACGAGGAGGAGGGCTTCGCGCCGCGCCTGGAGCGGATGTGGCGCGAGCAGGACTACCTGCACCCACGGGCCAGGCTCGGCTACTTCCCCTGCAACGCGGATGGCAACGAGCTGGTGATCTTCGACCCCGCGAACCCCGAGCGCGAGCTCGAGCGGCTCGTCTTCCCGCGCCAACCGAAGCACGACCGCATCTGCCTGGCCGACTTCTACCGCCCGCTCGAGGCGGGGGAACGGGACGTGGTCGCCCTGCAGGGCGTCACCGTCGGCCCTGAGGTGACCGAGCTGATCGAGCGGCTGGAGAGCGAAGGTGAGTTCGCCGAGCAGCTCTACGTGCACGGGCTCGGCGTCCAGTCGGCCGAGGGACTGGCCGAGTGGCTGCACGCGGAGATCCGCCGCGAGCTGTCGATCGACGTCGACCAGGGCCGTCGCTACTCCTGGGGCTACCCGGCCTGCCCGGATCAGTCGGAGCACGAGAAAGTCTGGCGCTTGCTCGACCTCGAGCAGATCGGCATGGTGCTCTCCGACGGGTTCGCGGTGACGCCGGAGCAGTCGACCGTCGCGATCGTGGCCCACCATCCTCAGGCCGTCTACTTCGGCATGAAGTCGGGGTTCATCCCCGAGGACAAGGCCCCGGACGAATTGATCGCCGGCACCGAGCGCGGTGGCGACCTGCCGCCCGCGGCCGAGCCCGACGACGAGGAGCCCGAGCCAGCTCGGGCCGCCTAGACGACGCCTTCGCGGTTGGCTTCGGCGCGACTGCGAGGCTTTGGCTCGAGCCGGACCGGGGCAGTCGAGAGGGCCTGAACCCGGAGGTCGCTCCAAGTCAGGCCCTCGCGGACCAGAGCCGGGAGCCCGAGGGCGACGGCGGTGGCGATCTCGACCGCCTGCAGGATCACGCCGTAGGCGAGGGCATCGGCGGTGCCGACCCCGAATCCGGTGTGGAGGACGCTGATCACCGCGAGCTGGAAGACGCCGATGTTCGATGGGGTGGCCGGGACCACAGCGGTGACGTTGACGGCGAACAGCACCGCGGCGGCGGCGCCGATGCCCGCCTTGCCGTCGAGGCCGAGCGCGTAGAGGAGGGCCCAGCAGGCCGAGAGCTGGATCGCCCAGGCGCCCAGCTGGGCGCCGGCCGCGGCGGCTCCACGGCGCGGGTGGCGAAAGACCGCGAGGCCGGCCCTGACCTGGACGAGCGCGCGGTGGACCGCGGCGCCGAGGCGGGCCAGGCGCCCGTTTCCGTTGCGGCGCATCAACAGCGGCGCAATCAGCACCACCAGCAGCAACAGCAGCGGGACGAGGCTGAATACGAACAGCTTCTGGGTGCCCGAGTGGAAGAGCGGGGTCGTCGAGACGATGATCGCGCCCAGCAGGGCGAGCGCCACCAGGTTGAGCATCGTCTGGGACACCAGCGTCCCGAGCAGGACGGGGAAGGTTTCCCGCATTCGCCCGGTGCGACGGGACAGCGCCAGCGCTCGCGCCGGCTCGCCGAGCCGGGCGGGCAGGGTCGCCGACATCAGCACCCCGATCATCGTCGCGGAGGTGACGTCACGGCGCCGGATCGGCCGGTTGGGCAAGGCCGCGCGCGCGATCCAGTACCAGGATGCGGCGCGGAAGAAGAGCGAGACGGCCATCAGCGCGCAGGCGACGAGGACCCAGGTGAAGTTGGAGCGGACGATGCTTTCGACAACGTTGTCGACGCCGATCTTCTGGGCGGCGAGGACGGTCAGGCCGATCCCGAGCGCTCCCGCCGCCCCGAGCCCGACGCGGCGCGCGACCATGCGGCCGCGCTTGCCGGCCCGGGCCGGCGCCGGATCGAGCGACGGCAGCCGCTGCGCCGGGCGCTTGGGAGCGCCGTCGGCGGGACGGAAGCCGCTCCAGTGCGCGATCCGCTCGCCGGTCGTGGCCGGCTTCGGAGCCTCGATGGCCCGCTCGTACACCGCCGTCACCTGGTCGGCGACCCGCGGCCAGGCGTAGCGCTGGGCACTGCGGCGGGCGGCCTCTCCCATCGCCGCGAGGCGCTCCGGCTCATAGTGGATGCGCTGCAACTCCTCGGCCAGGCGCTGCGGATCCGCGGGCGGCACCAGGATCCCGTCGACCCCGTCCTCGACGACGTCGCTGTAGCCGGCGATGGCCGAGGCGATGACCGGCGTGCCCGCCGCGAAGGCCTCGGTCAGCACCATCCCGAAGCTCTCCCCCGA
The DNA here is from genome assembly GCA_046330295.1 of Solirubrobacterales bacterium. Lineage (GTDB taxonomy): Bacteria > Actinomycetota > Thermoleophilia > Solirubrobacterales > 70-9 > VAYN01. Next base: position 14,685 of record JAXLTB010000026.1, on the reverse strand, counting down.
GAGGGAGGGCGCACAGAGGATGTCGGCCTGGTGCAGCTCGGTCCAGAGGTCGCCCCCCGATACCCTGCCGCGGATGTCGATCCAGCCCAGCAGCTCGGGATCGGCGACGTAGCGCAGGACGTCCTCGCGATCGGCGCCGATGACGGTGAGCCGGCAGGGAACGTGCTCGACCAGCGCACCGAACGCGGTCAGCAGGATCGGCAGCCCCTTGCGCTCATCCGGCCGGCCGACGAAGAGGATCCGCAGCTCCTCTCCCGGCGAGGAGGGGACGCTCGGCGCGGCGTCGACGTCGACGCCGTTGGGAATGATCGTGTAGTCGCCCCCGAACCAGCGGCGACCGGTCCAGGCGGCGGCCTCGGAGACCGCGATCCGCGCTGAGAGGCGGTTGAGGAGGCGTCTGGCTCCAACCGCGTTGGCGATGTAGTTGGGAACCGGCTTCGTCGAGTAAGCGTGGAAGGTCCCGACGACGGGGGTCCTCGAGCCCAGAGTCGCGTTCCAGCCGACCAGCGGGGCGAGCGGCTCGTGCACGTGGATGACGTCGAATTCGCCGGCGCGCACCGCCCGCCGTGGGGCGACGAAGCCGCCGGCGGGGAAGGAAGCCAGGTTCGAGACCGACCCGTTCGCCCCGAAGCCGACGGTGCGACCGAGCGGCATCAGGTAGTCGGGCAGTTCGCGCCGTTCGGCGGCGGCCCGGTGCAGCACCCGGCTGATCCGATCAGGCGGATCGACGGGGGCGAGGACGCGGACATCGTGGCCACGCCCGATGAACTCCTCGGCGAGAGCTTCGACGTGCCGGTTCACGCCGCCCTGGTAAGACCAGGAATATGGCGAGACAAGACCAAGGCGCACGAGCTTCTAAGGTTAGATCATCGGCCGGCCCCCGTCGCAGAAGTCGAGGCGCGGCTCGGTGCCCGCCGAGGACGAAGATGACCACGATACCGACGAAGGTCACGATCAGCCCGCCCCCCGAACGGATCGGCTTCGATCCATGGCACCAAGGCTAGGGGCGAGGCTCTGGGGCGTGGTGAGCATCATCGTGGCTTCCTGTCTGCGATCTCCGGCCGTCCGTCCCCTCCGCCCAGGCGAAGCCGGTGAAGACGAGTAGATAGGCGGTCCCGATCACCAGCAGAAGCGCCCCGGAGTCGTTGGCGAGCGTGCCCGCCGCGGTCGCCACGAGGGCACCGATCAGGCCGGCGCGCATCGCCTCGAAGCCCCGTAGCCAGGCGGCGAGGCGCTTTCGCCAGACGACCGCGGCGACCGCCACGGCCGCGACCAGGGGTAGGAAGGCGAGCAGGATGGGCCGCCCAAAGCTGTGCGCCGAAAGCTGGAGGCGGCGCTGGACGACGTTCGAGAGGTCGCCCAGCCCGCCGGCGTCGAGGACCGAGCGGGTGAGGTGGGCGTTGGCCCCGGAGACCAGGTCGCCCAGGGCGAGCAGGGCGAGGGCGGCAAAGGGGGCGGCAATGACCAGGAGGGCCGAGCGCCGGCCACGGGCGGCGATGAGCGCGGCGGCGACGGCCGCGCCAAGTGGGACGACGATCGCGGCACCGACGTCGGCGCCGAAGCGCCCGGCTGCGAAGACCAGGGCGCAGAGGAGGCCGAAGCCGAGAAAGGCGGTCGCGCAACGGCCGCGCGAGAGGCGGGGAACGAAGCCAGCCAGCCCCGCCCCGGTCCCGGCGACCACCAGAACTCCGAGCAACGCCTCGAGCTCGTTTCCGATTCCATAGAAGCGGACTCCGAGCCCCGGATTGGGGCCGAGCAGCGAGAGCGCGGTCAGGGGCGAACCGGCAATCACGTCGACGGCATAGGCGAGCACGGTCAACGCCGAGGCGGCGGCGAGGGCACGGTAGCCGCGCAGCGCGCTGAGAGTGATGACCGCCAGCAACGGCGATGAGAGGGCGACGAGGAGCTGTTCGGCCCCCTGACTCGGTTCGAGGGCAGCGCCCGCGAGGAGGACGAGGGGCAGGTAGATGACGCTGAGGCCGAGGACGCGAAGACCAGATCTCGCCAGCCGCCCCCGGCTGGCGAGGACGGCGGCGAGCAGCGCCAGCAGCCAGGCGACGATGCTGAGCCCGATCACCGGTCCGCGGCGTGGTGAGACGACCCCCATTCGTGTCGCCAGCGACTCGATCGCCGCCGGATCGACCGGGCCGACGGCGCCGATCGCCTGCCCCGACATCTGCGACGGGACCTCTGCATTGAAGCGCTCGAGGATCGTCGGCGCCACATCGGTCGCGAGGACGTAGCCGCCCGTGCGTGTGCTGTCCGAGGTCAGGTCGCCGTCGAATCCGCGCCCGGCGATCCCGATCGGCACCGGCGCGTCGGAGACTCCGGCCGGCCGGGCGATGGCGATCAGCAGGTCGTCGCCGGACGAATTCCTGAGCAGGGACGAGAGCTCGTCCAGGGATGCTTCCCGCACTTCGAAAGCACCGACATGAGCGGCCGGGTGAGGGGTTCCACCTGACTTCTTCGTGGATCGTGAGAGGCCGTCCGAGGTTTGATGCGCGGTAAAAGTGCAAGACGCCCCGCCCCTTGCCCGAACGTCCACTCCGGCCGCCGCGAGGGTCGATGAAAGCAGGCCGGGGACGATCTCCGCGGGAGCGGAATCGGCCCTCATCACCACAGCGCTCCACCAGCTCGGGCAGTCGCCGGTGAACGGGGGCAGCGGAGTGTCGTAGAGCGAGTCGAAGATCCGGTTCCCCTGACTGACGTCGAGGTAGGTCTGCTGCGGCGGCACGGTCCCGAGGCCGACGCTCATCACGCCAGGCGAGAGACCCGCGGTCGCGAGCTGGGCCACCGTCGTCGGCGGCGGCAGCCACACGAGCTGGACCCTGGGCGGTTCCCTCGCGACCGCCGTCGCGGGCGCGAACAGGAGCAGGGCAAGCGCTATCGTCACCCCTATGGCCGACCGCACGTTCGCCAAGTTTTCGTTCTTCAAGGTTGATCCAGCCTGGCGCCGTCGAGATCCGGAGCTTCGGGCCACGGACAAGCAGGAATTCCTCGCCGCTTGCGAGGACTTCGGCATCGACCGGTCGCTGCGCGCCTACTCAACCATAGGAACGCGCGGCGACGTCGACCTGGTGCTGCTGAGCCAGAGTCCGAACCTCGAGGACATCCACACCTTCCACGTAGTCCTCGGCCAGAGCGGCCTGGCGAAGTGGGCGGACACGCCCTATTCGTTCCTCTCGATGACCAAACGCTCCCCCTACTCCGACGAGCAGGCGCGAACCGAGATCTGCGTCTCCGACCGCAAGTACCTGTTCCTCTACCCGATGGTCAAGCAGCGCCGCTGGTACGGGCTGCCGCCGGAGGAGCGCGGCAGGATCATGAAAAGCCATATCGAGGTCGGCCGCCGCTACCCGGAGATCACGATCAACACGACCTATTCCTTCGGGCTCGACGACCAGGAGTTCGTCGTCGGCTTCGAGGGCGACGACCCCGGCATGTTCCTCGACCTCGTCAACGAGCTGCGCCCGACCGAGTCGAGCGAGTACACCGAGCTCGAGACGCCGATCTTCACCGCCGTCTCGATGTCGGTCACCAAGGCCCTGGACGCCCTCGACGGCACGCCCAGCGCGGCCTCCATGACGCCGGGATCGCCGAGCAGCCTGGCCAGGCTGTAGCGCCCGGCCGAAGCGATCTCGGCTACGCGATCGAAGATCGCCCTGGGACTTCGCCGCATTCCCTATCCTTCCGCGTCCAATGAGCAAGGTCGGAACCCAGGAGAACCCCCTTCGAGTCGCGATCGTCGGCGCCGGTCCGTCCGGCTTCTACGCCGCCGAGCACATCCTCAAGGGAGATGACCTGCACGCCCAGGTGGACCTTTTCGATCGACTCCCCTCACCCTTCGGCCTGGTCCGCGGCGGCGTCGCCCCCGACCATCCGAAGATCAAGTCGGTGATCCGGGTCTACGAGAAGACCGCCGCGCGCGAGGGCTTTCGCTTCTTCGGCAACGTCAAGGTCGGCCACGACATCGAGGTCGAGGACCTGGAGCGGCTCTACCACGCGATCGTCTTCACCGTCGGCTGCGAGACCGACCGCCAGCTCGGCATTCCGGGCGAGGACCTGCCCGGTAGCCATGCCGCCACCGCCTTCGTCGGCTGGTACAACGCCCATCCCGACTACGCCGACGAGTATTTCGACCTCTCCTGCGAGCGCGCGGTGGTGATCGGCAACGGCAACGTGGCCATGGACGTCGCCCGGATGCTTGCCCTTACCGACCATGAGCTGCGCCAGACCGATACCGCCGATCACGCGATCGAGAAGCTCGACCGCAAGGAGATCCGCGAGATCGTCGTGCTCGGCCGCCGGGGCCCGGCCCAGGCCGCCTTCACCAACCCGGAGATCAGGGAGCTGGGCGAGATGGAGGACGCCGACATCATCGTCGACCCGGCCGAGGTCGAGCTGGATGAGGCCAGTGCCGCCTACCTCGAATCCGACGACGCCGACAAGACGACGCGCGTCAACGTCGAGACCCTGCGCGAGTTCTCGCAACGCAAGCCTGAGGGCAAGCGCCAGCGCATCGTCCTGCGCTTCCTCGCCTCGCCGATCGAGATCAAGGGCGACGGCAAGGTCGAGAAGATCGTCATCGGCCGCAACGAGCTGACCGCGGAGGGCGGCGCCCTGCGGGCCAGGGACAGCGGCGAGCGTGAAGAGCTCGAGTGCGGCCTGGTGCTGCGCTCGGTCGGCTACACCGGCGTCCCGATCGAGGGCCCCTTCGGCGAGAAGCGCGGTCTGATCCTCAACGAGGGCGGGCGGGTACTGGACTCCCACGACGCCGGCCACAGGGTCGGCCACTACACGGCCGGCTGGATCAAGCGCGGGCCCTCGGGCGTGATCGGCACCAACAAGAAAGACGCCCTGGAGACCGTCACCCACCTGCTCGCCGACGTCGAGTCGCAGACGCTGCTCGACCCGGCGATCCCGTCGCCGGCCGCGATCGAGGAGCTGCTGGCCGAGCGCGGCGTTCGCTACGTCTCCTTCGAGGACTGGCAGGCGATCGACCAGGCCGAGGTCGGTCGCGGCGAGGCCGCACGGTCGTCCCCGGGTCAAGTTCGTCAGGGTCGAGGAGATGCTCGACGCGCTCGGCAGAAGATCACCGGCTAGGCGCCTGCTCGTGGCCGACCCTGGCGGAGCTGAAGGCGATGATCGAGGCGGCGCTCCCCGGCGCCGCGGTCGAGGTCAGCGACGAAACCGGCGCCGGCGACCACCTGCGGGCAACCGTCACGGCGCGCCAGTTCGAGGGCCTCTCGCGGATCGACCAGCACCGCCTGGTCAGGGCCGCCGTGAAGGAGCGCTTCGGCGACGGCACCATCCACGCCCTCTCGGTCAAGACCGACGTGGCGACCTAGGTACTCTGTGCTCATGGCCGACCCGGAGCTGAAATCCAAGTCGAAGAGCTGATCACCGCCAACCCGGTGCTGCTGTTCATGAAGGACGCCGGACATGCCGCGCTGCGGCTTCTCGATGCGCGTCGTTCAGGTCCTCGACGCGGTCGACGTCGAGTACGGCGCGATCGACGTCCTCCCCGCCCTGCAGCCGTTGCGCGAGGTGACCGCGGAGATCTCCGACTGGCAGACCTTCCCCCAGCTCTACGTCAACGGCGAGCTGATCGGCGGCGCCGACATCGTCGAGGAGATGTTCGAGTCGGGCGAGCTGGCCGAGGCGCTCGGGGTCGAGCAGCCGCAGGCAGCCTCGGTACCGCCCCCACCCCCGCCCGCGGCCGAGCGGCCGCCGGGGCAATCGCCGCCGCTGCAGATCGAATAGCGCTTCCGGCTCGGCGAGACGGGCGCCGGGTGAACGGCTGACCGAGGCAGCTCCCTCACCGCCTGTGTGGTGGATGAGCGGATGCGGTAGCCCGAGCCGAAATAGCCTGAGCGAGTCCAGCGAGGACGGGGTGGCGTGCTTGCGCTCTCGGGAGCCCCAAAACGAAGGAAAACTCCATGAGGAAGCTCATCGCAGCGATGGTCTGCGCTCTGGCGCTGCTCGGCATGACCGCCGGGTCTGCGAGCGCGGGTCCAAGTCCCTGCGGCGCCACACGGGGCGTTCGCGAATGTCAACGGAAACTTCGGTTTCCTCGGCGAGTAGGGGTACCCCTGGCTACCACGAAGGCGCGAGGGCCAGGAAGAAGGTGCGACTGGCTACAACAACTCGCACGCCGAATGCCAGAAGTAAGCCCGCGGAGTTAGGAGCAAGGCTGTAGCGGGCCCGCTCCGGCGGGCTTCGTCCACTTCCGCCTCAGGTCGTTTCTCCACCGGGGAGGCGCTTACGGCCAGAGCTTCGACGGGTCTGCAACTGGGTCCTCGCGCCTCGGCGGCGGACCGCCAGCCGCTTTGGATACGACCTAGACGGCGGCTGATGCCGCCGCGTCTCTTTGACCTGGAAAGAGGAGCCGCAACCGCAGGCTGCGACGACATTCGGGTTGTTGACCTGGAACCCGGCGCCCTGGAGGCCTTCGACGTAGTCGACCTCCGAGCCGAAGACGAACTGCATGCTCACCTTGTCGACGACGACGGCGACGCCGTCGACCTCGAAGACGTTGTCGTCCTCCTTGGGTTTGTCGAACGCGAGCGCGTACTGAAAGCCCGAGCAACCGCCGCCACGAACGGCGACGCGGAGCGCCTGATCGGTGCCCTCGGCCTGCCCGCCGAGCAGCTCGCCGATCTTCTCGGCGGCCTTCTCGGTGAGGGTGATCGCGGCTTTCGGCGAGTCGGTCACTTCTACAAGTGTAGCTGGCAGCCGGCGGCAGCTCCGCCGGCCACGGGTCTGCCAGAATCGTCGGGTTGATTCCGAACGACCAGACGACCGCGGTTGTCTGCGATACCACGGCCTACCTGCCAGCGGACCTCCTCACCGAGCGGAGCATAGAGACGATCAGCCTCTACGTCTCAGTCGACGGCGAGCAGAGGCGCGAGGCCGACATCACCGACTACGCCGCCTTCTACGAGCAGCTGCGCGCCTCCCAGAGCGGCGCGACCACCTCCCAGCCATCGATAGGCGACTTCATCGCGGTCTATGAGCCTCTGCTCGACGCCGGTAAGGAGATCGTCTCGATTCACATCTCCGCCGGGATCTCGGGCACCTTCGAGGCCGCCGGGCAGGCCCGCGATCGGCTGATCGAGGAAGGCAAGGGCGGCGAGCGGGTCCGGGTGCTCGACTCGCGCTCGGCGGCGGGCGGGATGGGCCTCTCGGCCCTCGCCGCCGCAGCCGCTGCTGCCGGCGGCGCCGACGGCGAGGCGACCACGGTCCGGGCCGAAGAGGCGCGGCGGTCGCTGAAGATGTGGTTCGCGATCGACACGCTCGAGTACTTGCGCCGCGGCGGCCGGATCGGCGGCGCTCGGGCCTGGATCGGCAGCGCCCTGAAGATCAAGCCGATCCTCACTCTCGAGGAGGAGATCACCCCGGTCGAGCGGGTCCGCACCCGCGCCCGCTCGCTGGAGCGGCTGCGCGACTACGCCCGCCAGCGCCACGAGTCCGGCGCCGACGGCTGGGTCGTCCAGCACATCCGGGACGAGGAGACGGCGTCGGCACGAGTTGACGACTGCCGCGAGATCTTCGGTTGCGAGCCGGTCTTCGTCTCGGAGATCGGCGCCGTGCTCGGCGCCCACGTCGGCCCGGGCCTGCTCGGCGTCGGCAGCGTGCCCACTTCGGTCCTCGACTGACGAGGTGGAGCCCTCAGCGGCGGCGGCGAAGCATCGCCAGGCCGCCGATGAGGAAGCCGGCGGCCGCCGCAGCGATCACTAGCTCGCGCTTGTGCTCGCGGACTTGGCGGCGCCAGTCGGTGAGTTCGCTGACGCGGCCGCGCAGGGCTTCGACCGAATTGCCGAGCTGCTGGCGCTGAAGATCGATGTCGCTGCGAATCTCGGCCGCCGAGCGGCCGGGGGCTCCGGCGCCGGAGGGACGTGCCGGTTGGGGATCGGCGCTCAACTCTCCTCCTTTTCCAGCATCTCCTTGGTCAGCTTCGCCTCTTCGATCGCCTGCTCGGGGACCGGCGGCGCGCCGGCGCGGACGGAGCGGAGGGCGATGTAGCCGGCGAGGGCGGCGATCAGCAGGAATACCGCCGCCTCGATGAAGAACCCGGGCCAGGTCTTGCCGTCGAAGACCTCTTCGTTGAGCAGCCAGGCGATCCCCTCCATGACGAGGATCAGCGCGAGGAAAGCGAAGGCGCCGGCCGCGGCCCCGACGGCGGAGCCGCGGAGGATCTGGCCGACCTTTTCGCTGACCTCCGCCTTCGCCAGCTCGATCTCCTCGCGGATCAGGCTCGAGCTTCGTTCGGTTACGTCGAAGACGAGCTCGGCGACCGAGCGTGAATCCGGCTTCGGCTCGGGCGGGGGAATCGGCGGCGGAGGCTGCGGCGAGACCGGAGGTGGCGTCTGGGGCGTTTTGCTTGGCTCGGGCATCGAGGCTACTCGGGTGGATCTTCGTCGAAGATACGGCGCCAGATGATCGCCGAGAGGCGGGCCGCGGCGATGCTGGCGAGGGCGCTGCTCGCGGCGAGCATGCCGCTCCAGACCAGCCTTCGGACTATGTCGTTGTCCACGTAGCTCAACCTTTCCCCGAGGAAGTCCAGGAGTAAACCAGGTTGCGCCGGCCACGGTGGGAAGCCGCGCCCAGGCCTCTCACCGGGGCTCCAGCCCGTCGCAGATCGTCGTCACCAGGAGGTCCTTGGCCTCGTCATAGCTGGCGGTGGAGGTGGGGATCACGTCGAAGATCCAGCCCGAGAGCAGCTGCTCGATCGCGCCGTAGAAGGTCATCGAGGCGAACAGGGGATCGATGTCGTCGCGGAAGGCGCCCGCCTCCTGGCCGTCGGCGACGATCTTGGCGATCGACTGGTATGCGCGCCGGATCTCCGCTAGATGGGTGCGCCCGAAGGAGTTGGCGGCGCGGGTCACCTCGACGATGATCACCTTCATCAGCTCCGGGTCGTGGCGGTAGGAGTCGATGATGAACGCCGCCACCGCAGCCAGCCTGGCGCGGTGCGACCCGCCCGTTCTATCGGCCTCCTCGATCGCCGTCAGCAGCAGCGACCAGCGCTCGACGAAGAGTTCGTTGAGGACCTCGTCCTTGGAGCGGAAGTAGTGGTAGACGAGCCCGTAGGCGACGCCGGCCTCATCGGCGATGTCGGAGACGCGGGTCGCGTGGAACCCCTGGCGGGCGAAGACGCGGACCGCGGCGTCGAGGATCTGTCGGCGCTTGTCGGCGGGGGGCGCGGTCGAGGCCATCAGGCACGCGCCTCCGTCGGCTGGGGCCATTCGTAGGCGTTCGGCTGGCGGTTGGCGAGGGAAGGCAGCGACTCGCGGATCCGGTCCTGCGCCGCCAGGTCGAGCTCGGCCGCGACGAAGCACTCCTCGTCCGGCGCGGTGGCCAGCACCACCCCCCAGGGGTCGACGACCATCGAGCGGCCGAAGGACTCGAAGTGCGGCGCGGCCCTGCCCACCTGATTCGGAGCGAGGACGAAGACCTGGTTCTCGATCGCCCGCGCCCGCAGCAGCACCTCCCAGTGGTCGCGACCGGTCGCCAGCGTGAAGGCCGAGGGTACGCCGACCAGGCGGGCGCCGCGCAGGGCCAGGATCCGGAACAGCTCGGGGAAGCGCAGGTCGTAGCAGACGCTCATCCCCAGGGCCAGCCCTCCGAGCGGCGCGGTGACGAGCTCAGAGCCGGCCCGCTCGTGCTCGGACTCGCGGTAGGAGACGCCGCCAACGTCGACGTCGAACATGTGGACCTTGCGGTAGACGGCGAGGTCCTCGCCGCCGGGGCCGATCAGCACCGAGGTGTTGAACGCCTTCTCCTCCCCTCTCTCGCCGACGCTGCCTGCGAGCAGGTGGATGCCGAGGGCGCGGGCCCAGCCGCGGGCGGCGGTCAGGCTCGGGCCGTCGAGCGGCTCGGCGGCGGCCAGATGCTCCTCGCCCGCCGCCAGCAGGTTCCACTTCTCGGGCAGCGCCACGAGCTCGGCGCCATCGGAGGCGGCGGCACGCACGAGGCGCTCGGCCACGGCGAGATTGCGGGCCTTGTCGCCCGTCGAATTAAGCTGTACCACGGCTGCGCGCAAGGTGCTTCACTTCCTCCGCTCTGGGTGCGGGGTAACTGATTGACCAGTCAATCGGTCGCCTCAGTATAGGAGGGGCGGCGTGGCTACAGGCCCATCATTCGAGCCACGATCCGGTCGAAGACCGGAGTCGGGATCAGGGGCTTGAGGCGAGCCTGCACCTTGGCGTCGATCCCGACCAGATAGCGGCTGCGCGGGCGTTTGGCGTCGAGGGCGTGCTCGATGACGCGGGCGACCTCCTCCGCAGGGATCCCGCGCTCCGCCGTGTCCCTGATCACCTTGCGGTAGTTCTCGATCGTCTTGCCGTAGAGGGAGTCGCGCTGTGGAGAGCGCGCGCCCACCTCCTCCGCGGTTCGCTCCCCTCGCTCCCAGATCGGTGTGTCGATCGAGCCCGGCTCGACTATCGAGACCGAGATGCCCCAGGGCCGCAACTCCTGGCGAAAGACGTCGCCGACCGCCTCGATCCCGAACTTCGCAGCGTGGTAGGCACCCGTCAGGGGAAAGGCGATGCGCCCGCCGATCGAGCTGATGAAGACGACGCGGCCCCGGGCCAGGCGAATCGCGGGCAGAAGGGCCTGGGTGACCGCGACGTGGGCGGTCAGGTTGACCTCGATCTGGCGGCGGAAGTCGTCGATCGGAATCGTCTCCAGCGGGCTGGGGATGGCGACCCCGGCGTTGTTGACGAGGCCGTCGAGGCCGCCTCCCTCGGCGCCGATCAACTCCGCCGCGGCGGCGACCTGGCCGGCGTCGGTGACGTCGAGGAAGAGCGGCGCGAGGGCGCTCGAGGCCTTCTCCCTCAGGGCCCCGGCGTCCGCCTCCCTGCGAACCCCCGCGAAGACACGCCAGCCGGCGCTGTCGAGGCGCAGGGCGGCGGCGCGGCCGATGCCCGTGGAGGCTCCGGTGACCAGGACCGATCGCACTCGCGCAGGCTACACGCGTAACCTTGGTGGGCCGTGATCGAAACCACCAGGGACGACGCTGAGCGTAAGCAGGTGACGGTGCTGTTCGCCGACGTCAGCGGGTCGATGGACCTGGCCGAGGGGCAGGATCCGGAGGAGTGGCGCAAGATCATGCAGCGCTTCTTCTCGATCCTGGCCGAGGCGGTCAACCGCTTCGAGGGGACCGTCGACAAGTTCACCGGCGACGGGATCATGGCTGTGTTCGGGGCGCCGGTCGCCCACGAGGACCATGCCCGGCGCGCCTGTTATGCCGCCCTCCAGATGCTCGACGACATCTCCGATTACGCGGCGGAGCTTCGCCGGGGGCCTGGTCTCAACTTCTCCACCCGGATCGGGATCAACTCGGGCGAGGTCGTCGCCGGCGCGATCGGCGTAGGAGGCAACGGCGACTACACGGCGATTGGCCACACCGTCGGCCTCGCGCAGCGGATGGAGGCGCTGGCCGAGCCAGGCAGGGCCTACGTGACCGAGAACACCGCTGCCCTCGCCGCGGGCTTCCTCGAGCTGGACGACCTGGGCCAGTTCGACATCAAGGGGGCGAGCGAGCCGGTCCACGTCTTCGAGCTCGCCGGCGTCGGTCGAGCCCGCTCGCGGTTCGACCTCTCCAGGGCCCGCGGCTTCTCGCGATTCGTCGGCCGCGCCGAGGAGATGGCCGCGCTCGAGGCCGCGCTCGCGCAGGCCCGCGGGGGCCGGGGAAGCGTGATCGGACTGGTCGCCGAGCCGGGGGTGGGAAAGAGCCGCATCTGCCACGAGTTCGCGGAGCGCTGCCGCGAGGGCGGCGTCGAGGTATTCGAGGCACAGGCGCAGGCGCACGGGACCGCGATCCCCTACATGCCGGTCCTGCAGATGCTGCGCGCGTTCTTCGGGATCGGCGACGGCGAACCGGATCAGCTGACGCGCGAGAGGATCGCCGGCCGGGCGCTGCTGCTCGACCCCGAGTTCGTCGAGGACCTGCCGCTGATCTTCGACTTCCTCGGCGTGCCCGATCCGGACCGGCCGCTGGCGCAGATGAGCCCGGAGGCACGCCAGCGGGCGCTCGGCCGAGTCGTCTGCCGGCTGGTCAACTTCCCCGACCGTCGCAAGACGCTGGTGCTGGTGATCGAGGACCTGCACTGGATCGACGAGGGCAGCAATGCGATGCTGGAGGGCCTCGTCGCCTCGATCGACGGCACGAACACGCTTGCCGTGGTCAACTTCCGTCCCGAATACTCGCCTCCCTGGCGGGGATCGGAGGCCTACTGCGGGATCTCCCTGGAGCCGCTCAGGCGCCAGGACACCCGCGAGCTGCTGCGGGACCTGGCCGGCGAGGACCGGTCCCTCGACGAGCTCGACGAGCCCATCCACGAGCGCACCCAGGGCAACCCCTTCTTCATCGAGGAGATCGTCCGGGAGCTGGCCGAGTCGGGGCACTTCGAGGGCGATCGCGGCGCCTACCGCCTGGTCCGGCCGATCGAGGACGCCGGCGTGCCGGTCACCGTGCAGGCGGTGCTCGCCGCCCGCATCGACCGGCTCGACCCGGCCGCCAAGCGGCTGCTCCAGGTCGCCTCGGTGGTCGGCAAGGAGATCAGCGGACGGGCGCTGGGGTTGACCGCGGGCCTCGACGCCGAGCAGATCGACCCGGCGCTCGGCCGTCTGATCGAGGCCGGCTTCCTCTACGAAGCCGAGCTGTACCCGGAGCGGATGTTCGCCTTCCGCCACCCGCTCACGCGTGAGGTTGCCTACGGCACCCAGCTCGCCGAGGGGCGGGCTAGCACTCACGCCGCCGCGGCACGGGCCACGATCGAGCTCGAACCCGACCGCCAGGACGAGCTGGCGGCCCTCATCGCCAGGCATCTGGAGGCGGGCGGTGAGACGCTGGAAGCGGCCCGCTGGTCCGCCCGAGCCGCCTACTGGGTCGGCAGCAGCCAGCCTCTGGAGTCGCAGCGGCTCTGGCGCAAGGTCATGGAGCTCGTCGCCGAGCTCGACGAGAACGAGGAGACGGCGTCGCTGGCCGTGGCGTCGCGGCTGCTGCAGCTCCAATACGCCTGGCGGCTGGGCATGGACGGCGACGAGGCGGCCCGGCTCGTCGCCGAGGCGGAGGAGATCGCGACGCGAACCGGGGACATGCACTCGCGGGCGATGCTGCGGCTCGCAACCTCGGCGCGCCCGGGAATGCCCCACGTGGCCGATGACTGGCTGGAGGCGGTTGCCGAGACGAACCGGCTCGCCGACGAATCGGGCGACCTGCACCTGCGGATCGCGATCCGCTCGGCCGGCGCCTACGGCTTTCTCTGCGCCGGCGACTTCGACGGCTTCGAGCGGACGCTCGACGAGGTCCTCGAGATGGCCGGGGACGACCGTGGCGCGGGCGCCCACATCGTGATCGGGAGCCCGGTCGCCTGGGCGACGATGGGCAAGGGACTGGTCGAAAGGGAGCGGGGCAGGCTCGAGGAGGCGGAGGCGCTGTTCGAGACGGCGCTGCGGATCGCCACCGAGCAGGACGATCCGGAGACCGCCAGCTGGACCCGCAGCAACCTGGCGCTGATGCTGGCGATGCGAGGCGATGTCGAGGCGGGGGTGGGGCTGGCGCGGCGCAACTGCGAGCTGACCGAGCGCCTCGGTGACGTGTTCTCGCGCAGCCTGGCGCTGGCAAACCTCGGTGCGGCGCAGCTGGCCGCCGAGGACCACGCCGGGGCCCTCGAGTCCCTGGAGGCGGCCGAGAGCCTCTACCGCGAGGCGATGGACAACGGCGGCGAGATGGAGAGCTGGCGGGCCGCGCTACGCGCCCAGGCGCTGGCCGGTGTCGGCCGGACCCGGGAGGCGATCGAGCTCGCCGAAGTGGCGAGCCGCATAGCCCGCGCGCGCGGCATGCGCTGGTCGCTGCCGCTGGCGCTGCTCGCCACAGCCCGCGCTCGAGCGTGGGCGGGCGAGGACGGCGTGGGCGAGGCACTCGATGAGGCCGCCGCGGTCGCCGAAGAAACCGGGGCGATGATGACCCTCTCCGCGGTCGAAGCCGAGCGGGAGAGCCTCAGCGCCATCCGCTGATCAATCGCGCTCGGAGCGGTGCCGCTCGAGCTCGGCGACCATCAGCTTGGTGTGAAGGGCGGCGATCAGGTCCTTGAGCGGCTCCGCGCCGGCTTCCAGCATCTCGACCACGCGCTCCGGCGGGACCTCGCCGGCGAGGCGGTTCATCACCACGTCGACCTCCTGGCGGACGAGCTCTTCGAGTGCGGTCTTGTAGCGCAGGGTGTCGTAGACGGTGAAGCCGATCTCCTCGTCGTAGCCGCCGGCGCGGAAGCGGCTGATCGCCTCGATGATCGTCACGTCGGAGGGCGAGTAGCCGCGGCTGCTGGGAGTCAGGACCTCCAGCTCCTCGAGCCGATCGAGGACCTCCTTTGGGACCCCGTAGCGCTTGCGGACCTCGGCGGCGCTGATCCGCGTCCGCTCGCCCGCCAGGGCACGGTCGAGGATCCGGTCCTCCAGCTCGAGCATCGCGGTGGCTCGCTCGGGGTCCTCGTCGAGCACCGCCTTGATCGCCTTCAGCGGCATGAAGCGCTCCTCCTGAAGGCGCTTGATCAGCCGGATCCGTTCGACGAACTCGGGTGGGTAGTAGGCCATGTTGCGGCTCGTCTTGACCGGCTCGGGCAGGAGCCCTTCGCGCAGGTAGTGCTTGATCGTCGGAGCCGGGACGCCGGAGGCCTCGGC
>JAXLTB010000025.1:0-24278 GCA_046330295.1 Solirubrobacterales bacterium | reverse complement strand
GCCACCGATCGCTCGCGATCGAGCTGCAACCGGCCGTCCCAAAAGTCGGCCGGGTCGAGGTAGCCGAGCACGAGGTTCGCATCGGTGACGGTCGGCAGCTCGCCGCCGCGTCCATAGCACGCCGGGCCCGGGGTCGACCCCGCGCTCTGGGGGCCGACCCGCAGCAAGCCACCACTGTCAACCCAGGCGATCGAACCGCCGCCGGCGCCGATCGTGCGGATGTCGACCATCGGCGTCGCCACCCGATGCGGCCCGACGCTCGCCTCCGTCGTGGCAAGCGGCTCGCCGTCCTCGATCGCGCATATGTCGAAGCTGGTGCCACCCATGTCCATCGAAAGGCAATGGCCATAGCCGTGAACGGCAGCGTGACGCTGGGCCGCGACGACGCCCCCAGCGGGCCCGGAGAGGAGGCTGTTACAGGCGAGCTCGGCTGCGCGCTCGAGCGAGGCCATGCCGCCGCCGGACTGCATGATCAAGAGCAGCCCTTCAAACCCTACCTCGTCGAGCCGCTCCGCGAGGCTCCTCAGATAGCGCCGAAAGAGCGGCCCCGCGCCCGCGTTGACACAGGTCGTCGAGGTACGCTCGAAGTAGCCGATCCGCCCGAGGACGTCCGTCGAGGCGGTGACGTAGACGCTTTCGCCGAGGCGTCCTCGCACCCGCTCGAGGACCTGGCGCTCGTGGCTCGGGTTGGCGTAAGAGTGCATGAAGGAGATTGCCACGGACTCAACCTCAGCGCTGGCCAACGCCTCGAGCGCCGCATCGAGCCCTTCGTCGTCGACTGGGGCAACGACGCTGCCATCGGCCGCCACCCGCTCCCGCACCCCGAGCCGAAGCTCCCGCGGCACGACCGGTGGCGGCGCCTGATAGCGGTTGTCGTACATAGCCTCGCGATAGCCCTTGCGCATCTCGAGCGAATCGCGGAATCCGCTCGTCGCGAGCAGCCCGGTGCGAGCGAGCCCGCCCGTGAGGAGGGCGTTGGTGGTGACCGTTGTCCCGTGAACGATCGTCTCCAGCTTGGCGCAGAAGGCAACCGGCTCGACCCCGCGGCGCAGGGCGAACTCGCCGAGCACCTGCACGACTCCCACCGCGGGGTCGGGGTACGTGGTCAGGACCTTCGCCGTTTCCGGGGCCTCCTCACCCTTCAGCACGCAGACGGCGTCGGTGAAGGTACCGCCGACGTCGATGCCGACGCGGTAGATCTCAGGCCTCCGCCGTCGCCGGGGACCAGCTGAGAAAGCCCATCCCACACATCCACTCCGGGCAGTCGTCGTAGGAGTGGGCACGCATCGGCGCGCCGCCGAGCATCCCCGCCATCGTCACCCAGTTGAGGATCTCGTGGCCGCCATTGCCGCCTTCCTGCTCGACGCGGTCGTACTCGAGACCGCGGATCGCCTCGACGTCACCCTCTGCGAAGATCTTCATCATCGTTTCGTCCCACTCGGCATTGACCAAGGGGGCGCCGGATTCCGCCATCTCCTTCTCGCGGATCCCCATGTCGACGAAGAGCTTGGGATCCTCCTCGAGAACGGCCAGCCCGGTGGTCTGGAAACGCCGCATGCGCTGCAGGAACTCATCGTCCTCCGGGCTGTCCGGGCTCCAAAAGGGCGGCCAATGGGAAAGGGCCCCCGTGGCCAGGACCGCAGCCCGCTCGGAGCGCCGGTCGATCGTGTCCCGCAGCGCCTCGCCGAACCGGTACATGTAGTCGGCGTCAGCCAGTGGCGGCGTGAAGACGTTGGTCAAGACAGGGACGACGGGGATGTCGATCTGCGGTCGCAGGAAATGCAACGGCACCATCAGTGCATGACCCATCGCGACTCGTCCCGACTGGACAGGCCCGAAACCCGCGGCGCGGGTGTCGCGCAGCATCTCACGCGCGAGGTCGGCGTTGTTCGGGATCTCATGCTGGGGGATCTTCAGCCACTCGAGGTAGTGGTCCGGTGGCCCGAAGTTGGTGTCTGCCACCGAGATAGCCACCGTAGGCATGAAGTCGCCGAAGAAGTTCTCGAAGTGATCATCTACGACGGCCACGATGACGTCCGGGTTCGCACGGTCGAGGATTTCCCGCATCTCGTTGAGCGAGCCGTGGATGCGAGCCAACATGTCGGCCGGCGGCGCGTCGTAGTCCGCGGTCAGCGGCGGGGCATGCGACATAGCGATGGCGGCGACGATCTCTCCCACGCGGCGACCTCCTCGATCGAACGACGGCTTCTTAAGTCTGCGGAATAGCTAATTTATAAGTTATCAGACTATGAAGTCGGCGATCGCGGAATTCACTGCTGCCGGGCGTTCGACGAGTGCTAGGTGGCCGGCACCTGGAATCGATCTCGCTTGGGCGCCTGGGATGGCGGCACGGACGCGCTCGTTGTAGCGGGGCAACGTAATCAGGTCCTCCTCCCCATACAGAATCAGGGTCGGACAAGCGATCGAGCCGAGCCGGTCGATCGTGTTGTGTCCGAGGTCCGCTTCAAAGTGCGCCTCATAGGCATGAAGCGGCTGCTCGCCGCTGATTGAGAGGAAGAATTCCCCGAGTTCGGCCATCGCCGCGTGCTCGTCGTCCACGAAACTCGGCGCCCACATCCAGAACCCGTATGCAGCGAAGACGCTGCGCGGCGCCCGCCGCAGGGTGGCGAGGCGGGCCTCGAACCAACGCTTTATGTGATGCTCCGTCGGAGTGCTCGACCAGGTAGAGAGAAGGACCATCCGCTCGACTAGATCGGGTCGGGCGAGGGCCAGCTCTTGCAGGATCGCCGAGCCGAGGCTCAGGCCGACGAACTGGGCGCGCTCGATTCCGAGCGCCTCGACGAGACCGACCGCGTCGGTGGCCATCTGGGCGACCGAATAGGGGCCTGGCGGCGCCTCGCTCTGCCCCGCTCCGCGCAGATCAAAGGTGATACATGTGTATCGGTCGGCGAAGTGCGGAACCTGGTCTCGATTCCAAATCGCGCCACTAGTGCCGGTTCCAGCCACCCAGACCAGAGGTGGTCCCTTGCCCTCAACGCGGTATGCGAGCTCGACCCCGTTCGCAATTAGCCGCCCCTCGATTTGGTGGAATCTTGGTGCGTGCACGGGACACGCTAATATAACTTATATTCACTCCATCGAAGGGAACGGTTTTGGCAGGGAGCGGGAAAGAAACGGATGGTTCGAAAATCGCCCGGGCGAGCCTGGTTGACACCGTCGCCCAACGCCTGCGCCGAGACCTCGTGACCGGGGCGATTCCGCCGGGGGAGGCGATCCGCGTCGCCCCGCTCGAGGAACGCTTCGAGGTCAGCCACATCCCGATCCGCGAGGCACTGCGCCAGCTCGAGGCCGAGGGGCTGGTCGTCTCGATGCCTCAGCGCGGAGCCGTCGCTGCTTCGGTGTCGCTCGACGAGATTGGGGAAATCTGGGACCTGCGTCGTCTGCTCGAGGGCCAGGTCGTGAACCGCGCCACCAAGGCGGCGACCGATGCAGACCGCGATGTGGTACGGGGTGCCGTGGAAGCTATGCGAGTCGAAGCCGAGGCCGACATCGGCTCACTTCCGTTCCGCGAATCCCACACCGCTTTTCACAGGGCGCTCGTCGCGCCGGGGTCGACCCGGTGGATCCAGGACGTGCTGGACCGGCTCTGGCAGGGTTCCGAACGCTATATCGGCCTGTTCACTAGCTTCTTTCAGCTCGACTGCGACAAGTTCATGAGGGAGCACTACGAGCTGGTCGAGACCTTCTGCCGCGGCGACGGCGACACGATGGAGAACCTGCTGCTCGAACACATCGGACAGACCGAAGTCGACGTCCGGAACGGCTACACGCGAGCGACTGAAGCCGATCCCAGCTCGGTCTCCTGACCGCGGCTCAGCGCATCACCAGGCCACCGTCGACGTGGACCGTTTGGCCGGTGATCCACTCGGCCCGCGGTGAGCAGAGGAAGAGCGCGGCATCAACGAGGTCGGCGGGTTGCTGCCGCCGCCCCACCGCCTGCGCGGCGACCGTGATGTCCCAGACCTCGCCGAAGGTGCGGTCAGCGGTCTCGGTCTCGACCAGGCTCGGCACCAGGCAGTTGACGCCGATGTCGTCGGCGCCGAGGTCGCGCGCCATCGCTCGGGTCAGTCCGACCAGCCCCGACTTCGCGGCTATGTATGGAGCAAGACCCGGCGTACCGAGGTCGACGGTGCCAGAACCAACGTGCAGCACCCTGGCCCGGTCGGCGGCTCGGAGCCATGGCAGCGCCGCGAGTGCGCAGTAGAACGGCCCGTCGAGATTTGCGGCGAGGACCTGCCGCCAGATGGCCGGCGTCAGCTCGTCGAACGGGGTGACCGGGTAGGCGCCCGCGCAGTTGACGAGGCCCTCGATCTTGCCGCCGCCGAACTCGCCGACGGTTGCAATCATCTCTTCGACCTGATCGGGGTCCGACACGTCGGCGGCGACGGCCATCGCCGCTCCGCCCGCGGCGTCAATTTCGGCAACGGTCGCCTCGGCGCGATCGATCGAACTGTGGGCGTGCACCGCCACCCGCGCCCCCGCCGCAGCGAATGCGACGGAGAGCGTGGCGCCGATCCCGCCGGATCCACCGGTGACGAGGATCGTCCTGCCGCAAAGCTCCTCCACGTCAGGAATTTGAAGGCCCCGTGGTGTACCGCATCCAGGGGATCGTCAGGCGTTCGGCCAACGCGACCAGCAAGTAGAGCGCTATCCCGATGATCGACAGATAAAGAATCGCGGCGAAGATCGTCGGCGTCTGGAAGCCGGCGTTGGCCGAGAGGATCACGGGCCCGAGCCCTTCGGTGGCTCCGGCCCACTCACCGACGACGGCGCCGATCACGGCGACCACCGCCGCCTGCTTGAGCCCGATGAAGGTCGAAGGGAGCGAAGCCGGGAAGGTCAGCTTGCGGAACGTTTCCAGCCGCGTCGCCGAGAGCGAGCGCATCAGGTCGCGGGCCTCGCGATCCACGGACTGCTGGCCGGCGGCAGCGTTGATCGTCACCGGGAAGAAGGCGATCAGGGCCGCGATCAGGATCTTCGGGGTCGCGCCGAAGCCGAACCAAATGACGAAGATCGGCGCGATCGCGATCACCGGGATGGTCTGCGAAGCGATGATCAGCGGGTTGAGCGCCCGCATGGCGACCTTGGAGTGGGCGATCAAGGTCGCCAGGGGCATGCCGACGGCCACCGCGAGAAGGAAGCCGCCGATGATCTCCTTCAGGGTTTCCCACGCAGCCGGCAGGAGAATTTCGTTGGCCTGTTCAACCGCCGTCTTGGCGATCACTGTCGGGGCTGGCACCAGGTATTCGGGCTGGTTGGTGAGCACGACGAAGAGCTGCCAGCCACCGAAGAAGAGGATCAGGACGATCACCGGCGCAACCGCCTGGAGGAGCACCGTGCTCAGCTTCTTTCGCCGCCTTGGCCGCGGGCTCGCCTGGTCGAGAACGTCAATCGGCTCACCGCCGACCGCGGCATCCGCCATCTCAGCTTCCTCCCTCTTGGATCTGCTCAGCTTCTCTGAATGCCTTCAGCCCCTCGGCGCGGACCGACTCCACCAGCTTCGCTTTGACGTGTGCGAACTCGTCGGAGGCGCTGATCTCGGCCGTACGGGGCCGAACCAACGGTACAGCGACCTCCTGCTGAATTCGTCCAGGGCGAGCGGACATCACGAGGACTCGATCGGAGAGAAAGACGCTCTCGTCGATGTCGTGCGTGATGAAGACGACGGTGCGGCGGTCCTGCGCCCAGATCTCGAGCAGCCACTCCTGCATCAGCGAGCGGGTGAGTGCGTCAAGCGCACCGAACGGCTCGTCGAGGAGGAGCATCGGGCGGTCGCAGGCCAGGGTTCGCATCAGCGCAACGCGCTGGCGCATCCCGCCGGAGAGCTGAGCCGGGTACTTGTCGAGGAAGGGTGCCAAACCGAAGCGCCCCGCGAGCTCGTTTGCCCTGCTGCCGGCGGCTGACTTCGAGCGGCCCTCGACCTCGAGCCCGAGACCGATGTTCTGACGGATCGACCGCCACGGGAACAGCAGGTCCTTTTGGAACATGTAGCCGAAGAGCTTCGTCCGGTCGGCCGGAACCTCGTCGTTGATTCGGATTTCGCCCGTAGTCGGCTCCTGCAGCCCCGCCAGGGTGTTCAGAAGCGTCGACTTGCCACAGCCGCTGGGGCCAACGACGGTGAGGAATTCGCCGTCGGCGACGTCGAAGTCGATGTTTTCGAAGGCGACGATGTCCTGTCCGCGCCCGCTGTTGTGAAAGGTCCGGCCGAGACCCCTGACCGAGATCGCCGAGGCGCCAGACTTCCCGCCGGCCGCCCGAGGGGCGGCCAAGCGGGATGTCTTTGCGTGCACTTCCGTCACTACTGCGAACCGCCCGGTGCGAATTCGTCGGTCACGTATTCGGCGACGGGTTCAACGTCGCTTTCGGCGAGCCAAGGTTTGCCATTCACCTTCACGGTCTGCATCCATTCGGCCATTTCTTCGATCACCTGTGGCTTCACTTCCTCGCTCAGGTCCCAGTACTGGGGAGTGACGGAGCGAATCGCTTCGTGCTGTTCGGAAGTGAAGACGTTGTTTTCCTTCTTGATGTATTCCATCGTTTCGTCGAAAGCGGCTGCATCGCTCTTCATCAGTTCCATGCCTTTCTTGGTGCCGTTGAGAAAGGCTTTGATCACTTCGGGGTTTTCTTCGATGTACTTGTCGGTGGAAATCCAGCTGAGCAGCGGATAGTTCGGCACGCCATAGTCGATGTATTCGAAGAACGGGAATTTCTTCCCCGTTTCCTTTTCGAGCAGGATGACTTCGCCTGGATAGAGGGCATGGATCGCGTCGACTCTGCCCTGCTCGAGAAGCGGCACACCGCCTTCGCCGACGTTCACTTCCTTATAGTCGGATATCCCGAGATTTTCCATCATGGTGGAGATCGAGCCCGTCGCGTCGGGCGTATTCGTCGAGCCGATCGTCTTGCCTTCGAGTTCTTCGGGCTTCGTGATTCCCGACTTGTCGGGGTCGGTCATCAGTCCGGTGGGGTTCGAGCCGAAGAGGTCGCCGACAATCTTCACATCGATCCCATTCGCTCGGGACAGCGGCACTTCCATCGGCTGGGTGAGGGCGATGTCGGATCTTCCGGCCACCATATATTTGACCTGTTCGCCCGGCGTTCCCGGCGCGGTGAATTCGACTTCGATCCCTTCTTCTTCGAAGAAGCCGTGTTCGATCGCGGCGATCACGGGAGCGTGGGCCGCATAGAAATTCCACTCGGCCACCACCTTGACCTTCGTCGGGTTCTTGGGATCGAGCTTGCCGCCACTCGCGGTGGCGTCACCGGTACCCGATGAGCCGCAAGCGCTGAGGACGACGGCAAGAAGGGCGGCAACGGCCGCCACTATGACCAGCTGATACCGATGCTTCCTCACGGCTTCTCCTTGATTCGATAATTTATAGAATCCGGGAGGCTAGCCTAACATATCGATTATAAATTGCGAAATGGAGCCGCAAATGAGGAATTTCGAGGGGCGCACGGCGGTCGTCACGGGGGCAGCGTCCGGCATCGGCCTGGCATGCGCCGAAAAGCTCGCCGAACTGGGAGCACGGGTGGCTCTGGCCGATATCGATCGCCAGCGGGCCAGCGCGCGGGCTGCCTCGATCGATGGGGCGATCGCGATC
Organism: Solirubrobacterales bacterium; assembly: GCA_046330295.1. GTDB lineage: Bacteria > Actinomycetota > Thermoleophilia > Solirubrobacterales > 70-9 > VAYN01. Next base: position 16,653 of record JAXLTB010000025.1, on the reverse strand, counting down.
GAAGTCGACGTGACCGATGATGATGCCGTCGAGCGAATGGTCGCCGAGACCGTCACCGCGTTCGGGCGGCTCGACCTCGCGGTCAACAACGCCGGGGTGGGAAGTGAGTTCACCCCGCTGTCCGAGCTGGAGACCGCGGAGTGGGACCGCCTCGATGCCGTCTTCCTCCGCGCAATGTTCGTCTGCCTGCGGGCCGAGATCCGCCAGATGTCGGCCCAAGGCGGTCCCGCTGCCATCGTCAACATCGCCTCGATGTTCGGCCTGGTCGGGGTCGGCGGCCTTGCGCCGTACGTCTCCTTCAAGCACGGTGTTGCGGGCCTGACCCGGAGCGCGGCGCTCGAGCAGGCGCCCCTCGGCATCCGCATCAACGCGGTGGCCCCGGGAGTGATCCGAACGCCGATCCACAACCTCAGCGAGGAGCAGCTGACGGAGATGGCAGAAGAACACCCGATTGGACGAATCGGGCGGCCCGAGGAGGTGGCGGCGCTGGTGGCCTTCCTGCTGTCCGACCAAGCGTCGTTCTGTGTCGGCGGCCTCTATCCCGTCGACGGCGGCTATACAGCCGCCTGAGGAGAGACGATGCGACTGCTGAGCTACCGCGAAGAGCGGGCCCACAGCTGGAACGGGGCAGTTCTGCTCAACGACGGGCCCCACGCCCTCGATGCCACCGTCCGCCAGTTCTTGCAGATGCCGGCCAGCCGGCGCGATGAGGTTGCTGCGCTCGCCGCGGAAAGGCCGGCGCTGAACCTCGCCGACGAGCAAATCGGACCGCCGGTGCCCGACGCCGGGAAGATCTTTTGTCTCGGCATCAACTATTTGAGCCACGCCGACGAGGTCGAGATGGCCATTGCCGAGGCGCCCACCGTCTTCACCAAGTTCGCTAACACCTTGGTCGGTCCCCGAACGCCGATTCGTCTGCCCGCCGCCGCGCCAAGCCAAGTCGACTACGAGGTCGAGGTCGCCCTCGTCATCGGCCGTACCTGCCGTCGCACCAGCGCGGACCATGCTCTCGAGGCGGTGGCCGGCTTCATGGTCTTGAACGACGTCAGCGCCCGCGACCTGCAGCTGCAGACCTCACAGTGGACGATGGGCAAGACGGTCGACGGCTTCGCCCCTTGCGGCCCATGCTTGGTCAGCACTGACGAGGTCGCCGACTTCGACTCCCTCCACCTCCGCACCCGAGTTAACGGCGAGGAGCGCCAGAGCGCCAGAGCCGGGCAGATGATCTTCAAGCCGGCGGAGACCATCGCCTTCATCTCCAGCCTTGTGACCCTGGAGATCGGCGATATCATCGCGACCGGTACACCGGCGGGTGTCGGCATGTCGTTCGACCCTCCGTGCTACCTACGTCCCGGCGATGTCGTCGAAACCGAAGTCGAAGGGATCGGTGTGCTGGTCAACGAGGTGCGCGCCGAGGCGGGTTGAACTAACCGATTGGCATCTCCGAGCCCCGGAATGGACGTCGATGTGATCGGCAGCATCGGCCCCCTCGAGATCGGCTACGTCCTCGTCAGCGCCCTTCGTGTTCGGCCCACGCCGCCTTCCCGAGCCGGGTAACGGCCTTAGCAAGGGCCTTCGCGAGCTCGAAGAAGTGGTCTCGGGCGACAGGTCTGGGCAGCCGGTTGCGATGATCCCGACCCGTCACCACCGACACACTCACAGCGAAAGCAAGACCCACGCCTAGCACCAGTAAGGCCGGTGAAGCCTGCAAACCTGAACCCGAAAATCGAAGCTTGCCCGCAGCCGATCAAGCTTGCGCCACGGGCGAACCCCCCCATAGATCACATTCGGTAGACCGCCGCAAACGACAACCAACGCACTAACTCCGAGGCCCAGTGGAAGCTCGCTACTCCAGCGCCGCGGAGAGACGCAGGCCGGCAGGACCGAGCGCGCGGCGCACACGTCGGTCGAAGGAGGCCACCTCGGCATCGGCGCGATCGGCGGTGGCAAGGGCGAAGCCGTCGGCTAGGCTGATCCCGCGGTTGCGGTGGCGAGCAGCCGCACGAGCGTGGGCGCCGTCGGGAGCGACGAGCCGGATGCCGAGTGAGCCGATCGCGCCGACTGCGGCGCGCATGGCCTGCTCCTCGGCCGACGGCCTGACCAGGGCCTCGGCATAGTTGACGGTGCATAGAAGGAGCTCCGCCTCCTCGGCCGCCCAGCGCTCGAAGGCCGCCGCCGCCGCGGCATGGTGGGCATCAGCCCGGTCGAGGGCGGCGATCAGCAAGTCGGTGTCGAGTACGCAGCGGGCCACCGCTCAGGCGCGCTCTTCGGAGCGCAGCTTCTCGAGGTAGCCCGGCTCGTAGAGGCCGTCGAAGACCCCGAGCGCGGACGCCAGGTCCGGGGAGGCGCGGTGGACGACGATCCGGTCCTCGCCCTCGGCCTCGATCACGACCTCGTCGCCGGCCCGCAGGCCGGCCGCCTCGAGACTCTCGACGGGAAGCGTGACCTGGTGCTTGCTGGAGATGCGCGGCATGGCCTTTACCGTAGCGTAAAGGCGATTCGGGAGTGGGCTTGGAAGCAGCTTCCGAAAACCGGGACACCGCCGTCGATCCCGGTCAAATCTCTGCGCCATCTGCCACTAGTGCCATTACTCCGGGTCCCCGGCGAGCCTTTCAAACACGAAATCGGCCCCGAAAAGGGGCCGATCTCCAGCAACTTCTCGAAGCCCGGAATGGGACTCGAACCCACGACCCCTTCCTTACCATTCGGGGTCGCTAGGCGACGGACTGAGTGACGGAAAGTGGCGATTAGCAGGACTTTTAAGGTCTCTGCCATGGAGAGTTTGGCAGCTCATGTCCCGCCAGATGTGGCGCAATATGCAGCGATTGACCCGGCTTTCTGCCACTCGTGGCATCCGAGTGCCAGAACGGCTGCCGAAAGGGGACGAAGGCAGTCTCCGCCCGAGCTCGTCCCCGCTCCGGAGGCTCAGCGCTTCCCGTCGGATCTCAGAGGGATCGGCAATCAACCCTAGAAGGCGATGCGGAGCGGCTGCTCGAGCAGATCCCTTATCGCGCCAAGGAACCGAGCCGCCTCGGCGCCGTAGAGGATCCGGTGGTCGCAGCTCAGCGTCAGGGTCATCAGCTTGGTGTCCTCGATCTCGCCGTCGACGCCGCGGGCACGCACATCCCGCATCGTCCCGATCCCGAGGATCGCCGCCTGCGGCAGGTTGATCACCGGGTGAATCGCCGTCATCCCGAACATCCCAAGGTTGGAGACGGTGAAGGTTCCCCCTGCCAGCTCCGGCGGCGTCAACTCGCCGGAGCGGACTCGTGCCGCGAGCCACCGGGACTCGCGGCCGATCTCGCCCAGCGACTTCCGATCGGCGTCCTTGATCGTCGGAACGACGAGGGCGTCTTCGGCGGCCACCGCGATCCCGACGTTGACCTTCGGGTGCAGCTCGAAGCGGCCGTCGCGGTAGGAGCCGTTCGCTTTGGGATAGCTTTGCAGCGCAATCGCCGACGCCTTGACGATCAGGTCGTTGATCGACGGAGGCGACTCCTCGCCGGCGAGCTCCTTCAGCTTGGCCCGCAGCTCGATCGCCGCGTCCATCCGCACCTCGGTCTCGACCTGGAAGTGCGGCACGGTGCCCTTCGACTTGGCCATGCGGCGCGCGATCACCGCCTGCAGGCGGGTCGGGGTCAACTCATCGCCCTGACCCCTTCGCCCAGCCCCGGCCGATGAGGAAGACGTAGCTCGGCGACTGCGAAGGAAGGCCTCAACCGCGGCCAGCTCGGCAGCGAGTTCCGGCGACGCCGGGTCCGTCGATGCCGGCGGCGAGGCGGCATCGGCCTTGGTGATCCGCCCGCCGAGGCCGCTGCCGCTCACCGTCTCCAAATCGATCCCGTGGATGGCGGCGATCCGGCGCGCGATTGGCGTCGACCGCTGGGCCCCGTCGCCAGCCGGCGCTCTCCGGCCGCGGCTCGGTTGCCGAGACGGCTCCTGCGGATCGCCGACTCGCTCTCGGGCTCGGGCGGGGACGCCGCCGCGAGGTCCGGCGCGGCGGCCGGCTCGGTGCCGGCGCCGGCGCCGCGCGATCGGCGTCTGCACGGTGACCGTCTCTCCCTCGGGAACGAGGATCTCAAGCACTCCCGCGGCCTCCGCCTGCACCGTCATGTTCGCCTTGTCGGCCTGATTCCCGAGCAGGTCGGTGCCGGCGGCGACCTCGGCGCCGGGCTCGACCAGCCAGGAGAGGATCGTGCCCTCCTCCATGGAGTCGGACAGCTTGGGCATGGTTATCTCGATGGCGGTGGCGACGTTCATCGGGTCCTGTTCCTCCGTTCAGGCGATCAGGTCGATCGCCGCGCCGACGATCGTCTCGGTGTCGATTCCAAAGTGCTCGTAGAGGTCGCCGACGTCGCCCGACTGCCCGAAGTCGTCGACGCCTAGAGTGGCGGTCGCGGTGCCGTTGACCGCGGCGAGGAAGGCGAGGTGTGCGGGTGACCGTCGAGGACGGCGACGACCCGGCGCCGCGCGGTCGGCCGGAAAGAGGGAGTCGAGGATCGCGTCGTTGCCGTCCTCGAGTCCCCGGCGGGAACGCAGTGCCCGGAAGACCAGGTCGGCCGAGGTGAGCACGACCAAGTCGGCGTCGATGCCCGCCGCCGCCAGCTCGTCGTGGGCGGCGCAGGCCTCGAGCACTGCAACGCCCATGGCCACCAGCGTCAAGCGCGGCGCCCCGGCGGCGCGGAGGAGGTAGCCGCCGCCGAGGGCGCGTTGGCGGCGCAGCTCACGAGCCCGGATCCTCCGGAACGGCCGCCAAGGACTGGTCGATCGGCCGCGTGCTGAGCCGAGGTAGGCGGATTCGCCGCCGGGCTGCCCGAGCCGCCCGAGCGCGTCGAGCAGGGCCCACTCGAGGTCCTGCCCGGAAGGCCGCTCCCAGGCTACGCAGCCAGGCTGCTCGATCCCGACCGAGGGCGGCCGACGACTGTGCCCCCTCGGGCGCCAGCGAGACGCCCGACGGGGTGCCGACCAGGATCGACCGGCCGCCGGCGTAGATCCCGAAGGACCAGGGCTCCACCGCCCGGTTGACGAAGGGGTCGTAGATCGTGCCGATCGGCAACAGCGGCTCGCCGTCGCGCGACCAGGTCGCCCCCAGCTCGCCAAGTACGCCGACCAGGTTTACCTCGGCGATCCCGAGCTCCAGATGCTGGCCCTGCTGACTTCGGGTGCCAGCGGACCAGCGTGTTGGTGTCGTCGGCGAACCAGTCGACCCGCTCCTGTGGATTCCAGATGCCTGCGCGGTTGATCCAGCCCCGAGATTGGTCATCGAGGTGCCGACGTCGGGGCTCACCGTGACGACGCGCTCGGCCACCTCCGGTGCCTTGTGGCCGAGATCGACAAAGACCGCGGCCGAACGCCGCCGGGTCGATGCCGTGCCGCGGTGGCCGCGGCCGGCATCGACCGGGACGGCAGGCGGTTGGCGGGGCGTCTGGGGATCACGGCGCAGGCGCTCGGCCGCGGCCGCGCAGAGCTCGCCCTCGAGGGAGCCGTCGGGGAAGCGGGCCCAGGGGTCGGCGGGGTCGGCGCCCAGCTCGGCGGCGCTCCTTCCACTCGCTCGCCGAGAGCAGCGCCGAGTGGTTGGCGGGTGAATCTTCGGTGGCAAGGCCGTGAGCCTTGGATCGTGCAGGCGAAGATCACCTTACGGCGGTCGGGAAGCCGCGTCGGCCTCGCGGAAGGCATCGAGCAGGTCGTCGAGGTCGTGGCTGCCGAGGTCGCGAAGCGCGCGGTGCAGCTCGGCGTCGTCGAGCTCGGCAATCAGCTTCTCGATCTCAGCACGGCCGCGGCCGTCTTCGGCAGCGCCGCCGCGCAGCTCCTCGGCACTGCCCCGCAGCAGTCGTTGGTACCCTCGTTGGGCATCTGGTCGATCCGCCGGTAGCGCCGCCCTCCCTTGCGCTCGAACAGCTCACGCAGGAAGCGGCCGTACTTGACGACGATCGTTCGCCAGCCGGCGGTTTCAAACATCGTCCGGATCCGCCCGGCGGCGATGTCGGGGACGATCCGGTCCAGCGACTGGCGGCTGGAGGTCGACCACCCACATCACCTCGCCGAGCGCCGGGACCATCGTGGAAACGACCAGCCTCCCAGATCGCCCTCCTCGTCGAGCTCGGCGTCGCCGAGCAGGGCGATCTCCGCGCCCTGCCCGAGGCGCCCCGAAGTGGTCGGCGACGCAGCGGCTGGCGATCGCGCTCCAGATCGTCGCCGTCGCAATCGATCCTGACCGACCTGGTCAGAGAAGTCGACGGGCCGAGGTCCTCGTCCGCCCACCGCAGGCCGCCGAAGCTGCGCAGCCCGGTCAGGTAGGCCGGGTCGAGACGGTCGAGCAGGTAGTTGATCGCATGCAGGACCGGGGCGGCGTGGGGCTTGACCGAGACCCGGTCAGAGGCGGCGAGGTGCTCGAAGTAGAGCGCGGTCATGATCGCGACCATCGAGGCAGAGGAGGCCTGGTGGCCGCCGACCTTCACCCCCGAGGGCGTCTCGCGGACCTTGTTGGCGTGATGGATGATCGAAGTCGTTGCCACAGAACGCGGCGCTGGATCGAGGCGAGGGTCTCGAGAGAACCGGCGGAACAGGCGTCGGCAGCGGCAGTCACGGCTCCCTGTTGCATGTCAGAAACCGAAGGCCCTGCTTGCGGGCAGATGCCACTTCTAGGCCAGAAGGTTGCGAAAAGCACGAGCAATGGAAAGTTCGACCTAGACGATATTTTCCGTTAGATTCTTCACCATGGTGGATGAGATCGACCTCGATGGCACCGATCTCGAAATCGTCGACCTGCTGGTGCGCGACGGGCGCCGCACGCTGGCCGATATCGGAGCGGAGGTGACCCTCTCCGCGCCGGCAGTGAAACGGCGCATCGCCCGGCTCGAGGAGCTCGGCGTGATTACCGGCTACACGGCGAAGATCGACCACGCCAAGCTAGGGCGGCCGATCGAGGCGTTCACCGAGCCGCGCTTCGCGGGCAGCACCAAGGTCGCCGATGCCGGCGTCGCCGGGGTATGCCCGAGGTCGACGCCGTCCACACGATCGCCGGCGACCCCGATGCTCTCGTCCACCTGCGGGTGCGCGACGTCGCCGACCTCAGCCGGGTGATCGACCTGCTGCGGCGCAGCGGCAAGGTGACCGGCACCAAGACGCTGATCGTGCTCGGCAGCGAGACGCGAGCCGAACCCCGCTGCGCCCGGACGCGGTTCGAGCCGGACAATCAGATCGCCTTGCCCGGATTCATCAGGTTGCGCGATCCAGCACTGCCTTGATCCCGTGCTGGAGATCGAGCACCGCGGGGCCGCCCAGCTCGGCGCTCAGGAAATCGCGCTTCAGCAGTCCCACCCCGTACTCGCCGGTGGCGGTTCCCCCCAGCTCCAGGGCGAGGCCGACGATTGCGGCGACGGCGTCGCTCGTCGCCGCTGCTCGGCGTCGCCGGGGTCGTAGACGATCGTCGGGTGCATGTTGCCGTCACCGGCGTGGCCGAAGGTGGCGATCTCGACCCCGTTCTGGGCCGCGATCTCGGTGACGCCCATCGATCTGAACCCAACAACGATTGCGCTGCCTTAATCCCCTGCCGGCGCAGATCCGCGTGAGTTCCCCGACTCGAATCGGATTTTCGCACCCCACACCTGACCGGCCGCACCCCCGCCACCGACAGGGACCGACCTGGGAGCTACTCCCGCGCGGGTTGGGTGAGGGTCAGGATCAGCTCTCTGGTCCCCTCCAGGTGCTCTTCCATCCGCGATCTGGCAGAGGCGGCATCGCCAGCCTCGATCGCGGCGATGATCTCGGCGTGCTGCTGATGGGAATGCAGGATCGCCTGGTCGAGGATCGGCGTAATCGCGAGAACCTCGTTGAGCCTCACCTGGATCTCGATTGCCGCCTCCAGGATCAGGCTCGAGCTGGCAGCGTCGCAGATCGCCAGATGCAGCCGAGCGTCCGGGCCACGGAACGCCGCCGAGTCGGCGCTCGCGGCATCCCGCGATGCGTCGAGCAGCTCCCGCAGCAGCTGGATGTCATCGTTCCCACGGCGAGCGGCGGCAAGGGCGGCTCCAGCCGGTTCGACGGCTCCGCGAAAGTCGATCAGGTCATCGAGGTCGGTGCCCATGGTCGCCACGAGCTCCGCAGCTCGCCCCCGCGAGGGCCGCTGGCGAGGCGCGGCGGTGACGTAGGCTCCCCCGTTCCGACCGCGGCGGACCTGGATCATCCCGGCCTGTTCGAGCGCCCGCAGGCCCTCGCGAACGGTCATCCTGCTGACCCCGAGCATCGCGGCCAGCTCACGCTCCGGCGGCAGCCGCTCGCCCTCGGGAACGACGCCGATCGCGATCACCTGGCTGAGCCTTGCCTACGGTCTCCTCGAATCGGCTCCGCGAGTTGACCTTTCCCAGCAGGATCGGGGCAGGCATCCTCGCCGCTCGGCGCGGTCGTCGGCTTTTCCTTGACGTCGCCACCGGCCACGACCAGAGCCGCTCACCTAGGTCGCCGCCGCCGTCGAGTCGCCTGGTCCGCCAGGTACGGCTCTGGCCGCACAGGCTTGCGACCGCGTCGATGCGCGGGCCGACCGAGCCGAGGTCGATCCACTCGCTCGGTGTGGTCGTCGACGTCGACCGGGCCGAGCCCGTCGATCGTCAACACCCCGAGAGACGCGGTCCATCCCGCGTCCGAGGCCCCGCCGGTCATCCCCCGCCCTCGAAGCCGGCTCTCGCGAGCGCCTCCAGGGCGGCGGCGGTGAGAGCCGGCGGCGACTCCATCGCCGGCAAGCTCACGGTGTCGGTGACCGTGAACGCGACACCGTCATGGTCGCCGAACCTGGTCCCCTCCTTCACCGCCCAGGCCAGATCCTCGTCGGACATCGCCCTGAGGTCTACCACCGCCGTGACGTGGCCGGGGATGGCGTTGCTGGGCCTGTCGGCGACGAGCCGCGGCGATCGTGGCGGAGGCCGTCGCGGACGCCGTCGACGTCGCGCTCGATCTGGCCGGGGCCCGGCGATAAGAGCCGCGAGAGCGGAGCGGCCGAGGTGGGGGTCAGCACCTGCATGGGCCTTCCTGCCGGCGGCCTCGACATGCAGCCAGGTCGCGGCCTTGTCGAGGAGCGATGACCGCCCCGAGCCGGCCGCACTCGAGCACGATCGAGAGGTCGGCATGTCATCAGATCGAGGCTGTGCGGAGCGTGAACGCGCGCCTCCTCGTCAGGAACCGAATGTAGCTCGACTCGCGAGAAATCCACCTCGTGGTCCCCGGCGGCCAGCTCCTCGATCGCAGCGCCACTCCGACGAGCAGGCCGCCCTTCATGTCGGCGACGCCGGGGCCGAGTGCCCTGCGGCCGGAGACGCGCACCGGTCGCGCCATCGCGGCGCCCCGCCGATACACGGTGTCGTGATGGCCGACGAGGATCACCCCGCCCTCTCCGGCGCCGACAAGGGAGGCGACCAGATGTCGTCCGTCGGGCGTCGGCACGTACTCGACCTCGCAGCCGGCGCCGGCCAGCCAGGACGCGAGCAGCTCGGCGCAGGCGTCGACGCCCTCGGCGTCCCCGGAGGACCGTCGATCCTGCAGAGCTCGGTCAGCCTCGCCAGGAATATGGACGTCCGCTCGTCTTCCAGCCGGTCGGTCCCAGGATCCAAGGTGAGTCCGTTCTACCCGTCCACGTCGTTCGTCGTGCGAGGTGCCTGAGAGGCACCAGAAATAGGTCTGATATTATATCATTTCTCCACGTCCCCCGCCGCCCTGCGGACCACGATCGAAGCCGAGCTGAATAGTGCCCAGCGACAAACGCCCACCCCAAGTGGGCGGACGGTGCCATACACATCGGAGTCGGGCGTCACGCGGGCGATCTCCCCAGGTCGGGCGGTCGAATCGACCAGGGCGGCCTTCGAGCGCTACACGCGCGGCGAATGGGCGATGCCGCCCAAGGTCTACGTGAGCAGTGCGCCCGGGGACTTCCGGCCATGCTGGCCAGCGGAGACGGCATGGCCCTGAAGTGGGTCACCTCGTTCCCGGGGAACTCCGAAGCGCGGCCTTCCGGTCGCATGGGGATGATCTCGTCTCCGATGCCGAGACCGGCGAGGAGCTGGCGATAATGGACTGCCGCTCGGTGACCTACCTGAGGACCGGGCGGCCGCCGCCCTCTCCGCCCTCACCCTGGCGAGCGAGAGCGCGAGCGGGTGGGCCTGACCGGCTGGTGGGGTCAACGGGGCCTGGGCGGCCTGCTGCCTGCGGGCCAGCGGCTACACCGACGGGGTATGCCACGACGCCGACCTCGACGCCGCCGCCGCCCTGGCCGAGGAGCTCGGATGGTCGGCGGGACCGCGCGAGGCGGCAGCCGAGCGGACGTCGTGGTCACCGTGACACCTGGCCACGAGCCGGTGATCTTGGAGTCGGACCTGCGCGCCGGCCAACACATCGCCGTGCTCGGCGCCGATGCCGGAAAGAGCAGAGGTCGAGCTGGCGGCACTGCGACGCTGCCGGCCTTCTGCGACGATCAGCAGGCGAGCGCCGGCGGCGAGCTGAGCGGCGCCGTGTCCGCCGGCATGGTCTCTGCCGAGGACGTGACCCTGCTCGGCGAGGCGATCGTCGATCCAGCGCTGGGCCGGCGCTCGGACGCGGAGATCACGCTCTTCGACTCCACGGGCTTGGCGATACAGGACCTCGCGATCGTGATCGCCGTCTACGAGACGTGGAAGTCCGGCGAGATCGAGGCCCAGGCCACTGCGCTCTGAGGTCGGCCTGACGCTCCGGGGAGACGCCTGTCGGGTGCGTAAATCCACTCTTCGACAGAACGAGCCCGAGCCTGCCTAGCCCGTGAGTCGCAGCCCGCCACCGATCCGAGGAGCCGCGGTTGCTGATCTCGTTCCTCTACCTCGCTCTGCGCAAGCCGATCGAGCTGTCGCACTGCGTCCTCGCTCGGCGGAATTCAGGAGCTGGAGATCGTCGTCCTGCGCTACGAGCTGGCCATCCTGCGCCGCCAAGTTAATCGGCCGGATCTGGGACCTGCTGATCGCGTCTTCCTGGCGGCGGCCGCCCGTCCTCTGCCTCGATGGCGCTTGTCCTCATTCTTCGTCACACCGCAGACTCTGCTCGCCTGGCACCGTCGCCTCGTCGCGCGCCGCTGGATCTACCTGAGCTGCGGGCTGGGTCGCCCCCAATCGACCCAGAGATCCGGGTACCTGGACTTCGCGAATGGCGCGCGAGAACCCGCGCTGGGCTACCGCGATCGTCGGCGAGCTCGCCGACTCGGGGTCTCCATCTCGGCGACGACCGTGAGGAAGATCCTGGCTAGCACCGGTCTCGGTCCGGCGGGCGCCCGAGGCGGACCCAGCTGGAGCAGCCCATCCTGCCGGCAGGCCAAGGGCATGATCGCCAGCGACTCCTTCACGGTCGAACACTGTGATCCTGCGACGCATCTACGTGCTCTTCTTCATCGAAGTAGTCGAACTCAGGCCGCTGGCCTGGACCCCATCAACGTTGTCACCTGAGGCCGCGTGATTTCGTAGACGTCTCGCTCTCCCGCATCCTCCCAGGTCTCCTCACCTCCTTCGCGGTAGCCCAGCCGCGAGGCCGTGGTGGTAGGCCTCGACGTAGGCGGCGATCGCCTGTCGAGCTTCGTCGAGGGTCTCGAACTCCGAGCGCCAGATCAGGCGCTCCTTCAGCTTCGAGAACCAGGACCGACGAAGGCCTGGGACTCCGGGTCGCGGTAGCCGCCGCGGCGGTGGGTGATCTCCAGCTCCTTCAGGTGGGCTCTGAAGCCGCGGGAGGTGTAGGCGGTGCCGTTGTCCAGGTATGAAAGTTCCGGCCGACCCCGCCGGGACGATGGCGCTTCCGGGAATGGGGCCGAAGTGGGAGAGCAGGTAGGGCAGGCCGCTCAAGACCGATGGGCTGCGAGCCCGACGCTGTCCATGGCCGCCCCTGCGACCGACCCGGGTGTGCTGAGAGCACGAATCCGTCCATGTCGCTCGCCCACCTCTCCTGATCGAGATCAGCGACGAGAGGAGCGAGATGCGATTCATCGGGATGGACGTCCACCGCGACCACTGCCAGGTGGCGATCGCCGAGGCGGGGAAGGTCCGCACCGCGGGCCGGGTCCCAACCCGGCCGAAGGTGCTCGAGGGCTGGCCCGAAGCCTCGACCGAAACGACGAGGTGGTGCTGAGTCGACCTTCGGCGCGGTCGCGATCGCCGCGATCATCGGCCGCACGTGCGGCGGGTGGTGGTAGCCGACCCGCGGCGGCTGGCGATGGGTCTGGTGCGCGACCTCGACCGCCGCGACGCCGTGGTCCTGGCCGAGCTTGGCGGCCGGCTACCTCGACGAGGTTTGGGCAACTGACGCCGCCACCTGCGCGCTGCGGTGCCTGGTCTCGCGTCGCGCCGCCCTGGATGCGGCCAGGACGCGTGCCAAGAACGAGGTCCACGCCGCCCTCGCCCGCACCCTCTCGCCGCGCTCGCCGGTGACCGACCTTCGGCAAGGCCGGAGGCGCTGGCTCGCCGAGCTTCCGCTGCCGGCCAGACGAGCAGCTGACGGTTGATGGCTGCCTGCGCCAGATCGACGCCCTGCAGGAGGAGATCTCGAGGATTGACGTCGCCCTTGCCGAGCGCTCCCGGCCTCGCCCGAGGTGCGCCAGCTGATGACGGTCCCGGGGGTGAGCATGCAGACCGCGGTCACCTTCATGGCGGTGGTCGGCGACTCCGGCGCTTCGCCACGCCGCGCAAGCTGGTCGCCTACCTGGGCCTCGATCCCCGCGTCCGTCAGTCGGGAGAGCGCTGCCCGCCACGGCATCTCCAAGGCCGGCAACTCCGACGCCCGCCATGGCGACGGCGAGGCTGCCTGGACGGTGGCGATGGCGCCGGGGCTGCTGAAGGCGTTCTATGAGCGCATTCGCGCCCGCCGCGGTGCCCAGGTGGCGGCGAGCGCAACGGCGCGCAAGCTCTGCGTGCTCTTCTGGCACCTGCTCACCCGCGAGGAGGATTCGCGTGCCTTCGCCCGGCCCACGATGACCTGCCAGAAGATCCGTGCCCTCGAGCTGGCCATCGGCGCTGCGCCCCCAGCGCGGTCGCCAACATGCAGGCGGTCCGCTGCGCAACCTGAAGGTCCACGAGGCCGAGAAGGCGGTCTGCGCCCAGGCCGAAGCCGCCTACCGCCGCTTCGTCACCGATCGGCAACGGCAGGGCGGGGAAAAGGGCGTAGCCGGCGCGACACCGGGGCGCGCATCTCAAAGGCCCTCGGCCGGGCAGGCAGCGCGGCAGGACTCCGCCCCAGATCCTGCTCGGCCCGTCGTCAGGACCGGCGCCCAGGGCTCACCGCAAAGAGGAGGTTCTGCGTCCAGCGGGAGGTTGACTTTCATCCGTCCGTGCCGAGCGTCAAGCGACCGGGCTGGATCGAATGGGCGGCGACGGCCGCGGTCGACCACGGCCTCGGCCTCCTGGCGGCGGCAGCGCAGGTCGAGACCGAAGGCCGGGATCTCGCGGGTGCAGCAGTCGACGATCGCGTTCAGGTAGCACCAGCCGTGCTCGGCCACCCAGATCGAGGTCATGTCCATGTGCCAGAGCTGATCGGGGCGCTCGACCCGAGTAGCCGCCGCCGGCGTCGGCCCGATGGTCGGTGGCGCTGCAGCAGGCTCCCGGCCCGCATTACCCGCTGGGCAGCGCTTGCGGGAGATCGGCCTGTCGATCTCCTGCTCGTGAGGGCGGCCACCATCCGGGTGCTGTCGGTCGGATTGGGTTCTTCCTCACCTCGACGATCGCCCGGTCGACCGTCCCGGTAGCCGGCACCGCCTGGTGGCGGCCGGCCTGCTCTTCGGGGTGCGGTAGATCGCCTGGCGGCTAATCTGCATCACGCGCGCCACGACGGCGACCTTGCGGCCGCGGGCGACGAGTCGGCGGGACCGGGCGACGCGCCTTCACCCCAGCCCCGCAATGCTTCCGCCACTGAGCTCGTAGGTCTTGCGACCAAGCGCCTGCCCAGGATCGCGGACCTTCCCTGCAGCCTCGCCCCGGCGCCTCGTCGCTTTCGGCGAGCGCGGCCTTGCCGCCCTCGAGGATCTTGTCGCGCCAGTTGTAATAGCGGCCTCCGAGACGTCGTGCTCCCGAGACGTCGCGGACCGACCGGTCCCGCGCATCCCGGCGAGGACGATCTCGTGCCGGCGCGGCATTGCGTTGCTTGCGTTGTTCTGCCAACTCGATCTCCTTGGTGGTCGAGCGGCCATCCCGCAGAATCGCTGATGCCTCTCCGGGGCTTCGCCCTCCGAGGCATCCGAGCGATTCAGCTCAGGCGGGGTGTCAACGTGGCGGATGGGGTCCAGGCCGCTCTCCTGGGGCGCGTTCATCCGTGCCCGGGCCGAGAGCATGATCGCTTGCGACTTCTTCGCGGTCGACACCATCTCCTTGCGGCGGATCTACGTGCTCTTCTTCATCCACGCCTCGAGTCGGCGCGTGCACCTCGCCGGCGCGACAGAGAGCCCGACGGCGTCTGGGTCGCCCAGCAGGCGCGGAACCTTTCCTGGGAGCTTGCGGACCAGCGGACGGCGCCTCGGCTCTTGATCCGGGACAACGACGCCAAGTTCAGCGGCGCCTTCGACGACGTCTTCCGCAGCGAGAGAATCGAGGTCATCCGCACTCCGGTCGAAGCGCCGAAGGCCAACGCGATCGCCGAGCGCTTCGTCGGCACGATCCGACGGGAGTGCCTGGACTGGCTGCTGATCGCCAACCGCCGCCACCTCGAGCGGGTGCTGCGAACCTACGTCGATCACTACAACAGGCACCGGCCGCATCGTGCGTTGGGGCTCGCGGCGACGGATCGTGCGAACGTCGTCGCCCTCTCATCAACGCCGCCGACGAGCGCAGCCGTCAGCCGGCGCGACCTGCTCGGCGGACTGATCCACGAGTACCGCGCCGTCGCCTGACCCGGCTTGCGCCCGGCTCGCGCCGTCCCCATCGCCAACTAGGCGCATTCCTTCAGTCCGGGTTCCGCCCGACGGCGTCACGACCGCGGTAATGACCAGAAACTCGGATCTCCGAATGGACCAGCACCCTTACTGGCTCGCCTGGAAATGGGCCCGATCCGAACCAGCGACGATCGCGTGACATCAGCCGCCCCAGGAGCAAATTGGCGCGATCTCAACAAGTGAATTCGGGTTTTCGCACCCCACAGGCTGAACGACAATCACGCGATAGCCCGAGTCGCCGAGCCGAGTGAGATATCCGGGATGGTCCTATATCTGGTCTCTCCGGCCGCTTCCTGGGTCACCGGTGCCAGCTTCTCGATCGACGGCGGCTTCATGGCCGGCTGAGAAGACTGCCCCGACCCAACCAAACAGGCTGATCCTCAGCAAGTCACCGATGACAGCCGGGTCAGATCTCGGTCGATTCGTAGCCCTCTGCCCGCAGGGCTGCGCGGAGGCTCTCGACGTGTTTGTGCCCCCGGGTTTCGAGCGTCAGCGCGATACCCGTCTCCCACACCTCGAGCTGAATCGACTCGCGCACATGCTCGACCGCGATTAGGTTGGCCCCCGCCTCGGCGACGGTGGCGAGGAGGCGCGCCGAGCCTCCGGGACGATCGGAGATCCTCGTGAACAGCCGCAGGCGCCTGCCCTGGCGAGCCTCCTCACGGCCGGTGATCCGGGCGACGAGGCCGATGTCCACGTTCCCTCCAGACAGCACGACTACGGTCGGCCCCCTCCCCTTGCACTCGACGGCACCTGAGAGCGCCGCCGCCAGCGAGGCGGCGCCAGCACCCTCGACCATGAGCTTGGATCGTTCCAAGAGCAGCGCCATCGCCTCGGCAATCCACTCCTCCGAGACGGTCACGATGTCGTCGACGAGCCCCTCTACCAGCGGTCGCGTCAGGGTTCCCGGGCGCTTGACGGCGATCCCGTCGGCGATCGTCATCGCGGCTTCGCCGGTTCCTGCACCCGGGTCCGGCGACTCGAGGAACGGGGCGCAGCGTTCTGTCTGGACCCCGACGACGCGGACCCCCGGCTTCATCTGGCGCACCGCCGCCGCAACGCCGCAGATCAACCCGCCCCCTCCGACCGGGACGATCACGGTGTCAACGTCTGGCTCCTGCTCGAGGACCTCGATCCCCACCCCCGCCTGGCCGGCGATGACGTCGAGATCGTCGAAGGGATGAGCGAATACGAACCCCGTCTCTTCGGCTCGCGCGCGGGCCAGGGTCACGGAGTCGTCCACCGTAAGCCCCTCCTGGTGCACGGCGGCGCCGAACGCCCGAACCGCTGCCAGCTTCCCGATCGAGGCGTCGCGTGGCATGAAGACCTCACAGGCGACGCCGAAGGCCCGCGCGGCGTAGGCCAGCGACTGGGCGTGGTTGCCAGCGCTGCCGGCGACGACGCCGAGCGGTTCGCTGACCGAGCGCAGCTTGTTGAGGGCGCCGCGGAGCTTGAAGGAGCCGGTCCGCTGCAGGCTCTCGGCCTTCAGCACCAGCTCGGCGCCGAGCCGCTCGGAGATGCTTCGCGCGGTGAGGGCAGGAGTGCGAGTGACGACCTCAGCCGAGCGCAAGTGCGCCTCCCGCAACCGCGAGAGCTCCAGCTCCTGGGGAAGCGCCACGGCCGCGCTCACACCGCGACGACCGGGTCGAGCTCGACGTTGGCGCCATTGGGGAGTACCGCGGCGCCGATCGCGACCCGCGCCGGGAGTGCGCTGGGAAAGAGGGCGCCGCAGGCCTCGT
>JAXLTB010000024.1:0-29945 GCA_046330295.1 Solirubrobacterales bacterium | reverse complement strand
ATCGTCGAGTCGGGGCCCAAAGAAGAGCTGTTCGACTCGGGCAACCCGTTCGTCAATCAGTTCCTCAACGCGGACATCCACGGGCCGCTGTCGATGGACTGAGGCGGTGGAGGGCCCAGCCGACCCCTTCGCCCGGGCCTCGATCACCTTCACGTGAGCATTCGTAGCTGGTTTGGAAGCGTCGCCGCTGGGGCGGGTCGGCACGCTCGGGCCGTGCTGATCGCCAGCGTCGTCCTGGCTGTGGCGGCGGCGGTGGGGGTGACTCGGATTCCGACGGACGCGGGGCTCGGGACGCTGGTCGATACGGATACGTCGACCTATCAGGCGACGCAGCGGGTTCGGGAGGTCTTCGGGGAAGAACCGGTGGTGGTGCTGGTCAAGGGGGGCCTGCAGAGGTTGATCCTCACCGACAACATCTTCCGCCTGCTGCGGCTGGAGGGCTGCCTCTCCGGGAAGGTGCCGACGGGGGCGAAGCCGATTCCGGGGCCGTGCGCCGAGCTGGCCGAAATGCACCCGGTCGAGTTCGTCTCCGGGCCGGCGACGTTCCTCAACGAGGCCGTGATCCAGATCGACGAACAGCTGCGGCGGTTGTCGCGGCGGCTGCCCCCCGAAAGGCTGCGCGAATTCCTGCTCGCCGTGGCCACCCGCTACGGGATCACCAGCGCTCCCAGCATCAACAACGAAGAATTCGTCGCGACGGTGGTCTTCGACCTCAGCCGTGCCCGCGGGACTCCGAAGGCGAGGCTCGCCTACCTCTTCCCCAACAGCCACTCGGCGCAGATCGTGGTGCGGCTGAAGCCGGACCTCAGCCCGTCCGAGCGCCACCGCGCGCTGGGGCTGATCGACGCCGTCGTCCACGACGCCACTCCACGCAAGGCCTGTGCGGAAGGCGGAAAGCCGGCCCCTTGCTTCGAGCTGCGCGGTGGCGGCTACGTGGTCTCCGGGGCCCCCGTCGTGGTCGACGGCCTGGCAGGGGCGCTGAAGGACGCCCTCCTGGTCCTGTTCGCGGTGGCTGTGGTGGTGATGGCGCTGACCCTGCTCGCCGTCTTCCGCTCGCGTCTGCGGTTGCTGCCCCTGGCCGTCGCCCTCGCGGCCACCGGGGTCGTCTTCGGGCTTCTCGGGCTCGCCGGCGGCTCGCTGACGATGGCCTCGATCGCGGCGCTGCCGATCCTGATCGGCCTTGCCGTCGACTACGCGATCCAGTTCCAGGCCCGCTACGACGAGGAGATCGCGGCCGGTGCCGAGGGTGCCGAGGCGGCGCGGCGGGCGGCGGCGGCGGGTGGGCCGACGATCGCCGCCGCCTGCCTGGCGACCGCCGCCGGCTTCCTCGCCCTTCAGCTCTCGCCGACCCCGATGGTGAGGAGCTTCGGCCTGCTTTTGGTCGGCGGCGTCGTCCTCGCCTTCGTCCTCGCGCTCACGGCCGGCTTCGCCGCGCTCAGCCTCCGGCGCGAGCGAGGTCGGAGTGCTGCTTCCCCGGGCAGCACCCGCCCGCCGGAGCGCCTTCTCTCGCTCGCCCTGTCCCGCCCAAGGCCGGTCCTCGGCGTCGGGCTGGCACTGGCGCTCGTCGGCTGGGGCGTCGGGACCCAGATCGAAACCGTCTCCGACATCCGCTCGCTGGCCCCCCAGGGCCTCCCCGCGGTCCGCAATCTCAACGAGCTGCAGGACACCACCGGCGTCTCCGGCGAGCTCGACGTCAGCGTCGAAGCCCCAGACCTCTCCGACCCGGCCACGGTCGAATGGATGGCCGCCTTCAAGGACAGGGTGCTGCGGGCGAACGGGTTCCGCGGCGAAGACCCGAGTTGCCTCGACGCCGAGGTGTGCCCGGGTCCCGCCCTCTCGGACTTCCTCACCAGGGGCGGCAAGGTGAGCGCGCAGGGCATCGACGCGACCCTGGCCGCGCTCTCCCCGTACGCCCTGCGCCAGGTCGCGCCGGTCGACCGGGGGACCGGCCGGCTCGGGCACACGGCGCTGATCTCCTTCGGGATCCGAGCTCAATCGCTCTCCGACCAGCAGGCGCTGATCGACCGTGTGCGCTCCGAGATCGGGGCTCCGGGCACCCCCGGCGGGCCGCCGCCGGGGGTGGAGGTGCGGCTGGCCGGGCTGCCGGTGATCGCCGCGGAATCCGCGTCTGACCTCTCTGCCAGCCGCTACTGGCTCACCCTGGCGGGCCTGCTGATGGTGGCGCTGGCGCTGCTCGCCGTCTACCGCTCCGTCTCCCGCGCCCTGGTGCCGCTGGTGCCGACTGCCCTCGCGACCGGCTGGGCGTCTCTGGTCCTGTGGGTCAGCGGCATCCCGCTCAACCCGATGTCCGCGGCGCTGGGAGCGTTGACGATCGCGATCGCGACCCAGTTCGGAGTGATCCTCGCCGGGCGCTTCCACGATGAGCGCGGTGGGGCGGGCGCGGCGGAGGCGATGCGCCGTGCCTATGCCCGCACCGGCGCCGCCGTTCTCGCTTCCGGGGTCACCGCGATAGCCGGCTTCGCGGTGCTGGTGGCCAGTGACGTCCAGATGCTGCGCGACTTCGGCATCGTTACCGTCGTCGACCTCGCCGCGGCGCTGATCGGCGTGCTCGTCATCCTTCCGGCCGCCCTGGTCTGGATCGAGGAGCGATGAGGGACCGCTACTCGATCCTCGTCGGCCTGCTCTTCCTCGTCCTGGTCGCGATCGCCACCCTGCACACGCTGAACGGAGGCGGCGGTGAAGCGACGCTCGGCCTCGACCGCCAGCCGGCGCCCTGGCCGCTGCCGGAGTTCGCCGTCCCCGCCGCCGCGGGGCGTCTGGAAGGCGACGCCAACGTCGCCCAGGACGACTGCGAAACCGCCGCCGTCCCCTGCCCGGCCGATGCTCAGCGCACTCCCGCCTGCCGGATATCGACCCCGGGCGCGATCCGCGTCTGCGACCTCTTCGATCGCCCTCTGGTGATCTCCTTCTGGTTCACGAAGGGGGGCGACTGCGCCGATCAGCAGGACGTCGTCGATGCGGTCTACGAGCGCTACCGTGGAAAGGTGAACTTCCTCTCGCTCGACGTGCGCGACGACCGCGACACGGTGCGCGGCCTGATCTCCCAGCATGGATGGAAGCTCCCGGTCGGCTATGACCGCGACGGCGCCGTAGCCAGCCTCTACCGGGTCGGCGGCTGCCCGACCTTCGCTTACGCATACCCGGGAGGCATCCTGCAGAGCGCCAGCATCGGCGACCTCACCACAGCCCAGCTCTCCGCCCGGGTGCAGCGGCTGCTCGACGCCAGCCGGGCGGCGGAAGCGGGTTGAGGTGGCCGGCTCGGAGGCGAGCGACGCGCGGATGGGATGGGACCCGGCTCCCGAGCAGGGCTGGGTCGCGCCGAGGATCGCCGCCGAGTTCCCCGGCCTCGGGATCGCCTGGGTGGAGGTCGACGCCCGCCCGGGAAAGAGCCCGGATCCGGTGCGCCGCCGCCTCCGCGATCTGTCTGACCGGTTCTACGGCGCCCAGGCGATCCGAATGCGCGAACGGCCGATTCCCTGGGCCTACCGGGTCTTCTTCCGCCAGATCGGGCTCGACCCGGACCGGACCCGCACGCCGGTCGAGCAACTCGCCCTCGATCGGCTCCACGACGGGGCCTTTCGCAGCCGCGGGCTTCCCCGCGACGCGTTGGCGATCGCCATCGTCGAGACCGGGGTGGCGTTGCGCGCCTTCGACGCGGACCGCATCGACGGCCGCCTCTGCATCCGCGACTCGGCCCCCGGCGAGTCGCTCGCGGGCCGTCCCGGCGAGCTGGCACAGGGGACGCTGACGATCGCCGACGACTCCAGCGCGCTCGCCGTCCTGTTCGGCGCCACCGCCGTGGGATATGGCGTCGAGCGAGGCAGCCGCCGGATCGCGATCGTTGCCGTCCAGGTGAGCGGGGTGCCGCGGATCTCCGTCGAGGAGGCGCTGTGGATGGCCGCGGCGACGGTCGAGACCGCCTGACGAGTTGACCGTCCCCGGCTTCAGACCGCGCTGCGGTGATCTACACTCGGACGGAGTGAGGCCGATGGCGGATCTGCTCGAACGAGACAGCTTCAGCTTCATCTCGTCCGCGGTCGACGAGCGCCTCGCCCGCCACGAGTTGCGGCGGCAGGTCGGGCGCCTCGAGCGTGAGCTCGCCGGGCTCTTCGCCGAGGCGTTCGGCCGGGTCGAGGTGGGTCACCGGGTCGGCGCGATCGCGGCCGAGCCCCGAGTCCTCGACCTCGGCGAGCTGGAGCGCCTGCGAGACCAGCTGGCCGACCGGGTCGCCGAGGCGCGGCTGGCCCTGCGCGAGCGCGCCCGAGTGGAGACCCGCAACCGCGAGCTGCTGCGGCGCATGCTGGCGACGCCGGCGGAATTCAAGTGGGTGAAGGTGACCCGCGACGACGTCGGCGAGCCCGGCTGCGGCGCCTGGCACTCACGCCCGCGGCTCGGCCCGATCGGGATGCTGATGGGCTGGTGGCGGGTCAAGGTCTCCTCGGGATGCCCGTTAGCCGGGCGGCTTGCGGCCGTTGAGCGGGAAGCGCAAGGGGAAGCGAGCGAGGCGAGCGGTTGCGGCCGCAAAGCCGCCCGCTCCCGCCCCGAAACCCGCGCGCAGGGTGCCTGGGCCCGACGCGCGCCCGCCGGCTCCCTGGGGCGCCGTCCCGCTGGCGGAGCTGGTGATCCTCGCCGGCATCGTCTCGCTGATCATCGGCATCGTCGGCCAGTACCCGACCGCGATCGGCATCGGCGTCGCCCTCGCCGGGCTAGGCGGGCTCGAGGTCGCCGTTCGCGAGCACTTCGCCGGCTATCGCTCCCACACCACCCTGCTGGCGGGGGCCGTGTTCGTGTTCACGGTCGGCGGCCTCTTCTACCTCGCCAACCAGATCCTCGCGGTCTGCCTCGGGGTCGGCGCGATCGCCTTCGCGATCGCCTTCTTCCTGGCGCGCCGCGCATTCCAGCGGGCCTCCGGAGGCCTCAGCTTCCGGGTCGGTGGAATGCGCGGCTGAGTGCCCAGGCGCCTAGACGGTGAGGGTGGTGCGGTCGCTGATCGAGCGGGACGCGAGCTCGGTCGAGAGCAGGCGGCGCTGGCGTGAGGTGAGGGTGCCGAGTTGCTTGTTCTCGTTGAGCGAGAGGGGCATCAGGAACTTGCGGGCGCGGGTACGGCCCCAACGGCGCTGGCTGGTCAACAGCTCTGAGATCGTCATGCTCTCGGTCTCCCACGGACACTCGCGGACGACCTCGGAAGCGTTCATTTCTCCCCGCGCGATCGCGCGCTTCAGCTCAGCCCGGGCCAGCCGGACCAGATTGGCTCGTTCGAGTGCCCGCATGTGCTGCGGAGCATCCACCGAGGATGCGATCGTGTTTGCGGGTGCCGTAGGGGCAGCGTCCACTGGACTCCTCCCTTCAAGGAATCGATTTACCGGGTATCTCGCCGGCGAGATCGGCTCGAAGCCGTGGCCTCACCGGACCAAGTTCTCTGTCCGAAGCGCCCCGCCCGGGTGCGTTTCAGCGAGAGGGCCAAGCTACGCCTTCGGGGTGCCGGCCGTCAACCCGATGTAGACGAAAGGGAGGGTGGGTCGGTCGCTAAGAGCAACAATTTCGGCTCAGGTGGGACCTTGTCCCGATCCGGACAAGACTGAAACTACCCACGACGGGGGATGTCAACATCCGGTTACCCCCGGGTATCAGGAGCGCGGAAGCTCCGGGAAGTCCTGGATGACCCTGGCGATCGTTCCGAGGGCGCCGTCCAGGTGCTCACGCCGATGGGTCGCCATCAGGCTCGTTCGCAGCAGCGCACCACCGGGCGGCACCGCCGGGTGGATGGCGACGTTGGTGTAGACGCCGGCGTCGAAGAGGGCCTTCCAGAGCAGCACCGCCTGCCAGTCGTCGCCGACCACGACCGGCACCACCGGGGTGGTGGCGACGGTGCCGTCGGGGAGCGTTCCCGGCTCGATTACCTTCAATCCCAGGCGGCGCATGCCCTCGCGCAGGTACTCGGCGTTGGCGAGCAGTGCCTCGAACAGCTGCGGCCCGTCCTCGCGGATCACCCTCAGCGCCGCGAGCGCGGCTCCGACGGCGGCCGGGACGGCGGAGGCGCTGAAGATGAAGGACCGGGAGGAGATCCTCAGGTACTCGATCACGTCGGCCGGGCCGGCGATGAAACCGCCGCAGGAGGCGAGGCTCTTGGAGAACGTCCCCATCCGCAGGTCCACCTCGTCCTCGAGGCCGAAGAGCTCGCTGGCGCCGGCCCCACGGGCGCCGAGGACACCGGCCCCGTGCGCCTCGTCGACCATCAGGCGCGCGCCGTGGGCCTTGCTGAGCTCGACGATCCGCGGCAAGTCGCAGACGTCGCCCTCCATCGAGAAGACGCCGTCGACGACGACCAGGACGCCGCCGCCGTCGTCGGCCGCGCGCTGGAGCATCTTCTCCAGCTTGTCCATGCGGTTGTGGCGGAAGGGGCGCAGCTTGGCGCCCGAGAGCCGGCAGCCGTCGAGGATCGAGGCGTGGTCGCCGGAGTCGCAGACCACCGTGTCCCCCGGCTCGAGGATCGTCCCGATGCATCCGAGGTTCGACTGGTAGCCGGTGGTGTAGACGATCGCGTCCTCGGTTCGCATCCACTCGGCCAGCTCGCGCTCGAGTTCCAGGTGCAGCGGCGTCGTGCCGTTGAGGAGGCGCGAGCCGGTGACGCCGGTGCCGTAGGTCTCCAGGGCGTCGCGAGCGCCCTGCTTGACGCGCTCGTCGCCGGTCAGACCGAGGTAGTTGTTGGAGCCGAGCATGATCGTCTCGCGGCCCTCCATCTCGACCACGGGGCCGGCCCGGGAGGTGAGCAGCCGGAAGTAGGGCAGGAGGTCGTGCTCTTTGGCCGCTTCGAGTTGCTCCCGGCGATCGTGGCTGCGTGCCTTCTCGAAGACGTCGACCGGGGCCTTCGCGGTCTCGCTCATAGGCTCAAGTGTAGGTTGCGCCCCCACATGGGAGCGTGTCGATGAGGCCGGTGCGGAGCCGGCGCAAGTTGAAGCGCTTCATCGAGGTCCGTTCGGCTCCCCCGTGACCATCCCCGGTGGGAAGCCGCAACTTCCGGCCTTTCCTCGATGCCCTTCCGGAAGCGACCTGGTGCCTCGCTAGAGTCGCTGCGGTGAGTGACCTCGACGTAGACGGCGAGATCCTGGCCGAGGAAGACGCCGAGCCGCGCGACGCGACCGAGCCGGTGCGGCCGCTGGCCTACGAGGAGCCTTCCCTGCCGGTCCTGCGGGCGGAGGTCCGCACCGCCGCGATCGCCGCAGCCGAGGGCGTCCTGGCCGGCGCCGCGACCGTCGCCGTGCGGGCCGTCGGCCTGCTGACTCGAGGCCTGCGCCCATCGCCTCGGCCGTGCTTCACCGACGCCAGAACATGGACACCATGCTCCTTCCTGGTCGACGTCCACCTGCTTGGCGGCGGCGACGGCCAGCCGGTCAGTGGGCCGAAGACCGCTCCATAGCGGCGCGATCGCCCATCGGCGGTGGGAGCACTCTGGAGGTGGGTACGTCGGCTTCGCCGTACCGGCTGGGGAGGGCGGCGATCGAGCAGGGCTGAGCGTCCGCGACTGATGCTGCGTGATGCGGACGTGCCGTCGCCGGCTGGCGGCGGCCAGAGCAGGCGATGCCGCGGCCTGGAGCGGTGGTCACCGTTTCTACGACGTCGCGCGGCGGCGGGCGGGCGCAAGCTGGCCGCATCCGGCGGCTCGGCGGCGGCTGAACTGGCGGTGAAGCGGGTGTTCCGCCTGGCCGATCGGCGGTCACCCTGCCGCTGCGCATCGCCTG
This sequence comes from Solirubrobacterales bacterium, assembly GCA_046330295.1. Classification (GTDB taxonomy): domain Bacteria; phylum Actinomycetota; class Thermoleophilia; order Solirubrobacterales; family 70-9; genus VAYN01. Next base: position 22,185 of record JAXLTB010000024.1, on the reverse strand, counting down.
GCATGCTCTTTCCCCGCGCACCATGGCTTCGCCGGCGGCCACCAGCGCCCTGGACCGCTCGCCGGCGATGTCGAGCAGTTGATCAAGGCCGTTGGGCGCTTCGCATCGCCGCTTCGGCCGGTCTGTTCACGCCGGCAAGGCCGGGCGCGTACCTGGGTATGTGGGCGCCCGCCGAACTGGATCGACCTGGTGCCGGCCGCGTGCGCACGCGGCGGGTGGCGCGCGAGGTCGAGACCCGGCTGCCGCGATCGAGCGCCGCCTCGGACCGTCGCCTCCTGGCCGGTGCCGCAGATCGGGCCCTGGACGGTTCAGTGCCTGGGGCTGTTCGGGCGCGGCGAGATGGATTGCCTACCGGCCGGCGACCTCGGCTACATCAAGCTGGTCAGCGCCTCGCCGGGCTCGGCCGTCGCGCCACGGTCATGGAGGTGGAGTTCTACGCTCCGGCATCCTGGAGGCCCTGCAAGGCTCGTCGGCAGCCTCGCGGCCAGCCTCCACCGGACCGTCGCCCAGGGCCCCCGCTGCGTCTCGCGGCCGCGAGGCGCGAGCGCCGTGCGCAGGCTCATGCCTGGACGTAAGGAAGTCAACGACTGGATCATCTGTCGATAACAAGGCGATGCACGCAGAAGAGCCGAGGACGGGAACTTCGAGACCAGGAGGTAAGCGAGTCCTCGACTGGTCTCGCCGGCCAGGCCAGGGACTACCGCCGGCTCGTCAACGCCTGCCGGTGACCATCTACACCACGCCGAGCAGGCCGAAAACAGGAAGTAGCCTATGTCGACCCCAGGTCGAGGAGATCCTCGGCACCGCGCCGCCGAAGTCAAGCGCGACCCCGGCCTCTGGGCGCGGTTGCTGCATCCGGACGATCATGAGCACGCCGCTGTCGATCGAAAGCGAGGCATCCTCGGCGACCGCAACTCGATTTCCGGTCGATGCCGAGGTATTGACCCGCGATGGCGAGATCGTCTGGACGATCCCGATGAGGCCGTGCTCGAGGCCGACGGGGAGGGGATCCCGGTCTGGCACGGGTCCTCTCGTCACCGAGCCTGGAGAACGCCGAGGATGACCTGCAGCAGGCACTCCAGCAGGCCGTCTGTCCTTGCGTCTACCAGGCAGGCTACATGGCGCTTCAGAACGGCGACCCGAGTCCCTGATGCGGGCTGCGACCGCCTGATCTCCGGCATCGACGGCATCCGCAGCGGCTGTATCTGGGGCTAGGCCGGGACGGCCGCCGCCTCGCCTCCGCGCCGAGGCTCGAGCGGTGATCGGCGCCGGCCCGCCGGGTCGCCGGCCGCGCGCAACTCCACGCCGGCGCAGAACTCGACTCCGGCACCCCCGCGATCGTCACTGACTGGTCGAGCGAGGAACAGTTCACCGATGCCGCCGGTCTGCAGGTGGTCGGTGCCGCCAGCGGCCTGGCGGTGATGATCGACGGCAAGGACCGTCGGCGTGCTCGACCCGCACCCGCCGGCCGACCGCTTCGGCTCAAAGACGACGCGCTTCGTGCGAAGGCGGCCGCGGGCGTGCTCGCCGACTCCACGTCGAGCGCCACGCCGACTACGCTGCCACCGGGTCCTGCGACGCCCTCACCGGCCTCCCCAACCGACTCGAAGCTTCGTCGACGCGCTCCAGCGATGCCCTGCGGCGAACCACGGTCTCCGGCTCCCGGTCGGGATCCTCTTCCTCGACCTCGACCACTTCAAGCTGATCAACGACAGCCTCGGCATCATGCCGGCGACGCCTGTTGCGGGCGGTGGCGCCGCGCCTGCGCGCCCACCTTCGCCCAGGCGACGTCGTCGCGCCCGTTTCGGCGACGAGTTCGGGATCCTGATCGATCGCCTGGCCGACGAAGGCAAGGGCGATGTCGCGATCGCCGACCGGGTCGCCGCGCCTTCACTGGCCGTTCTCGATCGACGGGTGAACGCCGGCGCCAGCGCGAGGTCGCGGTGGCCACAACTCCGAGCGCACGATCAGCGCCGAGCTGCTGATCCGCGACGCCGACGCCGCCATGTACCGGGCCAAGGAACGCGGCCGGGCCCAGTGCGTGATGTTCGACGCCGAGATGCGGGCCGGCGCGATGCGGCGGCTCGAGGTCGAACGGGAGCTGCGCAACGCGCTCGACCGCGAGGAGCTGGAGCTCCACTACCAGCCGATGATCAGCCTGGGGACCGGAGAGATCACCGGCCTCGAGGCGCTGGTCCGCTGGCAGCATCGCGAGCGCGGCCTGCTGGATCCGGCCGAGTTCGTCCCGATCGCCGAGGACAGCGGGCTGATCGAGCCGATCGGTCGGTGGGTGCAGGAGCGGGCCTGCCGCCAGGCCCTGGAATGGCAGCAACTGCGCCCCGACGCGCGCCCCTTCGACGTCTCGATCAACCTCTCCGCCCGTCAGGTCGCCCACCGCGACCTGCCCGCCACCGTCGCCGAGATCATCGCCCGCACCGGCCTCGACCCCGTCCACATGCGGCTGGAGATCACCGAGAGCATCCTGGTCGAGGAGTCGGCCACCGCGATCGCCTCGCTGGAGGCGTTGAACGAGATCGGCGTGCGCCTCGTCCTCGACGACTTCGGCACCGGGTACTCCTCACTCGCCTACCTCAACCGCTTCCCGTTCCACGCCCTGAAGATCGATCGCTCCTTCGTCGACGTCCTCGGGATCGAGCAGGAGCGCACGGCGATCGTCGAGGCGATCATCGGCATGGCGCGAGCTCTGTCGCTGGAGGTGATCGCCGAGGGCGTCGAGAACGAGGTCCAGCTTTCGGAGCTGCGGCGGCTCGGTTGCGACTACGCCCAGGGCCACCTCTTCCACGCGGCGATGCCGGCGCTCGAGGTCAGTCGCCTGATCGGCGAAGGGGCGCTGAACTATTCGGGTATTTCGCCCGGCAGGTAGGCGTTGCTCAGAAGTTCGGCCGCCGTCGGCAGCGACTTGATCAGCCCGTTGTCTCGCATCCAGCCGGCGAAGGTGGTCCACTCGGCGGGGTTCATGTAGCCGTAGGGCTGACCCGCGGTCTTGGCCCCCAGCAGAGGTAGCGTCACCTTCACCTCGGCCGCCGTCAGCTCCGGTTCCAGGCCGTGGTTGGCTTGGAGGATCGCCTGGGTGGCGGCATTGGGCCGTTCGACCGCGGCGTTGGTGCCGCGCGCCAGGGCGGCGATGAAGAGGCGGAACCTTTCCGGGTCTTCTTCGAGGCTCTGCCGCCGCGCCACCAGCACCAGCTCGTCGTAGGTCGGGACCCCGAGCTGGTCGACCGGAGTCACGACCGGTTCCTTGCCGCGCTCGCGCAGGTCGACTCCCTCGACGTTGCTGTAGCCGCCCAGCATCGCCTGGGCACTGCCGCCGATCAGCGCTGGCAGGAGGCCGAAGCCGACGTTGACGGCCTTGACGTCGGAGGGGGAGAGCTGGACGCGGGCCAGGATCGTCTTCAGGAAGGCTTCCTGGTAGGGGATGCCGGCGTAGGCGACGGTCTTGCCCTTGAGGTCGCCGATTCCCTTGATCCCTGATTTCCTCAGCCAGATCAACGAGGTCAGCGGGCGGTTGACCAGCGCCGCGACCGCGACCACATCGAGGCCCTGCTCGCGCGCCAGGTCCACCTCGGGCTCGTAGGAGACGGCCAGATCCGAGCGGCCCGCCGCCACCTGCTTGATCGGGGCGGCGGGGTCAGAGGGCGTGGCGATGCTGACGTCGAGTCCGGCTTCTTCGAAGTAGCCGAGCTTCTGCGCCATGTAGATCCCGGCATGGTCGGGATTGGGGTAGAAGTCCAGGGTCAGCGAGAAGGACTGCCTTTCGCCGGTCGTGCTGTCCGACTTTTCACCGCAGGCGGCGAGGCCGAGGGCGAGGGCGAGAAGGGCGACGGCGACGGCGATCGCGGCGATTCGGGGCTGCCTCATCCCTGTGTTCTATCGCCAAGTGACGACGTGGCGCTCCGCGAGTGCGAGGAGGCTGAAGATCGCGATCGCGATCGCGGAGAGGACGGCGCCCGCCGCGAACTGCCGGGCGGTTTCCAGCTGAGCGCCGTCGAGGAGTATCAGGTGGCCGAGGCCGGAGCTGGAGCCGGCCCACTCGGCGAAGACGGCGCCGATCACCGCGACGGCCGCCGCGATCTTGGCGCCGCTGAAGACGTACGGCAGGGAATTGGGGGCTTCCACCCGGCGGAAGATCTGCCAGCGCGAGGCGTCGAGGGTGCGCATCAGCTTGATCGCGTCGCGGTCGACCGAACGCAGCCCGTCGAGCGCGTTGACGGTGATCGGGAAGAAGCAGACCAGTGCGATGATCACCAGCTTCGGGGTGATGCCGTAGCCGAACCAGACGACCAGGATCGGCGCGATGACGATGATCGGAATCGCCTGCGAGGCGACCAGCAGCGGGTAGGCGGCCCGCCGCAGCGTCTCGGAGAGGTGCAGGAGGACGGCGAAGCCGAGACCGGCGAGAAGGCCGCAGCCGAACCCGAACAGGACCTCGCGCAGCGTCACCCAGGCGTTTTCGGCCAGCAGCCCCCGGTTGTTCCAGAGCGAACTGGCGATTTCCGCCGGTGAGGGGACGAGGAAGTCTTCGAGGTTGAGCGCTTCGGCGATGGCACCGGTCGAGGCGGCGATTTGCCAGGCGGCGATCGAGGCGGCGAGCAGGAGGGCGGGGGGGAGCCAGCGCTTCATCGCATCCCCTCATGCAGCGCCCGCATCGCTTGCTCGCGCGACTCGACAAACGCGGGGTCGGTGACGGCGGCGTCGCGGTCGAGGGCGCGCGGCGCCGGCGCCCGCAGCTCGGCGACTATCCGGGCCGGGCGGGCCGACAGCACCACCACGCGGTCGGAGAGGTAGAGCGCCTCCTCGACGTCGTGGGTGACGAGGACGACGGTGCGCGGGTCGGCTCGCATCGCCCCGGCGAGCCACTGCTGCATCTCGGCGCGGGTGATCGCGTCGAGCGAGGCGAAGGGCTCGTCGAGGGCCAGCACCGGCTTGCCGGAGACGAGGGTCCGCAGGAAGGCGACGCGCTGACGCATCCCCCCAGAGAGCTCGGTCGGCCTGGCGTTCTCGAATCCGCTCAGGCCGAAGCGCTCGAACAGGGCCGCCGCCCGCCCCCGCGCCCGCGCCCGCCCCTCGCCGCGGTTGCGCAGTGCCAGCGCCGCGTTGTCGATCGCCGAGTACCAGGGCAGCAGCAGGTCGCGCTGGGGCATGTAGGCGCAGCGGGCGAGCCGCTGCGCCGGGTCGCCTCCGTCCCCGACCTCGACCGAACCGGCGCTCGGTTCGCGCAGCCCGCAGATCAGCTCCAGCAGCGTCGACTTCCCGCAGCCGGAGGGGCCGACGAGGCCGATGACGCTGTGCGCCTCGACCGTCAAGCTGAGGCGCTCGATCGTCCGCAGCTCCCCGTAGGCATGCCCAAGGCCGCTGATCGTGACGCTCTCGCCAGGGGCGGCGACAGTCCCGGGCGCCCCCTCCGCGGCGCCAATCCCTCCGGTTTCCAGATTCATCCTGTTATCCTGGCGCACTCCGCACTCCTGACCAAGAAGGTCAGGAAAGTCGATAAGTAGCTCCTCGCGCGGCGGCATCTCAACACACCATGGACCCGGCAATCGTCCTCTTCGGATTGGGCATCGGCGTACTCGTCGGTATGACCGGCATGGGCGGAGGCTCGCTGATGACCCCGCTGCTGATCCTGATCTTCGGGATCCAGCCGACGACGGCGATCGGCACCGACATCTTCTACTCGGCGGTCACCAAGACCGTCGGCGGCTGGCGCCACTTGCGGATGAAGACCGTGAACATGGAGCTGGTCAAATGGCTGGCGCTGGGCAGCGTTCCCGCGGCGGTCTCAGGCGTGGCGCTCGTCTCGATCCTCCAGGACCACATCGGCGAAGCCCGGCTCGACTCGCTGGTCTACGCGGTGCTGGGCGGCACCCTGCTGATGGTCGGGATCATCACCCTGGCGCGGGCGCTGATCCTACGCACGCTGATCGACGAGCGCGACCGGTTCGAGGTCGAGCGGCGCCACAAAGTCGCCGCCGTGGTGATCGGCGCCACCACCGGCTTCGTGATCGGCATCACCTCCGCCGGCTCGGGAACGGTGATCGCCATCCTGCTGATCGCCGTCTACCGGCTGGCGCCCAAAAAAGTCGTCGGCACCGACGTCTTCCACGCAGCGATCCTGCTCTGGGCCGCGGGGATCGCCCACTGGCTCGGGGGCAACGTGGACTTCGTCCTCGCCGGCAACATCCTGCTCGGATCCGTGCCCGGCGTCATCATCGGCGCCGCCCTCTCCGACAGGGCGCCGCAGGGCTTCATCCGCACCGCCCTCGGGGTGGTCCTGGTCGGCTCCGGCATCGTCACGATCCAGAAGGGGGACCCGAACGTCTGGCCGGTCGCCGCCGGTGTCGCCGCGGTCGGTCTCGGCCTGATCCTCTACGCGCCCCACTGGCTCAACCAGCGCCGCGCCCGCCAGCGCCAGCAAGAGGCGGACCAGGCGCGGACGCTGGCGCGGACCCTGCCTGCCGACTGATTTACTTGCTCCATGCGTGTTTCAGCGAAGGCCGACTACGCCGTGCGGGCGGCGGCGGAGCTCGCCGCCGCCGAGGAGGGGCCGATCAAGGGCGAGCGACTCGCCGAGGCCCAGGAAATCCCGCTGCAGTTTCTCGAGCACATCCTGCTCGAGCTCAAGCACCACGGCATCGTCCGCGCCCGTCGCGGTGCCAAGGGCGGCTACTGGCTCGCCCGCCCCGCCGACGAGGTGACGATCGCCGAGATCGTCCGCGCCGTCGAGGGCCCGATCGCCCACGTCCAGTCCTCGCCGCCCGAGGCGATCGAGTACCGCGGCAACGCTGAGCACCTGCAGGAAGTCTGGATCGCCGTCCGCGCCAGCCTCCGCTCGGTGCTCGAGGAGGTCACCCTCGCCGACCTCGTCTCCGGCGAACTGCCGAGCACCGTCCGCGATCTCGCCGCCACCCCGGACGCCTGGGTCGCCCGCTAGTCCTCCGGCGCCTCGGTCGCCTGGCGCTGGGCCGCACCCGCGGGTACCGGTACCAGGTCGAAGTCCGTCCCCAGCCGCAGTTCGCTGTAGCGCTTGACCCAGTTGTCGTTGATGAGGTCGGACTGGCGCTTCATCCGGGGCTCGAAGACGAAGTCGTCGGGCGGGGCGAGCTCGAGCCGGTCGAGCAGGTTCAGCGTGCTGGTCTCGTAGTCGCCGGCGAAGTTCTCGTAGAGGACCAGCACGGGTTCGATCTCCGAGTGCTCGAAGAAGGCATCCCAGTTGGACTCCTCGATCAGGATCTGCTCGAGCAGGTGCGCGATCGCCCGGTAGTGGAACCGCAGCTGCGGACGATGCTCCTCGATGAAGCTGCGGTAGGGCGGGGAGCCGTCCTCCTCGACCGAGGCCGCCTCCGCCTGCGCCTGGTCCTCGCGCCAGGTCGCGGTCTGCACCGCCTTCCACAGCGAGACCGCCTGGCGCAGCTTGTTCGCCCGCACGACCCGGACGAAGGTGAGTTCGGGGAACACCCTCGGCAGCAGCTCGGCGAGAGGAAGGTCGCGGTACTCGGGAACGTTGCGCAGGAGGCTGACGAAGTCGCCGAAGTACCCCCACATCAGCTTTGCCCCGAAGGTCCCGTTGGGCGTGGTGCCGGCCTCGAACGCCCACTCCAGATAGCGGTCGTAGGCGGCGCGGCTCCACAGCGGCGACCGCGGGGGCGGCTCGCTGCCGATCGCCCGCTCGCCGAGGTGGTCGCGAATCGACTGATCCTTGACCCCGAGGAAGTATTCCTCGGGGCGTCGTCGCCGGCCACTGTGGCGGAGCGCCTCGAAGTACTCCTCGGGCCTGCCGGCCACGCCAGTTTCCTCGAGCGCGTGGCAGACGAGGGTGCTCCCGCTTCTCGGCGTGGCGCAGACGAGGTAGGAACGGTGGGGTCGCATCGGCAAATTTCCTTGTTGAGTAAGCTAATCAACAAAGCCAATTAGGTGGCGGCCTCGCTAGTCTCCGCATGTACCCGGATGAGGGGGAAATTCGCCTTGGACGCACAGCCGAACATCCTCTACATACATTCCCACGACACCGGCCGCTTCGTCCAGCCCTACGGGTTCCAGGTCCCCACCCCGAACATCCAGATGCTGGCCGACCAAGGAGTCCTCTTCCGCGAGGCCTTCTGCGCCGCGCCGACCTGCTCCGGCAGCCGCGCCAGCCTGCTCACCGGCCTCTACTGCCACAACAACGGGATGCTAGGCCTCGCCCATCGCGGTTGGGGGCTGAACGATTACGGACAGCACTGGATCCATGCCCTGCGCCGCGCCGGCTACCGCTCGACCCTGATCGGCGAGCAGCACATCTCCGTCGACCCGGGGGTGATCGGCTACGACGAGCTGGTCGAAGTCGACTCCAACCACGCCGAGGACGTGGCGCAGCTGACGATCGAGGCGCTGCGGACCGCGCCGGCGGAGCCGTGGTTCATGTCGGTCGGCTTCTTCGAGACCCACCGCGACTTCTTCGCCCCGACCTCGGTCCGCGACACCCTCTACTCGCTGCCCCCCGCCAACCTCCCCGACGTCATCGCCACCCGCCGGGACGTCGCTGCCTTCAAGGCCAGCGCCCGCTCACTGGACCAGGGGATCGGAGCCGTGCTCCACGCCCTCCATGATTTCGACCTGGTCGAGAGCACGCTGGTTCTCTGCACGACCGACCACGGCATCGCCTTCCCGGGGGCGAAGGCGACCCTGTTCGACCGCGGCATCGGGGTGATGATGATCATGCGGGGCCCGAGCGGCTTCGCCGGCGGCAAGGTCATCGACGCCCCCGTCAGTCACCTCGACGTCTACCCGACCCTCTGCGAGCTCGCGGGAGTGGACGCTCCCGATTGGCTTCAGGGCGTCTCGCTGATGCCCCTCGTGCGCCGTGAGGTCGACCGCCTGCACGACGCGATCTATGCCGAGACGACCTACCACGCGGCCTACCAGCCGCAGCGGGCGATCCGCACCGAGCGCTGCAAGTACATCAGGCGCTTCGACGACTACCCCCACCCGGTTCTCGCCAACTGCGACGACAGCGAGAGCAAGAGCCTCCTGGTCGAGGCCGGCTGGGGCAAGCAGCTCGTCGCCCGCGAGCAGCTCTACGACCTGATCCTCGACCCCTGCGAGGGGAACAACCTCGCCGGCGAGGCCGCGAGCCAGGAGCTGCTGGACGAGCTGCGCGGGCGACTCGACGCCTGGATGCGCGAGACCGAGGACCCCCTGCTGAACGGTCCGGTCCCGGCGCCCTCGGGGGCGGTGGTCAACGAGCAGTGGCAGGTCTCTCCGAGCGACCCGCCGCGGATCGTCACGGCGGGTCCCACGGCCGCGTCATCCAGGTGAGGCAGGTCCAGCCCGGAACCTCGGCGCCCGCCGGGTCGCGGCTCTCGCCGTGCGCGAAGACGGTCAGCCCGCAGTTGTGGGACCCGAGCTGCCAGATCCGCGCCGCCGTCGAGGCCGTGAACTCCTCGCCGAGAACCGAGTCGAGCAGGAAGAAGCGGGTGAAGATCCCGTGGGTCACCAGCAGCGGCCGCTCGCCCGCATTCCCGGCCTCCAGCTCGGCCTTCAGCCGCCGAACCCTCGCCACCGCGTCATCGAAGGTCTCGCCGGCGTGCAGCTCGTGGGCGTAGGGCACCACCGACGGCCGCAGGCCGAGCGCCGGGCCGACGGCCTCCGCGGTTTCCAGCGCTCGCCGCATCGGACTGCTCAGCAGGTGGGTGACACCTCTCTTCGAGAGCTCGGAGCCGGCGACCCGGGACTGTCGCCGGCCGCGCTCGGTGAGGAGGTCGCCCCGGGACTCCGCGAGCGCCTCGGCGCCGCTGTGGGCGTTGTGGGCCGACTCCCCGTGCCGGAGGAACAGGGCCCGCGTCATTCGCCGGCGGGCACGCCGCCGGCGACGACGTTGACGAAGTTCTCGAGGTGGCGGGTCGTCCAGCACTCGAAGGCCCCGTCGCAGTAGCGCTCGTAGGCGGCCATCACCGAGTCGCCGTAGTTCCAATAGAGCTTCGGCTCGGGGTTCAGCCAGAAGAGGCGGCCGGCGCGCTCGGCGACCTGGGCGAAGACCTCGGCGTGGGGCTCGCGGCCGTTGGTGCGGGCGTCGCCGAGCACGATCACCGTCGAGCGCGGATCGAGATCGTCGGAGATCTGGGTCAGGAACTCGAGCCAGACGCGACCGTAGTCGGTGTAGCCGGAGACGTCGGCGACGCCGCCCTCGCTGGAGATCCGCTGGGCGACGACGGCGAAGTCGCGCTCATGCTCGAAGACCTCGGTCACCTCGGAGATCCGCTCGATGAAGACGAAGCTGCGCAGTTTGCGGAAGGAGTCGTGGAGCGCGTGGAGGACCGAGAGGAAGAAGACGCTGGCCGAGGTGACCGAGGTCGAGACGTCGCAGAGGACGTAGATCTCGGGACGGCGGGGGCGCTTGGGCCGGTAGCGCAGGCGCAGCGGCACGCCGCCGGTCTCCAGCGAGGCCCGCATCGTCCGCCGCACATCGACGTGCTGCCCCTTGCCGCGGCCACGCTGCTCGTGCCCGAGCGTCGCCAGGCGCCGTTTCATCTGCGAGACGGCGCGGTGCACCGCGGCGAGGTCCTGGGTCGGGCTGGTCGGCAGCGCGCGGTCGAGCTCGGCCAGCGGTCGGGAGGGGGGAAGGGTCTGGGTACGCTCGATCAGGTCGCGTTCCAGCTCGCGGCGCAGGTGGCGCTCGAAGCGGCTGAGCTGCTCGCGGTTGATCGGCGGCCGTTCGCCGGCGCCGTCGGGGGCGCTGGGCTGGACCCCGGCGCTGAGGTCGAGGCTGCGGCGGATTCGCTGCACATCGACCCCGGTGACGCCGGTGAACTGAATGCCCCCGAACGGGAGGCGGACCACGCCGGACCCCTCGCCGGCCCCGAACGTCGCGATCGCAAGGCGCGCCAGGTCGCGCAACCGGCCCTCGTCACCGGCGAGCATCGCCTCGCGGATCGCTTCGCTGAGCTGGTCGATGTCGAGGCGCTCGCCGGCGTCGGTCGCCGCTCTCTCGGCGCGCTCGGTGACGCCTTGCTGCACGGCCTCCGCCTCGGCGGCGCGGAAGAAGTGGCGGTCGAAGAGCAGCTCGAAGACGCGGCGGTCGTCCTGGGACTTGGCGATCGTCGACGCCAGCGCCTCGCGGAAGTCGTCCTGGGAGGTCCACCCGACCTGCTCCAGGGCCGCGAAGGCGTCGAGGATCTCGGAGGTGCCGACCGCGAGACCCTCGTTGCGCAGTTTCTCGCAGAAGCCGAGCAGCTTCGCCGCCAGCCCGGGAGGCCCGGGATCGGCCTTGGGCCCGTAGGGCGAGGCGGGCGTCGCGCTCACCCCTAGGCCGCGCTGGAGGGCTCGGCCAGTTTCATCCCGACGCGCTCGGCGACGAGCGCGATGTCGGTGCGGTGCTTGACGATGATCGACATCGACTGGGTGAAGGTCTCGCGGTCGATGTCGTCGGCCCCCATCAGCAGCAGCGTCCGCGCCCAGTCGATCGACTCGGCGATCGAGGGCGGCTTTTTCAGGTCCAGCGCTCGCACCATCTCGATCACCTCGACCAGCCGCCGGGTCAGTGTCTCGGCGAGGTCCGGCACGTGCAGGCGGACGATCTCCATCTCCCGCTCCACTCCCGGGTAGTCGAGCCAGAGGTAGAGGCAGCGGCGCTTCAGCGCCTCGGTCAGCTCGCGCGAGTCGTTCGAGGTGAGGACGACGATCGGCATCGTCGTCGCCGAGATCTGCCCCAGCTCGGGGATCGTGATCTGGAAGTCGGAGAGCAGCTCGAGCAGCATCGCCTCGAACTCCTGGTCGGTCTTGTCGATCTCGTCGATCAGCAGCACCACCGGCTCGGGGCTGGAGATCGCCTGCATCAGCGGCCGGGTCAGCAGGAAGTCGGAGCTGAAGATGTCGTCTTGAACCTCGTCCCAGCCACCCTGGGCGCCGCCGGCCTGGATCCGCAGCAGCTGCTTGCGATAGTTCCACTCGTACATCGCCTTCGCCTCGTCGAGCCCCTCGTAGCACTGCAGGCGCACCAGCTCGCGACCGGTGGCGCGGGAGAGGGCCTTTGCCAGCTCGGTCTTGCCGACCCCGGCCGGGCCCTCGACGAGCACCGGCTTGTCGAGCCGCTGGGCGAGGAAGGAGACCAGCGCGGCGGGCTCGTCGGCGAGGTAGCCGACCTTGGCCAGCGCCTCCTTCACCTCTGCCACGGAGCCCTCGGCGGAATCAGGCATCGCGCTTCGCTCCCTCGCGATGAGTCAGATATGGACGCTTCGCTCGCTCCACGCTCATCCGGCGATGATAATCCGGGCTCGTGCTCGACCACACACCGCCGCCCGCCGCGCTGCTGCCACACAGCCCCGGCCCCTACATAGCGCTGATGCTGGCGGGCTTCGTGATCGGCATCCTCGGCCACCTGACCAGGACCCGCTGGCTGATCGCCGCCGGGGTGATGCTGATCTTCCTCGGCGCCCTCCTCTTCCCACTCCTCGCCAACCTGACCACCCAGAACCGGCCGCCGCCGGTCGAAGAATCCCGCACTGGCGACTCCGGCCAGGTGGACCGCGCGGCGGCGACTACGATCGGCCGGTGGGACGCCTCGACGAGGTCGATCTGACCCTTGCCCTCGATCGCCGCGAGGAGGAGCGACAGCCGAACGCCGCCTGGAACGCCTGGGCGCAGCTGCGACTGACCCTCGGCGGCCTGATCGGCGAGCAGCGGCTTGGGCCGGCCCCTCTGCGTCGTCTTCGAGGGCTGGGACGCGGCGGGCAAGGGCGGGTCGATCAAGAGGCTGGTCGCGCCGCTGGACCCCCGCCACGTTCGTGTCGCCCAGTTCGCCGCCCCGACCGCGGACGAGAGGCGCCACCACTTCCTTCGCCGTTTCTGGTCGGCCATGCCGGGGTGGGGTGGGATGGCCGTCTTCGACCGCTCCTGGTACGGACGGGTCCTGGTCGAACGGGTCGAGGGTCCGGCCAGTCGCGAGCAGTGGCTGCGCGCCTACGACGAGATCAACTCCTTCGAGCGAACGATTGCCGACGAGGGGTCGATCGTGGCCAAGATCTGGCTGCACATCTCCGCCGAGGAGCAGCTGAAGCGCTTCGAAAGCCGTGTGGCCGACCCGCTGAAATCGTGGAAGCTGACCGCGGAAGACTGGGAGAACCGCGAGAAGCGGCCAGAGTACGAGCAGGCGGTGGAGGACATGCTGGCCCGCACCGACCAGCCACGCGCCCCCTGGCACCTCCTCGCCGCCGAGTCGAAGCGCTACGCGCGGGTGCGGGTCGTGCAGATCGTGATCGAGGAGATCGAAGCCGGGATGCGGCGGTGGGGGCAGGAGCCGCCGCCCCCGCGATAGACGTTCGTTGGCCTCCCAGCGCGAAGATCGGCGCCAGCTTCTACGATCAGGGTTCGTTTCCGTCTTCGATCACGAGGAGCTCTATCCCTTGACTCGTTTCCGTATCTTCATGCTGTTCGCGGCGCTGGCGGCGCTGGCAACCACGTTTGCCGCCTGTGGTGGCGGCGGTAGCAGCAGCAGCGAAGACCCCCAGAAGGTCATCGACAACGCCACCCTGCGGGGAGTCAAGAGCGGCACGCTCGACCTCTCGCTCGGCATCAAGGTCGAAGGCGAAGAAGGCGGCGACATGAAGGTCAGCGTCTCCGGGCCCTTCCAGAGCAAGGGCAAGGAAAGCCTGCCCGAACTCGACCTCGCCGTGAAGGCGAACGGCACCGCATCCGGCGAATCGATCGACTTCGAAGGCGGCCTGACCGTGCTCTCCGATCGCGCCTTCATCGGCTTCAAGGGGACCGAGTACGAAGTCGACCCGACGACCTTCGGCTTCGTCAAGTCGGGCTTCGAACAGGCCCAGCAGCAGGGCTCCCAGGAAGCCGGCGACGTCACCGCCTGTCAGGAAGCGGCCACCGGCCTCAAGGTCGGCGACTTCGTCGACAACCTGACCAACGAAGGCAGCGCCGACGTTGAAGGCACCTCGACCACCAAGGTGAGCGGCGACCTCAACGCCGGCGGCGCGATCGACGCGATCGTCAAGCTGACCGAAAACCCGGCCTGCAGCGCCCAGCTCGAAGCCGCCGGGCCGCTGCCGCTGGGCGAACTAGAACAGGCCAAGGGAGAACTGACCAGCGCGCTGAAGAAGGCGCACGTCGACGTCTACGTCGGCGACGACAACATCATTCGCAGGCTCGCCGCCGAAGTGACAATCGAACCGAAGGGGACCAGCGGCGAAAAGGTCGAAATCGAATTCGAAATGTCGCTCGGCGGCGTCAACGAAGAACAGGAGATCTCCGCACCCGCGGGCGCTAAGCCGCTCGAAGACCTGTTCCGCAAGCTCGGGGTCAACCCGCTCGAACTGCTCGAAGCGGGCGGCGGCGGGGGCTCCGGCATCGGTGGGCTGCTGGAAGGAGCGACCGGTGGTTCGTCCTCGGGAGGCGGTTCGTCCTCCGGCGGGGGCGCGTCAGCCGGCGCCACGGCCGCCCAGCAGGAATATCTCGAATGCCTGCAGGGGGCGGAAACCCCGACCGACCTCCAGAAGTGCGCGAGCCTGCTCAAGTAGGCGCCTAGCGCGATCTGCCCGGCGAAGGGCGCCGCCTCCGCGGCGCCCTTCGCCGTTCTTACCCGTACGCTTCGCGGCCCGTGGACGAGCCCAGGCACCCCAACCAGCCGCGTTTCGACGCGTCGTTCCTGCGGTCGCCCCTCGGCTGGCCCTATCTGCTGGTGCCACTGATCCCGGCTGCCGTCGCCCTGGAGCTCGCGGGGGCGCCGGCGACGATCGTCTTCGCCGCCTCGGCGCTGGGAATCATCCCGACGGCGGCGCTGATGGGCCGCGCGACCGAGGAGCTCGCGGCCCGCTCGGGCCCCGGCATCGGCGGCCTGCTCAACGTCACCTTCGGCAACGCGCCGGAGCTGATCATCGCCCTCTTCGCGCTTGGCCAGGGCCTACAGGAGGTGGTGAAGGCCTCGATCGTCGGCTCGATCATCGGCAACATCCTGCTCGTCCTCGGCGCCGCGATGCTGGCCGGCGGAATCGGCCGCGACAAACAGTTCTTCAGCGGCACCGGCGCCAGCATCCAGACCTCGATGCTGATGCTCGCCGCCGCGGCGCTGCTGATGCCGGCGATCTTCGAGCTGGTCGAGGGCAAGGGGCTGCCCAGCCCCGGGGCCGAGTCGATCAACTACGGCGGAACCGTCGAGCATCTCTCGCTCGCCGTCGCCGTCGTCCTCATCGTCACCTACGTGATCGGCCTCTTCTTCTCGCTGAAGACGCACCGCGACATCTTCAACCCGGAGTACGAGGACGAGGACAGCTGGGGCTGGTCGACGCGCACCTCGGTGATCGCGCTGGCGATCGCCGGCGTGCTGGTCGGGGTGATGTCCGAGGTCCTGGTCGGCTCGATCACCGAGGCCTCGCACTCGATCGGCCTCTCGGAGTTCTTCATCGGCGTGATCGTCGTCGCGATCGTCGGCAACGCGGCGGAGCACTGGGTCGCCGTTCTGGTCGCGATGAAAGACAAGATGGACCTGGCGGTCAACATCGCGATCGGGTCCAGTGCCCAGGTGGCGCTCTTCGTCGCCCCGGTCCTCGTGCTGGCCTCCTTCTTCCTCGGGCCCTACCCGCTGGCGCTGGTTTTCAACGGCTTCGAGCTGGGCGCGATCCTGCTGGCGATCATGATCGCCAACTACACGACCCAGGACGGCGAGTCGACGTGGTTCGAGGGCGTGCAGCTGCTCGCCGTGTACTTCGTCTTCGGGCTCGCGTTCTACTTCGCCTAGCCTGATCGAGGTGGACGCGCTCCTCCTCCTCGCCAGCTTCGCGATAGTCCTTTCCGGTGCGCTCTTGTTCACCAACGCCGTCGAGTGGATCGGGCACCGGCTGAACTTGGGCGAGGGGGCGGTGGGCAGCGTTCTGGCCGCGGTCGGGACGGCGATGCCGGAGACGCTGATCGCGGTTGTCGCGCTGCTCGACGCGAGCGCGGGGTCCGAAGACGTCGCGATCGGGGCGATCGTCGGCGCCCCCTTCCTGCTGGCGACGCTGGCGATGGGGCTGGTTGGGCTCTTCGCCTTCCTCTATCGCCGCCGCCGCGACCAGGGTGTCCGGCTGGTCGCCCACGGCCCGACGCTGGAGCGCGACCTGCTCTTCTTCCTCGTCTTCTTCGCGGTCGCGGGGCTGCTTGCCTGGGGGCCGCCGGCGGCCGTGCGGATCCCCATCGGGATCGCCTTCCTGGCGGCCTACGTGCTCTACATCCGCCGCACCCTGAGGGCCGGGGGCGAGGTCCAGGGAGAGGAGACGCTCGACCCGCTGATCTTCGAGCGCCGCAGCGAGCGCCGCGTCCACCCCGCGCTCGGGCTGTGCGTGGTGCAGCTCCTGGTCGGCCTCGGAGCGATGGTCGGCGGGGCCCATCTCTTCGTCGAACAGCTGCTCAGGATCGCCGAGAGCATCGGCGTCGACGCCCTGGTCCTGGCCCTGATCCTGGCGCCGCTGGCGACCGAGCTGCCCGAGAAGGTCAACAGCTTCTTCTGGGTGCGGGAAGGCAAGGACGCTCTGGCGCTGGGAAACGTCAGCGGCGCGATGGTCTTCCAGTCGACGATCCCGGTCGGGATCGGCCTGATCTTCACCAGCTGGACTTTGGACGGAAACGCCGTTCTCTCGATCGCCCTCGGATTCGCCGGCGGCCTGATCGCCTACCTCAGCCTGCACCGCGGCGCTCGCTTCAAGCTCCCGGCCGTGGTCGGCTGGTTCGTCCTCTACGCCAGCTTCATCGGCGTCGTCGCGCTGAGCGCCTGACCCCGGTCGCCGCTCAGGCGGCAGCCAGCTCGGCGAGGGCGCCGAGCACGAGGTCGTCGTGCTTCTTCGGCGAGACCTTCGGAAAGGCCTTGGCGATCCTGCCGACGGGATCGACGATGAAGGTGGCGCGCTGCACGCCCATGTACTTCTTGCCGTACATCGACTTCTCGCCCCAGGTGCCGTAGGCGTCGGCCACGGCGTGATCGACGTCGGCCAGCAGGGTGAAGTCGAGGTCGTACTTGCCGGCGAGCCTCTCGATCGCGCCGATCTCGTCGGGGGAGATGCCGATCACGCGCGCTCCGGCCTTGCGGTACTCGGAGCCCCGGTCGCGGACTCCGCAGGCCTGAGTGGTGCAGCCCGGGGTGTCAGCGCGGGGATCTAAAAACAGTAACGAGAGTGTTTGGATTGGACACAAGCTCGGACAAATAAGCCCCTATATACGGATTTTGCCCATGCTAGAGCCGTTCTAGCTGTATACTGCGTGGACATTGATGGAGACACGGGAATACCTCGCTACCCACCCGTGGATCACGTTCACCTTAGATTTGAATCGTGTCCCGGCGCATGTCTGGAGAATGCTGGGGGTCGTCTCGGCAAATTCAGAGACCATCGCGAAATCGATGCTCAAGCCCGAGACGGGTCGGGAGCTTCACGAGCTCTTTCTTGCGAGGGGCGCTCTCGCGACGACCGCCATCGAGGGCAACACGCTGAATGAGGAGGATGCGCTTAAAGCAGTGCAGGGGACCCTTGAGCTGCCGACTTCCCAGCAGTATTTGGGCCAAGAGATCCGGAACATCCTCGACGCTGCGAACGGGATTAAGGACGAGCTGGTCTTCGAGGACGGCTCTCCGTACCTGAGCGTCGACAAGATCAAGAACTACAACGGCATGGTCCTGCACGATCTCCCCGTTGAGGAAAACGTGGTCCCCGGCTCCATCCGCGATCACTCAGTGGGGGTGGCGCGATACCGGGGGGCGCCTTGGCAAGACTGCGAATTCCTGCTCTCCCGCCTCTGCGATTGGCTTAACGACTCACCGCTCAACACGGAGCGAGAGGCAGATCGAACGGCGTTTGCGGTCCTCAAGGCCGTGATCGCACATCTCTACCTCGCATGGATTCATCCGTTCGGCGATGGCAATGGGCGAACTGCCCGTCTGATGGAGGTGCAGATCTTGCTTGCCGCACATCTGCCGGTTCCGGTTTGCCATCTATTGAGTAATCACTACAACGCCACTCGGAGCGAGTATTACCGGCAGCTAGATCTTGCGAGCAAAACGGGAGACCCGATTCCCTTCGTCGAGTACGCGGTCCAAGGCCTGGTCGATGGCATTTCCGATGCGCTCGAAAAGATTCGCGGACAGCAGTTTCGCGATCGATGGGAGCAATACATCTACGAGACCATCGGCGAGGTCAAGACGGAAGCGGACCGGCGACGCCTGAAGCTGGCGCTCGCGATCAGCGAGAACTACAACGAAACGCTGGAGCCGATTTCGAAATCGGACTTGCGGCGGCTTACGCCGGACTTGAGCGAGCTCTATGCGGATAGAACTGAGAAGACCTTGACCCGGGACATCAATGCCATAGGTGAGCTCGGCCTGATAGAGAAAGAAGGGAGCGGGTATGTTCCCCGTGACTGGATCGTCTTCATTTTCCAGCCTGACCGACGCGATGCCTCAGACCATCCTTAAACGGGAACCGATCCGCCCCACCGAGAGCGGATCCCGAGACCTTGACAAGAGGTCACGGGTTGGACGCGCAGCGGATCAAGCGGTTCGTCGACTGGAGCGATCGCTAGAGCGCGCTCGCGAACGTTGATCGTCTCGATCGTCTAGGCCGATTCCGGCCAGCCCAGTTCGGCCAGCGCCTTCAGCACGAGATCGTCGTGCTTTTTCGGCTGCACCTTCGGCAACACGCGGGCGATCTTGCCCTTGGCGTCGACGATGTAGGTGTTGCGCAGCACGCCCATGTACTTCTTGCCATACATCGACTTCTCGCCCCACGCGCCGTATGCGTCGGCGACCGAGTGCTTGACGTCGCCGAGCAGAGTGAAGCCGAGGTCGTACTTGTCGTCAAACTTCTCAAGCATCTCCGGCTCATCAGGGGAGATCCCGACCACCCGCGCTCCCGCCGCCTCGTACTCAGCTGAGCGGTCGCGGACTCCGCACGACTGCGTTGTACAGCCTGGGGTGTCTGCCCGAGGGAAGAAATACAGCACGAGCCACGGTTGTCCGAGCAGATCGGAGAGCCGGATCAGGTCGCCATCCTGATTGGGAAGCTCAAAATCTGGGGCCGGATCGCCGGGCTTCATCTGCTCCGCCTTACGCTAAGGCCCCGGGGTGTCGGCGCGGGGGTAGAAGTAGAGGACCACGGTCTCCCCGCGCAGTCCCGAGAGGGTGACCTCGTTGCCGTCCTGATCGGGCAGCGTGAAGTCGGGCGCCGCATCCCCCTCGGCCAGCATCAGTCCTCGCGGCCGGGGTCCTGGCCGTCCTCTTCGGCGTCCATCTCCTCGTCGCCCTGTTCGAGCGCGGTCGCCGAGACGGAGCCGGTCGAGCCGGGGTGGTAGTGGGTCTGGAAGGTCTCGAGGATGCGGTCGCGCCCGTCCTCGTCGATCGGGGTCTCCTCGGAGATCCTCACCCAGTCGGCCCCCTCGTAGGCCTCCATGTTGAAGACCTCCTGGTCGATCGAGGCCGAGTCGTCGACCACCACGACGACCTCGGTCTGGGGATTGAAGTAGGTCCCGGGCTGCATCAGCAGCTCCTCGACCTCGTAGAGGTTGTCCTCGGGTCCGGGCATCAACGCGATCCTATGAAATCCGCGAGCTGGCAATCGGTCTCGTGCTCGAGGTCGAGCGGCTCCAGGCCCTCGCGCATGCGCCGTTCGTTGCGGCCGAGGACCAGCTGGCGAACTTCGGCCCGCATCTCCGCGTCCTGGTCGCCGGCAGCAGCGGGCCGGTAGAGCAGGCGTTCCGTCTCGGCTTCGACGTCGATCGGCGCCTCGCCCCGCCGCTGTTGCCGGCTCGCCTTGGCCTCCAGCATCTGCCGGACCTCGGCCGCCTGGATCGCCGGGTCGACAGGCTCCTCGGGGTCCCGCAGGTAGCGCGGCACGGGCAGGTCCTGGTCTATGGAGAGGGCACCTTTCCCGATCGAGCGGTAGGCCTCGCCGGCGCGGGAGAAGGCGAAGGCGGCGAACGGAACGGCAACCAGGGCGATCAGCACCAACACGGTGCCGTTGTCGATCGCGACCGCTCCCGTCGCCGATGGCATGAGAGAAGAGTAGACGGCCCATGGCAGGGCGGGCATTCGCTACCCTTTGCATTGGTTGACTGACCAGTCAATCAGCGGAGCGCGCCCTTGCGACAGCGCTCCGGGCAGACTTTTTAAGCACCGACCAAAAGGAGCCCCGACCGGTGGTTGACTTCACCCTCACCGACGAGCAGAAGGATCTGCGCGAGCTGGCCCACAGCTTCGCCGAGAAAGAGATGCGGAGGGTCGCCTGGGAGTACGACAAGGACGGCACCTGGCCCCAGGACATCATCGACAAGGCCTGGGAGGTCGGGTTGATGAACACCCACATCCCGGAGACCTACGGCGGTCCCGGCCTCGACTACCTCTCGGGCTGCCTGATCGAGGAGGAGATGGGCTGGGGCTGCTCGGGCATCGGCACCTCGCTGATGGCCAACGGCCTCGCCTCCGCGCCGGTCACCCTCGGCGGCTCCGAGGAGACCAAGAAGAAGTACCTCGGGATGCTCACAGAGGAGCCGAAGCTGGCTTCCTTCTGCCTGACCGAGCCCGACGCCGGCTCCGACGTCAGCGGCATGAAGACCCGCGCCGTGAAGAAGGGCGACAAGTACGTCATCAACGGCTCCAAGTGCTTCATCACCAACGGCACCTACGCCAACTGGTTCACGGTCTACGCCAAGACCGACCCGGAGGCGGGCCACCGCGGGATCAGCGCCTTCGTCGTCGACGCCGACCTCCCCGGGGTCAGCGTCGACAAGAAGGAGGACAAGATGGGCCAGCGGGCCTCCAACACCGCGACCATCTCCTTCGACGAAGTCGAGGTTCCGGCCGAGAACCTGATCGGCGAGGAGAACAAGGGATTCAAACTGGCGATGATGACCCTCGACCGGACCCGCCCCGGCGTCTCGGCGATGGCTGTCGGCATCGGTCGCGCGGCCTTCGAGTTCGCGGCCGAGTACTCCAAGGAAAGGGTCCAGTTCGGCGTCCCGATCGCGATGCACCAGGCGATCCAGTTCATGATCGCCGATATGGCGACGAAAGTCGACGCGGCTCGGCTCCTGGTCTGGAACTCCGCCGTCCTGCTCGACCAGGGCAAGCGCAACACGCTCGTCTCCTCGGAGGCCAAGCGCTTCGCCGCCGACTCGGCGATGGAGATCACCGTCGACGCCGTGCAGGTCTACGGCGGCTACGGGTTCATCAAGGAGTACCCGGTCGAGAAACTGATGCGCGACGCCAAGATCATGCAGCTCTACGAGGGCACCAGCCAGATCCAGCGCCTGGTCATCGCCCGCGAGGTGCTGCTGCCGCGCGACATCGGCGACACGACGCCGGAGGCCGAGGCCAAGCAGGCCGACGCCGCCCGCGACAGCCAGTCCGAGCAGGCACCCGCCACGGTCTGATCCTCCGGTCGGCCGGTCTCGAGCGTCGATACCCGGACGCCCGAGGCCCGTCAACCCGACTTTGCGGTCGGCCCGTCCGGGTTGTACGGTGGCGGCATGGACGCTGCCGCAAGTGCCGCAGCCGGGAAGGCTGCGCGCTCCGGCGCAGCGCGCTCCGCCCACGCTGCCTGGGCACCTGGGGATGATCGCGACGACCCGGTCGCGATTCTCGAGCGCCAGGCCGCGAGCCGTGTCCCCGAGCTGGTCCCGATCCGCAACGGGCGGATGGCCACCTCACCCTTTGCCTTCTTCCGCGGCGCCGCGGCGGTGATGGCCGCCGACCTCGCCCGCACCGCGGTCTCGGGGCTGCGGGTCCAGGCCTGCGGCGACGCCCACCTCTCCAATTTCGGCGCCTTCGCGGCGCCCGACCGCCGCCTCGTCTTCGATCTCAACGACTTCGACGAGTCGCTGCCCGGGCCCTGGGAGTGGGACGTCAAGCGGCTCGCCGCCAGCTTCGCGATCGCCGGCCGCGAAAACGGCTTCAAGCGCAGGGAGCGCGGCGCCGCCGTGGTCGAGGCGGCGCGCGCCTACCGCGACTCGATGCGGGCGTTCGCCTCCCAGCGCAACCTCGAGGTCTGGTACGCCCGGCTCGACGTCGAGGCGGTGATGAGCGAGATCGAGGCGGAACCGAAGCTGACCAAGCGGGTGCGCAAGGGGGTGGCGAAGGCGCGGGCGAAGGACAGCCTGAAGGCACTCGAGAGGCTAACCCACGTGGCCGACGGCGAGTTGCGCTTCCGCGGCGAACCGCCGCTGATCGTG
>JAXLTB010000023.1:0-30191 GCA_046330295.1 Solirubrobacterales bacterium | reverse complement strand
GGGCACTCCGGTGGATTCAGGTCGAGGACCCAGGGATCGTCGGAGGGCTCGGGCCCGGTGCGCTTGCGCCGGAAGAGCGGCACGCCCTAGACCATCTGGCTAGTCGACGTCGTCGCTGATCTCGGAGCTCTCGACGACGAAGGCGACGCGGACGTGCGCGCGGTACTCGTCGAGGTCCTCGCCGCGGAGGCCGGTGCTGACGATGTCGACGGCGCGGATGTTGCGGATCTTCCGCTGCGCGCTCTTCAGGGCCTGGCGGGCGGCATCGTCGGTCGAGACCTTGGAGCTGCCGACCAGCTCGATGATCTTGACTACCGCCACGCGTCCCTCCCGTTCGCGATTCCGGGGCCGAAGGCCTGCTTGGCCATGACGCCCTCGACGAGCGCGGCGCGCTGCCACGGGCTCGGCGCCGGGGCGGGTCCGGCGGCCGGTGCCGTGTCGGCGAGGAACTGCTCGACCGCGGCGATCACCGCCGCAGCCTCGCCGGGCCCGGCGGAGCCGAGCATCTCGATCCGCGGCCGCGGCGGCTTCCGGTTGCCGTTCTGGGACACCGGCGCAACTGTATCGCCGCTCGCACCTCGCGGACGACTGCACCCCGTCACCGGCATTCCCAGTAAGAATGCCCCCATGGCCATGGCGAGAGAAGCCGTCGTCTCGCGAGCGCCCGTGCCGAGCCCCCTCGAGGCAGCGAAGGCCGAGGCCCGGCTCGTCCCGTTCGGCCCCGTGCTGGCGCTCACCCTGGCACTCGCGATCGGCGGGCTGATCCTGCTCGCGATCCCGATCCACGAGCTGTTCCCCGAGGTGAAGCTCGAGCCGGTCTATCCGAACCACCACCAGAGCGCCGAGACCCTGACCTTCGCGCTTGCGCTCCTGGTGGTCCTGCCGCTTGCCCTGTACCTGGTTCCCCGCCTCGCGGATCGCATCCTCGCCGCGGCCGGCCCGGAGGGGCTCGAGGTGGTTGCCGCAACGACGTCCTTCGCGCTGCTGGCGGCTCTGGTGGTGGCCAACCTGCTGGAGCGCCAGTGGGTCGGAGGCGGCCCCTTCTACACGCTCGGGCTCGTGGCGGCGTGGGCGGTGGGCGCTGCGGTCCTCCTGTCGCGGGCGGCCGCGGGCGAGGAGCTGCCGGCGACGCTGCAGCGGAGCTCGGGCCGCGCGATCTGGCTGGGCAGCGCCTGCCTGCTCGTCGTCCTCATGGCCGGCCTCGCCTACCTCGAATCGATCACTCTCGCCGTGGCGTTGATCGGGGTGGCCGTGACCGGCGCGTTCGTCTACGCGTGGGATCGCGTCGAGGTGCCGCGATTCGGTCGCCGGGCCGGCCTCGGCTTCGACGCGGCGATCGTGGTCCTGATCCTGCTGGCCGTGCCCAACGTCGTGATCTTCCGCGTCAACGACCCCCACGCCAGCCTCGAGACGCTGTTCATGCAGTTCCACCAGAACCTGTTCCTGGGCCCGGCCAACCACGTCATCGGCGGCGGGACGATGCTCGTGGACACGTTCTCCCAGTACGGGGCCGGCGCGATCTACCTCGTCGCCGGGTGGCTCTCCCTCGTCGGGACGACCAACGGGATGCTGGGCCTGCTCGACGGGATGCTCACGGCCTGCGTGTTCGCGGGCGCCTACCTCGTCGTTCGCGCGGGCGGCGTCCGGCGTCCGCTCGCAACCGGCGGGATGATCGTCGCGATCCTCGCGCTCGCCTACGGCCTCGAGTACCCGGTCGGCGGCCTGCTCCAGCACGGTGCGATCCGCTTCGGGATCCCGATGCTCATCCTGCTCGGCGCTGCCGTCGAGTCCCGCCGGCAGTTCGAGGGGAGGCTCGGGCTCGTGATCCAGCTCCTCGCGGTCGCGCTGTCGTCGATCTGGGCCTTCGAGGCGTTCGGGTACACGGTCATCACCTATGCGGGCGTGGCGGTCATGATCGGGGTCACGGCGCCCGGGGGTGGCCGCCGGCGCTACATCGGCAAGCGCCTGCTCGCGGCCGTGGCGGCGTGCCTGGCGGCCCACGTCGCGTTCGCCCTGGCGACCTTGCTGGTCTCGGGTCAGCTCCCCGACTGGATCGACTACGGCCGCACCGTGGGAGCGTTCCTGTTCGGGACCGTCGGCGAGATCACCTACGACTTCAGCTCCTGGTCTCCCGGCTTCGGGCTCGGGATCGTCTACCTGGCCTCGGTCTCCGGGCTCGTCCTCGTCCTCCGCAGGAGGCCGGCGCTCGCTCGAGAGCTTCGCGGCCCGCTCGTCCTGATCGGCGGCACCACGGCCTACGGCCTGGCGCTCTTCACCTACCTCGTCAACCGGTCCGCCGACCACATCATCGCCTACGTGAGCCTTCCCGCCCTGATGATCGTCCTGCTCTGGCTCGGGCTGGTCCTCCGGCGCCGGGATGCCGTCCCGCGCGACGCCCGGCTGACCGCGATGGCGGTGACGCTGCTGGCCGGCACGCTGCTGGTCGCGGTCTCGTGGTCGAGCGTCGGATCGCGCTTCGGGCAGTCGGCCCTCGCCTACGTCGCGCCCGGCGGGCAGTCGCTCGGTGCCCCGCTCTCCTACCTCAGCGACACCCCGGAGCTGTCGGTGGGTGCCGAGGCGGCGGAGCGCCTGCTGGAGGAGCAGATGCCGGGCGAGCACGAGAGCCTGGTCATGATCAAGTCCGATACCGGCGTCGAAGCGCTCGCGCGGACCGGCCGGGTGAACGCGCTGCCGCTCAGCGATCCGTGGGAGGACAGCCTCGTTCCCGAACAGAGGCTTCCGGCCCTGGACGCCGTCCTGCCGACGATCGAACCCGGCACGAAGCTCCTGATCTCGACTTCGGCGCTGCGGGCGACGCCCCACCTGCGCCGAGTCGCCCGGATCCAG
The DNA here is from genome assembly GCA_046330295.1 of Solirubrobacterales bacterium. Classification (GTDB taxonomy): domain Bacteria; phylum Actinomycetota; class Thermoleophilia; order Solirubrobacterales; family 70-9; genus VAYN01. The sequence continues at coordinate 27,344 of JAXLTB010000023.1, read as the reverse complement.
CCGTCCGATTGGAGGCTGCTCGGGGGCCGGGCCTGGCGAGGTGGGAGCGATCCGACCTGACGCCGCTCGAGCTGTACGCCCTGCAGTACCTGGCCGAGCGCTACAGCTTCCGCCTCGTCCAGGGCGGCGACGAGGGCCTGAGCGTGGTCGAGCTCGTGCCGCGCTGATCGCGCCGGCTCGGCGACGGCGGTCGCGCGGCCGGATGACGACGAGCGGCATCCGGCGCCGCCCGTCGTGCGGGGGGACCCGCTCAGGCCTCTAGAGCGGGATGTTGCCGTGCTTGCGCTGCGGCTGGGCGACGCGCTTGGTCTGCAGCGTGTGCAGCGCCCGGATCAGCTTCGGGCGGGTGTCGCGGGGCTCGATGACGTCGTCTATGTAGCCGCGCTCGGCGGCCGAGTAGGGGTTCGCGAAGCGCGCCTTGTAGTCGTCCATCAGCTTCTGGCGGCGCTCCTCGGGCGTCGGCGAGCTGGCGAGGTCCTTGCGGTAGATGATGTTGACCGCGCCCTCGGGGCCCATCACGGCGACCTCGGCGGTCGGCCAGGCGAAGTTGAAGTCGGCCAGCATGTGCTTGGAGTTCATGACGTCGTAGGCGCCGCCGTAGGCCTTGCGGGTGACGACGGTCAGCTTCGGGACGGTCGCCTCGGTGAACGCGTAGAGCAGCTTGGCGCCATGGCGGATGATCCCGTTCCACTCCTGCGAGGTCCCGGGCAGGAAGCCGGGGACGTCGGTGAAGGTGACGAGCGGGATGTTGTAGGCGTCGCAGGTGCGGACGAACCGCGCCGCCTTCTCCGACGACTCGATGTCGAGGACGCCGGCGAGATGCATCGGCTGGTTGCCGACGATCCCGACCGGGAGGCCGTCGAGGCGCGAGAAGCCGCAGATGATGTTCCGGGCGAAGTGCTCGTGGACCTCGAAGAACTCCCCGTCGTCGACGATCAGCGAGATCACCTCGCGCATGTCGTAGGGCTTCTGCGGGTCGGCGGGGACGATCCCGTCGAGGGCGGGATCGCGCCGGTCGGGGTCGTCGAAGGGGTCGACGCGCGGTGGCGTCTCGAGGTTGTTGGAGGGGAGGAAGCCGATCAGGTAGCGGACGTCCTCGAGGCAGCTCTCCTCGTCCTCGGCGGCGAAGTGGGCGACGCCGGACTTGGTGTTGTGGGTCATCGCGCCGCCGAGCTCCTCGAACTCGACCTCCTCGCCGGTCACCGTCTTGATCACGTCGGGGCCGGTGATGAACATGTGCGACGTCTCCTTGACCATGAAGATGAAGTCGGTCATGGCCGGGGAGTAGACCGCGCCGCCGGCGCACGGCCCCATGATCACGCTGATCTGCGGGATCACGCCCGAGCACTGGACGTTGCGGACGAAGACGTCACCGTAGGCGCCGAGCGAGACGACTCCTTCCTGGATCCGGGCGCCGCCGGAGTCGTTGAGGCCGATCACCGGCGCCCCGACCCTGGCGGCGATGTCCATCACCTTGACCATCTTCTCCGCCATCACCTCGCCGAGCGAGCCGCCGAAGACCGTGAAGTCCTGGCTGAAGACGAACACGGTCCGGCCGTCGATCTGCCCGTAGCCGGTGACGACGGCGTCGCCCCAGGGCCGGTTCTTCTGCATCTCGAAGTCGTAGGTGCGGTGGCGGACGAAGGTGTCGAGCTCCTCGAACGTGCCGGGGTCGAGCAGCTTCTCGATCCGCTCGCGCGCCGTCAGCTTTCCCTTCGCGTGCTGCTTCTCGACCGCTGCCTCCGAGGCGGAGTGGATCGCCGCGTCGCGCAGCTCCCGCAGGTAGCCGAGCTTCTCCTCGAACGTCTCCGGGTTCTTGACGCGCATAGGCGCGGCAGTCTACGGCGAGACCTCGGTGACTGCCGGCTCAGGCGCGGTCGACTCGAACCGGCGCTTGCCCCATCGCATCAGCGGCCGCTCGAGGCCGTAGTAGCTGACCGTGGCACAGACGATCGTCAGCGCGAAGGTCGCCAGCGCGACGACCGGGAAGCTCAGCGATGGCCACCAGTCGTCCAGGCCGGCATCGAGGAGGAAGATCAGGGCCGGGAACTGCCAGAGGAAGATCCCGTAGGAGATGACGCCGAGCCACGTCGGGATCGGGTGACGGAGGAAGCGCCGGTAGTGCCCCGGCCCATCGCCTCCGAATGTCGCCGGAAGCACGACCAGGAGCGCGATCACCCCGAAGACGAAGTACTGGAGCAGGTACCTGTTCATGTCGCCGATCGGGAACGCGAGATCGGTCCCGGGCGGGAGCACCATCCACGACATCACCAGATACAGCGCCGCGGCGCCGATCAGGGGCAGCCAGGGATGGTCCTCGAGGACGGCGACCAGGCGCCGCTTCTCCGGCCTCGAGCCCGCCCAGACCGAGAACGCGGCCAGGCCGAGGCCGAGTGCGAACCACCAGCCGCGACCGATCGGGGAGAAGAAGAGGAACCGCTCGAAGTCGGTCTGAGGAACGTGGCTCTGAATCGCGAACGACGCCGCGGAAAGGGCGACGAGCACGAGGACCTCCGGCAGGATCCAGGCTCGCCTGCGCCCGCCGATCCACGCCATGAGCAACACGAAGAACGGAAGCAGGGCATAGAAGAAGACCTCGATGCTCAGGCTCCATGCCGTCGGGATTCCGCAGCGGAACTGCCCGAAGACGCTGGCGCAGGTTCCCGACGGCGTATAGACCGGGTAGTTCTGCAGCAGCCCGTAATAGACCCACCAGTTGCCGCTGAAGGCTCCGGCCATCCCCGGCACGATCGCGGCGATCGTCAGCGCCGCCCAGTACGCCGGTGCGATCCGCAGGAAGCGGCGGCGAGCGTAGCCGCTGAAGGCGGGCCGATCCGCCGAGCGGACTCGGGCCGCGACGAACGGGCGGTAGAGGAGGAAGGCCGAGAGCAGGAAGAAGAACGGGACGCCGATGTCGAGGTGCGAGAGCAACCGTCCATCCCAGGTGTCGCCGAGCGCATCCGTGAAGATGGCCGCGTGGATGACGAGGATCGAGATCGCCGCAAGCCCGCGCAACGAGTCGAACAGCGGAAAGCGCGCGTGGCTTCGCGGCGGCGCCATCGCCGCCTCGATCTCGTCGAGCAGCTCGCCGTCGTGCGCCGTCGCAGCAACCGGCGGGCGCCTCGCCATCTCGGTTATCTATCCACTCCTCCCCCTACCCTCGGGGACGGCGGGAATCCTACTGCGACGTGTCGTTGCCCTGACGCACCGGTCCGTGACCGGCCCGGGCTCCGGCCGTGCGGGCCTCGACGTAGGCCGTTCCTCCCCGTCGAAGCAGGATCTCCGCGGCGGCGCCAGCCGCGGCGAGGGGGAGGAGGACGATGCCGGCGACCAGGGAGAGGACTTGCTGGCGGCGTGTCAGGTCCCCGAGCCGGGCCTCGGGACGGCGCAGCGCCTGGTAGAGGTCGAGCCGGCCGGGGATGGAGCCGACGAGGCCCGTCAGCCAGCCGATCACGACCTGCCCGCCCCGGAGGTAGGAAACGGCTTCGATCCGGAACCCGTCCTCCTCGAGGCCGGACACCAGGGTCGCGGTGGACAGATGGACGAGGTGGCGGGGGATGTCGAGGTGGAGCCAGCGATCGCCGAACAGGCGTGCCTGGATCGAGTCGGAGTTCGGCACGGCGACGATCAGGACGCCGCCGGGCACGAGCAGCCGCCCGGCCTCGCGGATCGCCGACCGCGGCAACGGCAGGTGCTCGAGCGAGTGCCAGAAGACGACCGCGGCCCATCCGTCCCCCCGCTCGACCGCCTCGATCGGCTCGTCGAGGAAATCCCCCCGCTTGGCCCCGCGCTCGAGCCCGGTGACGTCCCGCCCGCGCGCGGCGAGCGCGTCGAGGAGCGTCCCCTCGCCGGCGCCGACATCGAGGATCGGTCCCGGAGGGGCGACTTCGTCGAGGTGGCGAGCGAGCAGCCCGCGCGTTCGCCCGAGGATCGCGTCGCCGGCGAGGTTGAAGCGACCGCCGCCATCACTGGGCCGGTACCAGTCGCCGTAGGCTGCTTCGAGCTCCTCGTCATCCGGGCGCGGGTCGGTCGTCGCGGCGCCGCACGCGCGGCAGACCGTTCGCCTGCCGAGCCGCAACGAGCGGGCGTCGAACGGCGCCCCGCACCAGGCGCACGCCTCGGTCGGCTTCATCGTCGCGGCCGGCGGCAGACCGCGCAGACGTCGAGCGCATCGGCGAGGCCGTCGGCGCGGAGCTCGAAGTCGTCGGCTGCGATTGCCGTGGCACGGGGGTCGTCGTCACCGCGATAGCGGTTCAGCATCAGGTCGTACAGCTTCTGCTTCGCTCGCATCGGCACGAGCCTGCGCAGGCGCAGCGGGTCCCGGCCGAGGAGCCTGTCGAGGGTCGCCCGCTCCTCGTCGAAGATCTCCATGTACCGCGCGGAGCCGAAGATCCCGAGGATCTCGACCCGCTCGAACCGCAGCTCGCAGAGAGCACGCAACTGCTCGGGGTCGAACTCGACGTGGTGGTAGGGGTCGATGATCTCGTCGGGCCGCCCCAGGGTCAGCCGGTTCGGTGTGACGAAGACGGCGACCCCGTCCGCGGCCAGGACCCTGCAGACCTCGTCGACGACGCGGTCGGGATCGGGCACGTGCTCCAGCGACTGGACCGACAGGATCGAGGGAAAGGACCCGTCGGCGAACGGGAGCTCCCGCATGTCGGCAACGACCGTCTCGCGGTCCTGTCCCTCGAGGGCGTCGGGGTCGATGTCGAGCCCGACGGTCTCGCGCGGCGCGAGCAGGTGGAAGCTGTGCCCGGCCCGCAGCCGAGGTCGAGGACCCGCCCGTCGCGGAGGTGAGGCTCGCTGAGCTTGTAGGCGGCGACGTGGCGCTGCCAGGTGGGGTTGAAGCCGGCCTCGGGGCTCGCGACACGCTCGCCGGTGACCTTCATCGCCGCCATCGTCCCAGGTCGCTCACGCCGGGCAGCCCGGACCATCAATGCCTGTACTTGCGCGACCGCACGTTCCGGCCCGATGGAGCATCAGGCGAAAGCCCTGCCAGACCGTCTTCAGGCCGTAGACGACGCCGGAGCGAAACCCGACCGAAGACGCTTCGTCGAAGTACCGGCAGTTGGCCGGCACCTCCCTGATCGTGTAGCCGAGCTCGGCTGCCTGGTACAGCATCTCCGAGTCGAAGCTGAAGTCGAGCGCGTTGCGAAGGAAGGGCACGCCGAGCAGGAGCTCGCGCGGTAGGCCGTAGCCGGTGTGGGCCTCGCTCAGGTCGGTCCCCATGATCCGGTTCTGGATCCCGGTCAGGAAGCGGTTCGCGGCGAACTTCCAGCGCGGCATGCCCGCCGCGAGGGCGGCCCCCGGCGTGGCCAGCCGCGAGCCGAGGACGAGGTCGGCGTCGCCGGCGAGGATCGGCGCGATCAGGTGGGGGATCAGCTCCGGCTCGTACTGCCCGTCCGGGTGGAGCATCACGACGACGTCCGCGCCGTGGTGGAGCGCCTGCATGTAGCAGGTCTTCTGGTTTCCCCCGTAGCCCACCTGATGGGGGTGCCAGAGGACCTCCAGCAGCAGCTCCTGGGCGAGCTGCAGCGTGCTGTCGGTCGAGGAGTCGTCGACGAGGATGATCTCGTCGACGTGACCGGGCGGAATCGCGGCGACGGTCTCCCGCAGCGCGTCGCCGCCGCCTGCCGCGCGGGCATCACGACGACCACCTTCGAAGCGCTTGTCGGTTCCCGGTCCAGCAACGGGTCATCGTGTCAGGTTCCGCTGGCTCGAAGCTGCATCGGGAGCGAGGATGAGCTGCGCGGGAGCCAGGGTGGCTGGTAGGTTGCCGCCTCGGAGCGGGCGACCGCGGAGAGGACGAGCCGCGACTTGAAGCAGATCCTTGCCGGTGCCCGCTGGGTGGTCGTCGCCGTCGCAGCGCGGCCGCGCTCGGATTCGCGCTCCGGCTCGCGCGCTACCGGCAGACCGTCCTCGGCGACGAGCTGTCGACCCTGTACATCGTCGACGGCAGGTCGCTTTCGGACGTGATGAGCTACGTCTCCGGCGACGCCGAGATCTCGCCGCCGCTCTACTTCGTCCTCGCCTGGTTGACCACGAAGCTCGGCTCGGCGCCCGAGCTCGTCCGGCTGCCGTCGCTGATCGCCGGCACGGTCTCGATCCCGCTCGTCTACCTGGTCGGTGCCCGGGCGCTGAGCCGGCCGGCCGGCGTGATCGCCGCGGCGGTGATGGCGCTGGGCCCGTTCATGATCTTCTACTCGGCCGACGGTCGCGGATACGCGTCGCGATCGCACTGCTGCTCGGCTCGACCCTGGCGATGCTCGCGGGCGCGCCGAACCGGGCGGGCGCGGTGGTGGGTCGCCTACGGCGCCCTCTCGCTGCTGGCGATGTACACGCACTACGGCGGCGTTCGTGCTCGCCGCGCAGCTCATCTGGCTGCTCTGGGCGCACCGAGGCCCGGGGGCCGGCCTGATCGCCAACGCGTGCGCGGCGGTCCTCTACCGCCCCGTGGATTCCCGGCCTGCTCGCCGACGCGGACTCGCCGACCACCGACGTTCTCTACGCCATCCAGGGCTCGGGCCTGGCCGCGACTACGCGCGATCGAGGAGCTGGTTGGTCGGATACCCGTACAGGACCCTTTCCGACTTCCTCGGGCTGGTGCCCGTCCTGGTCGGGGCTGTCCGGGTTCGCGACGGCAACGGCGGTCGGGCTCCTCAGGCACTTCCGCACGCGGGCGGCCGCCCCGTCCGACTCGTCGCGTCCGCCGCTGATCGCGCCCGGTATGGCGCTGGCGCTGGCGCTGGCGCTCTCGAACGTCGTCCTCGCGCTCCTGTTCCTGCTCGTCACCGGCAACGACCTGCTCAGCGCCCGCAGCTTCGTCACCGCATCGGCCGGGCCCGCGCTCCTGATCGGCGCGGTGATCGTCTCGGCGGGGCGGCGCTGGGGCGCGGTCTCGGCCGTTCTCGTGATCGCCTGCTTCGCGGTCGGTGCGGTCAGGACGCTGTCGACCGGGAACGAGCTCACCGACTTCAAGTCCGCGGCCTCCTACATCGAGGCCGAGGCCGGTCCCGACGACGTGATCGTCGACCTGATGCTGGGAGCGGGGGTTACGCCGGTCCCGCTGACGCCGCTCGACGCCTACCTGGAGGACGCGGCCCGAGTTCAGGGTGATGCTTCCCGAGGGCGAACCGCCGTTCCTGCCGCAGACGCCGGTCCCGGCGACCGCGGTCCTGCTCCGCAGGGCGGTGCAGGACGCGGAGGGGCGCTCGCTGATCGTCCTCGCCCGCGACGAGAACCTGGTTCGCGACGGCGACGACGTCAGCGCGATCCGGGTCTACCCGTTCCTCGGCGGATCGACTGCCGAGGACTTCGAGCTGCCGCCGGGGTCGCGGGTGATCGCCGAGCAGCGCTTCGAGGGCCTCGACCCCTTCAACGTGGTCACGATCGACGTCGGCGCTCAGTAGGCGCCGCGCGCCTAGAAGACGACGGCCACCGTCTTCAGGAGCAGCTTCAGGTCGCCGCGCGGCGACCACGTGCTGACGTACATGTAGTCGAGCTTGATCATGTCCTCGAACGGGATGTCGCTGCGCCCAAGGACCTGCCAGGGGCCCGTCAGGCCGGGGCGGACGCGCTCGCGGGCGCGGTAGCGCGGCGGAACGTGAGCGGCCTCCTGGAGCGGGAGCGGGCGGGGCCCGACGAGGCTCATGTCGCCGACGATCACGTTCCAGAGCTGCGGGAGCTCGTCGAGGGACCGCCGGCGCAGCGTTTCCCCGTAGCGGGTCACGCGCGGGTCGTTTGCGGCCTTGAACGTCGCGCTCCCGGGGTGAAGGCGGAGCGCGGCGACCTCGAGCAGCCGGTCCTCGGCATCGGTCGACATCGTCCTGAACTTGACGAGCTTGAAGTTGGTGCCGTCGACCCCGCGGCGATCCTGCTTGAAGAACACTGGCCCGTGCGAGTCGAGCTTGATCCGGATCGCGATGTAGGCCAGCAGCGGCGAGAGGGCGACCAGCAGGACGCTCGCGCAGACCACGTCGATCGTGCGCTTGACGACCTTCGCCGACGGGCTCAGCCGGACCGGCGAGTACGACAGCGTCGGCAGCCCCTCGAGATGGCTGACGCCGGCGTTGGAGCGGAAGACGTCCGCCTCGCTCGAGACGTAGTCGACGTAGATGCCGAGCTCGAGCAGGTCACGGATCAGTCGCGTTCGCTCGGCCACGTCGGCGGGTCCCTCGGCGATGATCACCCGCCCGACCCCGATCGCGTCGGCCTGGGCTGCGATCGACGCCGCGCGCGCGCCGGGATCGAAGCGGCCGCCGATCTGGATCGACTCGACGATGTCGAAGCACCATGCCGGCTGGCGCTCGATGCGCCGCTGGACGCGATGAACCGCGGCCGGGGTGCCAACCACCATCACCGATTGGCGGTACCAGTCGGTTCCCTGCAGGCGGGCCCGGAAGATCGACCTGACGAGCGGGACCATCGCTATCGAGAAGGCCCAGAGCGCCAGGGAGGTGAGGACCTCGCCGACGGCGATCGCGCTCATCGCCAAGAGCCAGAACCAGCCCCAGATCGAGGAGACGACGAAGGTGGCGCTCAGGTCGTCGGCGAACGACCAGTCGGTGTTCCGCTCGGGCAGGCGGTAGAGGCCGTAGAGGTTGCCGAGCAGCAGCCACAGGGGCAGCAGCGCCACGAACACGGCGAGCTGGGCGTCGCCGAGGATCGTCCGTCCGAGAAGCGCCGCGAACGCGACCGTGAGGGCGAGGGAGGCGCACAGCGCGAGCACGTCGCCGGCCATCGTGATCCGGCGCACCCGATCGGCGCGCAGCCCGACCACGCGGGCGTCGAAGACGTCTTCGCGCAGGTAGAGATCCGAAGCCTGCGGTGCCCGCCCTTCGGTTTGCTGGAACTCATTTCCGCCAGCTTGGACTGTGCTCTCCGACATTTCCCCAAGCTCAGGCCGCCTGCTTGCGGCCCGTCCACTGATTCGATTGACGTTGCCCCCGGACTCGGTGCGGGAAACTCGCACATTGGGGGGTTGTTTGTCAACAGGGGCGATGCAGATCGCCCGTCGGGGGCACCTCGGGCCGCCCGTCGGCGCCTGCGCCTGCGTCAGCGTTGCGGAGCCGTCTCGAGCTCGCTGCGCAGCCGCCGCAGGCTGCGCGAGAGGATCTGCTGGACGTTGGCCAGGGTGAGGCCGGTCATCGAGGCGATGTCGGCGCCGGTCAGGTCGCCGCCGAAGCGCAGCGCGATGATCTCGCGCTCGCGCTCGTCCAGGGACCCGAGCGCCGACTCGAGTCCGGGGTCGAGGCCGAGGTCGCGGTCGGGCTCGCCGCCGGCGGGCTCCTGGTCGGGGCGCAGGCCCTCTTCGCCGATCGGCTCGAGCCGGTCGGAGCGGTCGGCCCGGTGATGGTCGATGAGCAGGTTCCTGGCGATCGCAAGGAGCCACGTCGCCGGCCGGGCCCGGCGCTCGTCGTAACGCCCCCAGGCCCTGAGTGCGCGCTCGAAGGTCTGCTGTGTCAGGTCCTCGGCGTCCTCGCGCGAGGCGAGCCGGTAGCCGAAGAACCCGTAGACCGTCCAGATGTGCTCGTCGTAGAGCCGAGCGAACCGCTCGACCGATTCGTCCATGCGCTCAGCCTACCCTGCGGCGAGGGGCCCGATTCCGGCGACCCCCAATGCCGCGACCGCCAGCATCACCGTCCCCGAGAGCCCGTTGGCGAGGATCAGTGCCCGGAGCCGGTCCGGTGCCTTGCCGCGACCCTCGAGGCGGCCGATCAGGCTGCGACGGAGCTCGCCGCGGAACCGGGGCGCCACGACCGGCCGTTCGCGCTCGAGCCTCTCGGCAAGCGCGATGAGCGATTCACGCTCGCCGGGATCGAGGCCGGGGCCGAGGTCGAGCTCGTTGTCGTCGAAGCGGTCCATCAGTTGAACAGCGGCGATCGCGGGTTGAGCTCACGAGCATCGCGGAAGGCCGCAATCGAGGCGGCGGTGCGTCCGCGGGCGGCCTCGATGCGGGAGAGGATCAGGAAGGGGCGCCAGTTCGTCGGCTCCTCCTCCGTCGCCTTGGTCGCGGCCACGGCGGCGGCGTCGAGCTCGCCGCCGCGCTCGAGGATCAGCGCCTCCTGCAGGTGCGGGCTCGAGGCGTAGGGCTGGACCTCGCTCGCGGTCCGGGCGTCGACGAGCGCCTGCTGCAGGGACGAGCCGCGCGCCTCGGCCTGGCTGTCCTCCACGGCCGAGAGCCCGGCGAAGGGGATCGAGACCGCGACGAGGGCCGCGGCCGCGACGATCGCGAGCCCGACCCGCATCGCGGCGGACGGCGCCGGCGGCGCGGCCGGATCGTCATCGGCGTAGGGATCGGCGTCGCGGCCGAAGATCACGGCGGCGAGGAGCAGGAAGCAGACCGGTATGACGGTCAGCTCCCAGACCCAATCGACTGCCGCGGAGACCATGAACGCTGCGGCTCCGGCAGTCGCGGCCGCCAGCACGGTCGCGGCTCCGTTGCGGCGCTTGAACGCACGCACCCCGCCGCCGATGACGACGAAGAGGATCAGCCCGGTGATCAGGACGAAGCCGACGATCCCGAGCTCGGCAGCGTCTCGATGTAGAGCGAGTGGGCGTCGCGGACGAAGGCGGACGAGTCGACGAGCGGGTTGTCCCAGGCCACCAGAACTCGAACGTGCCGGGGCCGATGCCGGTCAGGGGATCGGTCTCGTTCGCGTCGATCGCGCTCTGCCAGTACTGGTAGCGGTTGCTGCCGCTGGTGCTGTAGAGGCGCTCGACGCCGCTGCCGGCGGTGTTCGGCTCCTTGAACTGGTCCCACGCGTTGCTCAGCTGCTGCGGTGCCCCGAGGGCGAGCGCGATGCAGACCGCGACGAAGGCAGGCGCCGGTGATGATCCCGGTCGCGGCGGGGGTGGGGCAGGGGATCTCGGGGACGAGGCCGCCGCGCTCGCTCAACGCCACTGCGGCCTGCAGGAGGCCGACGCCGCCGCAGACGATCAAGGCCATCGCCAGCATCTCCGAGCCCTGGGAGGCGGCCGTGGTCGTCAGCAGCCCGTCCTGGAAGTCGCCGCGCTGGGATGCCGCCGAGACGAGGAGGACGCCGCCGATGCCGCCGAGCGCGAGGCTGGGGATGAGCTGGAGCCTGCGCGGGTAGAGGCGACGAGGACGACCAGGGCGGCGACGCCCGCCGCGACGCCGCCGCGCGACGGCGTCGGGAACATCGTCAGGACGACGATCGGGATCGCCGCGGCGGCAGCCGCGCGAACGACCGTCAGGCGAGCGGAGGCGGCGAGCCAGACGACCAGCGGCAGGCCGAGGGCCATCAGGTGCGCGAGCCCGTTCCAGTAGCCGATCGGGTAGCTGAGGCGGTTCTCGGCGCTGGGCAGGAAGCTGACGATGTTGTCGACCGGCAGCAGCGTCGGCTCCATGCGCGACAGCACCGCGACGCCCGCGACGACGACGACCGCCGACGCGACCGCGGCAAGGGTCCGGCGAGCCGCCCGGTGGCCCTGCGTCGAGAGCGCGAGGGCGAAGACGCCGAGCAGCATGGCGACCCGGCCGAGCTCGGCGACGCTGCGCTCGGCGCTCTCCGACCACCCGATCCCGAGTCCCGTCCAGACCGTGAACGCGCCGAGGACGCCGATGGCGATCCAGCCGGCGCGGCCGATGCGGGCGGCCGGGAGGATGCCGACGATGGCGCCGACGAGGACGATCCACCAGACCGCCACTCCGACCTCGCCCCGGACCACCCCGTCGTAGCCGCCCTGCTTGAGCGCGAGGTAGAGGACGAGCAGGAACGGCAGCACCCAGCCGGCGAACGGCACGCCGTAGCGGCGTGCCACATCGCTCAGCGATCCGAGGTCGACCGCGCCCGTGCGGCGTGGCTCGGTGGCTTGACCGGGTGGGGTCACGACCGGTTAGCGCCGGTTGCCCGAGCCGCGGCCGCGCCCCAGGCCACGTGTCCCCAGGAAGATGCCGCCGGCCAGGACCGTGAGCAGGACGGCCGGGAGGGCCGGGCCGCCGGGGCCGCCGCCGGTGAGCACGCTGACGACGCCGGCGAAGGGCGAGTCACCGTCGGCGCTGTCGAGCGGGAGCAGGTCGCTGCCGGTCCCGCCCGAGCTGCCCGAGCCCGCTCCGGAGATCGCCGCGCCTCCGGAGATCGCCTCGATGGCGTTCGCCGTCGCGCCGCCGTCGCTGCCGCTCGCGCGCAGCTTCGAGAGCTCCGACGAGGGCGGGCGCGGCGCCGCGATCGAGCTCGCCGGAGCGCTGGAGGTCGCGGTGGTTCCGGTCGTTCCGGACGAGTAGGTGTCGCCCGAGTCGGTTCCGACCGAGGAGCCGCCGTCGCCGGAGTGGTTGGCGGGCTTGTCCCCGCCCGCGTCGGGAAGCGTCTCGACGTACTGGTCCAGCGCCGGCGCTCCGGAGCGGAAGCCGGTCTCGGCGGTTGCGACGCCCGGGACGGCGATCGAGACGGCGAGGACGACAGCGAGGATGGCGCATTCTTTCCGCATGTCGATATGTACGGAGCAGCCTGACCTTTGCTGACGGCGTTGCACGATCCGGTACAAGGTCGAGTCGTGAACGCCGATGCACAGCGGGCTTCCGGCCCGATCGTCCTCTTCGTGGCCGGCTCGTTTCGGAGCGGCAGCACCGTTCTCGACAACCTGCTCGGGCAGGTCGACGGCTTCACAAGCGTCGGCGAGCTGCGGTCGCTGTGGCGCAACGGCCTGATCGAGGGCCGGATCTGCGGCTGTGGCGAGCACGTCCGCGAGTGCCCCTTCTGGACCGGGGTCCTCGACGCCGCCTACGGCGCGCACCCGCCCGACCCGCGAGCCGTGGTGGCGCTTCAGGATCGCCACCTCCGCACCCGGCCCCGCCAGCTCGTCGGATTGCGGCGGGCGGCGGGCGGCGCCGATTCCGGGGGCCTGAGCCGCTACCTGTCGCTGGTCGAGCCCCTCTACCGGGCGATCGCAGAGGTCGACGGCGCGCGGGTGGTCGTCGATTCGTCGAAGGTGCCGGCCGATGCCTATGCGCTCGTGACCCTGAGCGACCTCGACGTGCGGGTCCTGCACCTGGTTCGCGACCCGCGAGCCGTCGCGTACTCATCCGCCCGCGCGAAGCCCTCGCCCGACGACCCCAACAGCGACACCATGACCGTCAGCTCGCCGCTGCGCACGTCGGTCGCATGGAGCGTCTGGAACGGCGTCCTGGAGCGCATGGTGGCGCCGGCCGCCGGGCAGAGGTACATGCGGCTGCGCTACGAGGACTTCGCCGCCGACCCGCGGCGGGCGGCCCGTGAGATCTGCGACTTCGCCGGGATGCCCGACGCCGAGCTGCCGTTCGTCGGCGAGCGGACGGTTCGCTTCCAACCCACCCACGGGCCGTCGGGGAATCCGGACCGCCTCGATCGGGGCGAGTCGGAGATCGTGCTCAACGAGCGCTGGCGAACCGGCATGAGCCGGCCTGCGCAGCTCGCGGCGGCGCTGCCGGCGCTGCCGCTGATGGCAGGGTACGGGTACCGGCCTGGCGATCGGGGGGCCGGCTGATGAGCTGCCGGCAGCGGTTGGCGGCCTGTGCAGGCATTCCTCGATTGTGATTAACATCCGCGTCCCGAAGTCGCAACGGAATGAGGCCAGACAGGTGAGGAGAGCAAGCATGCGCGCATTGGAGAGGTCGGGCAGCAAGGTCGTCGACCGCCGAGACGTCCGGAGCCGGGTTCCGGTGCTCGCCGGGCTGGCGCTCGTCCTCGCGCTGGGGCTCCTCGTTGCCGGCTGCGGCGTCGAGGGGCAGGACCTCACCGGCGACGAGACCTCCGCCGACGTCAGCACGCCGGAGGCCGTGCCCAGCTCCGAGCTCACCGTGTCGGCCGATGACATCGCCGCAACCGAGCCGGACTCGCCCGAGCGCACGGTCCTGATCTGGTGGCGGGCGCTGCAGAGCCGCGACGTGGAGGGAGTGATCGACTCCTACACCAAGAAGGTCCAGGATGACCTTCCCGACGGCTTCGAGTTCTCGATCGTCTCCTCGCTCTCGCCGCTGGCCGGCCAGTCGACGATCAGCATCGACTCGATCGACACCAACGCCCCTGACAAGAGCGGTGGCGGCAAGCAGAAGTCGGGCGAGAAGAAGTCGGGCGGCAGCGAAAGCGACAATGCCGACAAGGCGATGGTCTACACCTCCATCGAATCGCCGGCGCCGAGGCTCGCCGGCACGGTCGCCATCCCGATGGAGAAGGAGAACGGCAAGTGGTTGATCTCCGACAGCACTTTCCTCGTCGGGCTCGCCAACCTGATCAACCGGACCTTCGACGAGTCGGGCTCGACGACTTCGCCGACGACCACGACCACCGGCTGACGAGGGACCGGCTGAGCCGGGATCGAGCGACGGCGGTCCCGCCGCCGCCCGAGCGAGCATCTTGAGCCCGGTCATCGGGTTCGCCAAGCAGGCCTGGCGCGACCCCTCACGACGGAACCTGCTGCTGACCGTCGGCGCGGGGCTGACGGTCCAGTTCATGCTGGTGATCACCGGCCCGTTCCTGGCGCGGCTGCTCGGGCCGGCCGGTCGCGGCGACCTCGCTGCGCTGATGCTTTGGCCGGTCGTGCTCGTGCAGCTCGGCTGTCTCGGGATCCCGTCGGCGTTGACCTATTACGTCTCCTCCGGAGCCCCGTGGCGAGCGACGATCCGGCGCGCGATGGGCTTCGCCGGATGGCAGCTTGGACTGCTGACCGCCGCTCAAGCCGCGATCGCGCTGACCGTCTTCGCCGACCGGGACGCCGAGGTCCGCCAGGCGGCGGTGATCAGGATCGCCGCTGTCGCGGGCCTGCTGGCGCAGGAGTACGGGCAGGCGATCCTGCAGGCCCGTTCGGACATGCGGGCCTTCAACGTGCTCCGCCTGCTTCCGATCAGCCTGTTCGCAGCCGCGGTCATCGTCCTCTTCGTGCTGTCGGCGAGCCTGGTGGCGGTCGTCGTCTCATGGGTCGCCGCGGTGGTGCTGATCGGCGGCGTCACGCTCGCCTTCGCGCTGACCAGGCGCGCGGCTCCAGTCAGCGATCACACCAAGGGCCTTCCCGCGGACCGGGCGCTGCTCTCCTACGGCCTCGCGGCATCTTGAGCGCGAACTCGGCGACGGACATCGTCCGCCCCGACCAGATCGCCCTCGCGATCTTCCTGCCCTCGCGCGACCTCGGCATCTACGTGGTCGGCCTGGCGCTTCGAACCTGCCTTACTTCTTCGCGAAGGCGATCGGGCTGGTGGCCTTCCCGCCGTGGCCGGAGCAGTCGACCCGGTCGAGGCGCGGCGGGTCGCTCGGTACCTCTGGGTGATCGTCGCGCTCGCGATCGTGATCACGTGCGTCCTGCTCGCCACCGTCTCGACACTGATCCCGCTCTTCTTCGGCGATGAGTTCACGGACTCCGTCGAGCTCTCCTACTACATCCTGCTGGCGGGCGCCTTCTTCCGCCGTACGGCGGAGTCCTGGCCGAAGACGATGCGGGGCAGGGGGCAGCCGGGCGCCGGCACCGTGGCCGAGATCGTCGCGACCATATGGCTCGTCGTCGCGATGGTGACCCTCGTGCCGCTCCTCGGGGTCATCGGGGTTGCGGTCGCGCTTGCATCGTCGCAGGTGGCGAGCCTGGCGCTGCTTGCCGTAATCGCCGTCCGCCGCGGGGGCTGCGTCGCGGCGAAGCCGTTGCGGGCCTTCGCGGACTGCGGACGGCCCTTTCGCGCGGGTAGGAGCCCGGCTCAGTCGAGCGCGTAGCCGCCGAGCTCGAGCGCGCGTCCGCCCCGGCGGCGGAAGGCCGCCATCTCCCGGTCGCCGAAGTGCTCGCTCCAGTTGCTGGTCCGGGTCGAGCGGACGTTGGGGATCGCCGGGTTCACGACCTGCCTGGTCGACCGGCTCTCGGCGTCGCGCATCCTGTCCGCCGCCCCAACCTCGATCGCCTCTGCGATCCGGCCCTCGCGCAGCGGCGTCCGCAGGAAGTCCGCGCAGCGCGTGGGCTCGCGGGCGACGATCGAGGTGCGGGTCCTCGTAGCGGACCACGATGTGGTCCCGCTTCGTCCCAGGCCGGCCAGCCATCCTTCGACGTGGTCCTGCCAGGCGCCGTAGCCGTCGAGCCGGCCGTCCAGGAAGGCTTCGACGAAGCCCGGGAACGACCCGGTCCAGGTGCCGTGACGCTGGCGAAGTAGTAGTGAGTAGACGGCAACGTCGCGACCGTCGCGGATCAGGTAGATGAAGCGCAACCGCCCTGCGTCCCGATCGCGCTGGATCGCTCATGGCTTTTGACAAGGCGACCGTGGTTGCCCCAGATCGCCGCGCGATCAGCGGTTGCCCAACGTAGGGAATGACCTCATCGACCGAGGAGAAGTCGGTGCTGCGCCCGGTGATCGCGGCTGCCAGCATGAATCTGAGCCATGTGCTGCCCGACCTCGACGAGATCATCAGCGTGTCGTCCCCGTTCAGGTGGCGGTGCCTCCATGCGACCACCGGCCTGCGCACGCAGCGGCAGGCGTTGCGCGCCCGCCGCAGCGCGGGGCCATGTCGTCGAAGCGATGCAAGGATGCCGGTTCCAAGGGCGGCAACCTAGCCCGCACCCCGAGGCCCGACCGCAGACGAGATGACCGCGCCGAATCCCCGCCCCCGAGGTCCGGCCGTCGCCGACGGGCCGCCCTCGGTGCTTCACGTCGTGCCGTGGATCGCCGAGCGCTACGGCGGGCCGCCGCGCAACGTCCGCGACCTCGGTGCCGCGCTCGCCCGCAGGGCATCGACGTGACCGTCCTGACCTCCGACCGGGACGGGCGGGGACGCCTGTCGGAGGAGGATCGGAAGGCACTCGGAGCGGTCCACCCCTGGGAGGTGGTGGCCGTCCCGACCCGCGGCCCCTCCGTCTCTGCAGCCCTGCTGCGCAAGGCACGGGAGCTCGTCGGCGCTCCGACCTCGTGCACCTGCACGGCATCTACTCTCCGCTCACGGCTCTGACCGGGATGATCGCCCGGCGGCTCGGCGTGCCCTACGTGCTGCAGCTCCACGGCGCTGCGACCGAGGAGGCCACGACTTCAACCGCAAGCGCTGGAAGAGGAGCCATACGACATCCTCGTCCAGCGCCGGCTGGTCGCGCAGGCCGACGCCGTGATCGCGATGACCCGGATGGAGGCCGACGAGGGGATGCTGACCTTTCCCGCGTCGCGGATGCGAACCGTTCCGCCGCCGATCGTCGACGAGCTCGACGAGGCCGCTCCGGCGGCGACGGGAACGCGCGATCGTTCGGATCAGCTGACGATCGGATTCCTCGGGCGCATCAGCCACAAGGAGAAGGGGGCGCCGATCCTCCTCGACGCCTTTCGGCGGATCGCGCCGGGCTCCCGGCGGCCCGACTGGTCGTCGCCGGACCCGACGACGAGGGGATCGGGCGGATGCGAGCCGACGTCGATCGCCTCCCTCGGCCTGTCGGACCGCGTGGTCTTCGCGGGGATGGTCGTCGGGGAGGGAGAAGGCGAAGCTGCTGGGGGAGTTCGACGTCTTCGCCCTGCCGTCCGCCGACGAGTCGTTCGGCATCGCGGTCGTCGAAGCGATGGACGCGGCCGTGCCCGTCGTCATCACCGATCGCGTGGCGGTCGTCGATGACGTCGAGGGCGGCGGGCGCCGGGCTGGTCGCCAGTCGAACCGGCGATTCGTTCGCGAACGCACTGCACGAGATCCTCAGCGATCCGGCCGCTGCCGCGGAGATGGGCCGCGCCGGCCGCCGGCGAGCGCTCGAGCGTTACTCGTTCGGGTCCGCCGCGGAGGAGATGATCGCGCTCTACCGCGAGGTCTGCGGACCGCGCCGGCTCGCGACCGGCCCCGCCGCGAGGTCGTCGGCACGCCAGGCCCGATGAGGATCCACCTCTGGAGCATGTACTACGACCCGGTGCCGATGGGGATCGGCCTCGGTCTCCGCGATGCTCGCCCGGCAGCTCGCGGCGAGCGGCAACGACGTCGCCGTGATCGCCTCCACCGCACTACCCGAGCCCGAGCTGGGGCGTCGTGGCGACCCCGCAAGCTGGTCAGGACGGGATCGACGTGGTCGAGCTGCCGGTCTACACGCGGCGCTCCCGGGGCTGGCAGCGAATGCTCTGCGAGGCCTCCTACGGAGCCGGTCAGACGGCGGCAGCCCTGGCGCCGTTCGGGGCCGACGTCCTCGTCGTCGCCCTACCCTCGCTGATGGCGGTCCCGGGAGCCGCGATCTACTCGCGGATCCATCGCCTCCGTGGGTCGCGTGGCTCCATGACATCGTCTCCAGCGCCGCCGCCACTTCGGGCTGATGGAGGGGAGGGGGCGGCGCTGAAAGGTGGTCCGCGGGCTCGAGCGGTTCGCGTTCCGCGACGCCGCCAAGGTGATAACGATCTCCAACGCCTTCTCGCGGCAGCTGATCGCCGCCGGCGTGCAGCAGGAGGTCCGAGCAGATCTACGGCGGCGCCTCCCCTCGCTCGAGCTCGGGGCGCCACGCGCCTCGCAGCCTCGGGGCGAGCGGCGCTCGTGATCGGCAACATCGGCCTCACCCAGAACCTGGCCGAGTTCGCCAGGGCAGCTGGCGCTCGGCCCCGCTGCGGGCGATCGCGGCGCCGAGCTCAGGATCACCGGCGACGGCGTCGCCGCGCCGGCGGTGCGCGAGGTCGCCGCCGCCGGGCGCGTCGAGATGCTCGGCGTCGTCTCCAGGGAGCTCGCCGCCGAGCTCGGCCGCCGCCGGGTGGCGATCGTCACCCAACACCCCGACGTCAGCGACTTCAACCTGCCCTCGAAGATCACGACCTACATGGCACGCGGCGTCGGTGCTGGCCGTCGTCAGCCCCGAGACGGAGGCCGCCGAGATCGTCCGCACCAGCGGCGCCGGCTGGGTCTGCGACAGCTCCGACCTCGACGGCGCCGGCGCCAAGCTCGCCGAGGTGCTCGAGGACGAGCCAGCGCTCGACCGCGCCTCCGCGCCGGGCTCGACTTCGCCGCCGAGCGCTTCGAGGCCGCCGCGCGGTTGCGGCGCTGCTTCCAGCGTTCGCTCGACGAGACGGTGGCGGCGGGCAGGAGCGGTCCGCCTGGAAGCGGTGCTCCGGGCAGGCGGTCGCGGAGAAAATCAATATCCTCGTGCTCGCGTCAACGGGCCTGGAGAGTCATGGAAGGAGAGTCGCGGATGACGTCAGGAGAGGGTCCGGTTCTCGTCACCGGAGCAGGAGGCTTCATCGGCGGGCACCTGGTGGCACGACTGCTCGCCGAGGGTCGCGAGGTGAGGGCGGCCGACGTCAAGCCGTTCGACGACTGGTACCAGGTCCACGAGCCGGCCGAGAACCTGATCCTCGACCTCAGCCAGGCCGCGAGCTGCGACCGTGCCGTCGCCGGGATGGCCGACGTCTACAACCTCGCCGCCGACATGGGCGGGATGGGCTTCATCGAGAACAACAAGGCCCTCTGCATGCTCTCGGTGCTGATCAACACGCACCTGCTGATGTCCGCGAACCGGCTCGGCTGCGAGCGCTTCTTCTTCGCCTCCTCGGCGTGCGTCTACCCCGACTACCGCCAGCGCGAGACCGACAACCCGGGCCTCAAGGAGAGCGACGCCTACCCGGCGATGCCCGAGGACGGCTACGGCTGGGAGAAGCTGTTCAGCGAGCGCCTCTGCCGCCACTTCCGCGAGGACTTCGGCCTCGATGCCTGCTCGCTGCGCTACCACAACGTCTACGGGCCGCACGGGACCTGGGCCGGTGGCCGCGAGAAGGCGCCGGCGGCGATCTGCCGCAAGGTCGCCGAGGCGGCGATCGGCGACACCGGTCGGATCCCGATCTGGGGCGACGGCAAGCAGTCGCGGAGCTTCATGTACATCGACGACTGCGTCGAGGGCACGCGGCGAATGATGGACAGCGACATCACCGAGCCGCTCAACCTCGGCAGCGACGAGATGGTCACGATCGACGAGCTGGTGACGATCGTCGAGGACATCGCCGGCGTCCGGCTCGAGCGCGTCTACGACCTCTCGGCGCCGCAGGGCGTCCGCGGCCGTAACAGCGACAACGACCTGATCGAGGAGCGGCTCGGCTGGGCCCCGTCGATCAGCCTCCGCGCCGGGCTCGAGGAGACCTACGAGTGGGTCCACGCGCAGGTGGCGGCGAGCGGGGTCTCCTCCGGGACCGCAGCATGAGCTCGGAGCGGACCGTCCTCGGAAAGCACGGCCCGAGCTCGTTCGGCGAGGCGGCCTCGGCCTGCGATCGCTGGCTCCGCGGCCCGCTCCTCGCCGGTGCCGCGGAGGAGGGCGGGGCATGGTTGCAGCGGGCCCGCGGCGTCGCGCTCGCCGGCGCCGGGTTCACGCTGGCGATGAGCGCGTGGAAGGCGATCGGCCCGATAACCACCTCGGACGTCTTCCTGATCGCAGCGGTGCTGCTGCTGCTGCCGCGCTTCAGCGTCGAGGGGACCAAGCGGTTCTGGTTCCTGGCCGTGGCGGTCGCGCTGATCGTGGTCGGAGGCGCGATCGGCACGCTCGTGGAATCGAGCGACGAGATCGGGAGCAGTGGAGACGTGCTGGTCCGGTTCGCACTGGCCTCCTTCGGCGCCATGCTGCTGATCACGTGCTGGCGCCCGGACCTGCGGGCGATCAGGAGCTTCGCCTGGCTGTGGGTGGCCGGCGCCGTCATCAGCGCCTTCGTCGCCTTCGCGATCCCCGACCTGCACCGGTTCCTGAGGCCCTCGGGGTTGACGCCCCATCCCAATCACCTGGCGATCATCTCGGTCATCGTCTTCGGCGTCGCGCTCGGGCTCGTCGTCTCGGAGCGCCGCAGGATCGCCGCCTGGACGGCGGCCACCGCCGCCGCGATCCTGTTCGCGGCGGTCGTGGTCAGCGGCTCCCGTGCCGGGCTCGGAGCTGCGGTCCTCGTCGCCGTGCTCGTGGTCGCGGCCACGGGCGAGGAGGTTGACCGGATGGGTCAAGGAGAACAGGACCACGGCGGTCATCATCGTCGTGGCGCTCGCCGCGGGCCTGCTCGTCTTCTCGTTCGCCGCCGGCGACCGGAACGCGGTGGATCGCCTGTTCGGCGGGGCGCCGGCCAGCGATGCCGCCAGGGACACCTACAACGAAGAGGCCTGGGAGCGGTTCAAGAGCGATCCGGTGACCGGCGTCGGCTTCGCGGATGCCGGCAATGCTCACAGCTTCTTCCTCCAGGTCGGCTCGGCCGGCGGCCTGCTCGGGATCGCCTTACGGGCGGGGTGATGATCATCGTCCTCGCCGTCAGGAACTACTGAGGCTCGCCGGCTGGCGACGAATCGACGAAGGGCGGACGTACTGGTCGATGGCGGCTGCTGAGCTGCCTCGATCGGATGGCTGGCGATCAGCTTCTTCCAGAACGTGCTCTGGGACCGGAACATCTGGATCGCGATCGTGTTGATGAACTGGACCGCGGGCGCGTTCCTGCTCGGCCAGGAGGCGGCGAGCAGCGCCACAGTCCTGACGACTGTCAGCTTCCCGACCAAGGAGACGTAGATAGGGGTTATGCACGTTCTAGTTCTCGCATTCGTCCTGCTGATGTCCATTGCGGCGCTCGCGCGCTCGCTCGAGCGCAGGCGGGCGCGCTCGCTGCCGACCTGATCGCCGCCGTCGGCCTTCCCGGGCCGGTGCCGCTACGGCCTCCGCGGCGTCGAACATCGTCACCGGAGTCGCCGAGCCGAGCCTGACGGATCCACGGACGAACGTGAGGGACCTGTGGTTCGACCGGATCGAGCAGGCCCAGGCCGGGATCGTCAGGACCAACGTCACCTGGCACGCGATCGCGGGAGACGAGCCCCCCGCCGACCGACCGATCCGGCAGATCCGTCGGCCTGAAGTGGACGACGCTGGACCGAGTCGTCCGCGATGCGGGCGCACGTGGCCACTCGACGTCATGTTCCTCTTCAACACCGCGCCGCGGTGGGCCGAGGGCGACGACCGCCCGTCCGGCACCCAGCCGGGCTCGTGGAAGCCCGACCCGATCGCCCTCGGCAAGTTCGCCCAGGCGGTCGCGACCCGCTACTCGGGCAGCTACCCCGATCCGCTGGGCGGCACGCTGCCCCAGGTCCGCTACTACGAGGCCTGGAACGAGCCGAACCTCGACTTCTGGCTCGCACCGCAGTTCTCGGGCGGCAAGAACACCGGCCCCGAGCTGTACCGGGACCTGCACAACGCGCTCGCCGAGGGAGTCAAGTCGGTCGACGCCGACAACCAGGTGATCGGGCCCGCGCTCGCGCCGTTCGGCGGGATCACCGGCGAGAAGAAGACCCGGACGCGGCCGCTGAAGTTCATGCGCGACCTGTTCTGCCTCAAGGGGCGCAAGCTGAAGCCGACGAAGTGCCCGGGTGGCGAGCGCCTGATCATCGACATCGTCTCCCACCACCCGCTCACGACCACCGGCCCGCCCAACCAGCACGCGGTCAATCCCGACGACGCGACCGCGGGCGACATGGACAAGATCAGGAAGACCACCCGAGCCGCCGAGAAGGCGGGGAAGCTGCTTCCGGCGGGCGTCCGGCGGCCGATCTGGGTCAGCGAGTTCTGGTACCGGAGCGACCCGCCTTCCGATGAGGGCGTTCCGCTCCCCAAGCAGGCGCGCTGGGTCGAGCAGTCGCTCTACATCTTCTGGAAGCAGGGCGTGAAGGCCGCGATCTACAACCTCCTCCGCGACAAGCCCAACTTCAACGAGGAGGCTGCCTTCGGTCTCTACTTCAGGGACGGAGACGCCAAGCCGGCGGCGAAGGCCTACCGGTTCCCCTTCGTCGCCGACCGCAAGTCGAAGAGGAAGCTGACGATCTGGGGCAAGTCCCCGGCGACCGGCAAGGTCGTAGTCGAGCGGCAGAAGGGCAAGAAGCACAAGAAGTGGAAGCGGGTCAAGCGGTTCGATGCCCAGGCCGGGCGGGTCTTCACGGGAACCGTCAAGCTCAAGGGCAAGCAGAAGCTGCGCGCCTCCATCAAGGGCGAGCGAAGCCTGACCTGGACACAGCGGCGCTAGCTGATCGATCCCGAACCCCCACGCACGCGCGCGGGTTCGGAATCGACCATCCAGCCTCCACGCCGAAGCGCTCGTAGCGTCTGGGGCGGGGTCCGGTGCAAAGTGGCGCCGGCCCCGCCCCTCGTGGTTCGTGCGGCATGCTCGGGGTCCGCCCGCGGTCTGTCAGAGTCCGCTTCGTCGGATCCCGGTCTGCGATCTTGCAGGCATGAGCGCGAGCGGCGAGTGGCCATACCCGCCTCTGGAGCTGGCCGAGCGCGTCTGCTCGTTGGCGGGTCGCGGCAGGCTCGCCGTTCGCGGCCTACGAGAACCGGCGCGGAGACGAGGGCCGCGCTGGAAGGCCTGCTGCCCGACGGGTGGTCCTTCGCGGACAAGCGCGTCCTCGACTTCGGCTGCGGCGCCGGCCGCACCCTGCGTCACTTCCTCGCCGAGGCCGAGCGCGCGGAGCTCTGGGGGGCCGACATCGACGCGCGCCAGCATCCGAGTGGCTCGAGGCGGGCCCTCTGCCCGCCGCTTCATGCGCTGCGCTCGCAGGCCGATCCGCCCCTCGGGCTCGAGCACGGGTCCTTCGGCCTGATCTGGGCGCTCTCCGTCTTCACCCACCTGACCGACAACTCGCTTCCCTGGCTGTTGGGCTTGCATCGGCTGCTGAAGCCGGGTGGCCTGCTGATCGCCACCTACATGGGCCGCTGGAGCTCCGAGGTGCTCGCAGCCGAGCCCTGGGACGAGGACAGCGTCGGCATGAACGTGCTGCGCCACGACAACGGTGGGCGTTCGGCGGCCCGATGGTCCTGATCTCGGACTGGTGGATGCGCGCCCACTGGGGACGCGCGTTCGAGATCATCGCGGTCGAGCCGCGGATCCAGAACCAGAGCTGGGCGCTGATGCGAAGACGCGAGGTCGAGCTGACGGTCGAGGACCTGGAGATGCCGGCGGACGATCCGCGCGAGTACGTGGCCCTTCGTCACAACATCCGCCAGCTCCGGCGGGAGCTCGAGCGGCGCAGGCGGGAGATCGGCGAGCGCCGGGATGGCGGCGATGGCGGCGATGGGGGACAGGTGCGCCGGGCGGTCGCCCGCACCCGTCGAGTGATGCACCGGCTGGCCGGCTCGCTGCGGGCTCGGCGACCTGATTAGGGCCGCCGCCGGGTCGACCGCGGTCGCCGAGTGACGCAGCTCTTCTCAGCTCAGAGGGCCGGCTCGGAGTCGGTGGCGGCGGCAGGCGCGCCCGCCGGCGCCGCTCCTCCCTGCCGCGCTGCCCGCTCGCCCGAACTGCCCGGGAGAGTTCGCCGCCCCCAGCGCATGATCAGCCGCTCGAGGCGCGTAGTAACTGATCGCCGCGCAGGCGATCGTGATCACCGACGTCGTGACCAGCAGGACGACGAAGCTCATCTGCGGCCACCAGTCGAGCGCCCCGAGGTCGATCAGGAAGATGATCGCCGGGAAGTGCCAGAGGAAGATCCCGTAGGGAGATCAGGCCGAGCCAGGTGGTCACGCGGTGGCGCAGGAACCAGCGATAGCGCCTCGCCCTCGTCGCCGAAGGCCGCCGGCAGGACGACGAGCAAGGCGATCAGGCCGAAGGTCACGAACTCGACCGGATAGAGGTTGACGTTCCGCAGCGGGAAGGTCGCGAGGGGGTAGGGCTCGAGGACGAAGCTGACCGCCAGGTACAGGGCCACCAGCGGCCACCAGCGGCAACCACGGCTGTCCTGATCGTCTGCACCCAGGACGGCTCCTCGGCGCTGTGCTGGACCCACACCGAGACCGAGGCGAGGCCGAGTCCGAGCGCGAACCAGAGCCCGCAGCCGATCGGCGAGAAGTTGAGCGCCTGCGCGACGCCGCCGCTCGGCGCGGTCCCCTGGATCGGCAGCGAGACCAGCGCCAGGATCGAGATCGCCGCGAGCTCGGGGACCAGCCAGCTCCCGGTCCGCTTCTGTCGCCCCAGCCAGGCGAGCGCGATCACGATCGGCAACACCGCGTAGAAGAGGACCTCGACGGCGAGGCTCCAGGCGGGCGGGATCGCGCAGCGGTAGGAGTCGCCGGTGCAGGCGCCCTCCTTCGCGTAGATCGGGAAGTTCTGAAGCAGGCCGTAGTAGACCCACCAGTTGCCGCTGAACGCCCCCGCCATGCCGGGCACGATCGCCGTGATCGTCAATGCCGCCCAGTACGCGGGGGCGATCCGCAGGAATCGCCGCCTCGCGTAGCCCGAGAACCCGGGCCGGTCGCGGTCCGCGACCCGGGCGGCTACGAACGGCCGGTAGAGCAGGAACGCGGAGAGCAGGAAGAAGAACGGGACGCCGACGTTCAGGTGGGCGAGGAACGCGCCGACGACCGAGTAGACGGGGCCGTCCATGAACACCGTGAAGAGCGCGACGTGGACGACGAGGATCGAGAGTGCCGCGATTCCGCGCAGCGAGTCGAACAGCGGGAAGCGAAGGTGGCTCCGGGGCACGTCCATGCGCCCGGAAATCCTATGGCCCCGCGGGCTCCTTGGCCACCGTGCGTGCCCACCGCGCCGCTCGCGCGCGGATCGGACGCTCGATCAGGCGAGCCGACATCCACCCCCAGGCGATCGAGGCCGGGACGACGGCGGCGAGCCAGATCAGCGCCGCCTCGGCCGTCCCGGTCGGCATCGAGACGAGCCTGGCGAGCGAGGTGATGATCACCAGGTGGATCAGGTAGATGCCGTAGCTGACATCTCCCAGCCAGCGCATCGGCCGGTTGGTGAACGGCCGCTGCCAGCCGTCGCTGGAGAAGATCGTGCCCGTCATGAAGAGCCCGATGAGCGCCGTGTAGAGGAGTGCGAGCAGCGGCGAGTAGTCGACCGAGGCGGGCTTCGCCAGCGCAACGACGATCGCCGCTGCGGCGAAGGCGGCAACGGCCGCCAGCTGGACGGCCCGGGCCCGCGCGACGTCGAGCGCCGCGACGATCCGCCAGCGGTGGAGGAAGACGAGCGCGATGGTCATCCCGACGCCGAAGGAGAAGGCCCAGAACGGGAACTGGATCTCGCCCGCCAGGTAGAGCTGGTCGGCCCTCGCCGCCGAGAGATCGACGGAGAGCAGCGATGCGAGGCTGTCGAGATTCGTCATCAACAGCCGCCAGGCGACCGCGATCGCGGCGCTGATCGCCAGGCCGACCAGAGGGCGGCGGAACCAGCGGGTCGCGAAGAAGACGAGGAGGATGTAGAAGGTGATGTCGAGCGAGAGCGTCCAGATCGCCCGGTTCATCTCGAACCCGAGGAAGTACTGGAACCGGAAGAGCTCCGCCGGGACCTCGAGCGTCGTGAACGTCAGGAAGATGTCGCCGATGCCGGGGAACGGGATCGGGGGGTCGTATGGCATCGCCGCGATCAGGAGCAGGCTCAGGGCGAGGACGACGAAGTAGGCGGGGAACAGGCGTGCGGCGCGACGGACCGCGAAGGCGCTGACCGAGCCGAGCTTGCCGCCTCGCGCCACGACCGGCAGGAACATCACGAAGCCGCTGACGATGAACAGCGCGTTGAGGCAGCTCTGCCCGGGGTCGATCGCCCAGATGAAGCTGCCGATCGGTCCGTCCTCGGGCCCCATCCCGACAGCGGCGTTCTGGAGCGTGTGGAAGATCACGATCGCGACGATCGCGATGCCGCGGAAGCCGTCGAAGGCGGGGACCACCGGCATCCCCGAGGCCGCCCTGCCCGTCTTGCCCGGATCGAGGGGCTGATGATGAGCGAGGGGAGTTGCGGATCCGGTCAAGCTGTCAGGAGAGCTCGCGTTCGATCGCCGGCGGCGTGGCGGGGGGCATCACGACCGCCTCCCCGGCAGCCAGGGGCCCCTCCGAGGGCGACCGCGCCGACGTGCGCCGCCCCCAGCGCATGATCGGCCGCTCGAGCGCGTAGTAACTGATCGCCGCGCAGGCGATCGTGATCGCGAGCGTCGTGACCAGCAGGACGACGAAGCTCATCTGCGGCCACCAGTCGAGCGCCCCGAGGTCGATCAGGAAGATGATCGCCGGGAAGTGCCAGAGGAAGATCCCGTAGGAGATCAGGCCGAGCCAGGTGGTCACGCGGTGGCGCAGGAACCAGCGATAGCGCCCCTCGCCCTCGTCGCCGAAGGCGGCCGGCAGGACGACGAGCAAGGCGATCAGGCCGAAGGTCACGAACTCGACCGGATAGAGGTTGACGTTCCGCAGCGGGAAGGTCGCGAGGGGGTAGGGCTCGAGGACGAAGAAGCTGACCGCCAGGTACAGGGCCGCGGCGGCCGCCAGCGGCAGCCACGGCTTCGTCCTGATCGTCTGCACCCAGGACGGCTCCTCGGCGCTGTGCTGGACCCACACCGAGACCGAGGCGAGGCCGAGTCCGAGCGCGAACCAGAGCCCGCAGCCGATCGGCGAGAAGTTGAGCGCCTGCGCGACGCCGCCGCTCGGCGCGGTCCCCTGGATCGGCA